>NZ_CP036262.1:5412442-6013825 GCF_007741495.1 Roseimaritima multifibrata
TCGGTTTATCCGACAGGAACGAGAGATTTGAAATTAGCAGCGGTCAATCACAGCGTGTTGCCCGCCCGCTTACTCTTCTTCAAAGCGGGCGATCTGTTCGTGCAGATGCCACATATTGGGTTCATCCAACAGACACGCTCGCTCGATTGCTAACGCCTCTTCTTTGCGTCCCATTCGGAACAGGATTTCGGCCAAGGTGTCGCGGTAGGTGACACTGTCCGGCTCTAAGTAACAGGCTCGGCGTGACAACTCCAAAGCTTGTGGTAAACGATAGTCCGCGAGGGCCGCAACCCAGGCGAGGTTGTTGGCTCGCTGAGAATCGCCGGGAAACGCATCGAGATGTTTACGACCTTGTTCCAGGATTTGATCGAGTGCCGCGTTTGCTTCCGATTCCATCCCTTCTTCTCGCAAGACCGCCAAGACATCCTCGGCCAAAGTAATGTTTAGCGGATACATTTTAAGCGCCTGCTGTAAATGTTTCTTGACCGCAGCGGTATCTTGATCCTTGGCAGCGGCGATCGCCCACAACGATTGATACCGTGCGGGAATGATCAAATAGGCTCGCGAATAATAGACGGCCGACTCCAAAGTTCCGGCAGTCGCCAAATCGCTCCAACGAGCAGCCAACGCGGGTTCTTCCTCTTGAATCAATTTCGCATACGCAGGAGCGACCTGAGCAAATTCAAGTCCTTCGCTGGCTCCAAATGCGGTGTAACGCGTCAGGTGTTCCAGGGTTTCTTTCGCTAATTCGGTCTCGCCATGTTCGGCTAACTGTTCGGCGATATCGGTTCGCACGGCAAACGAGGTTCCGGCCAACATCCATCGCAGCATCCGACGTTGCTGTTCGGCCTGTGCCAGATTGCCCATTCGCTCCGTCGCAATGATCTCGCCCATCAGAGCCTTCAGCGCCAAGATTAATTCACTCTCCGCGGTGTTCACACGATGCTCCGCACCGGCGCGACTATGGCGATGCCATATTCGGCGATACCGAGCGAGCGCGTCCTTCGCACTACCGGTCTTCAATTCGATTTCTGCCAACCGCATTTCCGCTTCGGAATCTTCGTTGTGAGCCAGCGTCTGGTAAATCTGCTGGGCCTGTTCCTTGTATCCCAACTGCATGAAGAAATCACCCAATGCCGCATTCATTCGAGTGCCTCCTCTAATGATGCGTCCGTTGATCTCTCGATTCCCGGCCAGCAGGTCGAACAACTGTTCGGGAAGAGAATTTTGGCTGGAAGCGTTTGGTTCGATGCCTTGAAAAAGCTGATGAATGATCAGCAGTCGTTCGCTGGCAGGACGACTTGGTTCCAGTTTGGAATAGGCTTCCCAAACCAGTGCAATCGCCCTGGCCTTAGCACCGTCTCGATTCGACATACGGTGAATCAAGTCATACAAAATCAACGAATCAATCGCCGCACCGCTTTGGCCTCCCGACAACTGAATCGCCAGTTCTTGGTGGGAAAAATTCCAAAGTGCGATCACCGCCTGGTATCTCGCTTGCTTCTTGTCCGCTTGCGGGGGATCCAATTCAGCGATCCGGCGAAACATCTGTTCGGCACGTACGGTTTCCCCGCACTGAAACTGAAGCGTCGCCACCGCCACCAAACGAGTCAACGCCGACGGGTTCACGTCTGAGTTCGCGATGGACTTAGGAACGGGCCCCGCATCGTTTTTTCCATCGTCTGCCGCCGTCCCCCAAAGTTCTCGATGAGCCTCTTCAAACAGTCGTTCGATTCCTCTTTCAGGATCATCGGGGTCGATTCCCAACAGAGAAAATGCGTCTCGATAACGCGCAAGGAACCCGAGCACCTCAGCCGCTTCCACCGGATTGGCCTGCTGCAAAATCTGAAGCCCCGCTTCCACGTAACCGTGAATCAGCAAAGCTCGCCAGCGAAGGTCGGTCGCCAAGATATCCGTCGACGGATTCCCATCGGCCAACAACTTCTCCATCGCAGTCGTGGCAAGATCGGGCAGAGGGGCCCGATGGGCAGCGACCAAAACGTCGACCCAGTTCCGATCCGCGACCAAGCTTCCCGGGGTCGCGTTGCTGGCTGCCTCTTTCGATTCTTCGATCAATCCGGACCAGTTCCCCTGCAACAAATCGCAAGCCCGCACCATGTCCATTTGTTTTGCTTCACGTGCGACATCCAACGCGGCTCCAACATCCCCCAATGTCGCCAACACCAAAACCTTGGCCCGAATCTGCTCATTCGGAGTCCAACGATCGGCCGAGGCTGGTAGCCAACCGCGTTGCTGCAAATCGAATCCCAACTGAGTCAACAATTCGGCTCGAGCGACCGCCAGGGCAGGGGTTTCGGTTGCGACATCCAGAAGGTTGCAAAACGCGTCGACTTGATTCGATTCGACCGCCGTACGCAGATAGAAAGGGAAACGTCGTTCGATCGATTCACTAACCTCCTTGCGGACGCTTGGACCATCGACCGCCCCGGCGGCTTGTTCGATGGCGATCGTGACGGCCGAAAACAGACCGGCATCCAACAGCCCTTCCAATCGCTCCGCACCTTCAAGCCCGGCCAATCGCCGCAAGACTTCGGGCGGCGTGTCGGGCAACAAACCTTTTTGCCAGCGATCCAAAATCCAACGAGCTCGTGCGGCGACCTCGGGATCCGCGTCTCGAGCGGCACGTTCCACTTCCTCGCGTGCGGTCGCTCGTTCACTCCATAGTTCACGAGTCGCCATCTGACGCTGCGCATAATCGTCAGCCCCCAAACTCTCCCGCCGCAGTTCCAACATCTGCTCGGAAAATTCTCCGGTCGGCTCACCCTTCGGTGACACGTTAAGGGATTCTTGTCCCAACAGAGTCTCCGCAGCGAACGCTACAGAAAAGCCAACAAGAAAAGTGGCTAAAAGAATTTGAATGGATTGGAAGCGATTTTTCAGATCGAATAAAAGGCTGCGCATGGCGTCCGTCTTTATCCCTGCAGCGTCTCGGCCTCGCCGCGGGTGCGATGCGACACGAGAACGTTGGAAAGAGCTAAAATGGGGCTGTCTGTCCGAAACATAATCCTTAGTGTACTACAGTCTCCCATCGACAGCAGCTTTTACCGATTCAAACATCCAAAAGGAATGGAACATGCTTCGCTATTTTACCGTACTCACACTGCTCGGCTTTTGCGGGATGGCTACGGCTGACGAATCTTGGACTCAGTGGCGTGGAGAGTCCCAAAACGGAATCGTCGCAGGTTCCGATTTCCCGATTTCCTGGTCAAACGAAAAAGGGATTTCGTGGCAATCCAAACTCCCCGGCAAAGGGGGCAGCACTCCCGTCCATAAAGCGGGCAAGATTTTCGTCACCGCTGGAGTCGATGAAATCAATCACCTGATGGCCATTGACGCCGCCGACGGCTCGATCGCCTGGGATGTCGAAGTTGGCAAAGAACGCGTTAGCGAACATGGCAAAAACCACCGCAAAGGAAGCGGCAGCAATCCCTCGGCAGTGATCGACGGAGAAAAAGTCTTCGCCTACTACCGCAGTGGTGATCTGATCGCGACTTCGCTAGACGGAAAAGTTCTGTGGCAAACCAACCTTCAAGACCGCTATGGCGAAGATACGCTTTGGTGGAATCTAGGTACTTCACCGATCCCGACCGACAAATCTTTGGTCATCGCCGTCATGCAGTCCGATTTCAGCTACCTGGTCGGACTGGACAAAGAAAGCGGAAAAGAAATCTGGAAAATCGACCGTAACCTGGACGCGCCTAAAGAATCGGCTCAAAGCTACACGACGCCGGTATCGATGACGGTCGACGGAAAAGCAATCCTCGCGGTTCTCGGAGCCGACCACCTGACTTTGCATGATGCAGAAACCGGCAAAGAACTAGCGCAACTGGGTGGCTTCAATCCTGGTGGCGAACAATTTTATCGCTCGATTGCGTCCCCCGTTGCCGAGGGAAACATCGTGGTCTGCCCGTATGCTCGTGGCGGTACCCTGACCGGAGTGGACGCTAAAAAACTGCTGGCCGGGGAAGGCAAGGACGCGATCGCATGGTTCCGTGATGACCTGGGAACCGACGTCCCCAGCCCTGCCGCACGCGATGGCAAAATCTACCTACTGCGTGACAAAGATGGACTGGCATGCCTCGACGCGGCATCGGGCAAAACCGAGTGGACGACCGAATTGCCTCGCTCGCGATTGTCCTTCACCGCATCGCCGCTCGTTTCCGACACCCATCTATATGCGACTCGGGAAGATGGCACGACCTTCGTGATTAGCTTGGAAAACCACGAAGTGGTGGCGACCAACGAAGCCGGTTCCGGAGAACCTTTCACCGTCGCCAGCCTTGTCCCTCTGAACGGCGACCTGCTGCAGCGGACTCCTGACCAAATCGTGCGAATCAAAGGCGAGAAATAAACTTGCTCGCCGTGCAGGGGGCATTTCCGGGCTGTCGATTGACTCGGAAGCGGAGATAGATTGCTACTTTCGCGCGGGACGTGAAGTTTATTCGCAACGTATTGCCGGTCTTTCCACGCTCTGGCGAGCGTGGCTACGAGGCATCCGTGGCTGTGAAACATCCGTGGCTACCGTCGCCAGACGGTGGCTCCCGCTCGGAAACCATCACAAACGGATTTCACATGCCCAGTGAAATGCGACGCTCGGGAAATCGACAGCCCGTTTTCCCCCAGCGTTGACTGTAGACAACGCAGTGTCGGTTCCGAGGCGGCGGTGGACCGATCGCCGAGGACCGTTTCAGCGAGCCACTCCGCTGTGCTGGTTCCATCGTTGCAGTGCCGACCCCCTGCCAGGAATCGATCCAGACCAAGCCACACAGCACCACAGCCACACATGCAATTAAGCTGTATATACACCAACGAAGCTATTGCTTGATGATTGCGTGAACCGACTGGCTAGTCGGTCTAGCGGCAGATAAGATGGGATTCTGGCCGGGCGGGGAGCGATCGTTCCCCGGCTCAGCGAGCCCTCAACGCGACGCACTGAAGAGGCCAGTCTTGAAGACGCCGCCCTCGTAAGCCATCCGAATGCTGGCAGGAAAGATTCGATGAACTCGATACCGAATTCACGTGCAGAAACCCAGAAGTCGATTCGGGATGCGGGATTGCGAGCGACCCCGGCAAGGCTGGCGACCTTAGAATTTTTGCGTCAAGCCACTTCGCCGCTGACACACGCTGCGGTCGCCGAGCACCTAGCGCCACTAGGAGTCGACAAAGCGACCGCGTTTCGCAACCTAAACGACATGACCGAAGCGGGGCTCTTAAGACGCACCGAACTTGGGGACCATGTCTGGCGATTTGAAGCGATCGGCGACGACGGTCACGCGGATGCCCACCCCCACTTCTTATGCGTCGACTGTGGAACCGTCTCCTGTCTAGAAGACGTCAAACTAACCACAGGCAGCCAACGAAACACCGCACAGTTCGGCGAGATCACCGAAATTTTACTAAGAGGCCACTGCAACGACTGCCGCTAAGCAGCGCGGGAGTTATCAGTTGGGAGTGAAGGAGTTGGGAGTGAAGGAGTTGGGAGTGAAGGAGTTGGGAGTTGGGAGTTGTGTGATTGCGATTCTGTTTAGTGAAGGACTGCGATCACGAAGCTAATTCAATGACCTCATTTCCGGAACCTCCCCAGAAAACTCCTTCACTCCTTCACTCCTTCACTCCTTCACTCCTTCACTCCTTCACTCCTTGTCTCCTTGTCTCCCAACTCCTTCACTCCCCAACTCACCCAGCACTGCGAACTAATTCCACCACCAGCTCTCACTCGCCTTCCGGCTTGATTTCTGGTGAACTTGCTCTAGGTTCGCGGCGATTTTCTGGCTTTCGACGATTTCGAATGCGTTGACACTGACTCCGCCGGAGGTGCTGACGACCCAGCCTTTGGTTCCACGTACAAAGCTGGATTGTGGCTCGATCGCTTTGGGAACTTGGAAAGTAGCTCGTTCGACGACCGGTTCGGTTCCGTTTAAACCGTCCAGTGAGCAACCGCTGATTTCTGCCAAGCGTTCTTGCGTGATCAGCGTTGCGACGACGCTCAGGTCCATGAGGTTTCGCAGGTCACCGAAGACAGCTTTTCGACTGGCAAGTTCACCGAATTTTTCGGTCATACGATCAGCCCACTTCTGAGCCGTCTTGTCCACTCGACCGGTCTGTTCGACTTGTCCATCTTCCTTCAGACGATCGATTTCGGTCATCGTTTTGACCCCTTGTCCTGAAATTCGCCAAGCCAAACGATCTTCGGTTCTTTCCAGGGCATCGTAGTCGGTGGTCATCCACCAACGCGGGTTGCTGGAAGCCGATTGATTTTGATTTCTTGCCATCTGCATGTAGCTGGGGAAATTTGGGATCGGAGATTCGACCAAGTCCATCGCCAGACGTTTCATTTCGAAGTCGGCAGCCACCAAGACGCGGGCATATCGGCTGTCGCCTGGGATCCCTGTCAGCTTGACCGTTTGAGGCCCGAAAGCGGCTCGCATGGCTGGTTCAAACTGGCGTGGGTCGGGTTGCGGCCGTGAGCGAATTCGACGCATCAAAGCGTTCAAACGCTGGCGTCCTTCCGCGGTCGGTTCGATCGAGCAGCTAATTCCAGCGGTTCTTGCCAATTCGACCGATTCCATCGCGGTCATCAAATCTTCCAGATGCAACGTTGGCTGGCCGCTTTGGGCGCCCACGACGGTCGCATCATCTCGAACGATCCAAGGCTCGGCAGGTCCTGCGATAACAATGTCTTGCTGATCGGGATAGACGAACACATATTCAACGCGTAGCAAGCCGGCCAAATATCGGATGTCATCCGGCAGACGCTCCCCTTTCTGTTTGGATTCCCGGATGGCTGCTTGCAGTTTCGCCAGCGAGACCATTCGCAGATCACAGGCTTCGACAAGAGCCCCTTCCGGCTTTCGCACTTCGGCGCGAAGCTGATTTAGAAAATCAGCCTGCTCTCCGGGTGCTGCGGCACGCACCAAACCGGACGCGTCAATCGAGACCCCCCCGACAGCACTTTGTCGATTATTGCCTCCACCGTAAAGCAATGTTGAAAAACCCAGCGTCGCCACGGCGACCAGGACATTTCGAGCAGAGAACAAATGGCGGAAACCAGACCGGTTGGTTTGCGGTTTCATGAAGGACTCCAAGAATCGATCGCGGAGAACGACCACGGCTGAGGTTGAGAAGCAGGATCCGTAAAACATCCCGGACAGCGAGATGATTTCACCAGCGGAGCATCGGGGTCCGCAGTATTCGCTAGAATAGTTCGGCATCGAGAACGTTTCAACAGAATCGTCCCCTTGCTGGGGCGCAATCCAGTCGATTTTCTCTCACACCGTCTGCTCCAGCGTTGTCAGCCACCGAAAAAACATCTCCACCACGTCCTTCAGCATACCTTGTAATCCGCCAAGGCGGACGCTGGACCGATGTCCTCCGTCTGCGTCCTGGCCGTCGAGTGCTGATTGGACGGGCAAGCACCAGCCAAATCGTGATTCACAGCGATCGCTGCAGCCGGCAACATTCCGAAATTTTTCCTGTTCAAGAAGGCGAATTCTGGGTCGTTCGTGACCTTAGCAGCCGAAACGGGACTTTGGTCAATAGCCAAGCGATTAGCGAAGACCACGTGCTCAGCGAAGGCGAGACGATCGAAGTCGCCGGCTGCCAAATGACCTTTGTGCACCGAATTTCCGACGCATTTGATACCGGAACCGGTCCCGCTCGGGCCCCCACCGCCAGCGGCGATGAGCAACAGACCAGCGGCGGCGAGGAAGCGACGATCACTCATCGCCGCGACAGCAGCGCCTACCTGGAACCGCTGGAGAAAACGGGGGACCGGCAATCCGCTGGCCCCAGTGGCAAGATCAGCGGCAGCCCAACAAGCCTCCCTCCGGACCCGACGGTCGGTCGCGAACTATTTCGCTTGGCCTTTGACTTGGCTCGCTGCGATTCGCCCGAAACGGCCGCCAGTACCGCCTTGCAAGGGATCGCCAACCATCTGGGCGTCGGCAGTGGCGCCGTCCTGCTGGAAGCTTCGCCTGATCAAGCTTCAGACAAACCAAACGTTTTGGCAATCGATCCCGGCAAATTAACGGTCATCGCGACTCATCAGCAGGGCGAACGCTCCTACCACCGTCTGTCCGACCTTTTGGCAGCAACCGTCCTGCGGGAAAATGAAGCCGTCCTGGCAAGAAACCTCCGCGATGATGCCTCGCTGGCGACCCCCGACAGCCAGGGCCAATTGTCGACGACCAGCACCGTCTGCTCTCCGATTCGAGGCTCCGCAGGCCCGATCGGAGTCCTCCACATTTACTCCGACGGCAAACAACGCGACCTGACTCCGCTGGACTTAGAATTCATTGTGGCCGCCGGCGAAAGCCTTTCGCTCGCTTTACGGAATCTCCGCAGAGAGGCAGACCTAACGGTCACCCTGACTAAAACTCGGCGTCGAGTTGACCAGTTAAAAGAACAGCTGGCCGACACGACAAAAATTATCGGCAAAAGTCCCGCGATCGCCGATGTGAAGGAAAAAATTCGTCGAGCCGCTCCGACGATGGCGACCGTCCTGGTCCGCGGCGAAAGTGGAACAGGAAAAGAATTGGTCGCCGCCGCCATCCACAACGCAAGCGACCGCGCCGACGGACCATTTATCTGCCTAAATTGTGCGGCCCTTTCCTCGACACTGCTGGAAAGTGAGCTGTTTGGCCACGAAAAAGGAGCTTTTACAGGGGCAACGGACCGCAAACGGGGAAAATTCGAAGCGGCCGACGGGGGGACATTAATGCTGGATGAAGTGGGCGAAATGAGCCCCGAAATCCAAGCAAAATTCCTGCGCGTCCTCGAGGGACACCCGTTCGAAAGAGTCGGCGGCAATCAACCGATTAACGCAGACGTCCGCGTTGTTGCCGCGACAAACCGTGACTTGGAACAAGCCGTGCGCGACAAAAAATTTCGCGCCGACCTTTATTTTCGCCTCCACGTCGTCGATATCGTCGTCCCCCCGCTACGAGTGCGAGGCACGGACATTATCAAGCTTGCCGATTTCTTCCTCACACGATTTACCCACCAAATGGGACGCCGCGTCGATGGATTTACCAAAGCGGCCCAGCAACGTTTGGCACAATACGCCTGGCCTGGGAACGTTCGCGAACTGAAAAATGTGATCGAACGGGCGGTCGTCCTCTCGGCCGATACCGAAATCGATGCCCACGATCTGCTGCTGACCAACATCGAACTAACCCCATCGGACGATCCCTCCGAAACCTCTCCACCCCACTTCACCGAGGGAAGCCTGGACTCCCTTGAAGAGTTAGAGAAAAAGCACATCGTTCGAGTCCTCCAGTCGACCGGCGGCAACAAAAGCCGGGCCTCAGCGATTCTTGGAATCGAGCGGAGCACTTTGGATCGTAAGATTCGGCGGCATGAATTGACGCCGGAGCGGTGGATGGGGTGAGGCGGAGTGGCGGAGACACGGAGACACGGAGACACGGAGACACGGAGACACGGAGACACGGAGACACGGAGTGAAGGAGTGAAGGAGTGAAGGAGTGAAGGAGTGTGGGAGTGTGGTGGGGGGGCGAAATTGGGGTTTTTGGCTTTGATCGTGGAGTGATCAGATCCCTAAGTGGGGGTTCTACGGAGGCTGTGACAATTTTACCGGCTACGGACGCTATCCCCTAAGCCTTAAGATTCCTACAATTTCATTAACCTCTTACCATCGAATTATTCGATAGAACCCCTACAGATACCCCTTTAGCCCTCAGCGATCGTCGCTGTGCTGCTTTTAGGTTCCCCGAAATTCCTGCGGATCACTTTGCTGTGGATAGCTCAACCGAATCGCCTAATCACACGATCGAACAAGTCTCAGGTATCACCGTGCGTTTGGCTGGTGACTCCGGCGACGGTATGCAATTGCTTGGAACTCAACTAACCAACACCAGTGCCTTGGCAGGGAACGACGTGGCAACGTTCCCCGATTTCCCTGCTGAAATCAGGGCCCCGCGAGGGACCCGAGCCGGTGTGAGTGGTTTCCAAGTTCAATTCGCCTCTGAAGAGATTTTTACTCCGGGCGATACGCTTGACTGTTTGGTGGTGATGAACCCGGCAGCCCTTGTGACCAACCTAGGAGACCTTCGCAAAGGAGGAATCCTGGTCGTCAATGAGGACGGTTTCATCGAGAAAGAGTTCAAACTCGCCAAACTGGACAAAAACCCACTCGAGGATGAAATCCTCGAATCGACTTACCGGGTCGTGAAGGTCTCGATGACCAAACTGACCCGTGCGGCGGTAGCGGAACATGGGCTAAGCGTCAAACTGGCCGACCGTTGCAAGAACTTTTTTGCGATGGGACTCGTCTACTGGCTGTTCGGCCGATCACTGGAACCGACGCTGCGGTTTATCGAAGCCAAATTTGGCCGGTTGCCCGAAGTTGCTCAAGCGAACGAATCGGCGCTCCGCGCCGGCTGGGCGTTTGGGGAAACGACCGAAGCCTTCGGAATCAGCTACCGCGTCGACGCGGCTGAACTGAATCCTGGAACCTACAAGAACGTGATGGGCAACCAAGCCATGGCTTGGGGACTGTTGGCCGCCGCCGAACTGAGCGGCAAAGAGATGTTTTACGGCAGCTATCCGATCACGCCTGCCAGTGACATCCTGCATGAACTAACGAAATTCAAGAATTTCGGGGTTCGCACGTTCCAGGCAGAAGACGAAATCGCAGCCGTTTGTGCGACCATCGGTGCCGCCTTCGGCGGAACGATGGGCGTGACCGCCAGCAGTGGCCCCGGGATTGCCCTCAAGGCCGAAGCGATGGGGCTGGGGATGATCATGGAATTACCGATGTTGGTCGTTAACGTCCAACGCGGTGGTCCCAGTACCGGATTGCCAACGAAAACCGAACAGAGCGACCTGCTGCAGGTGATGTTTGGCCGCAACGGCGAATCACCGCTACCGATCCTCGCTCCGCAAAGCCCCGGTGACTGCTTTGCGGTCGCCGTGGAGGCATGGCGTCTGGCCGTCGAGTGCATGACCCCTGTGGTAATCCTTTCCGATGGCTACATCGCCAACGGTAGCGAGCCCTGGAAAATCCCCGATGTCGCTTCGATCGAACCGATCGTGGTCAAACATCCGGAAGGTCAGTCGGCGGACGGTGATCCGTTCATGCCATACCAGCGTGACGAGAACTTGGCTCGCCCATGGGCGATCCCCGGCACCGAAGGATTGATGCACCGCATCGGTGGTTTGGAAAAAGAAGATGGAACAGGGAACGTCAGTTACGACCCTGCCAACCATCAACACATGACCGACACCCGTGCCCAAAAAGTGGCGATGATCGCCGACCGTGTCCCCGAACAAGAACTGTTCGGCGCAGAGAGCGGCGACGTTTTGGTGGTCAGCTGGGGAGGCACCTATGGCGCCTGTCACACCGCCGTCCAACGCTGTCAGCAAGCAGGCCTATCGGTTAGCCACGCGCACGTCCGGTACCTCAACCCGCTCCCACGAAACTTGGGCACGATGCTCAAACAGTTCAAGACCGTGTTGGTCCCTGAATTGAATATGGGTCAATTGCGGATGCTGCTTCGGCACCACTATTTGGTCGACTGCATCGGAGTCAATAAAGTTCAAGGAAAACCGTTTACCGTTACCGAACTTGTCGAAGCGATTCGCGATCAGGCATGCGTCGGTAAAGATTGTACGGTGGTCGACAAGATCCTAAAAATTCGTGTCGGCTAGAACTTTTCCGCGTCGGTCAAACTCCTTTCGATTACAACGTTCCTTTGTGTAGTGGTTCACTATGAATCTTCCGGTCTTAAAAGCAGCCGATTTCGCCAGCGATCAAGACGTCCGATGGTGCCCTGGATGTGGTGATTATTCGATCCTGGCTCAGATGAAAAAAGTTCTCCCGGAACTGGGCTTTCCGCGCGAGAAAACCGTCTTCATTAGCGGAATCGGATGTAGCAGTCGTTTCCCTTACTACATGAACACCTATGGAATGCATAGCATCCATGGTCGTGCCCCAACCTTCGCGACCGGTCTAAAAACGACCCGTCCCGATTTGATGGTCTGGGTGATCACCGGTGACGGCGATGCCCTTTCGATCGGTGGCAATCACTTCATCCATGCCCTCCGGCGAAACCTGGACATCAACATTGTGTTGTTCAACAACCGGATCTATGGATTGACCAAAGGTCAGTACAGCCCCACCAGCACCGAAGGGCAGGTGACCAAGAGCACGCCGATGGGTTCGATCGATCACCCGTTGAACCCGCTAAGTGTTGCGATCGCAGCCGAAGCAACGTTTGTCGCTCGCAGCATCGATGCCCACGTCAAACACCTTGAAATGACGCTCAAGCGAGCGGCCAACCACAAGGGCGTTTCCCTGGTCGAGGTTTACCAGAACTGCAACGTCTTTAATGACGGAGCGATGTCGTACGCTCAGGACCGGAAACAACGTCCCGAGAACACGATCGAACTGGAACATGGCAAACCTCTGATCTTCGGAACCGAAAGGGACAAAGGGATTCAGATGATCGGCAACCGTTTAGAGATCGTCAAAACGGCGGACGTTGCTGTCGACGACCTCTTGATCCACGACGAAAAGACTCCCGATCCGGCATTGCACTTCATGCTTTCCAGGATGCGATACCCTGAATTCCCCGAACCGATTGGCGTCTTCCGTGACGTCCAGGGGATCCCGACCTACGATGATCAAATCAACGATCAAATCGTTCAGGCTCGAGAGAAAAAAGGGCAGGGTGACCTCCAGGCGTTGCTCAATGCTGGCGATACTTGGGAAGTCGCATAGTTCGCCGTGCAATCTCTACTAATTCATCTCTAGCGAAGGAACGAATCCATGTCACGAGGCAAAACCTACTCCAGCGTCACTCGCGCCATCGGCGATACGCCGATGATCCAAATCAATCGTTTGGCGGCCGATGTGGATGCGACTATTTTTGCCAAATGTGAATTCTTTCAGCCGCTAAACAGCGTCAAAGACCGAATCGGTGTGGCGATGATCGAAGCGGGTGAAGCGGACGGCAAGATCAATGCCGATACGCATATCATCGAACCGACCAGCGGAAATACCGGAATCGCTCTAGCTTTTGTTTGTGCCGCCAAAGGTTACAAACTGACGCTGACGATGCCCGAATCGATGTCGGTCGAACGGCGTGCATTGCTGCGAGCCCTCGGGGCAAACTTGGTTCTGACTCCGGCAGCCGAAGGGATGAACGGAGCGATCAAGACCGCTGGCGAATTGGTCGCAAGCACCGACAATGCCTTCATGCCTCAACAGTTTGAAAACCCGGCAAACCCCAGCATCCATCAAGCGACCACCGGCCCCGAAATCTGGGAAGACAGTGGACAGAACATCGATGTTTTGGTTGCAGGTGTCGGAACCGGTGGCACCCTAACCGGTGTCGCCCGGTACCTAAAAGAACGGAATCCCGATTTCAAAGCGATCGCTGTCGAACCGAAGCATTCGCCAGTCATCAGTGGTGGTTCGCCAGGCAAACACCGCATCCAAGGAATCGGTGCTGGATTCGTTCCTAAAAATCTAGACACCACGCTTGTCGATGATGTTGTCTTGGTCGAAGACGAAGATGCCTTCGAGTACGGACGCCTGCTGGCCAAGCAGGAAGGGATCATGGCGGGCATCAGTAGCGGCGCCAACATGTACGCCGCTCTGGAAATCGCCAAACGCCCTGAATACAAAGGCAAACGGATCGTCACCGTGATGTGCAGCTTGGGCGAACGCTACCTCAGCACACCGCTGTTTGGCGATCTGGGCATTTAGCGTTTGCGGAAGATTTTCATTCGGGATCAACAATCCCGAATGTGACCTCCACAGCGGACCGCGTGGGGCTTATCTTGAAGGGCTGGATTCTATGGTTAAACATCCCATCCGCTTCTTCAGAAGGCCCCTCAGATGCTGCAATCGTCTACGATACTGCTCGGCTCGCTACTCTCGATCATGGCGGTCTCCACGGTCGTTCGTGGAGACGAAGGCATGTGGCTATTCAACGCCCTCCCGCTAAAGCATCTTGAACAAAACCACCAGTTCTCGCCAACGACCGAATGGGCAGACCATCTGCGGCTCTCTTCGGTCCGCTTCAATTCAGGCGGTTCGGGCTCGTTTGTCTCCAGCGACGGTTTGGTCTTAACCAATCACCATGTCGCCAGCGACACCCTGCATAAGCTAAGCACGCCGGAACGCAACATCATTGATGCGGGGTTCCTGGCGAAACAGCCTTCGGAAGAACTCCCTGCCCCCGACTTGGAACTGAACCAGTTGGTTTCGATCGAGAACGTGACCGAGCGCGTCAATGCAGCGGTCGCCGCCGACCTCAACAGTGACGAAGCGTCCAAGGCTAGGCGGGCAATTATTTCGACGATCGAAAAAGAGTCGTTGGATTCCACCGGACTTCGCAGCGATGTGGTAACGCTGTACGGAGGCGCTCAGTACCACCTTTATCGCTACAAGAAATATACCGACGTCCGATTGGTTTGGGCTCCTGAAACCAAAGCCGCTTTCTTCGGTGGTGATGCGGACAATTTTGAGTACCCACGGTACTGCCTAGACGCCTCATTGATGCGAGTCTACGAAGACGGAAAACCAGCGAAGATCGACAATCACCTGGGCTGGAGCGACCAACCGGTTGCCAATGGGGATCTGGTCTTCGTTTCGGGAAACCCCGGACGCACACAGCGGATCTTCACCACGGCCGCGTTCAAGTTCCTGCGTGACGAACGCCTGCCATACGTGCTCGATTTCCTCCGACGTAAAGAAATCATGTTGCAGCAGTATGGGCTGGAAGGGATCGAACAAAAACGTCAGGCCCGCGACGAACTGTTCGGAATCCAGAACGCCCGGAAAGCCTACACAGGCATGCTTGCCGGCTTGCAGTCGCCTCAAACCATCCAAACCAAGCAAGCCGCAGAAGATCAACTTCTAAGTGCAGCGGCAAAGGACGAAGGCCTAAAACCGTTGACGTCGGCTTGGCAACAGATCGCCGACATCCAAATTGAAAAAGCAAAACTGCTGGGACAAAGTACCGGATTCCAGTCGCGTCTTTACGACATCGCCGAAACACTTGTGCTGATGTCGGCCGAAGACCAAAAACCGAACTCCGAACGACTCCGTGAATATGGAGAGGCCGGTCGCGAATCCCTCCTGCAGGACCTGCTCAGCGAAGCTCCGATCTATCCCGATTTGGAACGCGCCAAACTGGCCGACGAACTTGCACGATTTGTCGAACAGCGTGGCGGCGACGATCCGTTGGTTCAGCATGTCCTTAACGGGCAAAGCCCACAGGAACGTGCCAGCGAACTAATCGCCGGAACAAAACTAGCCGATGTCGCCGCGCGACAAACGTTGGTCGATGGTGACCGCACACACGTCCTGGCCAGCGACGACGCATTGATCAGTCTAGCGCTGTTGATGGAACCCGAATACCGCGCCCATCGGACACGCCGCGAAGAACTGGAAGAACAGGAGCGTCAGGCTTACACAAAGGTCAGCGAAGTAACCGCCGCAATCGATGGGACCGATACTTATCCCGATGCAACCTTCACCTTGCGACTGGCGTTTGGCACGGTCAAAGGATACCAAGAAAATGGACAAACCGTCCAACCTTGGACCGTCCTTAACGGAGCCTTCGAACATGCCGCCGAACACGAAGGGCAAGAAGATTTTGACTTGCCTGAAAGCTGGCTGGCTGCCAAGGAAAAAATCGACGGGCATACGCAACTGAATTTCATTTGCACCGCCGACATCATTGGTGGCAATAGCGGTAGCCCCGTCGTCAACCGCGAAGGTGATCTGGTCGGATTGATCTTTGACGGAAACATCCAAAGTTTGACCAGCGATTACCTCTACAGCGACGAACAAGCGCGTGCGGTCTCCGTGTCAGCCGCTGCGATTCGCGAAGTGATCCGCAACGTTTACCAGGCACCTGAACTAGCCGATTCCTTAGGCAAGTAGGCAGGTCAGAGGGCAACCTTCAAGCAATGCCTCGCGG
Organism: Roseimaritima multifibrata; assembly: GCF_007741495.1. Lineage (NCBI taxonomy): Bacteria > Pseudomonadati > Planctomycetota > Planctomycetia > Pirellulales > Pirellulaceae > Roseimaritima > Roseimaritima multifibrata. The sequence goes on from NZ_CP036262.1 coordinate 5,428,417, forward strand.
CCCGTTCATCGTGACGCGCCGCGGGCAATCAAAAAGCTGGCACACCGTTTGCTTCTATGGTCCTTTCAGTTTTCACACGATTCGAGTGCAAGTCACCGAATCGATAGAACCTCAAAAACTGGAGTATCTAAGATGTATATTGGTGGCGGAATTCTAGGAACGGTATTGGTCATCCTGCTGATCGTTTTTCTTGCTCGTCGCGTCTAAGCGAAGGGCAGGGGCGACAACAAGGTTGGAACGTCCCAACCCGATGCGTCGGTGAGAGATAACAGACCGCTTAAGTTATCGCTTGATGACGCGTCGAGTTAGTGCTTGTCGCCTTTGGATCGGGACGCGAGAGAACGCGCCCGTCAGTCGACTTGCACGGAGTGAAAGGCGGCAATCTGCACTCCGCTTGCGACGCCATCCACGACTGGTGATTCGCCGGGTTGGTGATTCGCTGAGCTGGTAATTCGCTGAGCTGGGATTCAAGATTCGACCGCTCACTTTTACCTGTAACGAACGGCTAACGTTTGGGACGGGGGACTTTTCGTGGCGCCCCTTTTAGGCCTCGGCTTTCGGCCCGCTTGCGTCCCTTTTTCTGACGGCCGATCGTCTGGCTTGACGCTTCGACTTCCACCTCCTTCAGCGGCCGTCCGATCGCTTCTTTTAACTGCAGGACTCGGTCCCGCAATTGAGCCGCACGCTCGAAATCCAATCCTTCCGCAGCCTGCAGCATCTCTTGCTCCAGCTGTTCAACGTACTCGATGGTCACATATCGACCATCACTTTCCGCTTGAGCCTTTGCAGTTGCGACACGACGTTTGGCGGCATCTTTCTCGATCCCTGCATGAATTTTCCGCCGCACCGTTTCCGGCGTAATCCCATGTTTCTTATTGTAGGCTTGTTGGATAGCGCGTCTTCGTTCGGTTTCATCGATCGCCGCTCTCATCGAATCGGTGATCTTATCGGCATACAAGTTAACGCGTGCATTCACATTTCTTGCTGCCCGCCCGATGGTCTGCACCAAACTGGTTTCGCTGCGTAAGAATCCTTCTTTATCCGCGTCCAAGATCGCGACCAAAGAAACTTCGGGTAAATCCAACCCTTCTCGAAGCAGATTGACCCCGATCAATGCATCGAACTTGCCTTCACGCAGCTCCTGAAGCAATTCAACGCGTTCGAAGGCATTCAGTTCGCTGTGCAACCAACGGCAGCGAACGTTTTGTTCCTGCATGAATGTCGCCAAATCCTCCGCCAAACGCTTGGTCAGAGCGGTGACCAGAACACGTTCATCCTTGGCGGCTCGATCACGGATCTCTGCCAACAGGTGATTGACTTGGCCTTTCGCTGAAACGACTTCGACAATGGGATCCAATAGCCCGGTCGGTCGAATGATCTGTTCAACCACCTCGCCGCCAGCGCGTTCCAATTCATAATTCGAAGGGGTCGCTGAAACGAACACGACTTGCCCGACGCGATTCTCCCATTCCTCAAACTGCATTGGACGATTATCGAGCGCGCTGGGCAGGCGGAACCCATGATCGACCAGCGTTAGCTTTCGCGATCGGTCACCGGCGTACATGGCTCGAACCTGGGGGATCGTGACATGCGATTCATCGACCATCGTGAGAAAGTCATCGGGAAAATAGTCGTACAGCGTGTCGGGTGCCGAACCTGGTGGTTTTCCCGAAAGCGGGCGACTGTAATTTTCGATCCCCGGGCAATGTCCAACCTCCTGCATCATTTCGATATCGAAACGAGTCCTAGCGGCCAAGCGTTGGGCTTCCAGCAGTTTCCCTCGTGACTGAAACAGTTCCAGTTGCTCAGCCAGTTCCTGTTTGATCATGCCGATCGCCGCGGCGATCCGATCTTCGCTCATCACAAAGTGCTTGGCCGGATAGATGTAGACTTCATCGCAGGTATCGAAGACCTCTCCCGAAGTCGGGTTGATCATCGAAATCTGTTCGATTTCATCTCCCCACATTTCGATACGGTAGGCGAATTCTTCGTAACTAGGCCACAATTCAACACAGTCCCCACGGACGCGGAATCGGCCTCGTTCAAAAGCGACATCGTTTCGGTCGTATTGGATTTCGACCAATTTCATCAGCAACCGATCCCGCCGGGTCTGCACTCCTTTGCGGACATGGACCACCAAATCTTTGTAGTCCTGCGGGGAACCCAAACCATAAATACTACTAACCGACGCGACGATCAGCACATCGCGGCGACTGACCAACGAACTGGTGGTCGCCAACCGCAAACGATCGATCTCTTCATTGATGGAAGCATCTTTTTCGATGTAGACGTCGCGTTGGGGGATGTAGGCTTCTGGCTGATAGTAGTCGTAATAACTAACAAAATAGTGGACAGCATTCTGCGGAAAGAACTCTTTGAATTCCGAATAAAGCTGAGCCGCCAGCGTTTTGTTATGGCTAAGGATCAAGGTCGGGCGGCCCATCTGTGCGACCACATTTGCCATCGTGTACGTTTTTCCCGTACCGGTAGCCCCCAGCAGCACCTGCACCCGCTTCTTTTCCTTTAACCCACGCACCAGGGCCTTGATCGCCGCAGGCTGATCCCCCGCAGGAGGAAAGGGGCTAGCCAGGTGAAATTCTGCAGGTGGTAATTCGATTTTGGGCATACAACGCGACATTTTCGAAAAGGCATGGGGCCGAGAACCCAAATTTTAGCCCCAATCACTATATCTAGCACCCGCAACCCGCAAGACATTGACGGATTATGCAGTACAAAGCGGCTGAAATCGCGTTCGACCAGTAGGCTATTAATTTCCCTTCCTATTTATTCATCGAATAGAATGGAAAGGAAAACCAGATGGAAACGCCCCGATCTGCCTCTTTTCACTCCCTTCTGCTTAAATCGACTATGCCTTTTCTCAAGTATTGCTGCCTGGTCCTGCTGCTAACGCTGGTCTCTGCGGCTTCCAGCGAAGCGGAAATGACATCCCGAGAAAAACTATCGGTGATGCGAATCGCGACCGCCGTGAAGGAAGCAGGGGCTAGCTACCAAGCTGGCGAATACGAAACCTGTGGCGAAAAGATCACCGCCGCAGTGACCCTGATCGAAAAGGCGATGGAAACGGCCGACCAAGAGGTCTACGAAGCCTTACTGCCGCAATTCTCGAGGATTTCCCGAGCCTCCGCGTTGTTGGAACTAGAGGGGATTCGCGTCGCTTTCAAACGGCCAGAAGCCCCTTCGATGAAACCGAAGGACAAACCTGCCGCTCCCAGCACTCCCACGCCAAAACCTCCGACGCCCCCCAAACCGGCCGAGGGCGAAGTTAGTTTCGCGAACGATGTCGCCCCGATCTTGGTCCAACAATGTGGACGTTGCCACATCAATGGTTCGAAGGGAAATTTCACGCTGACCTCGTTTGCCGCACTGATGAAGGGGCCGCCCGAAGGGGTGGTTGTGTTTGCAGGCGATGTCGTGGGAAGCCGTTTGATTGAGGTAATCGAAACCGGCGACATGCCTCGAGGCAACAAAATGCCTCCTAAACAGCTGGAAACGCTAAAAGAATGGGTTCTGGCAGGCGCCAAGTTCGATGGCCCGGCGCCCGAGGCCCCACTGATGGCTTACGCCGGCAAAGCCGATCCAGCCGCAGCGGCACCCATGACCCCGAAACTGGAAACCAAACGGAGCACTGGCAGTGAAACGGTCAGTTTCGCCAACGATGTCGCCCCTCTACTGGTTGCCAACTGCAACGGGTGTCATTTGGATGCGATGCAAACCCGTGGCGGATTGCGGCTGGATACCTTCGCGCAATTGCTTCGCGGCGGAGACAGCGGATCGATCGTTACCCCGGGCAACGGCGCCAGCAGCCTGCTTGTCCAGAAACTACGCGGTGAGGTCGGAGACATCATGCCCGCGGGCGGACGTCCAAAACTGTCCGATGAATCGATTCAACTGATCAGCACCTGGATCGATGAAGGGGCCACGCTGGACGGGCTGAACGAAGACCAACCGATTCGCACGATGGCAAACTTGGCCTGGGCTAAAAATGCGACCCATGAAGAACTGATGCAGCGTCGCCAGGAGCTAGCTCAAAAAGCGTGGAACCTAGGGGCGACCCCGGCCGCACGTCAGAATACCAATGACTTCTCCTCCCCCAATTTCTACGTCCTGGGAAGCGGATCGAAAGAAACGATGGAAGAGATCGCCAAAAGTGCGGAAGCGACTTTAAAAAGCGTGAAAACCGTCGTGGATGCAACCGATGCCGGCCCCATGTACAAGGGCAAGGCAACGATTTTCGTTCTTCCCAAACGGTACGAGTATGCTGAATTTGCGAAGATGGTTGAACGCCGATCGATCCCTTCCACGTGGACCGAACACTGGCAATACAACATCATCGATGCCTACGTCCCCATGGTCGTCAATCCTGACGAGGATCCCGAAACCCTTTCCGCACGTCTGATCGCTCCACTGACCAGCCTGGCGGTCGCCTCCCAAGGGGGTGATGTCCCGCGATGGCTGGCCGAAGGAATCGGTCGAGCCAACGCAGCCAAGCTAGGAGGCCGCGACAACCCGCAAGCGGACAAGTGGCGAGAAGAGCTTCCCGAGGCGCTTGCGGTGATCGAAAAACCGGACGATTTTCTCAAAGGGCGACTCACCCCCGAAAGAACCGACCTGGTCGCCTTTGGACTGGGAAATCAAATGCTAGAACGTAACGGACGACGTCAGTTCGACCAACTGATCCGAGCTCTGAAAGAAGGAAAGCCGTTCGCGGCAGCCTTCACGGGCGCGTTTGGGGGCCCTCCCCAAGCCTACGTCGACGCCTGGCTAAGAATGCAAGCCAATTCGCCTCAACGACGCGGCCGCTATTAATCAGGACGTTCGTAATCGAATGCCGACGGAGAGATCCCCAACGGAACAGTTTGCGGCGGCTCTTCCAAGGCAGCTGGATTTAGACGCACCCCAGGACACCTAAGCAGCATGCGATGCCGCGGCAATTTCATGCTTGCGTTTTGGTGGCGCACTCACTTCACCCTCCTTTTAACGAGGGCTGAGCAATTTTGACGAGGGCTGAGCCGGCTACGACGGGCATGCCCGGCCACGAAATTGGCGCGCGGGTGACTGAAATTGCAAAAGTTAAATTGCAAGATGGCGGTCCCTACTGACGATGTTGCACCTTGCAATCCTCGTTTTTCCATTGGCGGCCTCTCATGCGGTGGGCGAAATCTCGTACGGAAATCTCGTGCCACGCAACGCAATCAAGAGAAGCCTTTGCGTCAAGCCAGCCTCGGTCTCTCGCCCCCTCCAAAACATTGAATCGCGGTCGATTACGTTAGATAACGAACCGTCGATCCAATGCCAAACTTGATATGAAGCGGGCTTGTTCCAAGAGAGAGGGAAGCCAGATTCTTTTCGCTTATTCGTTCGCCCCTTCGAGCGAGCGTGAAGTTCGGTTTCCGAATCCTACAGTTCGCGGAAGCGGATATCTTTGAATTCGACCCACATTGGTTTGCCAGCGTGCAACTGGAGGGCCAACTTGCCGTCCAGCAATGCCAGTTCGGGGCTGTCGGTGAAATCCATCGTCAGGCGGCCATTCATGAAGTGTTGCAGGTGACGCCCTTTGGCGATGATCACCACTTCATTCCAGCCGTCCAAGTTAAACAGTTCTTTAAAGCCTTCCTCGTCGATCAATGGAGTCTTGTCGACTTGCTTTCCGTCCGCAGTGACAACGGCTTTTTCGCCCACTAGGCAGACACGTCCGCGGCCCAAACCTTCGCCATAGATGAACCCCGAAACGTTTGGCAACTTGTTTTCGTTGCGAATTTCATGCTGGTAGCCACGCATCACCCACGGGTTCGGTGGGTTTCCTTCGGTGATGTGCTCCGAACGGTACTGAATTCCAGAGTTATTCGTTGCGTTACAGCGATAGCTCAATCGAAGTTCAAAATCCTTCGTCGAACCATCCTGCCAGATCAGGAACGTATTGCGATTCGCTTTGTTCTCTTCGGTCGTTTCTCCGCGAATGACTCCGTCGCGAACCGACCATAGACGCGGGTCGCCGTCCCAACCACTCAGGTCCTTGCCGTTAAACAAAGATTTCATATTTTCGGATTCTGCCGGGGCTTTTTGGACAGCATCTTCAGCGGTTGCCAGCCCGGCAACGGCACACGCAAGGGCACAGGAAAACAAGAAACGTTGAGCATTCAAAAGCATGGATATCTCCAGGTGAAACGGCTTCATAAAAACGTCACTCCGGTGGCTATCTGAGGTGACAAGGCAAACCGGGCGCAGTAACCACTGGATTATGATCTAACGCGCATCACAACTCAAACCCTGCCGTCCCAGGAAACCCCGATTTGCTGCCCGAGCGAAAGACAGGCGATTTGGCGGGAGGGCAAAACCGATAGTGAGCTCCCCGCTAAGCCATGTAGGCCGGATCGAGGAGCAATAGCGACGAAGCTCCGGCGAGCAAGAAGCCGGAAACAATGCGCCGGAGCGGCATCGCTATCGCTCTTTGATCCGGCCTACTTTCTACTTTCTAAAACCCTGCCGTCCCAGGAAACCCCGATTTGCTGCCCGAGCGAAAGACAGGCGATTTGGCGGGAGGGCAAAACCGATAGTGATATTCCCACTAAGCCATGTAGGCCGGATCGAGGAGCCATAGCGACGAAGCTCCGGCGAGCAAGAAGCCGGAAACAATGCGCCGGAAACAATAAGCCGGAGCGGCATCGCTATCGCTCTTTGATCCGGCCTACTTTCAAGCCGACGGCGATACCCAAGCTACGAAACTTTGGGAGCGGCCGGAACACGCATTTCAATGGTGGTTCCTTTGCCGACAGCCGATTCAATCTGCAGCTGACCGCCCACATCTTCCGCTCGAGCCTGCAAACTTCGCAGCCCAAAACGGCTCTGATTTTTCTCTGCGGACGTGTCAAAACCACACCCATCATCTTCGATGGTCAATAGGACGCCGCCGGGATCCTGCTTTGCGGTCACCAAAATTCGCTTGGCTTTCGCGTGCCGGATCGCGTTGCGGATCGCTTCTTGAGAAACCCGATAGAGGGCCAAAGCCAAATCCTTCTGCAGGTTGCCCGCGGCCGGCATCTGGTCAAAATCGAAATCGATGACGACCTGATGAGGCGGCAAGCCCTGTCGCACATAGTGCTGCAAAGCAGCTGTCCAACCAATTTCAGCCAATTCAGGCGGATGGCTTTCGACAATCAAGCGGCGTCCTTCCGAGGACGCCTGCGAAACGTGCTCTAGAATGGCTCGCAGTTCATCTCGCACCCCCTCCGATTCGTCTCTAGCGATCAGGCTTTCCAGACGCATCCGAGCGGCAAACAGAAAGGGGAGCAGCGCATCGTGGAGCTCGTGCGAAAACCGCTGTTCCTGTTGCTCCAACAGCGGGATCAACCGAACCAACCTTTTTTGCCAAATCCAGCAATCGCTTTTTCTTCCGTCTCGGCAATGTCGAACAAGCGGTTCAGACGAGTGATTTTGAAGACTTCCATGACATTTGGCGAAACGTCACAGAACTTCAAAGCAATTTCTTTGGACTTGCAGGTTTTGTTCAGCATGACCAATTTCGTGATCATCGCTGAAGACATGAAAGAGACCCCGCGGAAATTCAACAGCAAACGTTTGTGCGTCGCCTGAGGAACCGCTTCCTGAAGCTCTAACCCAACCTGTTCAATCCGTTGGCTGTCGAGGATTTTTCCGTCCGTAAAATAGACGACAAGGACCTCGTCCTTGGACTCAATGGTGATTGCCGACATGCGGGTCGTCTCTTCGAAAGTTACGAACCAAACCAAAGGGGTTTGGTTTCAGGAAGAATCTACAATCCCCCTAAGATAGCAACCGACGACCGGTCAAGCAATTCAATCACGCCCTTTCGATCCGGTTTAGAAATCCAAATCGTTCAAATCAGCGACCAAGCGGTCCAGATCGGTATCCGAGGTGTTCTGCTGGCCTGAATCCCCCGTCAGTTCTTTCTTAACGGAAGGCTGCGAAGCGGGGGCGGGCGGGGCAGGGGAGTCCTGGCGAGTGGCGGCAGCCGGCGGCGTTTCGGAAGTCGGCACGGACGCTTTTTTTACGGTTCCTGGAAACTGAATCGGAACCGCGACCACCTGAGCCCCCTGATGAAGCTGCACCAGAGCCTGCTCAAGGATTTCACTGTCGCTGAAATCGCTCCAACGGAAGCAGTAGATTCTCCGTCCTTCCCCGGCCGACGCTTCCTGATCATACGGGTGCGCCGCCCGTCGTCCGCCGATTCCCATCGCCTGCAATTCATCGATGGCATCGTCGGCTGAGTGGTGCGAAACCAAAACGAAATCGCGTTCTTGAGACTCAAAGACCAACCGATCCGTCCCGGAAAGGCTGCCTGAATCGAGTGGGCCAACCAAGCTGACATCAATTCCCGGAGCGGTGATCAACCGCATGACGGCATCCGCTTCCAAAGACTGACGTGCGGTCGATCCGCCCGACGATTGAGCAAGGACAACAGGTAAGCGAACGGCCATAAAACCAAAGCAACAAGTTACGAGGGGAACGATCTGGCGGGCGGAATCTAGAAGCTAAAAAACGAAAGAGTTCACCCAGCCGGTTCAGCGGATCCAACAGCCCTACGAGGCGACGAATCTTTTATTGTCGCCTTTCGCTTCGCGAAAGTTGTGCTTGCGGACGTTCTTTCGCGGAACGAAAGGCGACACTTTTCACAGCCTCAATCAGACGCTTTCAGAAACGAGCAATTCAACCGTTTTTAATTGTAACGAAGCCTCTCCTAGGCACGTACCCCTTCGCCACAGTGCCTACAGAGCGACCGATTCTACTCCTCCGACAATTCGAATTCCAACACGCCCGACTGGCCTGGGCGAAGGGTCTTTCCCTCGGTATCGATATCGACCCAGATCAGACAGTCACGATTCACCGGGTTCAGTTCAGGACTAACAAAAGAGACCTTTCCTTCCACCGCCTGCACGTCATCCCCTGTTTGAATCCGGAAGATCGCGGGGGCTCCAACGTTCAAATGCTCCAAATTCTCTTCGGGTACAAAACCGACCACACGTAACCGAGCGGCATCGACAACCCGGACCACGGGCGTCCCCGCTTCGACCCATTCGCCGACCTGCACCAACACCTCGGCGACCTGACCTTGCCGCGGCGACCGAACGGTGCGTCGTTCCAATTCCATCTCGGCAACTTTCAGTTCCTGAGCTCGTAACGACTCCGTCAATCGATCGATATTCAATTGATGCTCCGCTTGTTCGACCGATAGAACGGCTTGCTCCACTTCTAGTCGCATTTGCTCTAACTCCGATTCACTGACGGAATTTGCGACGCGCTGAACGGCTCCGACTCCGCGATCCAATTGGTTCTGAGACACACTGACGGACTTTTGAGCGAAGCGAAGATCGACATGATTCTGGCCTTCGGCTTGAGCTATTCGCCAGCGTTGAACCGCCTCGCCAAGCTTCACGTCATGCAACTGGCGGTCCAGAATGACCAGAGGCTCTCCCTGATCGACCACTTGGTTCGGCACTGCGATGACCTCCGTAACGACTCCCGAATCGAGACTGGAGACCGCGACATCGTGAATAAAGATTACCTGGGCGTTGGGGACGGATAGCGGTTCGGCTGCCAACAGCAGCCCACTCCAGCCGGTCACCGCCAGAAAACCGAAAACCGCAAAAGCAAATCGCATGGCCTGTAGCACCCGCTGGAACAACAAAAGAGAAGAAAGAGAGAATCGGCAACCTCGCAAAAACGGCACCTAGCCATCGTCACTAAGTGGCTGCTTTGCAAGGGTTTAGGAATCCAAACCAACGATTCCAAATAGCCCCACGCCATCCGCGGCGTCTCTCCCCCGGCGCCGTCCTAGCTTAGCCCGAATTGCTTGCCGTTCAAATTTTGATCCGCTCGTAGTCATCGTAAAGAGCGAACCAAGTATCCCGCAGGTTGGGCCGATGCTGCTGCCAGCGAACCTCGAACAAGGCCAACAGTTCGGCTCGCTCCGCCGGATGCTTGCAGAGCAGTTGTTCCGTAAGCCGACGCGCCAGCGAGTGCTCGACCTGCCCGGCCCACAATTCAGGCAGCCCGCAGACGCGTTGATGTGAAGTCACCAACAACCCAGCGCCACGCCAGCGAACGAATCCGACCAACGCCCAGCGAACCGGCACGGGCAGTTGCTCAAACCCATCGATCACCAGCAAAGAACCAGGGGCGGTTTGAAACGCTGCCGCGATCGACGGGGGGGATTCCCCAGCGTGCAGGGACCAGGAATCGATCGGCGAAAAGCGATCGTGCAGGCCTGCCACCAATTCTTTCAGCAGAGTCGATTTGCCGCTGCCATGGGGCCCCACAATTGCGGCTTGAGGAGATCGCTGTTGGCAGAATTTTTGCAGCAAATCAGAAGAATCCGGTCGTTCAGCCGCCGCATAAAAGGGGAGGGCACCGGGTCGAATAAAGCAGGTCGAAAAAGGATTGCTGTCGAATATTGGCTTCCGTGCTCCGCCCGTGCTAGAAATCGCCACAGGGAGGCGCCACTAACTGAAACGGATGCTGAGCCACCACTTCGCTGCCGCTGGCCGCAAAAATCCGCAACCGTACGCACCAGCGAATCCGAAGCAACTGCCCTTCGTAGCTGAGAGGGCTGTAGGGAAGCTTTGTCGAAAGAACCTGTTCGGAGCACAAATCCATCTGAGCCACATCTTGATGGGCATAGCGACGGAAATAATGAACCTTAAAATCCTCGTCCCCTTTTCCTTCGGTATACCACATCACCGAAATTTCAATTTCTTCGATCGGATCCGAGGTAGACACTTCCGCCGCCGCGGCAGACCCCTTCCAACGAGGGGGATGAATGCGCCAACGACACTCCAAGGTATCTCCCCCCACATATTGGTGGTCGTCCTTACATAGCGTCAGATTCACCGCGGGTTCCGTTTCGGAGGGTGTGCGGCTGGTTGAACGACGACGGGAAAACTTTGGCAGAACGATGGCCACGGGCGTGCTTCTCCACTAACGATCACCTTCCAGTGCACGGCGTTGTGCGAACTCCGAAAGGAGTGCATTGCAGTAGCAGGGATCTTGAGTTCGAATTCTTGTTCCCAAGGGCGTCCCAGGTCAATGGTCAGATCGTATTGATCGAGAATAATTTCCGAAAGAACTCGATTTCGGTCGACTCGGATGTCGGTTCCCTGCCGGAAAGTCGACTCTTCTTCGCAAATCAGTTCAATCTGTATTTTCCGCAACTTCATCCTACCCAGCTGAGCCGCGTACGCGCGATAGGTTCCGCCAGGCTGCAGAGGATGTTCATCGATCTCGACAATGGTCGCTCCGACCCCGGAGGTCCGCTTCAAACATTTGGCGTAATAGCGAAGCACCCAGATGCCAATCATCGCCAATGGGAAGAGCAAACCGGCCAACACCCAACGCGGCCGGTCCGACCAAAACCCCGCGATCACGACAACCAGCAGAACCATCCAAACCGCGTTCCACATCAACGCCAACGCGGCGGCGGCGGCAAGTCGTTTTCCGGGCCAGCTGGTCGTCGGCAGCCGAAAATTCAACTGCATTCCTGGGCTGTCGGTCATCCGCATCCCCGTTGGGACCGCAGGAAATTCGGCAACCGGACGCCCAATCAATTCCAGTTCTTCGGCTCGCTGCGCCAGCACACTGCGGCGTTCACTACTGGCTCCGATCTGCAAAACGCCCAGAATCAGAGCGGCACCGCCGACAACGATCATGGCGGTTGCCAAAGCCACAAAGATCCAAAACCCCAAACCGGTTGCCAGCGGAGGCCAAGGGCCTGCGACAAACCGTTGAGCCAGAGTGAGGGAAAGGATGAAAACGCCGACCAGAAACAGCGTGGCAAAAAAGGCAGCCTCCCCAACCGTGGCGGCTAAACCGCGGCCCGTCAGACGACTGCCGCGTTTTTTACTCCAAGGCTTGGGAAATCGCACTGCGTCAAATACCTAAGCGTCAGCCGGTTTTCGGCCAGGTCGATAAAAACCTAGCTCTTCCAGCGAACTATAAACCTCTTCCAAGGTCTTTTCGCCAAAGTTAGAAATCGAGAGCAGCTTTTTAGGAGTCGCTTGCAGCAAATCCTGGACGGTAAAGATGCCTGTTTCCTCTAGGCAATTTGTCGTCCGTACGGTCAACTTCATCTCGGCGATGCTCATCTGCAAACGCTCGCTGCGAAGTCGACTCAACTCTTCCGCTCGACTAAGGGGAATCCGGGTCATGGCAATTTCCTCCTGTGTTTTGCTAATACCCTGTGATCGAACCCGTTCCTCAGTGGGCAACAGACAGCCGGTTCAATCACAAGCGGAAATCATAGGCGAACCGGACCGCCTTCGCAAAGCCACTAACAGCTGACATCCGCAGAAATCGCACACGAGCTAAATCGCAGCAATGCTAGCAATTGCAAAAGGTTAATGGCGGCGAACGCGTTGGATCAACAACAGGCCAACGCCCAGCAACACGACGTTCCCTAACCAAACGGCATAGGGCGGAAGATTCCCATCCTTTGCTTCATCCAATCCAAAGATGAACAACGGATAATAGAGCAGCAGGATCGGCAGGAAGCACATCCCAAAGGTCGTCCAGTAGTCGGCTGTACGAGCGATCATCCCCAACGGGGCTCCCACGATCACAAAACAAAGGCAACTGAACCCGCCCGCCCAACGCCGCCAGGGTTCGGTCCGCAGCCGGATCAAGCGATAGCTGCCTCCGTGAATCCGCCCTTCAAGCGGCTGCACAGGATCGCGAGCAATTTCATCCCATCGAGACGTCAACAGCGAGAAACCGACCTGCGCGGCCAATTTGCCGCGGTCCTCTTCAACCTGTTTTTCGGTTTTGATCGCCTCTTTGCGCATTCGGTTCAGCGGTAGGTGGCTGGGACTGGCGTCACTGCCCCCTTCCTTTAGGACAGCGCCATCCAGAGAGATCTCGATGACATCCTCCCCTTCAAATTCGCCGCGAAAAGAATTGCCACCGATCAGCTGGCTATCAGTGACGCGCAGAATCAGCGCCATCCGCTCGGGGTCTAGTTCCAGTTGCCCTTCACGGGCCATGATTTGCGTGGGGGCACTCGATCCGCTGCCATACAGCGTGACGGTGGGACCTTCCAGGATTTTGCCATTCACGCCACAAACGGAAATCGAAAAGACTTTGTCGCGGGTGTAGGAATGCTCCGCATTCAAAACCCGGTAGGTGATTTCCTCCAGCGAATGCAAAGCGACTCGCCGCACCCCAGGTTCTCCCCAGGAAACCGCCACATCGCCAAGCCAAACCGCAGCGGGACTTAGTAAAGCCGCAAAGATAAAGGCTGGTTTCATTAACTGAACGGGAGAGACACCGATCGCTTTGACGGTCGACACTTCGCCATCGGCTGCCATCTTCCCATAGACACAACAGACCGCAAATAAGGCGGTCGCAGGGAGGGCGAACTGCAGACTGATCGGCAACACGTAAGGAAGCAGCTCCAGAACCGCCATCGGTCCCATTCCCTCACGAATCAGCTGACGCGCAACGCCGATCACCAGGATCAACATCGTCAGCGCTACCAGCGCCACGCTGAAAATCCGGATAATTTCAAACAGGATGTACCGCGTCAGACGCGTCGGCATACCAAGGTCATTCAAACGAGTCAAAAAAAGACCGAATAAGAAGCGGACACTAACAACCCAGTCCAACCGAACGCAATGGGAATTGAGCTGCCCTGTTCACAGAAAGCAAGTCTGCTGCTTCCACTTCCAGCAACCGAAACGGGGCAGCCTAGGAAGACAGGGCAACCTCATTCGCAAGCAGCAACTTGCTAGCATGCCCCAACAGTTGACTTATTCGCCCTCGGACAGACAACGTGGTTCGCATCCACCAAAACCCAAAAAGAACGGCACGTAAACCAGCGTTACCACCCCACGCGGCCGCTCAGCTTAAAACTCTGTTCAACGAGTGCGTCACCGACTCCCCCCAGAGAGAAAACAAGCGGCATTCGGCTTGGACGCGACCGGGGCGCGAGGATCGCTAGAAGTGTCAACCTATCGCGACAAAAAAACAGGCTAAAAAGAATTCCGCACCAAGTCGTCTCTCCCCTAAAAAAGACAGGTACATTCGCTCACTTTGCACGTTCCTCTAAGTACGATAAGGAACGCGAAGCAGAAGTGTTGGCTACGTTCACGTAGCAATTTCATTGTTTGGATTCCTTCGAATCCCGTCCTCCCCTATAGATACCTCTCCACCTGAACTAGAGCTTCCCCGCAAGAATGTTTAGATTCGCCCCCCCACGCTTAGTAAATTATGGATTGCGATCTTGTCTCGCCCTCTCGATTACCTACCTCCTTACGGCAAACGTGCAGGCAGGAATCCTTACGTTTGATCAAGCTCCCAACGGCTCGACTCCCACGGACAATTCAGGCTTAGGAATAAACGACGCGTACCACATCAACGGAGTCGAAGTGACCTTCGGTTTTGACACGATAGCTGACGGAACCTGGACGGCAGATACGCCTGCCATTTTCGAACAGGTCGGCGATTCAGATTCAGGCAACGGCTTTCAAAGCTACTACGCAGGAGGGGGGCACGACGTAGCACGTCCAGGAGCGTCAAGTTCACTTGGGGATTTCTTCCTTCGGCAACCAAATGCAATCGGAGCATTCCCAGAAGCGTTAGTGATCGATTACGACCAGAACATCTCCGCGCTGAGCGGTGAAATCTGGGACATCGACACCGGGTCCTTTCCGAGCTATGAACAATGGTTAGTTTCTGCATACACCGCAAGCGGAGCATTGGTTGACTCCACTCTCAGTCCGCAGGGGCTCCGTCAAACGGATATCAATTCGCTGGACGGCTTACCATGGACTTTTTCCCTTTCAGGAAACGGCATTCGTAAAGTTACGATTGAGTTTGTCGGAACCACGAGCATTGTTGGCTTGGCGTTCGACAACTTTAATCCCACTGCCGCATCAGCCGTTCCAGAACCGACTTCCTTTGCGATTCTCGGCCTAGGTGCGCTATCGCTTGTTGCTCTACGACGTCGTCGCATGGGCGTCTCATCAGGCACACCACAAGCCTCATAGAGATCGCAAACAACGAAGTTCACGTGGTCCGATACCGACCGTCATTCAGTCATCACAACAGGCTGACGCACGCATCGCGAAGAGAAATAACACCGAGGACGGAACCCAAAACAAGGGCTCTACCATGTGTTGGCACTCACTTCTTCGCGAGCGGAACATGCACGGAACAACGCCAATTGAAAGCCTGGGACGCAAGTCCCAGGAACTTGCCCCTGGCAGAACCCGCACTGGGAAGTGAAAACGTCTCGTCAGCCCCCGACTTTTCTGGCTGCCAAGATCCGCCTTCTCAAAGATTTCCATTTCCGGGATTGGCCCGGAAATAAGCAGGGCCCGCAGACCGCCGAAATCCCGATCGAAAAAGAGTTCAGTTCGTCTCTTCTTCGTCACTGGCGACAGGTAGATCTGCGTCGACTGGCGAATCGGGATTTATTTCGGCCTCGGCATCTGGTTGCTCAGGTTCCGCCAGAGCGTCGAAGAACGGCGCGGCTGGTGACAGGGTAGCATCTTGCATTTTCCCGCCGCCCTCCACGCCAACGCGGGTCTGAATGCTGGTGGATTCTTGCGGCGAAATGCGGCTAGCTGGCGACGCTTCATCGGTCAGCTGCTCTTCCGGCCCGAATGACATCGGGGGACGGGGAATCGCCACCATGGAAGACGTCGCCCGGTCCGGCGTGGGAGTTCGAGCGGAACTTGCCGGATTCCTTTCAAAGGTTTGCGGAGGTCGAGAACCAGGGCCTGGTCCTGATCGTTGCCATGACTGTGGGGCCGTGCCAGGAACCGCTGGCGATGGTGCTCCTCCGTAAGGGTCAAATGTTGGAACTGGATTCGGATTACGGGTCGTCACTGGATTGGGGTACCCGTACTGCGATTGAGCTGCACCAGGAGGCAGCATCGGGCTGAGTGGATTATATTCCCAATCAAGCGAGTCCCTTTCTCCCAGCAGCGATCGATAATGACGGTCGATGATCTTATCGCGTTGGGCCTTGCGTTCCTTCAAGACGGCGTCCGCTTCTTCTGCCGCCCGCAGGATGACTTCCAGTTGATCGAATTGCTTGGCAAGGCGTTCGTCAAATTCGACCTCCAATGCCTTCTTAAATTCCGCCAGATCTTCCGGAGCCCGCTGGTTCGCTGGCGTATTCTGGATCTTCTGTTGTAATCGCAGACGCTCCTGCTGATGTTGAAGATGATCCGAGGCTGGAACAGGCACCGTCCCAAATGGACCTGGCTGCACCATGCCACGATTCTTCCCGTCCCCCGAGGGCACCGCCAGACTGCCACTGAAAGCCCCCCCCCGATCCGCCCCTATGTTGCTGGGCGATTGGATGTTGCGTTGTACAGCAGCGTTGGCGCGATCGGCGGCCACTTGCATCGGAACAACAGTCGTTTTCGGGGTGGGTGCATAGGCACCTGCCGGGGCAACCGATTGGCCAAATCTCGAATCGTCATCCGAAGAAAACGAGTTGCTAGAACGTGTCGTTGCTGGAATGGCAACATATTGATGAGCCTGACGATTCTGGTTGTCTACCACGGAACTTTGGTAACGAACGCTCGGCTGAAGGACGCCCGACGCCAAGCCTCCCACCGCGACACCTGTCCCGAGAAGTGTCAACGCGACACAGAAAAGGCTTAATCGGCGCCATTTTTTGCGAGGCACTGCCTGATGATCCATTTTAATAATCCTTTTCCCATATTCCTAAAGAGACATTAATAACCAGATTGAAAACGATCCCCTGAGGAATCGTTTGTATCGGATACTGGCAAGCCAAGTTCAGCTCGCAGCATCGAAAGCCCTCTTTCGATTTCATTTAAATCTCTCGCAAGCAGTTTGCCGTCCCAGTCGAAATAGGAATCAAAGCTCGCCGGCGACAGATTCTCCACTTCATTTGCTTCCTGCGGCCGGCTTGCTGAATCCGTGGGTTGGACGGCCCTCATTGCATCACTCGGATCCCGCTCGACAACAGCCGAACGTCCGGAATCGCCAGCGAACCGGGCGAAACCTCCCCACACCAAAGCGAGCAGCAGAGAACTGATTGCTAACACGCTCGCTCCGGCCAACCAACGCCCTCGCGCAACCCCCTTCCGCCCACGCTGCAACCCAGCGGGCAATGACACCTGATACGGAGCCCGCGTATGGGCTAAGCAGGATCGCAGCAACTGCACCACTTCATCGGCTGTGGAAACTCGCTGATCAACGTGTGCTGCCATCAAGCGGTCGACCAATCGATCGAACCACTCGGGATAGCGTTCATTAATCTGTTGCACCGGAGCCCGCGAACCATCGCCGATAGAGTTCAGAATCTCCAGCGTCGAATCGCCGCGCACCGGTGGCCGCCCCGTGGCAAGTGAATAGAGTACCCCGCCAAGCGAATAAAGATCACTGCGATGATCAATCACGCCACCACGCGCCTGTTCGGGGCTCATGTACTGCGGAGTTCCCGCAAGCATCCCGCTGCCGGTCAACGTGGCATCATCTAAGGCTCGAGCCAAACCGAAGTCGGTGATCAGAACTCGAAAGCCCCCTTCATCCAACATCAAATTGGCCGGTTTGATGTCTCGGTGCACGATCCCTTGCAGGTGAGCGGCCGACAACCCTTCAGCGACTTGCAGTCCAATTGAAAGGACACGCTCCAGTGACAGCGGCCCCTCCGCATCGAGGTACTGCTGCAAATTCCCACCAGCGATGTAGGGCATCACCAGATAAGGGAGACTACGTTCTGCGGAGATCGCATAAATCGGGACGATATTAGGATGCACGACCGCCGCCGCGGCTTGAGCTTCACGAAAAAAGCGTTGCCGCGCCGCTCCGGTGGTCGCCAACATGGGAGAGAGCAGTTTGATTGCGAGGCTTCGTTGCAGTTGCCGATCCCGCCCCTTCAACACCACCCCCATGCCTCCTTGCCCGACGACTTGGCTGATCGGAATATCATCCAGTTCACCCAATGCCGCTTCGCCCGGGACCGCGTTACCTTCGGTTGGCTTTTGCAGCAGCGCGAGCACCCAGTGCTGCTCCTGCGGAAGCCGACCGTCCGACGGATCGGGAAGGCTTTGCGGAATCGATGTACCAGCCTTCGCGTCATCGGTTCCGTCATCCGGCCCCGTCTCCGCAATCGTTTCGCTTAACTGCGACAACACCTCCCGTGTATCGTTCCACCAATCCTGACTGCCAGCCAGTTGCTCAAGTTGGACACGACATTGACGGCAACCGGTTAGATGATCCGCGACCCGCTGTTGCTCCAGGTTGCCCAGTCGATCCTGTAGCAGGTCGACCAACCGTGTTGGATCGCAATTGAACCCACAAGCGATCATTGAGCATTCTCCCGATACGGTTCGATCAGCCGTTTGATTTTTGCCAAGGTACGGCAGCGGGCAACATAGACCGCCCCGACAGAAAGGCCCAATTCCTCAGCAACCAGTTCAGCCGCTTGCTCCTCGACAGCCGTTCGCCAGAAGGCAAGCCAAGTCGATTCGGCTACCCCTTGGCGAACCTGCTCGGACGCCCAGCGAAATTGCTCGCGTCGGGATTCAAAATCAAACAACTGCGATTCTTCGTTTCCCGAGAACCGTTCTAGCTGCAAAGATGGATCGGAGACCGCATCCGTAACGCCAGCGGAGTCCAAAGGAGAAACCCCATGTGCCTTTGCGGTTTGATGCTTGCGATTTTTCCGCAGCAGGTCGATGGTCGCGTTGCGAGCAATGGTCGATAGCCACGAGCGAAATTTCGCATTGCCATCCGGATCAAAATCCTGGATCCGGCGGCTAAGGATCAGCAAAACCTCTTGCGAAACCTCACGTGCATCTGCGTCTTGCAGCCCATATTTTGTGGCGATCACATAAATCGCACGTTCATAGATCGCACAAAATTCCGTCCACGCGGTCATATCCCGACCGTCATGCAGTCGTTGCAACAAGCTGACGCGAGTGTCGGGAAGAGGCATAAAACCAAGTGGGCAGTGAAAAGGCAGCGTCGAAGGATGGGTCCTAAAACAAGAGCTCCACTACTATTCACGTGCCGACAACTAAAACCTTACACCCGTTTTATCGTTTTTTTTCGTCCCAGGTCAGGAATCGCGTCACCTTTCAATTGAAACGTGCAACGAACACGCAAAGAAAATCTCGCTCCCCAACAAAAGGTCCCCCCCGCAAACGCGACTTTCACAGAGTCAAAGCCAACAATTACTAAATCACCAGCCTCTCCATGTCTCCATGTCTCCATGTCTCCTTGTCTCCTTGTCTCCTTCACTCCTTCACTCCTTCACTCCTTCACTCCTTCACTCCTTCACTCCTTCACTCCTTCACTCCTTCACTCCTTCACTCCTTCACTCCTTCACTCCTTCACTCCTTCACTCCTTCACTCCTCCACTCCTCCACTCTCCGCCTCCACGCATGGTTTCGCGTCGGGAATGAAACGGTAACCGGCGTCTCGGATGGTTAGCAGATGGATCGGTTCCGCGGGATTTTCTTCGATTGCTTTGCGTAGCCTGGCGATAAACTGATCGACGGCTCGGGTTTGCAACTTCCCGGTGATTTCCCAGACTTCGCGGAGCAATTCTTGGCGACTGATCACCCGATTCGGATTGCCCACAAAGTAATGCAACAACCGCAATTCTTTGGGGGTCATTTTAAGAGGGCTTCCCGCTTTGGTCACTTCGTGAGTTTCAAAGTCGACAGTGATCGCACCGAATCCTGCCTTCTTAATCGGAACCTGCCGCATCGGCTCTTCGACCGCTTCGGCAGGTCGCGCATTACTCAGCAAGTTTTTAACCCGGCTTAGCAATTCGGCCAATTCGAATGGTTTGGCCAAATACTGATTCGCTCCCACATCAAACCCTCGCGACCGATCTTCTGCCAAGGTCCTTGCCGACAGCATCAAAACGGGGACCATCGAACCGGTTTCTCGAATCGTTTCACAAACCGCATACCCACTCATTCCAGGCAGCATTAAATCCAGCACCACCAAATCGACCGCGTCCCCGGTTTTCCCCACCACTCGCAGCGCGGTAGGACCGTCTTCGACTAACGTGACGCGGTAACCTTCGGCTTCAAGGTTGTATTTAATCCCAACCCCTAGGTGTTGTTCGTCTTCCACAACAAGAATGTGATGTCGCATCGTTTGCTCTTTCTCTATCTATCAATCATCGCGTTCATTATCGGACACCGTCGCGGGAGTCAGCGACGTGACAACTCCTGGCAGAACCACTTCAAATTCGGTTCCCGACGAATCCTTTCGCCCATGAACCCGCACGGCGCCACCCAGTTTACGAACAATGTTTCGCACCAAGTAAAGCCCCAAACCTGTCCCTTGCCGTGAGCGTTCCAGCTCGCTGCCCAGTCGCACAAATCGTCCAAAGACTTTGCGGCGTTGATTGACGGGAATCCCTTTCCCATTGTCGATGACTCGCACCTCGACCAAATCGGGATCGACGGTTCTCGCCGTCACGATCACTTCGGGCGGGACGCCACCATATTTAAACGCGTTGTCCAACAGGTTGCGAAACACGATTTCCAACTGAATCTGTTTCGTCAACATCGGAATCGGTGGGACCTCTAGGCGGACGGTTTCCGGAGGCAGATGGTAGCGAATGCAGGCGACCTCTGCACAACGCTGCAACAAGTCTTCCAGCTGAAATTCCTCCTCTTCGTTGCTTAGGCTGCCCTTTTCGATCCGTCCGGTATCAAGCAGATGATTGATCAACTGATCCAATCTCTCCACATCGGCCAGCATGAAGCGATGAAAGTCCTGCCGCTGTTTTTCGTCGACGTCGCGAAGCGTCAACGTCTGCAAATACAATTTCAGAGAAGCAATCGGACTCTTCAGTTCATGGGTCACGCTATCGATGAAATTGGACTGCCGGCGATTCAAATTAATGGCTTTCACCGACAGCGTCAGGTAGGTGATCACTCCCCCAAGAACGCAGATCAGCAACACGGTACCGACGGCCAGCAACGCCCAGAAAACAGCAGCCGGAGTCTCTTTGCGAGCCGCAAAGATCGTGACGAAGATCCAGCCAATGGTCAGCAGGACCACCAGCACGATCATCGCCACGCCCAGCGTAATGGGCAATTTCAACGATCGGCGCTCGAACATTGCGACTCCCTAGATCCAACAAGAAAACAACAGAACGCCACCAGCCAACACCACCCGAAAGGGCACAGCCAACCCACCCACGAGAGCCTCGTCCAAACTTGACGGTGCCTGCGACAAACCGCAATCGGTTTGGCAATCCGTGGCCCCATTCACGACATCACTGATTTCTGGGCAGTCAATTCCTATTTTATTGCAAATTGCCCGTGACGCTGAGAGTGGTGGAGTGATAAAATCGCTAGCTTGCTTAGCTGGCATTAGCACAACCGCAGCCTGGCAGGTTGGTAATTAGTAAACGCCAGCGTAACACAGGCGAGTCGACGAGGAAGGTGGAGAGATGGGACAGGAAACAAGCACGCAACGATTCAGTAAACGAACACTCCGCCAGGTAAGCCTTGATTCCGTTCGTGCGCTGACCGGAGCATTTTACTGCCCTGATCGCTCAACCGTCGAGTCCTTTCACTGCATCGATTTCCAGCCGGAAACAGAAACGTCCTTTGGCCGGCAGTTGTGGTACTTCGATGCGATTGCCACGAACGAACACAACCGGGAACTGGTCGTCTACGGATTCCTGGAGTACAGCGAAGAATTTGGATCGATGGAAATCGTGCAAGACGGGGTATTCGAATCGATCGCGCAACGTGCACGATTTGAAACCGTCTATCACACGGCAACGCTTAAACCAACCTGGCGGCACCCCTCGCACCGCTGGCTATTCATCGGCATGACCCTAGTCGGATCGATCTGGCTAGCTTCACTCTTATTAAACAAGCTACTCGCTTCGTAGCCCCCGCGGTCACCACCGCTGCACAGGGCGATACGGTACACTGTCCCTGGTTCGTCTTTCGTCCCTAACCGGGATCGGATAGCAGCGATTTAAGATTTCCTAGAATCCGATACCTTGCGAGTGATTCCTAGGAAGTTCAGGCGAACCGGACAGCAACTTGGTTCGAAGGGGTGGCTGGGAAAAAAGCCCGAGCCGTTTTTTTGGGCGATTGCAAAGAAACCTAGACCAGGCACGAACCCCAATTGCACGCCCCCTATCGCACGGATGGTAGTTCGCACCCTCACGTTCTTTTCTCATTTCCGATTCGTCGGTTAGCCGACGGCTTTCCTTTCAACGAAGGCCTGGGCTAGCTTCCTCCCCAAACAATTGAACGGTTATGTCAGCCTCGGCCGATGATCCCATAATAGAGATCCAAGACCTGCGAAAGACCTATCGCTCGGGCCTTTTGGGAGGCAATCGACTGGAAGCCCTACAGGGAGTCTCCCTTGATGTCCGTCCTGGCGAAGTCTTTGGCCTGCTGGGGCCGAACGGTGCCGGTAAAACGACACTGATTAAAACCTTGCTGGGAATCGTCCGAAAAACGTCGGGGCAAGCAACTTTGTTCGGAGCCCCCGTGGGGACAAGTCGCTCGCGATATCGAATTGGGTATTTACCCGAAAACCTACGTGTTGAAAAACACCACACGGCTCGTTCCGCACTGCAACTTTATGGTCGCCTAAGCGGGCTATCGAATTCGGTTGTCCAGCAGCGGACCGACCCTCTCCTAGAAAAAGTAGGACTGCAAGGTCGTGACCGCGAAACGGTCCGTCGCTTCAGCAAAGGGATGTATCAACGCCTCGGTTTGGCTCAGGCCCTGCTGCATGACCCGGACCTTCTCATTCTAGATGAACCGACCGACGGGCTGGATCCTGTGGGTCGTTCTGAAATGCGCAACCTGCTGCGTCAGTTGCGTGACGAGGGGAAAACGATTTTCCTGAACAGCCATATCCTTCAAGAAGTCGAAGCGGTTTGCGACCGGGTAGCGGTCATGGCAAAAGGAACGCTCCGCGGAGTCGGATCGATCGCGGAACTAACCGCCAACCGTGAATTCATTGAATACCAGGTTCATGTCGCAGGCCCGGTCGACGCGACGTTAGCAGCCATCCCCGATTCGCTCCGCAAGAACGCTTCGGCGGTACCGCTATTGCTCCAAGATGGCAGCGATGGCTGCGAATTGAAATTGAATTGTGATATCGAAGCTGCCGGGGCAGGGGACTTAGACGCTGCGGTCGATGGGCTTCGCAAGCATG
Source organism: Roseimaritima multifibrata (assembly GCF_007741495.1). Taxonomy (NCBI): domain Bacteria; kingdom Pseudomonadati; phylum Planctomycetota; class Planctomycetia; order Pirellulales; family Pirellulaceae; genus Roseimaritima; species Roseimaritima multifibrata. Next base: position 5,451,607 of record NZ_CP036262.1, read on the forward strand.
GCCTGTCGATTCGCCATGTTCAGCGAGCCAAGCAGTCCCTGGAATCCGCGTTTTTTGCTTTGGTTGATGACACCTCTGAGGAAGTTCGTTGATGGGCCCTTATCTTTCAGTAATCGCCGATTCGTTCCGAGCGGCATCTTCCTCGCGGATCCTTTGGATTGCCCTCTTTTGTGTAGGGATATTCTTGGTCGCGTTAGCGCCCCTTGGATATCGTGAAAATACGGTCGCCACAATCGGACCTTCGGAAATTGTCCGCGCCGATCGCTTGCTTCAGCGTCTGACCGACGGCCAACAGGAATCTCCTTCGCCGGAAAGCAGTATCGCCACTGCGCTCTCGCCCGAATTCAAAGCACGCCTTCAACAAGCAGCGGACACCGAATCCGCTCCCATTCGTGAAGAAGACATCGCCGAGGAACTAAACCAACTAATCGATGCTGAAACCGATCCCTGGTTCGATGAAGAAATCTGGCAAGAAACGACGCAGTTAAAAGAACTGCGCGACCTCAACGCCGAATCGACGTCGGACTTAACCGAAGCCCTGAAACGCCGCCGCTCCCGATTAAGACTTGAAGCAGGGCTGCGCGGTGAAATCCGTCCACGTCCCGAAAAAACGATTTCGATCGTCTATGCGATCTGGGAAACGCCCATCGAATGGCCACTCCCTAAAGCACTCTTTCATCAGGTCCTGGTCGGGTCAATTCTCCCGGTCACGATCAATGGGTTACTGGGATTCGTGGGGATCATCTTAGGAATCTTGGTGACCGCTCCAATGCTTCCGGAAATGTTACAACCGGGATCCCTACACCTCTTGCTAAGCAAACCCATTTCGCGGCCGCTGCTGTACCTTTCAAAGTTTGTCGGTGGCTGTGCATTCATGTTCCTTTGTGTCGGCCCTTTACTGTCAGGAGTCTGGCTTATCCTGGGCTGGCGATTTGACCTTTGGCTACCGGGATTGTTTTACTGCATCCCCGTCTACATGCTGTTGTTCATGGTCTACTACAGCGTTTCTTGCTTGGTGGCCCTCCAATGGAAATCGGCCATCGCCGCCGCGTTGCTTTCGATCGGGTTCTGGGTTGCCTGCGGGGCATTGGGTTTGGTCGGCGTCGCAATGGAAGCCGCCGTTTCGGAGCCTGCGAAAATTGAAAAGGTCGCGTACTTTTCCGATGACGACCGGGACCTTCTCATTTCAACAACCAAACCAGGCCTTATCCGCTCCTGGCAATCGTCCACCGCCCAGTGGCAAGACCTTCCACTGGAACGTTACCGCGGCGAATTTGTCTACATTTTGGGACCGATTCCGATCGGCCCCGATCACTATGCATTGGCTCGCAAGTCCGCGACGCCGATGGGTCTCAGCGGTAAAGGGGATTTAACGATCCTGGACATCAGCAACCCGGAATTGCCCAAAGCCAGACGCAGCATTGTGCTGCCGCATGGCACGACAGAGATCTTCGCAACCACCGACAACGGCATGATCGCCGCAGGGCCTGAAGGGCTTTACTTCGCGACAGCCGCAGCGGTCTTGGATACCCCCACCAAACCACCGACAGGGGGTGGATTCATGGGGCAATTGTCCAACCTACTTACTCCCAACGATGAAACCTTTCGGTCCATCCTGCCACGCAACGTTTACCTCCGCTCGCCGATGGCAGCCCAAATGCTGGAGGACGATCAGATGCTCGTATACTCCGCTGGAATCCTGTTCAGACTGGTGCGTGAATCCTCGGACGAACAACCGGATCAGTGGACCGTTGCTGCCAAACGAAACGTCGAAGGGAATGCTTCCAGCGATACCAAGATCGCGGTAAACCAATCTCAAGTTGCGCTCTACCGCAGTGATGAACCGATTCGTTTTTACGATCGCTCGGACCTTCAATTAGCCGCCGAACTGGAACTGCCCAGCAAAGAGAAATTGCACTCCATCACAGGCAACCCACAGGCCGGCACATTCCTCATCCTGCAATCCGACCAAACGCCACTGCAAATAAAGGGTGGGGCAGAACCCTCTTTTGTGTCGCTCCCGAAAAACATGGTCGACGATTCGATCGAATACTTGCAGTATGACGCCGCAGGGAACCTGTTGGTTGCCTACGACATCGATAGCCTACAGATCCTGCCACCCGACGGCGGAGCGGTCGAAGACCTTCGCCCCAATTTATCGAATTGGCGCCGTGCCAATCGATACCTCGTTCAACCGGCTCGGTACTTGATCCCACAGACGGGAGAATTACGAGCCGAAACGATCCGAGCCGCATTGCAGGGCGATACAACGCAAACGCTGGGTGAAGGCTTGTTTGCGGAAAAGACCAGCCAAAGACTGGACGTCCAGCGTCCAGTCTTCACCTGCCTAGGATTTACCGCACTGATGCTGCTGATCGGCTGCATCAAGTTTGCGCGGCAAGACTATTAAGAGGATAGAATTCAATCCTACCAGTGTTCACGTCGTATAAGGCTCCGGCCACAACGACGCGTCCCTCCTCAACGCCGCGACGAATCACTTCGCTCCGCTCGATAATCTGTTCGACGGTGCGGAGAACATTCTTCTTTGCGATGCTGTCGACGTAGTCTTCGCTTGGTTCTTCCTTGGACTGCTTCAATACCTGTAGCTCACTTGGATCTATCGAAGCGATGATCTCATCAACGATCACCGGCAGATGAGCACACCCGGTCGCCTCTTTAGCATCCTGCCCCGATGCGAGCAGACCTACCGAAGAGGTCACCGCACCACAACGCGTATGTCCCATCACCAATACCAACTTGACTCCGGCCACTCCAACACCGTATTCGATGCTTCCCAGGGTGTAGGAACCAATCACATTGCCCGCGACGCGAACACTGAAAATATCTCCCACGCCAAGGTCAAAGACAAGTTCTGCGGGGACTCGAGAATCGATGCAGCTAAGGACCGCAGCAATCGGATTTTGCCCCTTTGCGGTCGCATGGATTTGACGCCCAAAGTCGCGGTTCAGACGCTGCCCTGTCACGAATCGGCGGTTCCCTTCTTTTAGCATTTCCAGAACCTGCTCTGCCGACGCTTTGTCCTGTAGTTCACGCGTCGAATAATCGGCAAACTGAATCTCATCCTGAAGCCCATAACGGGCACGGAAACCACGCAGGCTGACACGGACGCCACGAGCTGGCGCCACGTTGCCCTTAAAGTCACGGATCATTCCCAACACATCGGGATCGATGTAATCGGTATCCGAAGCATCGATCAAGATGTGTGTGTCACGCGGAGCCTGCTGAAAGATTCGGTCCAACGCAGCACGATTCAAGAAACTAACTTGATTGGCCAATTCAACATGCAGCACGTCTCCGCCCAATCGCGACTCGACCACACGACGGATCGGACGTCTTAGATTGCTATTCAAAATGAACAACAGGCTGACCCCCAATCCAATCAGAATTCCAATCAACAGGTCGGTAGCGACAATCGCGACCAAAGTGACGATGAACGGTATGAACTGGTAACGTCCCTCGTTCCACATTTTTTTGAACAGGGCGGGGCTGGCCAATTTAAAACCGGTTACCAACAGGATCGCAGCCAAGGCTGCCAACGGAATTCGATTCAGCAACCCGGGCAATAGAACCACGCTCCCCAACAGCAAACCGCCATGGAAGATCGCTGAAAGCTTCGAATTACCACCAGCATTCACGTTCACCGAACCGCGAACAATCACCGAAGTGATCGGAAGTCCACCGATGAATCCCGAAACCATATTCCCCACCCCTTGAGCGACCAATTCGCGACTAGGAGGAGAATTGCGATGTTTGGGGTCGATCTTGTCGACCGCTTCCAAGTTCAAAAGCGTTTCCAATGAAGCGACAATCGCGATCGTGACGCCCCCTAAGTAGACCGCAGGATTGGCAAGCAGGGCGAAGTCAGGAAAGACAAAAAACCCTTTGAATTCTGCGAAACTGGAGGCGATCGGCAACTGCACCAAATGCTCGTTTGCGGCAACCCAGGACTCACTCCTCGTCTTAAATAATTCGTTCAGCACGATACCCAGGACAACGGCGACCAACGGGCCAGGCACCTGAGTCTTTTTCAGCAACGGAATTTTCTCCCACAGAACCAAAACGGCAATGCAGGCAAACCCGATGACCATCACTCCCTCGTGGATATCCCCCACAAGCGAATAGAAAACACTGCTAAACGTATTTTCGCCGTCTGTCTGCCAGAACGACATTTCGCCTTCGGGATCCGAATCATGCCCGAACAAGTGAGGAATCTGCTTCAAAATCAGCAGGACACCAATCGCGGCCAACAGTCCCCGAATCACACTGGACGGGAAGAACGCCGACAGGGCCCCCGCTTTGGCGACTCCCAAAGCAACTTGCAGCAGACCGCCGATCACGACCGCTAACAAGAACCCTTCAAAGCCAAGAGAACTAATCTGGGCCGCTACGATGGCCACCAAACCGGCGGCCGGTCCGCTAACACTGGTACTCGATCCGCTCAACACGCCAACCACAATACCGCCGACAATCCCTGCGATCAGCCCCGACATCGGATCGGCACCCGATGCCAATGCGATTCCTAAGCAAAGCGGCAGGGCGACCAGTGCCACAACCACCCCGGCAATGAGGTCTTTTCCTAGATTGGCTGGTTTGAGCATTGACTGGAGCGAATCCTCTGCAACCGCGGAGGTCTCACCTGGAGTTTCATTCGTCATCGATTTATCGCTTTCTAAGTTGCAGAGTCGTTAAGCTGCATTCGCACGTGCTGGTAGTAAAAAATCCTCTTCATTACGCTGCAAGCACTCCGCATCCTGGGCGTCGTTTCAAAGTTCTTCCGCGGTCGATGGACCGGATAACGGTCTATCCGAGGGAAAACGTCTATCAATAGATTAGCGATTCGTGAAACGGCAGACCGTTCCCGTTGGCAACCAGCAAAGACAACATGCGGGTTACCCTAAATCCTACCACTCTATGTGCAGACGATTCCTGCCATGAACCTAAAACTTCAAATGAACGCTACGGTTTTGAACCGCAGGTCTTCGACAGCCGAATTCAAGAGGCGAATTGCCTTCCCTACCAATCCGCTAGCAGCGCAGCGGGGCTCGGATTCCATTAGCAAGACGATGCCCAGTAAAAGGGCGTTGAAGCGGTAGAAAGAAAGACCCATGCCGCTTTGCAGCCTGGGTCCAAACCACTTCCCAAGGACGAATTTCCGCAACATGACAACGTCGAACTTGCTCTTCTTCGATCAACGAAGGCCGCTCGTGAATGTCTTCCGCAAGCGTCGTCTGAGTTCCTGAGGCCATCGTCAGCACGGGCGCAGGTACGAAGAACACGCCGCAAGGAACTGCGAACGCGAACATCATCAGGAGAAAGGATCGACGAATCCCAGCGAACATTAGCGGCTAAATTAGGGTCACGAAATCGTTACAGATAACCTGTACGATAGAAAACTAATCGTATTCGTCAACTAGAAAACTTGAGCAAATTCAAAGACTGCGGATTCTGTCTCAGCCGCTTCCTACCCTCTGTCCCAGGCGATGAACGCAGAAAATCGCGGCCAAGCGATCCGAATCCATCGTTTCCCTTAGGGACGCTGGCGAGATTGCAGTCGCTGCTGTTCCTGCAGAACTTTTTCCATCGGGCTTAACGCCGGAGTCCTTTGAGAAGGGAGCGATATGGGGCCCCGAACCCCGCCTGGATTCGCTTGCAGAACCGCTTCTTGCCACACATCGATCTGCATCCCGTCACGCAGGGCGTTGCCCGCAGGCAGGGGAAAAATGCCTACGCTTTTGGCTTGATAGTTGACGTCTTCTATAACGTTGGGGCTTTTTCCCGTTCGGTCGATCGCGATCGATTGCAAAAACTTTTCGTAGACGCTGATGTCGTACAAAATCGCCGGAGGAACGACCGTGATGAACTCATCCACATGGATACGCCCGGTCGAATCGGAGACCTCATAGCGTTCGATGATCTCGCCCCCCAGGTCACGCTCCAGCGATACGGGAATACTTTGGCCGGGTTGAATCGACTGCTGCGGATACGATCGCTGATTCATCAGGTCGGTTAACACGATTCTGATTTCGCTGCGATGGGAATTGAACAACTGAATGCGTGCGGGTCGGCCTGCTGGTAGGGGGCGGTATTCATGCTGCACCAAACGGACGACGGGCAAATGCAAATGGGCAGGTGGTCTTTGATAACTTGCCAACCAGAATTGAGAATTTACCTGACTGGTCGGTTCCAAACGCACCACCCCGCGAGTATTCCCCGCGAGGCTTTGCCCGGGAAAGCCGACACTGTCCAAGCGAATCGCGGCCCCCTGTCCACTCACCCGCCACAGCTGATTTGCGTCGCGTCGGCTGATCTGCAGCACCACAGGGCCGGCCAGCGCGGTAGCAGTCAACGACCACAACTTTCCATGATCTGACAATTGAATCCGAACAAGATTCTGGTTGACCGGAGTGATCACCCAAAACTGCGCCGGATCGGCGATCGGCAGGGACATTCGCACAGGGATTCCCGCAATGCCTTCCAATACCAATCCCCGCTGGTCGGCATCGGCAGTCGTCAAACGGCCTCGCTGCTGAGGCTGAACGACCGCAGCATTTGCGACAGGAAGATTCAACACCAACGGTTGAAAGCCGCCTGCTGGATTCGCTGGCGGATTGGGCGGACCTTGCGCCCCGGCGACGGATGTTAACACGATGGCCCACCCCACAAACAAACACCGGATAACCACTGTGCTAAACCGTTTCGTGATCGACTTGGGATTTGGCATGATTGGTCTCGCGATGCAAAGATTAGGGTTAGGAGCTACTTTCACCATCACTATCAAGCGAATCGACTGGACTGCCAACGCTGACGTCACTTTCATCGCTGACGCCACTTTCACTGACCTCACTCTCGCCACGCTGCGTGGGGTCCGGTAATTCCTGAACCGGTTTCGTGGCCGCTTCTTCAACCACTTCCCAAGGATTCTTCCAATCACCCCAGCACGATAAATAATCGACGTATGCCTGGCACTCCCCCGAGCGTTCCACAAGCCAACGATGGGTTTGTTCGACCAACTCGGCTTCGCGCGCCAGGTCGATCCGGCCGTTAAGAACCGAAGTCCTCAAGAAGACAAAGTAGGTATCCAGAACATCGCAGCGACAATAGTCACTGATTTCTTGCAGTTTGCCCTGATTCCACATCTCTTGGACTTGGTCTCCCTTCGTCGCCATCTTTCCAGGCTTGCCAATCAGCGTTGCTGCGAGGTCCAAGCCACCTCGGAACCAACAGGAACCGTAATTGGTGAGGATCTCGTGCAGATCCAAATGGGCGTTTGCGTTGTATCGATTTCGAGGATGCGTGTAGGACGCCCCTTTGTTGTGAAACCAATCTTTTAAATTCAATCCGTATCGAAAAGCGGCAAGCTCCATAACCGGGATATCGAAGCCTCGGCCGTTAAACGTCACCCACGTCGGATGGTGATAGTGCTCCCACCCTCGCCAAAAGTGTTGGGTCATGACATGCGAACGGAACTGCGGTTCGTCCAACGAAACCAGATCGACCATATTCAGATCGCTATCGACCTTGGCAACCACCACAGCGATTGGAATCTGAAAGGTATGCGGGATAAAATCACGTCCTTTCTGAGTTTCCCGCAGTTCTTCCTGAAAACGTTCAATCGCTTCAGCAGGTTCCAGTTCCTCCGTCGGATACTTCACCGCCGCGACAAGTTGCCCATCGGCGATGGTTTCTACATCAAACAGCAGAAATTCGATCTTCTTTGCTGTGGCCAACCGCCTATCTCCCTATCGCGTGTCGATCTGTCACAATGCTGATTCATTCAAAGTTTATTGTAGCGAGTTCCCTTCATCAGGCGTCCCCATGTCTAATCAAATCAACCGAGACCGTTTACTAGAGCGTTTCCTTGCCTACGTTGGCGTCGACACGGCCGCCAATCCCGACACGACACGTTACCCCAGCAGTGCAGGGCAGTGGGAACTTGGGAACCTTTTGACTCAGCAACTAGAAGATCTAGGAGCCGACTATCCTCACCAGGACGAACATGGCTTGGTCTGGGCCAGCGTGCCTGCAACCGATGGTGGAAACAGCCCAACGATCGCGTTGATCGCCCACTTGGATACATCGCCGGAAGCCCCCAGCGCCAACATCAGCCCTCAGGTGATCAAGAACTACGAAGGAGGCGATATCCTGCTGCCGAGCGGGCAGGTTATCCGTGTCGACCAGACTCCGGAACTGAACGACCTGATCGGTTCAACGTTGATCACAACAGACGGGACCACGCTGCTAGGGGGCGATGACAAAGCAGGCGTTGCGATCATCATGGAATTGGCTCAGCACCTGATCGAAAATCCTCATCTAGAACACGGGACGGTCCGCATCCTCTTTACCTGCGACGAAGAAATCGGCCGCGGTACCGACAAGATCAACCTTTCCAAACTCGATGCAGCGGCAGCTTATACGCTCGACGGAGGGGGTGCTGGCGACCTGGATGTGGAAACGTTCTCGGCCGATGCCGCGACGGTCACGTTCCGCGGTCACAACATTCACCCCGCAATCGCCAAAGGTCGAATGGTCAACGCGGTCCGCGCGGCCGCTTATTTCGTCGATTTACTTCCACGCGATCAACAAACCCCGGAAACCACTTCCGGTCGCGAGGGCTTTATCCATGCCCACAACATTCATGGAGGCGTTGGAAATGCCACGGTGGAATTAATCCTGCGAAGCTTCGATACCGCCGAACTTGACCTGTTTGCCGATCAAATCAGAACACTTGCCGAAACGGTTCAGGAACATTTCCCCGGGCTGCAAGTGGATGTTCAAGTCCGTTCACAGTACCGAAACCTTGCCGAGGGTTTACAACAATCCCCCGAAGTGGTGCAATTTGCCGAACAGGCTTACCAAAACCTGCAGCGAACCTATCGAAAGACCATCATTCGAGGCGGCACCGACGGTTCGCAACTGACCGAAAAGGGGCTGCCAACGCCCAACCTTTCCAGCGGCCAACACAACATCCACGCGGTTCACGAATTTGCCTGCCTTGATCAAATGGAAGATGCAATCGAACATCTTGTGGAACTACTGCGGCTGTGGAGCCAACAAGCTAAATCCTAGTCCCATGTTCAATCGCGATCATCGTTTGCAGGAACGGGACGATCCGAAACCATTTCACTCTGCCTTTCACATTTACTTTTAAATACGAATTATGCCTGACCAAGAATTAACTGCCGATTTGGTCCGCAGTCTACTGGAAACGTTCCCCGATCCCGAAACAGGTCGACCAATTGGAACGATGGGACAACTGGGCGACATTCAGGTTGAAAACAAACACGCCAAGATTGCATTAGGACTCTCCACACACTCCTACCCAATCGCTAACGAAGTCAAAGAACAGATCGCGTCGTTGGTCGCCGCCAAGATCCCCGGAACCACGGTCGACATTACCGTCCATCCACATGCCCGTCCGCCAGCTCGCTCAGGGCAGGCAGGGCTGCGCATCAAGACAGTGATCGCGGTCGGTTCTGGCAAAGGAGGCGTCGGCAAGAGCACGGTTGCAGCCTCGTTAGCGGTCACGCTGGAACTGCTGGGAGCCAAAGTGGGTCTGATGGACGCCGATGTTTATGGTCCTAGTATCCCCCACCTATTTGGGCTGACAGGGAAACCCGAACTAACTCCCAACAAGAAGATCGTCCCGATCAAATCGGGTGACCTTCCGGTGATCTCGATGGGCTTTTTTGTGGAACCAGACCAAGCGGTTATTTGGCGTGGTCCGATGCTTCATCAATCGATCAACCAGTTCCTCGGTGAAACCGACTGGGGTGAACTGGATTACTTGGTCATCGACATGCCCCCTGGGACGGGCGACGTCGCGTTGACGCTCTCACAGGGCGCAGTTCCCATCGCAGGCGCCGTCGTCGTCTGCACGCCTCAGGAGGTGGCTCTGCTGGACGCCGTGAAAGCGATCAGCATGTTCCGTACGGTTAAAATCCCGGTTGCCGGGATTGTTGAAAACATGAGCGGATTCGTTTGCCCCGACTGCCACAAGCGTTACGACATCTTTGGCTCCGGCGGCGCACGCGACAAAGCCGAAGAACTTTCGCTACCGTTCTTGGGCGAACTGCCCATCGATCCGATTCTCCGCAAAGCCGGCGACGCCGGTGAACTGGCTGCGGTGATCCGCAGCGACGCACGTGCCAGAGCTCCACTGGAAAAGGTAGCCCGCGCTTTGGTACGAAACTTTGCCCAGCAAGCGGCTCTCACGCCACCGAAGCCGTCGTTGCCAACGCTCTAGCGTCTAGCAACACACCGGCGGTCGGTTCCTTCCCGGCGCGTCACTTTTAAACGCCTGTAAGCGTATGGATTGCTTACGGCTTGGCCCGACTGGTGCACGAGCGCCTGCCTAAACGGGCACGCCCCTCTTGCTCTCGCAACGGGGCGACCGAGCCGTCAGCATGTAGTCGCGAACCGGGGGGGCAAACCTGGCAACGGAACTCACAAAGCCAACGAAAAAACCGCACCGAGTTTACCTCGATACGGTTTCAAATAATTCGACTTGATGAAGCTAAAGAGAGTGATCTCCAGCTTATTTTCGGCGAGTTGCCGTTTTCTTGCGAGGAGCAGCCTTGGAGACGCGTTTTTTAGCGGCGCGTTTCTTGGCGGTCTTCTTAGCAACTTTCTTAGTCGCTGTCCGTTTGACAGCCTTCTTCTTAGCAACTTTCTTCGTTGCGGTGCGCTTTGCAGCTTTCTTCACAACCTTTTTAACGGCACGCTTTTTAGCGACACGCTTTTTGGCTGCAGTTTTCTTTGCTGCGGTCTTCTTGGCTGCGGTTCGTTTAACAGCAGTCTTCTTAGCAACTTTTTTGGCTGCAGTTTTTGCAGCACGTTTCTTCTTGGCCATGGGTTCCTCCGCGAAAAGGAAACATGACGGGACTTTTGCGTCTTGCGAATTAGATCCAGAAGACGACGGCCACGCCCGTCAATGGAAAGGTTTAATCAATGCGTCGTGCATTCGATTACTCGTTAATCGGATACTTGACACACAGATCCCAAACAAACTTCGCGTAACTTTACGCGTTTCCGCATACTTGGCAACATCTTTTCCACAAAATCCTGGCGCGAACAGACCGACATGAAGCAACTTCAATCCGATCACAAGGCTTAAAAGTTACCACGAACGCCACTGACCAAGACGTTGAAACTCCTGCCAATTCCCCATCAGCAAAGAAGCAAAGAGGATCGCCATAAACCACTGTCCAATCATGAACCCCACGACCACCATTGCCGCGCCAACCACGATCGAAAGCCCGAGTGAGTGACGTATATTTCCACCCAACATGGCGATCACTTCACGCGCGATTCGACCACCATCCAAGGGCCATACAGGGATCAAATTAAAGAGCGCCCAGACCACGCTCGGCCAGACCAAACTATTGACCAATGTATAAAGCCCAACGTCCATAATCGGGTTCCCACCAGCGACGCCCGGGATGCTTTGCAGGAAGTCCGGAGCTTGATGAACTTCGTATCCTGCCGTTCGTGTTAAGAGGATGACGGCGGCTGCTAACAACAGCTGTGCGCCCGGTCCCGCGGCAGCAATTACTAGGTTTTCCTTAGCAGAAAGACGACTTACGGAATGGGTTGGCGAGTTCGCTGCCAACGGGATCGCTAATCCACCAAAGTGATAAAGCACGATTTGAGAGTGAATCCCGTACCGCCGAAATGCCAATGCATGGCCTAGTTCGTGGACCGTTATCGAGACCAAAACACAGGCCGACCAAATCAATAACAAGGGAAGCGTCGAAGGGGACCAGAGCCCATAAACGGACAAGAACAAGTAGTCGATGTAGTCGACAAAATTGTATCCAAAGACCGCTGTCATCAACCAAAACGTCCAGGCGATGCGTACCGGAAACTCCCCTATTCGAAAGACCAAATCGTAGGGGGAGCGATCGGGTTCACGAAGGATCATAAAGTCAACTCAAGAGGGTTTAAAAGGGTCGCTGCAACAACGGTTTTAAGTGCGTCACCGCATTGTAACGCGGCTTCTAAAATGGATCGGCAACACGATTGCTTAACCGACAAAAGATGCGACGCAAAGGCACAAAAAAAAATCGCACTTTTTTTTGCTTCACGTCTTAAAAACGACGTTTCGAACAGCCTTACCGCGTTTGGTTAGTAGCGCGCCGAAACGATTCGAACAAGTCGCGATAGATTGGAGGCGGTTGCAATCGATTGCCACTATCTTCAATACCGCGCAAACCATCACTCCGATCACGTCGTTTTAACACGCCACGATTCTCCTTCTGCAACCCGAGACTGCGCAACGCTTCTTCAAGTTCTTGTTGACTGGATGCATCGGGTTCTGCGGGTAACCGACGCGTCTGTTGCCAACGCTCTTGAAAGGCACGTAAGTCTTCTGCATCCCACTGCAATTTCTCTAACAACTCTTGATCGGGCTGGTCTCGGTTCTGTTCCAAATAATCCAAGACCATGTCGGTTGCCTGTTTCGTGTACTCCATGTCGATGGGATCGGCTTTGGGTGGCGGTGCCACCCCTTCAGGCTCCGTAGGGGACTGAGACGAAGGCGATCGGCCATCCCCGTTCGCAGCATCACTGCCGCTAGACGAAGAGGACGACTTCGTGTCACCACGCTCCGGTTCGGACGCCTTTGAAGGACTCTCAGAGCCGGTTTCAGCACCAGCTTGCCCTGCTTTTGCAGATGAATTGGCATTGGAGTCCGCAGGTTCACCCTTGCGGTCCGAATGGTTATTCGAATCGCCTGATTCGCCTTCTTGTTTACCTTCATCACTCCCTTGCTTACCAGTTTCGCTGCCTTGTTCGCCCGTTTCACTTCCTTGCTTACCCGATTCGCCACCTTGTTCACCCGCTTCACTTCCTTGCTTGCCTGATTCGCCACCTTGTTCACCCGCTTCACTTCCTTGCTTGCCTGATTCGCCACCTTGTTCGCCTGCTTCACTTCCTTGCTTGCCCGATTCGCCACCTTGTTCGCCTGCTTCACTTCCTTGCTTGCCCGATTCGCCACCTTGTTCGCCCATTTCACTTCCTTGCTTACCTGATTCGCCACCTTGTTCACCTGCTTCACTTCCTTGCTTGCCCGATTCGCCACCTTGTTCGCCCATTTCACTTCCTTGCTTGCCTGATTCGCCACCTTGTTCGCCTGCTTCACTTCCTTGCTTACCTGATTCGCCACCTTGTTCACCCGCTTCACTTCCTTGCTTACCTGATTCGCCACCTTGTTCGCCTGCTTCACTTCCTTGCTTACCTGATTCGCCACCTTGTTCACCCGCTTCACTTCCTTGCTTACCTGATTCGCCACCTTGTTCGCCTGCTTCACTTCCTTGCTTACCTGATTCGCCACCTTGTTCGCCTGCTTCACTTCCTTGCTTACCTGATTCGCCACCTTGTTCACCCGCTTCACTTCCTTGCTTGCCCGATTCACCACCTTGGTTGCCTTGGTTATTCATGCCGGAGTCTTGATCGCCAACTCCGTTGGCAGAATCACTCTTTCCATTTTCAGCCGCCTCTTTGCGCTGCTTCTCGATGTGCTCTTTGATTCGTTCAAACGCCTGTCCATCGTCCTGTGGTGGTTTCGCTCCGCTATCGCTGCTTCCGCCTGAGGATTCACCACTTCCACCTTGTTGTTTTCCCCCGTTGCTTGACGAATCGGCACTTTCGCCTTGCTGACCAGCCCCTCCTTTGGAGTCACCTGCCTCACCCTGTTCCATAGCGGATTCGCCACCGGGTTCACCGCCTGATTCCATGCCGGGCTCACCACCTGACTCGCTACCAGGCTCACCACCCGATTCCATACCAGACTCGCCGCCCGACTCGCCGCCTGACTCGCCGCCTGACTCGCCGCCTGACTCGCCGCCTGACTCGCCGCCTGACTCGCCGCCTGACTCGCCGCCTGACTCGCCGCCTGACTCGCCGCCTGACTCGCCGCCTGACTCGCCGCCTGACTCGCCGCCTGACTCGCCGCCTGACTCGCCGCCTGACTCGCCGCCTGACTCGCCGCCTGACTCGCCGCCTGACTCGCCGCCTGACTCGCCGCCTGACTCGCCGCCTGACTCGCCGCCTGACTCGCCGCCTGACTCGCCGCCTGACTCGCCACCTGACTCGCCGCCTGACTCGCCGCCTGACTCGCCGCCTGACTCGCCGCCTGACTCGCCACCTGACTCGCTGCCTGACTCGCCACCAGACTCGCCACCTTCTTCTTGAGGTTCAACAGCCGGTTTGTCATCGGGCGCGGAGAGACCATCGCCAGACTCTGCATTTGCTTGTTCGTTGGCTGGTGAGATAATTCGCAGCACAATTTCATCGCTGCGAGTCTGGTTCGGATTCGGCTTTCCCTCTTGGTTCTGTCGATTGTCTGATGCGATCGCGACGATACGGACTTCATGGCCCGGACGCAGCTTCCAATCGGAAGGTCGAAAACGCATCAACCCAACTCGCTGAGTCGGATCGCCCTGAGAACTTTGCCACAGGATGGGTTCTGCTAAACGATGGATTCCGCGGTCAATCTGCAATCGCAATTGAAGTAAACCAAAATCAGGATCGAGGGCTCGGACTTCAATCAACTGCTGAGCGTTAACGGGCAATTCCTTCGGCGACTGTTGAGGCAGCACGATAGAAACTTCCGGAGCCAAGTCGGGGTAAACTCGCACAGGGTAGACAACCGGCTGGGGGTTCTCGGTGCCCGTTTCATCCTGCACGAGCAAGCGATAACCGTCCAAGTCGACCATCCCACGTTTAGGATCCCCCATCCGCAGCCGAAAGGTGACTTGAATTTTTCGCCCATCATCTTCGATGACCAACGGCACCGTTCCCGCGGTAGCAGCAACCTTGCCATGAACATCCCGAGGATTGAATTCCAACTGACCTGAAACGACAGGGCGATTCGTCCGCGCGGTGATGGTAACTTCAGTCCCCTCCAGACCATCGATGGCCGCACTACCTCGGCTGCGCGCTGCCTGTTTCGTATAGGCAGGCGGTTGATAATGAACCGATTCGATGTTGACGACAGGAACATCATGCACGGTCACTAAATAGCCCCTGCTGGAGGCGTCGCCCGCGACCACTTTGTATTCGGTTTCACTCACCAAGCCGTAGGGTTTCCCCAGCACGGCAGAAAACCGGCTGGAATCGTCAGGATCGCGTTGCATCGGCTCGTGACGCGGCGCAAGATCGTCACTGCCCTTCCACACAACCGTTGGCTCGGTTGTGCTACCAAGCTTCGATATGGTTGCCGTAACGCTTAGGGTCTGCCCGGCCAAGACTTCCGTGTCACCTGGAGCTACCGATTCGATACGAACACGCGTCGGGGCATCGATTGATGCCATTGGCATTAGCAGTCGACCGGCCGACTGAAAAGTATTCTTCGGCGAAAGAACCGAATAGGCAGCCAGAACGGCAAGCGTCCCCGCCACCGCAATCCAAAGCCGAAAATCGGTATTCGCTTCGGCGGGCAAAACGTCTCCGTGTCCCTGCAAGCGACCTGCCGCCCGAGCTCCGATCGAACGAACCACGATACCGCGCAACCCTGGCTGAACACGATCATCACGAAGGGTCACATAACTGGTCAACGCATGTTTTAGTTCAGGCAGATCGCGTTCGATCGCATAAGCCGCATAGGTGTGATCCACTTGGCTTGAAAACAACGGGCGAACCCGAGTCCAAATCCACCAAGCTGCCGCGGCAAGCGCCACGCCGGCGAACACCAGACGGCCAACGATCCCTGGAGACCAAATCCATTGATCCATAATCGACCAAGCCAACAGCAGCCCCAAAGCCGACAAGACAAGGACCAACAGCCCTCGAATCAATTCGCTCCACCAAAGCCCACGCCGCACCTCTTCGATTCGTGCCTGAATCAAATCATCGCTGAGGCGTTTCTTCGTATTTGGGGAGGAAGCCGAAAGAGTGGCCATAATCGTAAAAAACCTTTGGATATCTACCGTGTAATCGGCCGTCAGGGACCTTTATCAGTATAGGCCCAGCATCCGCAAGCTCCTAAACGGAACCGAAAAATATCACTCAGAGGAGGGATGTAACGGTAATAGGCCCGAAAACCAGCCCAACCGTATTCGAAGTGATTGCCAACGGCTGGGCAGGCGTCCTTGGGAATGTTGCCGGCCCTCGGGGCCTTTGGGCAGCAAGAGCCTTAACAGAGGGGGGGCACCCAATTCCATCTACATTTGCATCTGCGGGCGGGTTTTCTTGCCGGTCAGCGCAAGCCGACCGGCAAATTCATTATATTCTCTACGCGATTGCCGGACGGCTCGCGCCGTTCCGCTAAGAAAGTAGCTGGCATTGGGCTTACCCCGGCGGAAACATGCAGCGGCCATTTTGCTCGTCCGCATGCTCATAAAAAACGGGCGTCTCTGGCTGCGGCTACTTTGATTCCGTCTTCTCTGCAGGAGGCGTTTCTTCGAACGGCATACTGATTAGCAATCCTGCCAAGCGGTCTTCATTGGAGGTGCGGCGTTGGACGTGACACTTCAAACACTGTGATGCCAAGCGAATCGGTCCGGCAAAACGATAACGCCCCGCTTCAGCCTCTGCGAAGTGCGGCTTCCCACTGGCGAGAACCTTCGCGGCTTGACGCTCAAACGCATCACTTGGCAGATGATCGGTATTCAACGCATCGGTATTGACAGACATCCAGCGAATCTCGATCTGGAAACTCTCTTCCATTTCCGAAAAGACATCCTCCAGAGAGTGCGAAGGAATCGCGAGCGATTCGTCTTCGTCAAATAGGTCGCGATGCATTACCTGCAACGATCCACTGATCAATTCGTGCAGAATACGCGATCGCTGTTCCACCTCAGAAAGATTCGGTGCTGGCAGGACCGCTGCGACGGTCGCTGCTGACGGCGTTTCCGTTTTGGTCGGTGGCTCTGCGACGGCCTGATTGACGAGCGCTGATGCGACTATCAGAAACAGGCCGATCGAACGAAAAGAGGTATTCATGTAAGGCGGGAGAGTTGCATGGAGGTAGGGTAGAGTGGGGGACTTATTAGTATACCCCCCGCAGTAATCCCTTTCATGCGAAAAAAGTCGCCTGAAGAAACCGTGTGCTTGGCTACACGGTTTTCGACGCCATAGGAATCGACATCCGCTGATTTGCCCACGATCGATTACGCGCTGACTGCGTATACCGAATTCGATTGTCGGACTCGATCACTTGCCACATTCTCGGGAACCGACGTTGCCACCGATCCGGTCACAGCCTTCACTTGACCTTGTGAACGCGTTTCCAGGGACGGAATGTCGCGGCACTGGCTCACGACAAGTTGCCGGCGCAACTGCCGCAATGTCTCGTGCGCTTCCTCCAATACCAAACTGGTCAGATGGGCTCCGTCGACGGCGGACAATTCCACACCGCCAGCCAACCCATCCAGTGCAGCGAGTTGGGATTCTAGTCGTCGAATCAGACGACTGGCCTGCTGTTGCGATTGCCCGGACTCTCCTGGGAGCGTCCTCAGGTCGTTGTGATGCAGCTCTGATCGCAAAATACGAATCGCCAACGGAGCCTGAATCCCAATCTGAACATTTGAGGGCGAACAGCGGAGCACTCTCACCAGCACATCGACATCTGGCAATTCAAATGCTTCTTGGGTCTTTCGAGTCAGCACTAACATCACGCAACTCCTAGAAAAGCAGAATCAGTAACGAACCAACCAGCTGTCACTATACCGCCCTGCAGAACCATATACAACCGTCCACAATATACATACGAACCCAAAACCAACGACCAGCCATTGCTCGCGGAAACGGCGTGAGAGAAGATAGGGAACCGCTCACCGACGCCCCACCGAAAAAGGAACGTAACGATCAATTTCGACTCTCCCGCGACTCCACTGAAAAACGCTTTTGGCCCACGATTCCTCGAGGATGGAACGGTTCAATTTCGCGTCTGGGCTCCCGCCTGCGATTCACTGCACCTGCGTCTTTCTCAAAATGGCACGCTGCTAAGGCTGCCGATGGAACGACAAGCGGACGGTTTCTTTGAATCGAAGGCTGCTGCCCAATCGGGAGAGCTGTACTCTTTCGAGCTTCCCAATGGTCAACACCGCCCCGACCCAGCCAGTCGTTTCCAACCCGAAGGTGTTCACGGTCCTTCGCAGCTTGTCGATGACCGGCAGTACCAGTGGGAGTGCCAGTCGTTTGCAGGAACCGCGACAGCCAACTTGGTCATTTATGAACTGCATATCGGAACGTTCACGAAAGCGGGCACGTACGAGGGAGCGATCGGACGGCTTGATGAATTGGTTGCCTTAGGAATCAACGCAATCGAATTGATGCCTTTGGCGCAGGCCGCCGGCCGGCGCAACTGGGGATATGACGGAGTCAACCTGTTCGCACCGAACCATCACTACGGAACGGCAGATCAACTACGTCAGCTGGTCGACGCTGCCCATCAGCGCGGCTTAAGCGTGATTCATGATGTGATCTACAACCATTTTGGTGCGGAAGGAAATTACCTGCACGAATTTGGCGGTTACATTTCAAAGCATCATAAAACCCCTTGGGGAGACGCCCCCAACTTCGATGAAGCGCCATGCAGACCGGCCCGCGACTGGATCCTTGCGAATGCGATCTACTGGCTTGAATCTTTTCAGATGGACGGGCTGCGACTGGATGCATTGCACTGCATGGGGGACACTTCCTCGCCACATATCGTTACGGAAATCGGGCAAACTTTTGCCGACCTTCGTTCTACGGCGACTCGTCCCTACCACTTAATTGCCGAAAGCAATATTTACGACGAAGAGTTAATCAAAGAGGTTTCGAAATCTGGCGATACGGGTCATGGCTTTGACGCGATCTGGTGCGACGATTTTCTTCACAGCGTTTCAGCCATTGTTCGCCCGGGCGAGCACATGTCCTGCCGACAATACGACCCGAAGGACGATTTACACACCCTCTTGCAGCGCGGTTATCTGTTTGCAGGCAGCCTGCATGCGGAGCCTCAACGCGTACCACCTGAGGCAGACCCGCAAAGCGTTGCACTCGAAAAACTGGTGGTATCGATTCAGAACCATGACTTCATCGGCAATCACCCAGCGGGCCTGCGTTTCCATCAACACAGTTCTCTAGAACTACACCGCGCCGCAGCCGCCCTGATGCTGACGTATCCCGCGATCCCAATGCTATTCATGGGAGAAGAATTTGCCACCGATAGCCCATTCTATTTCTTTTCCGACTTCAACGATGGCCATTTGCGCACCGCGGTCGAAGAAGGGCGTCGCCGCGAATACCCTCAGCATGATTGGAGCAACAGTCCCAGTCCGCTTTCGGTCGCGGCCGTCAATAAATCCCGGATTGGACCGGCCAGCGAGGGGGATCTGCAAACACGTCTTTGGTATCGCCAACTGATCCAGCTCCGACAGTCCTGGCAAACGCAGAACCTGCTAACGTCCGCGAACCTGAAAGCGAACTGGTCCGCCGAAGACTCGTTGGCCAAAATGACCTACCAACTAGGCGAACAAGAAGCGGTCGTCATGGTTCGGCTTCATCCTGCCGACGCAAATATCAAAGACCTAACCGTTGCCTTCGATGGAGAAGTCCTACTGAAGCAGAATGGCTCGGCCGTCTCCGGTCATGCAGGGCAATGGAACCTTGAACCTGCGGGAGTCCTGATCGGCATCCAAGCGGCTCGATAGCTGTGTACCGCTGCAGCTCCGCATCTCTTCCTCAAATTTGCTCTCCGTTTTTCATCTAGCTATGGACAATCGCATGCTCCCGAAACGAATGCTTGGCAACACAGGCATGGAAGTCACTCAACTTGGTTACGGCACGATGGGTCTACGCGGCCCGAAGACCTGGGGAGTCCGTGTTGTCGACGAAGCCGATGCGGAAGTCTTTCTGAACCTGGTCCTCGATTCAGGCATTAACTTCATCGACACGGCTCCCGATTACGGGATTGCCGAAGAGAGGATCGGACGTTATCTGTCCGACCGGCGTAGCGAATTTTACCTCGCCACCAAGTGCGGATGCGTCTTCACTCAGCATGGCGACCACCTTGAAATCGATCATGAGTGGGACACCGATGTGATCCGCCGCAACATTGACACCAGTTTGGCCCGGCTGCAAACCGACTACATCGACCTCCTCCAATTTCACGGCGGCGACGCTCAAACGCTGCAAAGCACCGGGCTGATTCGCTTGCTGGAAGAATACCGCGACCAAGGGGTGATCCGGCACTTAGGAATCTCTAGCAAACTTCCCAATCTGGAAGGCTTGATCGATCTGAAGGTCTTTGAAACGTTTCAGATACCTTATTCCTGCTTAACTCCTGAACATGGTCCCGCGATCGCAAGAGCCGCAGCGACCGGAGCAGGGATCATCATCCGTGGAGGAATTGCCCACGGTGGCCCCGACGCCGAAATCAAACGAGAGCCGCTGAATGATTTATGGACCGCCGCCAATCTGGACGCTTTGAAACCCGACGAGATGACTCGAGCAGAACTAGTCTTGCGATACACCTTGTCAAATCCTCACTGCGACACGACCATCGTCGGCACCTGCAACAAGGATCACTTGAAAGCGAACCTTGCCGCTGCCAAGGCTGGCCCATTGCCTGACACCTTGGTTCAGGCAATCAGCCAACAGGTTGCCAGCGTATTATCGACGTAGGTTCAACAGTTCGTCTAACAACTGCTGGCTAGTCGTAATGACTCGACTGTTTCCACGGTACTGCGTACTCGCCAGCACCAGCCCGACCAAGTCTTTCCCGATGTCGGTATTACTTAGTTCCAGGGCACCGCCAACAACCGTCCCGATACCGTTCTCACCGGGGGCTCCTTCGACGGGCAACCCGGTGTTGATTCCTTGGGCGTAAAGGTTTGCTCCACGCACTTCCAAACCAACGGGGTTTGCGAATCGAGCCAAGCGAATCTGTCCTAGGTCACGTGTGATCCCGTTGCTAAAGACGCCTCGCAGACCACCATCTTCACCGACCACAAAATTGTTCAAAACTCCGGGGGCACTACCATCCTGACGTGTCGCCGCCAAGCTTGCATCTTGCGATGCCAATCCCGAAACGGCACTGAAATCGAGGTCGAACTGCAGCGGTGACACACTGGGAACGCCTTGCCGGTTAACGTTCACTCGACTGTTTGTCGAAGACACAAAGTTACCGTTCCCATCGAAAGTAACCAATCCCGTTCCGACGGTAATCGCGTTACTGTCATTCACCTGGTTGCTGGCACTATCGGCATACCATCGATAGGTCGTTTGTTCATCGCTTCGGCTTTCCAACGCTGCGGTAACGCGGACGTTGATCGGAACGCCTAGCGAATCGTAGACGATAAAATCACTTGCCGCACTTTGCCCTTCCGCTTCTTGCACGGTCCCGAAAGCCATATTGGGAACCGTGACATTCCCCAATTCGTCGGTCAACCGAAATGCGGTCAGATCGATTTCCAACGCATTCAATTCACCAGTGTTACTGACAAACCGAATGGCTCCATCTTTAATCAAGCCTCCGGGGACCAGTTCACCCGATTCACCGGTAATGTTATTCTCCGATGTTGGGATTGGATTTTGAGCATCGATTTGCGAAGTCTGAACACCGGAGGCGGCCTCCACAAAGTCGATTAATTCTTGGACCGTGGTATTCTCGGTGATCGTCAGTTCTTTCGCCCCAAGCGCCCGGCCTCCCTTACGTCCTTCGTAAGAAAGCGTTCCAGCTTTGAAGATAGCCTCATACGTGGCTCCGTCGCGACGGAGCACATTGGTAAGCAACGTATTGCTGTCGATGGTCGGTCCATCACGATCCAACGTCTTGTTACCGGAAACGGTCAGATCCGTAATTTCTGCATCGGTTTTACTGTCGGTGTAGGTCTCACCGGGCGAAACCGTATCGACGAGGAAGAAATTATTCTGGTCCCCCGCAAGGTTGCGGTAAATCCGAATCGAATCGTACTCTGGAAAGCCACCCGATTCTGGAGGAACGGGAGGATCCGGAAAATCGGTCAACGTGATCCGGCCATTCGCTACGTTCCGAGGCCCAAGGATCGGACTTGGTCGGCTCTCGGGTTCACCTGCTTTGTAGTAGGTAACCATATAGGAATAGTTACCGGTCAGATTTTCGGTATCGGCTGGACGTGCCAGGTCGATCGCAGCGCTCCCATCATCGATAAAGTCTCCTCCGGACGCGGCCGATCCCAGGAAGAACAAATCGCTACCATTCGTGTCCGTTCGATAAACGTTCACGGTGGGATAGTCGCGGCCGTCGGCATCAACGGGCAGGCCATTCAAGCGAATGCTATTTCCGGCGCCAACGGTTGCGGCAATCGATCCACTCAGTACCGATTCATTTCCCGTGCTGTCGACCAGCGCCACGCGGTACTCATACGTTCCTGCAGGGACGGTTCCCGCGGCCGTCGTATCGACCGACACGCCCGAAGAAGAAGGCAAAGGAGCCGTACTGAGTGCCACGCTGGTCCCATCGGGACGAGGAACCATACCGTCCCCCAGAACCTGACTTTCAATCACCTGGCTGACCGTGGCAACGTCTCCTTCCGGAGTCAACGTACCTTCCAACGTGACGTTCTCGGTCGCTTTGGCAACACTTTCCGTTCCCAGGGGGACCTCCAGCGGAACCAACCCAGACTGCTGAATTCGGAACAGATCATCGACGCCATAGCCCAACAATCGCTGGCCGGTTGAATTCACTAATTCACCGTCCGCGTTCAGTTTGAAGATACCGTTGCGCGTGTACAGTCGTTCGCCCGAAGCGGCTTCGACCATAAAGAACCCATCCCCTTGGATTGCCAAGTCGGACGGACTGCTGCTGATTTCGATCGTCCCTTGAGCAAAGTTCTGGGCGATCTCGGCGACCTGAACGCCAAGCCCAACTTGACGCGGATTCGTTCCCCCGTTGTCGACCGTCGGTGCGGCCCCCAGGGATAGCGTTTGCAAGAATTGCGTAGCGTAGTTAACGCGAGACTCTTTGAAGCCGACGGTCTGAGAGTTGGCAAGGTTATTGCCAATGACGTCGATCTGAGTTTCCGCCGCACTTAATCCAGTAAGTGCAGTCGTTAATGCTGATGCGAGTCCCATATTTTCCTCAGTGACAGTTCCATCGAACGTCACCGGGGGGGGAGACGTAACGATTAGGCGGAGTTTATCTGGCGGATATTTTTAATATCTATCGTCTTTCCACCTACGTGAACTTTGACATTCCGGGAGTCATCTTCACCAGTTTCGATAGTTACTTTGTCGACAACCCCGCTAACTTCCGTCGAATCGTCTGCCAAAGCGTCTACTTGTTGCCCAATCAGCCCACTTGCCGTAATCAACTCTTGGTTTTGGGCAAAGCCAGCAAGCGTGTTGGTCAATTGATCGGTCGCTCCGATTTCTCGAATCTGTCCGATCTGCTGAAGCATTTCACTATTTTCCATCGGGTCCATCGGGTCCTGGTTCTGCATTTCTGTAATCAACAGCTGCAGAAACTGGTCCATATTGACATCGCTGAAGCCATCATTCTGATTGCTACTCGATAGATTCTCAGCACTCTGGACCGACGATCCGGAAGTATTGATTGCTGACATGCTGGCTTCTCAGAGCAAACGAATGGAAATCATCGGTTCGAAACAACCGATCGATGGAAGGTGGATAGTAACCAATGCTAAGAATCGGCGGCTATGGCAATTTCCCGGACGTCCGACCTCCTAGCCAACCAAATCGACGGACTTGAATTTCGCCGCGTCGATGACGCTGCGAACGGCTTTGGGCGGCGGTGGCCCATCGACGGCCGGTTGACCGCTGGACAGGTTACGAGATTGTGATGCAGCCGATTTGCCCGACGCCTGCCGCTGTTCAGAAGAGGACTGTTGTTCGGCGAAATCGCGATTCTGCGCAGCCGTTTGCTCACCGTCTAAACGAACATCAAACCGTTCGACTTGGATCCCCTGATCGGCAAGCCGCTGTTTCAGTTCAGGCAAATGCTCGTTGATCAGACTTCGGGCCAGCTCCGTTTCCGCAACAACCTGAGCGTTCATTCGCGACCCTTGCATACTCAATTGCAATTGCACGCCGCCCAATTCCTGCGGATGCAGTCGGATTCGAATCTGACCTCCGTCGACTCCAAGACGCTGAAACGCTTTGGAAACTCGCTGCACTAGCAAGGCTCGATCAGCGACACGAGGACCGTCGGCCTGTTTTGCTCCCGCGGTCCCTTTTGTTGCCGTATTCAATCGGTCCGAGGTCGCATTCGTGTTCTGGATCGCTTCCGTTTCGGCCCCGCTGGATTTCACAAGCGATGTCTTGCCCGAGGCGTCCTTCCTCCCGTTTGTGGTCGCTTGCAAAGCGGCCCCTGCGGCAGCAACCTGGGCACTGGCAATCGGCGTCGCCGCGACGACTGGAGGAGGAGCTTGCACTTCTAGATCCCCAGCGGCATCGACTGGTATTGCTCCGTTTAGAAGCCCTGACGGGATTGGCTTGCCGCTCGATTGGGCTGCAGCTGAAACTTCGTCAGGAGAGCCACTCGGTTGCGGACTCCCTTCAATCGCGCGAGCATCCGCTGGCGTTTTCTCCAGCCCTCGCTTCCCTTTCTCTCTACCTCCTTGTCGACGTCGATCCGACCCGCCATCCGGATCCACTTCGACCTTTCCAGCAAATCCTGCGGGCGATTCGCCATCGGTGCTCTCTGCCGAGGGGGCGACTTTTCCGGATTCGTCTGTAACTTCGCTGTCGGCCGTCGCGGCTAGTTCGGCCGTTTGATCCCCAGTGATCGGACCTTCGATACTCGCTTTAGAATCCGTCTCTTTTCCAAGCGTCGCCGACACGAGAGTTTCCTCTCCTGGAACCTCGGCGGACGATTCCGACGCCCGTTCAGGCGAAGCTTCCCCTTCGGGCACAAGCAACATTTCGGCGTCCACGGCCGCTTCTTTAGTGGTGGGATCCTCCGAATCGTTCGATTCGTCAGTCAATTCCTCGGCAGCGCCAACGTCTGCGTCCTCTTCAGGCTCTTGTTCCGCTTCCTGGTCGTTTGCTGTATTTGCCGCAGCGGCAATCCCGACAACGGGAGTCTCGTTTTGCGACGCGGAATCGGCGGATGGACGGACCGCAACCGAATCTTGCTCTTCGTCGTCAACATCCGATGCCTCCTCAGACGCTTCAACGGAATCGGAAGAAGGCGCAAGCGAGGAACTGGCGGAGTTCGCTGTAACCGATGTCGCACTAGCGACCACCTGGAACAATTCCGCAAACCCATCTCCAACCGATGACTGCCCGCTTCCAGAAGAGATCGCCTGCAACGACCTTGTGGAGAATGCCGACGGACCGCGCAGGCTTAACGCTTGCTGGTGGTCTAGAGAATTGGAGGTGTTCATAGTTACTTCCGATGCGACAGATCGCACCGGAGCAAAACTATTTACCCGACCGATCGATCAACGACTTTGCTGGCTCACCGTCCCCAATCATCCGAAGAATATCTGCTAGCATTTCTTCTTCAGGCTGAGAAACAAACTCCGCTAAGATATCGGATCGTTTATCGATGGGCGTAGCTTGAATAATACTTACAACATCTTCAATCCGATTATCTTCAATCATCCTCACCAATTGAATTTTCGCCTGCTCGGTATCAAGCGCTTGCAACGTTTCCGTTAGTTCTTGCATACCGTCATCCATGACGCCTTTGCGAACTTCGTCTAATTTCGCAAAAAATTCTTCGCGTCGTTCATCGAACAGTTTTTGATCTCTTTTCAATTCTGCGAACTTATCTTCAAGTTCCTTGCTGTAGCGTTTTTGAGAATCAAGGCGAAGATCCATATCCAGCCCCTCACGCGTCCGCGCCATCAGGATTTGATCGTAGGTCGGTCTTTCGGTCGATTCAGACTGTTCGACGATCATTCGCAATCGATCTCCCGTGATATCGATTCCGTTTAGGAGTGCCACAATTTGGGTGATACTGCCTGCATTGAGAGTTCCACGTCCGGCGCAAACTCCCAGCACGATTCCCTGGGTTACGATCGTCGCGATACAAATTCCAGCGAACAGGCGAATGACTAATCCCATGCTCGGGCCCCCTTATCTTCAGGTTCAGTATCGGCTCCGGAGCGTCCTCGAACCCTGCCCAATTTTTGCTGACTTGCGGCCGCTCGGGCGAATCGCAACTGAGCAATCTCATCCAATTCTGTTTGTTCGGCAGCCAATTGTGCCGCAGTCCACTGTTGATACTGTTGCTCGCGCAATCGCTCTAATCGTTTGACTTCGACATCGGCAACTTGCAACGTCTCCTGGCGGCGGTCGATCTCGGTTTGGACGATCCGAATATTGGTATCCAGCCCTTGAATTTCGGCGGCTAATTGCAAATCAAATCGTCCTTCATGCAACAGCGTATCGACGGACAACTGCGTCGAAGCGAGCCTTCGCTGTGCCTGCAACCGGCTTTCTTCACGTTGTTGCTGCAGGGCGTCGCGTTGCTGTTCCAAAATCGACTGGGCCTGAATGGCGTCGGCCACATGACCGCGAACGGCATCCCGTTCGTTTTCACGCAAGCGAAGTAAAGCCTCAAAGCGAAACGCAAATCGAGCCATGCTTAGGATCCTCCATTGGAGGATAAAAGTTGCAGATCGCAACGATTCAGGCATACCAGGTCACGGACGAACGCTCGCTTCCCTTGCTTCCACATCCCAAGAATGTGGTTGCTTGAAATTTGAAAGAGGGGAGCAGGGGCGGCGAAGACGCGAGAGCCTTTCAGTGGCAAATCCGGCATCGATTCCATTACGGCGTGCCCCCATTGGGCTGAGGCGTTTCAGCCCCTTGTTGCAACGCAGCGTTAACGCCTTTGAGTGCGTTGGCCAGCCGAACCATTTCCAGATGAGTCTGCGTCAGGCGATCCGTTTGCCCACTTTTTGCCTCTAAGGTTGCTTGGCAAATCAATTGTTTTAGCGGTTCGCGGATCGCGATCGCCTGATCCAAATGCGGATTCGATCCCGCTTTGTAGGCACCGATATTGATCAGGTCTTCGTTCCGTTTGTACTCGGCCATACTGCGCCGCAGAATCTCGGCCGCTTCACGGACCTCGGGCGAAACGACTCGGGTTTGCAAGCGGCTAAGGCTGGCCAGGATATCGATTGCCGGCCAATGGGACTGCGAAGCCAATTCACGTGACAGCACGACATGTCCGTCCAACAATCCTCGCAGCGTATCAGCGATCGGTTCGTTGGTGTCGTCCCCTTCGACCAGCACGCTATAAAACGCGGTGATCGATCCTTGCTCGGTGGTCCCGGCTCGCTCCACCAGTCGTGGCAACATTGCAAACACACTGGGCGGATAGCCACGAGTGGTCGGCGGTTCTCCGGCAGCCAACCCAATCTCACGCTGGGCGAGTGCAAACCGAGTGACCGAATCGATCAGCAATAAAACGTTTTGCCCCGCATCCCGTAACGACTCAGCGACGGCGGTTGCCGTCCAGGCCGCTTGGACGCGGAGGGCGGCTGGCTGATCGCTGGTCGCCGCGACCATGATCGTCCGTTTCATCCCGTCGGGGCCGAGACTATGTTCGATAAATTCACGGACTTCACGTCCTCGTTCGCCGACCATTCCCACCACAATCGTATCGGCGGCGGTTCCCTGAACCAACATGCTGAGGAGGGTACTTTTGCCGACTCCCGATCCTGCGAAAATCCCGATACGTTGCCCTAGACCACACGTCAAAAAAGCATCGATCGCACGAACTCCGGTTTCCAGCGGTTTACTAATCGCGGGGCGTTTCAAAGAATCGGGGCAGTCACGTTCTAGTTCGGCAGGCTGCAGTCCCGCTGGCAGTGGGCGACCATCGATCGGTTCTCCCAACGCGTTGATCACACGGCCTCGGAGTTCTGGGCCGACATGGATTCGAGCTCGCGTCGCCAACAATTCGACTTCGTCCCCGGCAGCCACTCCATCGGGAAAAGCAAGCGGTGCCAAGATCGGGCGGACTCCTTGGAATCCGATCAGCCGCGCCAGACAGGTTTGATTCCCAGCCATGCGAATTCGACAAACCGCACCGACAGGGGCCGTCATCCCTTCAATTTCAATATTCCCCCCCGAAACCGCAGCAACGCGGCCTCGGATTTGAATCAACGTGCTTTCGCAAACGGCGTCGCACAACGTCTGAGCTGACGGCAATGTGGGGAAGGTCAGATTCAAGACTCTTCTCCCTTCTCGGTGGTCGGCAACAACTGACGCGCCAAGCTTTCCAATTGACTGGATAACTGCGAATCGATACTGCCCCCCAGCTGACGCACCACCACTCCAAAAGGCTCTAGCGATTCATCCGGTTCCAATCGCGTGTCGTCGGGGACGCCGGCAGAACGCAACAGCGCTTCCAACGGCTCTCCTAATTTCACCAACGTTTCAGGATGGACAGCGACGACCAACGACCTGGCCGAACGCGCATGTCTGAGTGCCTGTTCGGTCCACCGGACAACCACCTCGGGCTCCGATTCCAAACGTGTCAGAATGACTTTCTCAGCGACCTGGATCGCGGTCTGCGTCATCGTCGACGCGTATTGCTCAAGCCACTCCGACGTCTGCTGCGTCAACTGTTGTGAGGTTTTTTCAAGGACTTGTAACCGCCGCTGGACTTCCCCGGCGACTCGTTTGGCGATTTCATCCTCGATCGTTTTTTTTCCTTCAGCGATCCCTTTTGCACGTCCTTCGACGGCCGCCTTTTCGGCGATTTCAGTCGCTTTGGTTTCCGCCTGAGCGATGACCCGTGCGGCTTCTTGTTGAGCTTGAACAATCAACTGGCGACTATTACTGGCGAAATCATCCAGGTTAAAACCGGCCAAACCGCTCGGGCCAACTTGTGATGTCTGCGATTTCGATTTCAGGACCGATGCCACTTAACAATTCCCGCAGAGAGCAAATTCTAGAAGTTGAAGGGGTCGTATGATTCTTGTTCGTTTTGGAACGTCCCGTTTGAGGGACGAGCCGTTTGTTTGGAGCCACTTTAAGCAGCGGCGGCAAGTGGACGATCGACGGGCTGCCGCGGGTTCCGGACCTGCGGTGACTGCATGGCAATGCCCAACTGCTCGCCCAAATGAGTTTTCGCAGTATCGATTTCTTTCAGCGTGACCGAACCAAAACTCTTCAGTTGTTGCCGAATCAACCGAGCTTGTTTGCGAGGCAAAGTTCCCAGCACCTGATCTGCAACTCGTCCTGGTAGCCCACAAACGGCCAGCAGCGCTTCCTGCCCGTCCAATCGAGAAAGCGCGTCCCGCAGTTCGACGGGGGCTTTTCTTTGCAGTTGCGAATCAAGCCAAGCCATATCGATCGGCAACGACTCTTCAGGTTCCGCCACGGTTTCCGCAGCCACTCGCAAAGGACGTGGTTCCGGGGATAGCGACGCGCCCGCGTGGAAGTCGTCGACGACGCCTAAATCGGGGCTGGCGACAGGGCGATTTTCCCATCCCACCACAGCCGCCAAGCCTTGCCGAACGTCGCCGGGCACCTGGTCCAAGATTGCCGAGAGGCAACGGGAACCGGTCGCATCACCAGCGTAGGGGCTGGCATTTGCAACCAATTGTTTCAGATGCTCACCGATCGAATCCAACGCGTCAGGAGGAAATTGGTCCAATTTTGCCAATCGATGCATCGCCGCGTTTCGTGTCGTTTCGGACATCCGCGGCAACAGACGCGCGGCTTGTTTGGGTTGTAGCGAAGCAAGCACGATCGCGATGGTTTGGGGATGTTCCTCTTCAATCGCACGAAGCAGGACCGGATCGGGAACCGTTTCCAGAAACGAAAGGGGAGTCTCCGCAGGAGATTCAGACGGTGTTCCCGATGGCCTTCCACCGGTAGGCGGATAAGTTCCCGCAGACGAGGGTCCCGTCGGTGCCGACGAAGCGGGGCTAGCCGCAGTTGATTGCAGCGACTGAACGCCCTGCAAAAATTCCCGCATCGCATGACTGCGTTCCATCGGATCGACATCGGTCAAATCGACCATAGCCCGTCTTAGTCGCGCACGATTTAGCGGCGGCATGCCCAAGAGCAAGCGACGGGTAATTGAATCATCCAAGGTCGTCAGCAAGATTGCAGCGCGGCGTAGCGCGGCCGGCGAATCAATCGTTGTCAGGGACATCGTAGGACTCCATTCCGTCTGTCGCAAAGAGAAGTCATCCTGACTTTTCTTTTTTAAAAAATAACTGGAGAAATCGGTTTTAGCGTCCGAGAGCAAATGGAGCCAGAGTAATTTCAGAGCAAGAGAGCCGATTGCGATACGAAAGGATTGCTTTCGCGGGGGCCGCGACATTTATTAGTGACGTACTGCCGGCCTGTTCTCGCCCCGGCGAGCGTAGCGACGTGACTGCCGTAGCTACCTTCGCCAGACGGTGGTTCCTGCGGCATGAGCATCACGGCCGCACTCGTTGCGCCGACGCTCCAAACCCACCGTCTGCAGACAGAGTTCCGTTTCCGGGCTTGCCACGGCGGACTTACAACTGGCAGCTACCGTATTGGGCGATCAAAAGGCTGGCGGAGAAGGATGAAATAGCAAAAAGGCATGGGGGTAGCTGCCAGTTGTTGCCCCAGACCGGGACAAGCCCGGCGGAAGCAAACTAGCCAACTCCCAAAAGCGCAACTTCAAAGCTTACGCAGCGGGTTGGGATTTTCGGATGCCTTGCCGTCGACCAACCTGTTCGGAAACATTCAAGAATTGATTTTACGTCCCTAGCGAAAGGCGACAGACGGAGAGAGCTGGATGTCGCACAAAAAAGGATGGCGATGCCCACTTTCACTAAGCGGCGTCACCGATCCAGGCTCGCAGCACGTTGGCCGCGACGTCGGGATTGCTTTCGATCAACTCGGTTAGTTCATCCTGCAGACTCTGCCCGGTGATTTTCATTCCGGGCGTGGAAGCCGGATCATCGGAACTTCCGCTTGGGGAATCTGCAGAGTCGGCTGAGATTTCCAAACCGAACCCTTCTTCAAACGATGCGGGTGCCGGTGGTGAGATACTGCGAGCCACCCCACGAGCGATCAGCAGCGCGACCAAAGCCAATCCCAATAAGGCAATCGTTTGCCATGATTCGGCCAACCAACCAAATGCCTTGTCGGCCGTTGTCGGACCGGCTATCGAAGCGACGGGCAAATCCGAGTAATCCCACACCTGAACCAGTTTCAT
The DNA here is from genome assembly GCF_007741495.1 of Roseimaritima multifibrata. NCBI lineage: Bacteria > Pseudomonadati > Planctomycetota > Planctomycetia > Pirellulales > Pirellulaceae > Roseimaritima > Roseimaritima multifibrata. The sequence continues at coordinate 5,482,721 of NZ_CP036262.1, forward strand.
GCGATCATCCCCTGGATCGACCGACTTCAACAGCACACTGACAGCCCCCTGAATCGTATTCTGAGTCTCTTCACGAATTTTCGCCAATCTGTCGGCAGGAGGTGGCGGGATCTCGGTAACATCCGCGTCCGGATTCTCTTTCAGATAATCGATCCGGTAAACCGATTCATAATAGGTTTTGGGCAATCCGATGCTGACTTGGACACGTCGCTCCTGCAGCGGCGCCACTTCCGACTGCTCGTACGTCTGCCCCGCGATCCCACGACTGGCTCTTGTTTCATCACTGGTTTTGATCGTTGTCGGGGTATCATTAATCGTCATCCGCTGGTTTTCAGCCAACGCATTGGGTTCGACACCCGGCACCCCTCCTCGCGCCCCTTTGGTGGTTTCCGATTCTTGTTTCCGCGAATGTTCGTCAAGCGGTTGGCGGTTGTCGTACGTCACCTTGGTTGTTTGGCTTCGAATCGTCGGATCGACGTCGGCGGTCACCAACAAGCGAAAATCGCCATACGGAAGAAGCAGATTACGAATCCGATTTTCATAATCGGATTCGATGCGTCGTTTGGCTGCCAGCAACTCACTCTCTTCGTCCCCCCAACCTCCAGACAACATCGCATTGGTATCGGTGACGGTGACATGCTCATCCTTTAATCCGGCAAAAGACGCGCGAACCAATTCACGAATTTGATTGATGCGCATCTTGCCGAGCGGACTTGTTCCTGCGGGGGTAACCGTCACGCTAGCGGTTTGACTATGCTGACTTCGAAAACCGCCCTTGTCCGCATCGTACTGGACCTCTGCCCATTCGACATCGGGAAAGCGTTCGATTTGAGCTCCGATTTGTTTCAGCTTTGCGTATTCAGTGCGGTAGCGAAATTGGTCGTTCAGTTCCAACGGGCTTGATTGTTCCAACGCTTTTTGCACGGCCGATTCAAAGCGTGAGGGAACGTTTCCCGCTTCGACCAGGGCGGCCAGGAATTCATGCTCGTTGGCCGCTGGCACCAGCAACCGCTTGCCCTCGCGCACCGACCCGTTCAAACGGGCTGCGCTAAAGGCCAACTCCATCTCCGCCAGTTCCGTGTCATTAAACAACGCACCGCCAAACAGCGGAGTCATTTTATTCTCGGAAGTCCCTTGCACAAGAAACGCAAGCGCAATCGCGATCGCAACGATCAACATCAATCCAATCCCGCGAGACGCCATCGGCATCGCAAGAAAAGCATTTTTGAATTGTTCGGCGGCGTCTTTGAAAAAATTCATCGTCTGCTACGAAAACGAATAAGGACTAGATTTGAATCTGCTGGACTTCCCGGTAGGCATCCATCAACTTGTTCCGCATCTGCAACATCAAGCGAAATGCCATGTCTGCTTTCTGGACCGATGTGAGGACTTCGGCTTGATTGACGTCTTCTCCTGTCAACATCCGATGCACTAACTGGTCCGCACTCTGCTGTGCCGTATTCACTTCCTGCACTTTTCCTGCAACCAGATCGAGGAACGGATTCCCCACCGGGTTGGTCGCTCCCGCTGCAAACCCTGGCGCTGCCGGAGGCGGCGGTGGTAGCGGCGGGGTATGAGAGGAAAAGCGAAGCGGTTGCATTTACTAAGCGATAATCGAAAGGGATTCGCGGCTAAGGTCTTTTGTAATTTCCATCACCCCAACGTTTGCTTCGTACGACCGAGTCGCCTCCAACGCGTCAACCATTTGCCCGGTCAGGTTGATATTTGGGTAGGCAACGTAGCCTTTCCACTTGCCCTCTTTGATCGCCAACGGATGTTTCGGGTCGTGCTTGTACAGCGGTTCGGACTCATCGGTTTGGATTTCCGATACTTTGACGCCGGATGCACCACTGCTGGTGGTCAATTCGTCATCGGTTTGAAAGACGACGCGACGAGCCCGATACGGGTTCGGCTTGCCCGTTTCATCCGTCAACGAAGACATATTTGCGATATTCCCCGAAACGGTATCGAGTCGTGTCCGCTGAGCAACCAGCGCCGAAGTGCTGATATCAAGAGATCGAATCATGATCCTACCTGTAAGCGAGGAACGTCAAAATGATGGACTACTATGCGCGTTCGGTGATCGCCGCTCGCAACACGTTGAACTGACTTCGCATCAAAGCGATTGCCAGATTGTGCGTGTGTTGGTTCTTAGCAATTTGAGTGACTTGAGTTTCCAGGCCAACGTCGCTGCCGTCATGAAAGACGACTTGCTCCATTGCTTTGCGGGGCCCATCGGCAAATTCAGGCTGGACTTCTCCGACCTGGGAGGGCGGTGCAAAGGCGAGGGCACTTGCGGACATCGGAGGCGAGGTTCTAGGCGTATTCGCTTCGTGGATCGATTCCGCCAACGCTTCTTGAAATGCGTCGACTTTTAGATCGCGTGATCGATACCCCGGAGTATCCGCGTTGGCCATATTCCCAGCCAAGACTTGATGGCGTCGCTGGGCAAAAATCGCCGTTTGCTCAAGCGCAGGGATCGAGGTCGATTGAAACAGATTCAGCATTAGGCTGCCTCCGTTTGGACCGCTCCAAGAGGAAATCGAACGGTAACGGCCGCACCACCTTGTGGGCAGTTTTGACGCACGATTTCACCGTGCAAACGAGCGACTGCCAGTGGGAACGAAGCGGAGCGTTCCTCGATCGAGCATCCCGAATCGGCGATTTCTAATTCCAGTAAGCCGCCACCTTGCCAGGCCACAATCGATAGTTCCCCATTGTCCATCTCGTTTAAAGACTGACCGATTAGGATCTCTAACAACTGCAACATGTCATCGGGATTTCCAGGCGAAGCGATGGTCGCTGGAATATTCATTTCCAGGACCACTTGCCCAGAATGCTGACTCAACACATTTTCGGCAGCTTTGGCGGCCAAACGACTCAGCGTGGTCGTTGTGGCTGTTGATTGCGAGGCCATCCGCGATTCCTTCAACAAGGGTTGGTTTTTCATTCAACCCTGTGATTACTAAGAATCACCGCCTCAAGACAAGAGAAATTTCCAGAATTATTAAAGTCGATGGATTCAAGTTCGAATCGATGGTGGAAATTCGGCTCAATCGCTGGAAGAAAGATCCAGGCGGCTAGGCCCGCGATTTTCATCCGCTTGGCGATAAGCCGACGCGGCATGCTGGGAACCGGTACTTTGCCGCATCCGCTCGGCCAACGAATCACGACTAACCATCAGCGTCGCCTCCGCTTCTTGCTCCATTTCCATCATGGCAGCCAGCAAGCGTTCGCCTTCATCAAAGTACTCCTGGCACTGCTGCCGGAGGTCTTCACTTGCCCAGCGGCGCGAGGCGGCCGGTTGGCTAGCAAAAGGTCTTAGTTCTTCTTGAAGTGCCGCAAACTTTTCCAAGTGTTTCTGTTTTTTGGCCAAATGAGGTAACAACTGAGAGACCTGTTCCTTGCGAACGAACCCCATCTGCTCCTCCGACAGCTCGTACAACTCTTGCAGCACAAGCATTCGCTGAGTTACCAGGTCGAGCAACTTTTCTGTTTCATGCGACATTTCTAAGACTCCCTTGTCTTGTCAAAGCGAAGTTACGCGTCCGCGTCCTGGGGGGCGACTTCCGGCGGAACCATCCAAGCGAATAACCTTTGCCATTGCTCACGATCATAGCGGGTCGTTTCCACAAACAGGCTATCCATTTCTTTGGGAATGCGTTGCAACACGCGTTCGGCTTGCCGGACAATCAGGTTGGCTTCCCGTTTTCGGCCCAAATCTTCCATGCACTGTGCCTGACCAAGCATCGCCTCCAGAGAGGCCGGTTCGTTCATGTATCGCAGCGAAACGCCGCGGTAGGCTTCGGCCGCTTCTTCATACTTCCCCAACTGACGCAGCACATCGGCTTCGGCAAGAAAGCAATTCCTGAGCATCGATTGGTCTTGGTTTGACAATTCCTGGTCTTCTTCACTGCGATCGAGTTGCTGTCGCAGCCCACTAAAGCCGTCGGCCGCCTGCTGCAGGTATTCATCACGGGACTGGCTAAGCCTTCTCCGGGCGACGTCCAGCAGGTCGGGAGCCTCGGATTCGACCTCAGGCCAATGGGCCGCCATCTGACGCGAGCGAGCTGCCAAATAGCGGGCATTCCGAGCTCGCTCCTGCGCTTCACGCAGCAATTCGTCTCCTGCGATTCGGTTTTCCGAGATCAGAATTTCTTCACGGTCCGCCGTTTCGTCCAGCCGACCGATAGCGGCCAGCAAGAGTTCCTGGTTATCTCGAAATTGAATTTGGTCGTCCGTCGGCGGCTGGATTTCCGGAGGCAATTCGCCTGTCAGGAAAAGATGATTTCGGTACGCATCCCGATAGAGCAACTGCCCCAGCAAATAGAGCGAATCACGCCAAACTTTGCTTTCGGGGGCAAGCGTCCCGTCGTACAGGTTTTCGTCCAGCAGTTCTCTAGCTTCGACGAAACGGTTCAGTTCTGCGTTGGCCAGTGCGGCAATCAAACGGGCTTCATAACGCAACGAATCGCGGGGATGTTCAACCACACAGGTGGTCAACGGCCGCAACGCATCTTCCGGTCGGTCGAGTGCTAGCAGCGTCCGCCCTTTAACTAGTAAGCCTCGCGGCTTGAGGGCTCGCTTTTCATAACGGAGGTATTCTTCCACCCAGGTCAGGGTTCGCCCGAAATCGCCCGCTTGTTCGTAAGCCTCGATCGTATCCCAAACCGCGGGAATGTACTCCGTGGTCGTATAGCGTTCCTTGGCGGCCGATGCCCGGGCATCGCCTGCTGCACGGTAATATTGGCGAGCCTTGGCGGCGACCTCCGGCGGCATCGCTCCATCGCTCTGGCGACCGTTCTCCAAAGTCGATTCGGCCCAGTCGCTAAGGGCTAGGCCTTCAAGCATGTAGGCCTGATCCAGAGGAAGGACGGGTGGTAGGCTGCGAGCCAAATCGACCGAGTACCTGTATTCTCCGGCTTCTCGCAACTGGTCTGCGACGCCCGCCATTCGCTGGCGAAATTCTTCCAAACGGATAATCCGGCCATCAAAAAGCCGGGGGTCACCAATTTCACGAACCAGATATCGAGCCGTCTGCAGCACATCTTCTCCCATTCCCTGAGACGCTAGCAATTCGGACTCGAGGACTCCGCCGGCAATGGATTCGGCATTGAAGGGGCGGTGCAGGCGAACGGTCGTGGCGACAGCAATCGCCGCCTCGTTCTCTTTCAAAGCCCGCAAGCCACGCGCGACCCACAACCGCGACCGAGTCGCCAAGAGCGGATCGGCTTCTCGATCAATCGCTTCAAGGTCTTCGATAGCCTTGCGGATTTTGGTCCGGATCGCAGGGGAGGGCAGGGCCGCTTTCGATCCCTCTTCTAAGCTGATCGCTTCGGTGATTTGAGAAATCGCATCCAGCAAGCGGGCTTCCTGAACGATTTGCGGATCGCTTCCGTTGTCGATCACTTCGCGAATCGGTTCGCGTGCCGCCGCCCATTGCTCTTTCTGTATCAACGCACGTCCCAGCAACAATTTCGCATTATCCAGGCCGATCGTTCCCGGCGTTTCCCATTCCAACAGGTTGCGGGCCGACTGAAGTGCGACCTCCGGCTCCATTTCGGCAGCCTGCAACTGGCTTTCCACCAACAGCGGCATCAGTTGCAAACGGGTAGCCGGGTCGATATCGATCGCCGTTTCTAAATACTTCGCCGCTTTCGAGAATTTCCCTTTGCTCAAGAAAGCTTCTCCCAGCAACTGATTTCCTTCGGCTTCCCGGCCAGGGGGAAAGCCATGTTCGGCGGAAGCCTGCAAATGAGGGATGGCACCATCCATCGCGATTCGCCACTCATTCAAATCGACTTGCTTGTTGGCCGCCGCTGCCAATCCTGCACCGATCAAAAATTCTTTCAGATGAATTTGGTCGGCATCTTCGTATTCTTCGGGGAATTCAACGGTCTGAGCCAACTTTGCCGCGACCGCCGGTCGGCCGGCAACATATTCCTCCGACGCCAATCGCAACGTTTCCTCGATCCCCGGAGCTCCACTTCGAGCCCATACGGTGAAAAGTGTTGCAAAGGCTCCGATGGAAGCGATTCCCACAACAGCTATCAGCGCAGCGGTCATCCCCATCGACCGATCAGGACGTTTGGACGAACTCGCTTCCGGGGATTTCTCTGCCATCGACGGCCAACTAAAGGAAATTCAAACCTAGTAGAACAGCGCAAGCCGTCACGCTATTACGCTGAATTCGCAGGTTCTATCGCCGAACGGCCTTTGCCGCCCCGCATTTAAAAAGGCATTTCACTCACTGTCTGGCCAGACTGCTTGCACTCTTTGGCCACAAAGTGGGCACTTCATTTACAAAGATGTGTCAGAAACGGTCAATACGAACGTGCTTAAGGAAACTTCCGAGCGGAAACCGCCGTCCAGGTCACCGGTAATCCGCAGAACCAGCACAACCGACCAAACTGCCCAGGCAGCACACTTTCACCAGTCCTTTCTACACCTAAAAACTCCGTCATCCTCCTACTTTGCGTGCTAGGTTTGTTTGGCATCATCGCCAGCCGTCACACGATCTACTTCATTCCTATCAGCCTCGCAGTCACCCACGGGGGGTCGAATACGAGGCCGCCGAGCCGAGAGGAACCTTGCACGTGCCCAAATCCAACACCGCTATCGAAACCGTTGCTTCCGAAACCGTCACCATCGACCGCCGTCGTCAAGAGCGTCGCGAAGAGGAAACCAACAGTGCAGCTCCTGAAGTCCGTCGCAAAACGCAACGTCGTCGTCAAATCGACCCGACCACCTGCGAACGGGACTACAACGAGCAAGAGATCGAATTCATGCACGCGATGGACGAGTACAAGCGAGCCGCGGGCCGCATGTTCCCAACCTGCAGCGAAGTCTTGGAAGTGATTCGTTCGCTTGGTTACGTCCAACTGAACGAAGATCAGCGAGCTCAGCTGGCATGGGACGAAAGCGACACGGTCGAACCCTACACCAACAGTCAAGACGAAGAAGATTTCGACTGCGAAGACGAATAAGTCGCGATTACCGGACAGCTCGCGTTGTACCGATAAGAGAGTGAGCGCGAATCAAAAATTCCAAATTCCTAGCGGAAGGGCGCGAGCCCTCCGGCCCGGGAACCACTCCGCAAGAAAGGCCGGACGGCTTGCGCCGTTCCGCTATGAGAGTGCTCGCACACCAAAATTTCTTAGCGGCAGGGCGCGAGCCCTCCGGCCAGAAAACCACTCCGCAAGAAAGGCCGGACGGCTCGCGCCGTTCCGCTAAGAGAGTGATTGCACACCAAAATTTCTTAGCGGAAGGGCGCGAGCCCTCCGGCCAGAAAACCACTCCGCAAGAAAGGCCGGACGGCTCGCGCCGTTCCGCTAAGAAAGTAGATGCCGGACGGCTTGCGCCGTTCCGCTTAAAGTCTGGCCGGTTATCACCGGCCAGACCGATCTATCAACGACGCCATGCTCGCTTTGCCTCAATCCTGTAGTTTGATTTCTTCCAGCGTCCAAGGCTGTGCCTGCAGGACTTCATGCCACTGAGGATTTGTTTCGCCGGACAGTTGCAATTGGTTCTTATCTCCCAATTTTTCAGCGACCATCAAAGCGACATGTGGCAGTTGTACGAAACGGCTTACGTTCAGCAGATCCGGAGCGTCTGCATTATTCACGGGCAGGTCGCTCAAGCTTAAATCTCCCAGCAAGTCACTAAACAGACTGGCGTACAAAGTCCACACCGCGGCCTCTCCTTTAGCCTGAATTTCGATTTTCAAATCTTTTCCCTGTGACATCCTTTCTTGGATCACCTGGAGAGCTCGGCAAACATCAAAGACTTGCATTCCTGCAACGGTTTGTCCCAGCAGCATGAAACGTCGACGGATATGCGTCCGCTCTTTCGAATCACGATCCCATTCCGTTGGCCCGACTCCACGCGGAAGAACATAAAACACAGGCGTTTCTTGCTGCGCGATCTTTTCCCAGGCAGCTTGCTCCGGTTCGACATTTGGAACTTGATTGGGGAACACGACGGCCAACCCGGCAGCAACCGCGGGCCATGATTCGCTGTCCAACACAACCACTTTAACTTTCGCCGGAGCTTCCGGCGACTTTGTGGCAGGCCCCACAACGTACATTCGCAGGCGATACGGATCCTGACTGGTGAAATCAACAACCGCACAAGCTCGCTTGTCTTTGTTGGCAACGTTAACCACTTCGGTTTCTAACGCACCATCCAAGGCAGGCCATCCACGAAAAACCTTGGATTGTAGGTTTTCAAGCCAGGTCGGTGCCTTCTCACGAAGCACTTCAACAGATTCAGGCAAACTATCGACAGACACAGCGGGAACAAAATCGTTGTGAATGGTGGTCACGCGTTCTTCGGGCGGCAAGGTTTCGAAGACTTTTAACTCGGCTGGTTCGAATAGCTTTGTCGCCGCCATTGAAATCAGCTCGCTATCGTTTCGCAAGTATTTATTCATCCAACGAAACGCGTGAATGCGAAGTTCCTGGGTATCCGAATGCGGGCCTGAGGTAATCTGCAAACCCAAGTCCGTCTCCGCCCCGTAAAGCCGATAAATCTCCCGGGTTTTCCGATAGACATCGACAACCCCTTCTAAAGGGAAGATTCGATCGCGATCCGTATTCGAAATCAATAACGGGCGAGGGGCGATCATTGCAGCCAGCTGGGCGTAATCCCACCGATAGGTGTTGACCATGTACATGCAGTCGCAATGCCCTTCGACGCAGCCGTCCACGATATGGTTATGCAGGTTGGTGATTCCAGCGACGGGAACCACGACTCCGATCCTTGGATCGATGGCAGCGGTAAACCAAGAATAAGATCCGCCGCCACTGCGGCCGGTGATCCCAATTTTCTCCCCATCCACTTCGGGACGTGAAATCAAATAATCGACCGCACGCGATCCGTTCCAGGCTTCGACACCCACGGGCGTGTAACCACGATTGTTCCACCACCACATTTTCTCGCGATAGGTTCCGTGATGGGTCCCCTCAATCTCTCCCAGCTGGATGGTATCGATCGTCAAGCAAACGTAACCGTTTCTTGCGAACCAAGCACCATGGTGTTGGTAGTAGACTTTGTTGCCATAGCTGACCCCATCGATTTCGACTTTCCCATGCCCACAGACATACAGGATGGCGGGCAGAGGGCCATCTTGTTTTGCCGGACGGTAAAGATTGCCAGTAACAAACAGTCCAGGCATCGATTCAAAGTAGACATTTTCGACGATCACTCCGTCGCGTTCGGTTTTTCCCGTCACGACCGCGTTTAATGGCGTCCGCTCTGGCATCGGGTCCAAGCCCAGCATCTCGAACAACTGGCTTTGGTAGACCTTGCGTTTTTCTTCCCAGTCGGCCAAGGAATGGATATCGGCAAACGTGGTTTCCTCGATCCGTGCGGTTTCCGCCGCAAAGTAATCACCTAGGGCAACATCCCCTTCGTAGGTTTTGCTTTCCTTGTCAGGAACGTTGACAAACTGTCCGCTCGCCGGGGAAAGGGAAAGTGCAAAACACAACCCCAAAAAACTACGTGACAATAAATCGCGAAAGCGAATCATGATCTTGCCTATCAATCTGAGATGAATTGGATTGCCGGCTTGTAGGGTACCCGATCCATTCACCGCGAACGGGAACGGGTTTTCACCAGCGGAAGGAAAACTGCGCAGCGGAAAGAATACTGTACAGCGATTTTGCAGAGCGTGCGAATGATACGATGCGAGCGCGTGACGTCTTGAACAACGGCCCCGTCAAATGGACCAACAAGCAAGCGTCGAGCTTTGCAAGCCAAGAGTCGCATTTCGGGCGTGCCAAAGCGGATTCACACCTTGCAGCGACCAGGACAAACCCGGGCGAAACAAAGAATCCGCATGCAACCTTGCACGACCATCGCGATTCGATTTTCGTGTCATTCTGCAGCTGCTGGAATTACAGCTGTTCTAAGACTCGGCGCACAATCGCGTTGATCGTGCTGATATCGTCCGCGGTGACTCCCGCGATCGGCTGGTTAGACAGCTGACTGACCAGACGTTCGATTTCGCTTCGGACTCCGTCAAGTGCAGCCTGCTGTTGTGGCGTTTTGGGCTGGCGCCCCGCTCCCATGTCCCAACCACGGGCACGTGCCCCTTGGCGGAACCCTTCGGGAAATTCGCCGGCACCTAACATCGCGTCAAACAGAGGCAGCAGTTGATACTGCATCTGCATCGCTTCTTCGATACGCCCCTCTTGAACCGATTGATAGATGGCTCGCGTCAGTTCGGGGACAACGCCACTGGTCGCGTTGGTGCCACCATCACAACCGGCGATCAGCATCGGAACCAACGCGGCGTCCCAGCCAGTCAAGAACGAGAAATCACTTCGTTGTGGGCGGATCGATTGAATCATCCGCATCATGTTCGGCAGGTCGCCTGAACTATCTTTGATCCCGATCACGCGTGGACAATCCATTGCCAAGCGCCGCACGGTTTCCACATCGATTGGGGATGCGAAGAGCGGGATATTGTACAAAGTCACATCGACGTCGACCGAATCGGCGATCTGCCGAAAGTAGGCGTACACCCCTTCGGAGCTTAAACGGTAATAGTAAGGAGCGACAATCGCGACGGCCCGAACTCCCATCTCGCCATAGGCGTTGCAGGCTTCGATCGTTTCTTTCACATTCGCTTCAGCGGCTCCGGCCAAAACCGGCACGCGGCCACGATTTTGATCGACAACCACCTGCACGATGTGGCGACGCTCGCTAGGAGTAAAGCGGATGAACTCCCCGGTACTGCCGTTGGGGTACAACCCATCGACGCCTCGTTCGATTAACCAGTCGACGTAGCCGCGAAGGCAATCATCGTCAACGCGTCCCTGAGAATCGACAGGGGTCAGGTTGGGGGTCAGAATTCCGGAGATACGATTCAGTGAAGACATGAGGTTGGGGTTCCTAGATGATTAACAGGGTGCACGTCTACAATGTACTTCGCCAAAACGGTTCTGTTCTCCCACCGTGCAATTGAATGCCCACTAAGAAGACAAAAAAGTCGCGAAATCCCCCTAAAACGCATGATCCAACCCAAATTCCGGCTTTGGCCCCTCCGCAAATAAATCGATTTTCGTGGAAATTCCTTCTCGCCAGCGGGCTCGGCTTGATTTGGATCCTGCTCTATTTGCGGCAACCGATTTGGCCCGTCAGCATGGTCCCCCTGGATGCCGATTCCAACGGACCGCGTTGGCTGTTATTCCTGGCGCCCGATCAGATGCTGGATGGCTGGCTGAATGGACCGGTCAACCTTTCCAGTTTGACGATTCGACTGGCCGTCTTTCTGCCAGCCTGCATCGTTTGGGCGGTTAGCTGGGACGCCGGCCGCCGCCTGCTGCGGGCATTCCCGCCGTTGAACTTTTTCCCCCAAAGACCTATCCGCGATCAGGCTAACGACAAACAGCAAACTCCCGGTCGTCTCTCCTTGCGAACGTTTGCCATCGAAAAAGGGGCCTTGGCAATCGCCATCGGCCTCAGTCTGCATTCCTTGATCGTCTTATTCGTCGGAATCGCCGGAGGTATCGGACATGCGTCTAGCTCGCTTCTCATTGCACTGCTGACACTTTCAATTGGCTGGCTGGCCGACTTTTTCACCAGAGGACGACAAGAGGCGGTTTCAGCAGCCGCTTCGATCGATTCAATTAACGCCGTGGAGCCAACCGTTTCCAGCGAAATCGAATGCACCGAACCAAACACGTCAGTCTCTCCCACGCTGCTCACACTCGGCTGGATGGCCACCGCCACGTTAGCCTGCTTGGTGATCGCTCGCAGCTTCATGCCTCCCGCAGAATACGATGTTCGTGAATACCATTTGCAGGGCCCAAAGGAATGGTCGCAGGATGGTCAGATCCATTTCCTCCCGCACAACATTTACACCAGCATGCCGATGGGTGCGGAACTGCATACGATCGCAACAATCGATTGGTGGCGATGGACCGGCAAAGAGGACGCTTGGTGGTGGGGAGCCCTGTCAGGCAAAATCGTGATCGCCGGGTATGCGTTGTTAGCCGCAATTCTGGCCGGAGCCGCGGTTCGGCGACGTTGCGGGCCGCTGGTGGGTATCTGGATGACCGCTCTGACGTTGGCGATGCCCGCGCTCTGCGAAGAGGCGGGCCTTGGATTGGTCGAACCGGCGGTCGCCTGCTATTTTGCCGGCGGAATCTTGCTAATTGTGTCTGCTGGGTCACCTCGCCGTGATTCCTCGGCCAATGTCCATCAAGCTTCCCTGGCATCGGCACTCTGGATCGGTTTTTTCGCTGGATCGGCGCTTGCCTGTAAATACCCGGCCCTCCTTTTTGTTGTCCTTCCGCTAGGGATCGCCGCAGCGTGGGGAAATCTTTCAGGCAGGAATGCCTCGATGCCTCGCGACACGGGGACAACCGATAACGTAACGGATTCAGAAGCCAAAACCTTTTCATGGAAACCAAACTGGCGACAGCTGGCGTGGTTCTCACTGGCCGTCGCGGTCACAGCCGGTCCCTGGTTTGCCAAGAATTTGGCGTTCACAGGAAACCCGGTTTACCCACTGGCCGGTAATATTTTTGGAGGAAGAACGCTGACAGACGCGAAAATCGAACAGTGGGATGAGGGACACAAAGGAGGACCGATAACCCTGTCTGCGGTCGCAACGGCAGCGGAGGCTCTGTCCTGGAAATGGAAACTGCAAAGCATGCTGCTTGTCCCGCTTGCGTTGCTGGGGATGGTTTGTTGCTGGTCCAACACCGAAGTCCGCCAAACTTTCCTCGTGACGGTTTGCTTAGTCGTTTTTTGGTTTTTATTCACCCACCGAATCGCTCGATTCCTAGTCCCCATCCTACCGCTGGTCGTCTACTTGGCGGGCTTTGGATGCCAACAACTGGTCGCCCGAGTAGGGCAGGGCAGAGCGGTTGCGTTGCTGCTATTTGGAATCGTGCTGAATGGACTGATGATCGGTAGCCCGCTGCTGGGGGATTCTCGGATTCTTGTGACGATGAACCACCTGCGGGCGGACGTTGACGCAAGACAAGGAGCCCGCCGAATTCCTGAATACCTTCACTATGTCAACGAACGCATGAAACCGACCGACAAACTGTTGGTCGTCGGCGATGCCGCAGTCTTCGATTATGAACCAGCGATTGACTATGCAACGACATTCGACCAATCGCAGCTAACCGCCATCACGTCGCATCAACCTGCCGAACAATGGCAGGCAGAATTTCAAAGGCACGGCTGGACTCACCTGTTGATCCACTGGGGTGAGATCGAACGTCTTCGTTCAACATATGGATTCGACGAAGCGATCACGAAGCAACTCGTTGAGCAACTGATCGCCCAACAAGTAATCGCTCCGGACCCGAAAGTTTTTTCAAACGGTCTAGTCGAAATCTACAAAGTAAATCCCCCACAAAAACCATCGGAGTAAACTCCCAGCTTCCAATCAAAACAAACCAAGGCTGTGCAAGCTGTAGCGAACGACCAAGCCGGCAACTACCACGCTAACCATGCTCATCAATTTGATCAGGATGTTTAGGCTTGGGCCGCTGGTATCTTTGAAGGGGTCGCCGACCGTATCGCCAACCACGGCCGCTTTATGCCCCGGGCTTCCTTTGCCGCCTAGGTGCCCACTTTCGTAATACTTCTTTGCGTTGTCCCAAGACCCACCAGCATTTGCCATGAAGATAGCGACGCAAAACCCTGACGTTAAACAACCAGCCAACAATCCCAGAACGCCTCCAACGCCCAACAACAGTCCGACAAAAACCGGCAGTGCCAGCCCTAACAGGCTGGGCATCAGCATTTGCCGCTGAGCCTCCGACGTACTGATTTGGATGGGTCGCTTGTAATCCGGTTTGGCTTCCCCTGTTTTGATTTTGGGGTTTTCCGTCAACTGCCTACGGACCTCGACCACCATTTTCTCCGCTGCATTGCCGACCGCTTTCATGGTCATCGCACAGAACACAAACGTTGCCATTGCCCCTAGAAACAAACCGATCAGGACTTTGGGGTTCATCAACGTGGTGTCATAGAAATAGGTAAATTCCTGCAGCGTTGCCGATGCGACAGGAAGCAAGGCATCCCCGTTGACCGCAAAGTGAAATTGGCCGTTTTCCCCAGCGGCGATCACTCCTTCGCTCAACTTAGCGGGACCGTCGGAGAAAGAAACATCCCTCCAAGATTCCGTTAGCAATGGGTCTCTAGCGATCATCGGTTGGACCAGATACCCGGTCGCGTTATCCCCATCACGGTGCACCATAAATCCGGGGGACAATTTATAAAACCCATCGGTATCGATGGTCTGCACCGCGGCAACGCCCCAGCGTTCAAAACCATCACGCACCCCTTCGACATAAGCGGCCAGCAGGGCGAGTGCCGTCAAAGCTGCGGAACCAATTGCGAAACCTTTTCCTGTCGCAGCCGTCGTATTGCCAAGGGAATCCAGGGCATCGGTTCGGGCCCGCACGGTCTCTTCCAGCCGAGCCATTTCAGCATTCCCGCCAGCGTTATCGGCAATCGGCCCATAAGCATCGGTTGCCAACGTAATTCCCAACGTGCTTAACATTCCGACCGCCGCGATCCCAACGCCATACAATCCCAAGGAGAAAAGCGAGATATCCCCGAACTGCCCCCCGGTGGCAAAACCAAAGGATGCGGTCATTGCGACGCACACAACAATCACCGGCACCCACACGCTCATCATCCCATCGGCGATCCCACCGATGATAATTGTCGCAGGCCCGGTTTCCGCCTGTTTAGCCAACCGTTGCGTTGGTTTGTACTCGTCACTGGTGACATACTCCGTCCATTTCCCGATCAACCAACCGGCCGCCAGCCCGACAATCACACTGAATGCGACGCCGGAAAGCCCGCCAAAATACTCGGTCCCAGGAACCAGAGGCATCAACCAGTAAACCAACCCCATCGCCATCAGTATCATCAAAACGGCGGCGAGGTTGATTCCTCGCGAGAGAGCTTTGAGAAGCGATTTTTGCGACGCGTCCTCACCGGTACGTACCGCATAGATACCAATGATGGATGCGATGATTCCCGCGGCGGCAATCGCCAGCGGCAACATCATCGTTGCCAACTGCGCCTCCGTCCCCTCCATCCCTTCGGGGACCATTTGCGGCGCGGCAAAGGCCGCTACACCCAGGGCGGCTGCCGCCAAGATGGATCCGCAATAGGATTCGTATAAGTCGGCGCCCATCCCTGCCACGTCGCCCACATTGTCGCCCACGTTGTCAGCGATCGTTGCCGGATTGTTGGGTGAATCTTCATTCATACTTTCTTCGACCTTGCCAACCAAGTCGGCCCCCACGTCGGCCGCCTTGGTGAAGATCCCACCGCCGACGCGCGCAAACAGCGCCTGTGCACTGGCTCCCATCCCGAAGGAAAGCATCGCCACCGAAATCTGTTCCAGGCTGTAAGCTCGTTCAGCTCCCATCAATGCTGGCCATGCCCAATACAAAATGGCAAACCAGATCGTGACATACAGCAACCCCATTCCGACAACCGTTAACCCCATCACGGCCCCACTTCGAAAGGCGACCTGCAATCCTTGGTTCAAAGAAACACGAGCTGCCGCAGCGGTGCGGCTACTTGCCTGAGTGGCGGTTTTCATTCCAAACCAACCACACAGTCCCGAGAAGAGACCTCCGGTTAAGAAGGCGATGGGGACAAATCCATTTAACAAATGCAGATAATAGGACGCGATTCCCAGCAGTACCGCCAACACCAAGAACGTGATCGTCACCAACCGATTCTGTTGACTCAGATAGGCATCCGCTCCCTCGCGAACATGCGTCGCGATCTCCTTCATTAGCTCCGTACCCTCATCGGCCTCCATCATCTGCCGATAAAACCGAAATGCCCATGCAAGCGCCAAAAGCGACGCTGCCACTGCTGCCAGCCAAACCATCAAAATCACGGTTGCATTCCTTGCCGAAGCGAGAGAACAGTAGTCAGGTATCCTTCACTAATTTAGAAGTTCATCGCGTCGTTACCAGTAGGGGGCCCGCCAGAAAGGTCAACTAAATGCCTCAATTAACCAACTAGGGACACCAAGGCACCACTACGACCTATAGAGCCTGGTTTTCGAAAACAGACGAACAGCCCTCGGCGATCCCCGACGACCAAATTTCCAGTTATCATGACGCTTTCCCACCTCCGCTCCTTTCCTGGATTTTCACCATGACTTGTATCGTAAAACCGTCGTTACGGATGCTCGGCTTACTAGCCGTCATCATCCCATGCAGCCTGAGCGCCGAAGACGCCTCAAGCACAGGCGTCAAAGCATTCATCGATTCAACCGGCCCCGGCTGGGTATCGCTGGGGGAAAAGGACTTTGTCCGCGTCAATGGCGACCCCGACACCTTGGTGTGGGAAGGAAAGCTTGCCAAATCGACCGGAGTCCCTATCGGCGTGACGCGGTCCGCCAAACAATACAAGAACTTTGAATTTGTGATCGAATGGCGACACCTAAAAGCGGCGGGCAATTCGGGCGTTTTTGCCTGGGTTCCCGAATCGGTTCTGGTCGACCTTCCACCGGGGAAACTTCCACGCGGCGGGATCGAAATCCAGATGTTGGACCATGGTTACAAAACGCAGTATGAAAAGAGAAGTGGAAAACCAGGTGACTGGTTTTCCACCAATGGAGACATCTTTGCGGTCGGAACATCGACCATGAAACCATTCCCACCTCTTTCGCCCAGCGGTTCGCGCAGTTTCCCATCGAAGGAACTAAGCAAAGGGACACCTGAATGGAACCATTACTACGTACGGGCCATCAATGGTGAGGTCCGGCTGTGGGTGAACGGCGAAGAGGTCTCCGGTGGCAACGAATGTAATCCTGCCGAGGGCTACCTTTGCTTGGAAGCAGAAGGCGCCCCGATAGAATTCCGCAATTTGCGAATTCGCGAACTGCCGTAAGCGTCATCGGCGAATGTTGTAGGATTGTTTTCTAAGCCGCTAATGGCTGGCAGAAAACATCATAATTTGGCCAGGATTCGATGTTATCGTGCCCGATTTCCTGGCCGTCACCAAAACCTGCCACGGCAGGATCATGGAACGTGATGCGGTAGTCTAATGAATGCATCAGATCAACAACCCCATGACGTTCCTCCGGAGCCATCAGTTTGTAAATTTCAGACTGAACGTAGGGACGACACTCTTTGATCGTTCCCTCCAACGACTTCAGCACGGACAGGTCATATCCTTCCGCATCCGTTTTGATGTACGAAACCCGTCCCCGACATTCGCTGTGGTCCTGTTCCAGCAACCGATCCAGGTTCCGTCCCTGGACCTTCTGATTGAAGGCGTGCCCATGCCGCCAACGACTGATTCCTTTATGGCGACCGCCATTACAAAATCCTGGATCCGAATATTCGAATTCCAGTTCGCAGTCCTCTTCGGTCGCAGCAACATTCAGAGGGATGATATTGGTCTTATCTGTATTTAGTTTTGAATTGGCTTCCAGAACCGGGTAGACGAAAGTGTTTGGCTCAAACGCCAGCACACACCCATCAGTGCCACATGCTAGGGCAAGCGGCAAAGTCGAATCGCCAGCATGGGCGCCGACATCGATCACAACGTCTCCAGGCTGCACCAGCTCCGACAGCCGCGACAATTCCCGCTCATTGCACTCCATTTTGTAGGTTTTGGGATGCATCCACTGCGCGTATTTGATTTCCCCGAACACCGGTGAATAGAACGAACGAAACTCATAGCCAAATTTCCTAGCTCGAGGTTTCATTCCCAATAAAAACAGAATCTCTTTTGCCTTCATCGCGGATTCTCCATCAATCAACTTGAACCAGCCTTGCAGACGCCGCCAAGCAGCGGCCCCTCCTGCAGGGGATCATCAGATAGCAACAGAAGCGAATCGACGGCAAGCCCAAACAGGGGGTTTCCGCCCCCGCAGTGCGGACCAGAACATGGCCGGACGGCTTGCGGCGTTCCGCTAGGAGAGTGATCGTGAATCAAAAATTCCTAGCGGCAGGGCGCGAGCCCTCCGGCCCGGAAACCACTACGCAGAAAGGCCGGACGGCTCGCGCCGTTCCGCTAAGAGAGTGACTGCAAACCACAATTTCCTAGCGGCAGGGCGCGAGCCCTCCGGCCCGGAAACCACGCCGCAAAAGGCCGGACGGCTTGCGCCGTTCCGCTAAGAGAGTGATCGCGAACCAAAATTTCTTAGCGGAAGGGCGCGAGCTCTCCGGACCGGAAACCACTACGCAGAAAGGCCGGACGGCTTGCGCCGTTCCGCTAAGAAGGTGATCGCGAACCACAATTTCCTAGCGGCAGGGCGCGAGCCCTCCGGCCCGGAAACCACTCCGCAAAAGGCCGGACGGCTTGCGCCGTTCCGCTAAGAAGGTGATCGCGAACCAAAATTTCCTAGCGGCAGGGCGCGAGCCCTCCGGCCCGGAAACCACGCCGCAAAAGGCCGGACAGCTTGCGCCGTTCCGCTAAGAAGGTGATCGTGAATCACAAATTCCTAGCGGCAGGGCGCGAGCTCTCCGGCCAGAAAACCACGCCGCAAAAGTCCGGACGGCTTGCGCCGTTCCGCTAAGAAAGTAGATCCCCGACGGTTTGCGCCGTTCCGCTAGGAATGTGATCGCCACTCGATATGCGCCACACAAACGGTGGAAACGTATGAACCGCCATTCCTGCTGAGCAAAGCGATTACTCCGCTGCGACCTCTCGCTCTCGCTTGCGAAATTTGGTTTTTTGAGGAAATATCCATTCCCACACATTGCCTTCACGTGATCCTAAACTCGACTCGTACAATTCCCACCTATCGGCAAGCGTAAAGCTTTCCACTCTTTTCAGTAACGCAGATTCGATTCAACTCTCTTGAATATCGGAGCGGGCACATGCGTCGTCTTTATTACCAGAAGCCAGGTTTTACCCTTGTTGAATTGCTGGTGGTCATTGCCATTATCGGGATCTTAGTAGGGTTGCTTCTTCCAGCGGTCCAGGCCACCCGCGAAGCGGCGCGAAGGATGCAATGTTCTAACAATCTAAAACAAATTGGGTTGGCAATGCACAACTACGAAGGAGTCCACAAGATCATGCCGCCAGCCCTGTTTGCAGCCGACACCCAAAGATGGGAACCGGGGGGGGAAGATGATGACGGGTTCGGCTGGCTAGTCGCTTTGCTTCCGTTTATGGAACAGCAGAACCTCTATGAAACGCTGAACGTCAATGGACACTATGGGACGCTTGGAAACCAAGGCATCCGTGATCAGCTGTATCCCGGCGTGCCAGCTGGAACAGTGATCCCTGGAGGGGACACTGTGGTGTCCGGATATCGATGTCCCTCCTCGATTCTTCCTGATTTTGTCCCAAACAGTTGGACCATCCCAGGCAGTAATATCGTCGGTGGAAGCGCGGTCCCTAATTCCTTCCCAATGTCGACCGGTTATGCGACCACGGATTACAAGGCGGGCGGTGGCAGCTGCTATGGCGACTACGGAGCAATGCACAAGATAAGCGAGGGGGGTGGAGCTCGCTTTGCAGATATGACGGATGGACTAAGCAACACGGTTCTCTCTGGCGAATCTTCGTACGTAACGTCGACAACCTCCAGCTCCAGCCGCCAATCGACTCCACCAACAGCCTTCCGTGACTGGCCGACGTGGATCGGTTCCTTTGGTAGCGGGCAGGACGAAACGGTTCGCATTAACGGGCGGACCAACAGTCCCATCAATGCCCAAACCAGTCCTGGCAAGATGTATTTTGCAATCAACGATGACAATGCCTTCAGCTTTCACCCAAGTGGGGCTCAATTTGTTTTCGCAGATGGGTCGGTCCATTTCCTCAGCGAGAACATTTCCATGAGCACTTACTGCAACTTGCATGACCGTCGCGATGGCAATGTCCTAGGAGCTTGGGATTGATGGAATAGAACGTTCTATCTCGGATTCGCCAATCTTCTCTCGGTCTCCAGGAGGCCTATTCATGTCCAAGATACCCTTAGTCCGTCGCTTTGGTTTTTCTGTCAGCATACCTCTTATCGGCTTGGTCCTTGCCGGTGGCTGTGGGCAAGGTGATTCTTTCCCCACCGCTCATGTCTCGGGACAAGTCGTATGTCAAGGCAAACCGGTATCGGGCGCCATGGTCTATTTCGAACCGGTGCGAACCGGCAGCCAGGCTTCCTCCATCGTAGGCAAACAGGGATTTGCATTTACCGACAGTGAGGGACACTATGTCCTTTCAACCTACGCCCCGGGTGAAGGGGACGGCGCCGTCGTTGGAATGCATCGGGTCCGTGTAGGTCGCGGCGATGCACAATGCGAATGCAGCATGAACGAAGAAGTCGATCTGATGCAGGCCGAAGTCCTCGCCGACACCGACAACTTCTTCGATTTAGTGCTTCCGAAAGCCTCGGGACGTCAATTGGCGTTGCAAAAACGCAATCGCGACGAAGACGACGAATAACGATGGCAACCCAAGGCGATCGGTAAACAGCGATGAAGCCCCAACCAGCCTCGAACTGTTCGACATGGCGGAATTTCCTTGTCGCTTGCTTTCGTCCGGTCGACGCAGCAAGTGCGATCCTATTTCGAATCCTGTTTGCGGCCTTGGCGGCCGGATGGGCGTGGAACTATCTCGCATCGGGCCGTGTCACTCAACTGTACGTCGATCCTCAATTTCACTTCACCTACGCAGGTTTTCAGTGGGTCCACCCCTGGAGCGGCGATGGCATGTATCTCCATTTCATCGCCTTGATGGGGCTTGCGATGATGATACTGACCGGCTGTTTTTATCGAGTGGCTTGCCTGCTTTTTGCGTTGGGATTTACCTATGTCTTTCTGCTAGAAAGAACGAACTATCAAAACCACTATTATCTGATTCTATTGCTCAGCTGGACGCTCCCCTGGTTGCCGCTGAATCGCATGCTTTCGGTCGATGCGTACCGACGCCCCCAAATTGCATCGCAATCGATCCCTGCCTGGGCCCTGCTCGCACTCCGCTTTCACATTGCCTTGCCCTACCTATTCGGCGGGATTGCAAAATGGACTTCGGACTGGATGCTTGGCCAGCCAATGGAAATGTTCCTCAGCACCAAAGCAGACCTTCCCGTTATCGGAACCTGGCTTGCCATCCCCGGCGTCGGAATATGGATGTCGTGGTGCGGAATGTTTTTTGATCTTGCCATCGTACCGGGCCTCCTGTTTTCCCGAACCCGTAAATACGCATTCCTGCTGTGCATCGGTTTCCATTTAACAAACGCAGTCTTATTCTCGATCCACATCTTTCCTTGGCTAATGATTGCAGGGAGCACAATCTTTTTTCGACCTGATTGGCCACGTCGTTTTCTTTCAGCCGAACCGGTTACTCTTTCACAAAAGTCAACGTGGCGCGGATCGACGGGCCAATGGGTGGCACTGGGGCTGGTTATTATCTATGCGGGCTTTCAAGTCATCTGGCCTCTGCGCAGCCGAATACATTCGGAACCAACCAGTTGGACCGAACGAGGGCATCTCTTTTCCTGGCGGATGATGCTCCGCGCAAAAGAGGTTGGTATTGGGTTCGCTCTCCGCGATCCCGCCACGGAAGCAGTAGTCAATGTCGACCACATGCAATTCCTGAGCACCGAGCAGTCCGAAAAATTTGCCCGCGACCCTAACCTGATCCTGCAAATGGCTCACTTTATCGCTGACAAATTCGAACAAGAGATGCGCAGACGCCCCCAGATCTACGCATTCGCACTGGTTTCCTTGAATGGCCGCAAACCGCAGTTAATGATTGATCCCAACACCGATCTTGCCTCCCTGCAACGAAACACAAGCATCGGCCCGGAAGGATTCGTGACGTTGCACGAACCACTACGCTCTCCGGCTTGGGATATCCCAATCGACCAGTGGCGAAACCATGTGGATCTTCCCGAGATCAAATTTCTTCAACGCATGTCCAACATATCCCCAACGGTAAACTTGGCCGGCACTCACTCTCTTCAGACTATCGAAAAGGACTAACCATGCATTCTCTATTCGTATCGATACGGCAACTTGTCGTCATTTCGTTTTTACTCCTTACCACAACCGTCACGGCACACGAGGGAGACCACTCACATGTTTCGGTGGTCCAACCTGCTGAAATCTATCGCCCTACGGCCATGCCCGATCGCATTGTGCTGTGCTGGAACAATGATCCACGAACAACCCAAGCGGTGAATTGGCGAACCTCTCAGGTTGTCAAAAAGGGGTTCGCAGAAATCGCCCCTGCCGAAGCGGGGCCAAACTTTCCCGAGCACGCGAAGCAGGTCGTTGCAACGACGGAATCATTGACAACCGACATCAATCAAGCTCATTTCCACAGCGTCTCGTTTACGGACCTCACCCCCGGCAGACGATACGCCTACCGCGTGGGCGACGGAGCCAATTGGAGTGAATGGTTTCATTTCAGCACGGCATCTGCCACGCCCGAACCGTTCTCCTTCATCTATTTCGGCGATGCCCAAAACAACATTCGCTCGATGTGGTCGCGTGTTCTCCGAGAGGCCCAACGCGACGCCCCCAAGGCAGCGTTTTTCCTGCATGCTGGCGACCTGGTAAACCGAGCGGAAATGGATGGCGAATGGGGCGAGTGGTTTGGAGCCGGAGACTGGCTAAACGCGATGATCCCCAGCATTGCTGTCCCAGGAAATCATGAACAAGCCAAAAAAGATGACGGGACACGGAGGCTATCCAATCACTGGAAACCAAGTTTCACCTTCCCCGAAAACGGCCCCACAGGTCTTGAAGAAACCTGCTACACACTGGTCTATCAAAACATGCGCATCATTGCTCTAAACAGCAACGAACGACAAGCAGAACAAACAGAATGGCTGAGAAAGGTCCTGAAGGAAAACCAGGCCGAATGGGTTGTCTGTACCTTTCACCATCCGATCTACTCCAC
Organism: Roseimaritima multifibrata; assembly: GCF_007741495.1. Taxonomy (NCBI): domain Bacteria; kingdom Pseudomonadati; phylum Planctomycetota; class Planctomycetia; order Pirellulales; family Pirellulaceae; genus Roseimaritima; species Roseimaritima multifibrata. The sequence goes on from NZ_CP036262.1 coordinate 5,505,587, forward strand.
TGGAAAAGACCGCGACAACCCAGAACTACGTGCCCTCTGGAAACCACTCTTCGATGAATACAAGGTCGATCTAGTCCTGCAAGGGCATGACCACACGTACGGACGAACGGGGCTGGATGTTCCGGAAACCATTGCAAATGTCCCCACCGGAATCCAAGCAGTCGAGCAAAAACATGGCACCGTTTACGTCGTTTCGGTCAGCGGCCCCAAAATGTACAACAACAATCGCTTGCCCTTCATGAAGCGACTAGGTGAGGACACTCAGCTGTACCAAATCATTCATATCGACGGCCCCAGCCTCCGTTTCGAAGCCCGCACGGCGATCGGCGAACTGTACGATGCTTTCGAATTAAGAAAGCAAGAGAACGGCCCCAACCAACTGATTGAACGGACTCCTGAAGTCTCCGAAAACCTTCGCCCGATTACCCAATAGGGACTACCGGATCTTTTTCAGGCTGCGGATTTCTAGGGACGTGCGATATATAAGTTGACGGTTTGACAGCAGCTGGCACCTGCCCAGACATCCAAGCGCCACGTCCCCTCGTCGGTTTACCCGACAGGAACGCAAGATTTGAAATTAGAGGTGGTTGCCCCCACGGTTTTCGCATCCCGTTCGGATTGCCGCTTTCAGCGGCAATCCGAACGGGATGCGTTTTCCTAGAGCCATGCGAACTAATTTCAAATCTTGGCTTCATGCCAGGCAAGCTGGCATGGGGCCTTTTCTCCCTGCCACACTCACTACTTATTTATCGCACAACCCATGAAATCACAAAAACCGTTTAACGTATCGTTCCGCGAAAGTGTGCTTTTAAAACAGACTTTCGCAAGGAACAGTGCGGTCACGTGATATGACTCAACCGGGTGGCCAGCTGAGCGGACGACCGCCCATTAGGTGGAAGTGCAGATGGTCGACCGATTGGCCTCCCTCTTCTCCGCAGTTAGTGATCAATCGGTAGCCTCGATCCAATCCCAGTTCTTCCGCCAACCGGGCAGCTGTTAGCAACAGATGGCCGGCCAATTGCTGGTGTTCTTCCTGCAATTCGGCTAGCGATGCGATCGGTTCCTTGGGAATGATCAGGACGTGCGTCGGAGCCTTGGGATCAATATCGCGAAAGGCCAGGCATTGATCATCTTCGTAAAGAATGTCTGCAGGGATTTCACGGCGAATGATTTTACTGAAAATGGTTTCAGACATGACTTGATCCCGGATCAAATGAATTACAGCAAACCGCCAAACCGGCGTTGTCGTGTGGCAAATTCGCGAATGGACTGCAAGAAATTATCCTGCGTGAATTCAGGCCAACAGCGTTCGGTGACCCAAATTTCGGCGTAACTGATCTGCCAAAGCAAATAGTTACTGATTCGCATATCACCACCGGTGCGAATCAGCAAATCGGGATCGGGCAAACCGGCCGTATCGAGGGCTTGCTGGATGGTTTCTTCGGTGATCGCGTCGGGTTCTAATTCCCCGGCGGCGATCTGGCGTCCCAATTTTTGAACGGACCGAGTCAATTCGTCTCGGCCGCCATAATCGATCGCCAAAACCAGCTGAGTCCCTTGGTTCTCGGCACACATTTGCAGCGTCTTGTCCATTTCCTTTAGGACCGACGCGGGCAAACGATCTCTGCGCCCGATGACCTTCAAACGCAGGCCCTGCTCCATCAGCAGGCGGCGTTCTTCAATCAGATACTGCTCCAGCAGGTGCATCAGAAATTCTAATTCTGCCGGGGGTCGCTTCCAGTTTTCACTGGACAAGCAGTACAAAGTGACCGCTTCGATATTCAAGCTTGTGCAAGTTTCGCTGACCATCCGCACGGTTTTAACGCCGTGTCGATGTCCCTCAATCCTTGGTTTTCCTTGGCGTTCCGCCCAGCGACCATTGCCATCCATAATGATGGCAATGTGTTTTGGAATCGCTTCAGACGGCAAACCAAGTTGCTCAGCCGTACAACGGGAATGTTCTACGTGTGTCATTCCAATTTCGTTTAATACGCGCGGCGGCGAATGAGAAAAAATCTTATCGGCCTGCACCCGCAGCGATTCCTGCAGGATCACGGTCGACAAAAATGGTCTGAGCCCGATCAGGACCGACCGACAGGACGCCGACAGGTACACCGACCAGTTCTTCGATTCGCCGCACAAACGCCATCGCGCCTGCGGGGAAGTCGGCGACGGTTTTTGCATCGTCGACAGGCTGTTTCCAAGGGGTCACCGATTCATAAATCGGCTTGCAGCGACGCAGCGAGTCCGCATGGCATGGGAATCGATCGATTCGCTCGCCATCCAGTTCATAGGCCACGCAAATTTTAATTTCATCCAGATGGCTCAGAACGTCCATCATCATCAACGCCAAAGTGGTGACGCCACTTAGTCGAGCGGTATAACGCAGGGCAACCGCATCGATCCAGCCACAACGGCGAGGCCGTCCGGTGGTGGTCCCGAACTCATTGCCCAGTTTGCGAATCTGTTCACCCACCGCATCATCTAATTCGGTCGGGAAGGGGCCACCGCCAACACGCGTGCTGTACGCTTTGCAAACGCCGATCACTTCACCGATCCAGCGAGGTGGAACTCCGGCACCCGCACAGATTCCCACTCCGCTGCTATTACTGCTGGTAACAAACGGGTAGGTGCCGTGATCGATATCGAGAAGGGCTCCCTGAGCCCCTTCGAACAGGATTCGGCGGCCCGCTTCTGCGGCATCGAGCAGCGGGTAAGTCGTGTCACCCACCATCGGACGCAAACGTTCTGCCCAACCGGCAGCCGCAGCGACGACGCGTCCCGGAGAAATTTGCTCCAGTTCTTCCGCACTGCCACCCAGCGATTGCAGAACTTTCAGTTTCTGATTCGCGACTTCCGCGATCCGTTCATCACGCCCCGAATCCATCAAATCGATCGCTCGGATCGCATGGGTACGGCCCACTTTGTCTCGGTAGCAGGGGCCAATGCCTCGGTTGGTTGTCCCAATCGATTCTTTGCCAATGTGCTGCTGGTTGATGATACGGTCTTCAGCGATGTGCCATGGCATCACCAGGTGCGCACGTTCGCTAATCCGCAGATTTTTGGTGACATCAACGCCCCGTTTGGCCAATCCGTCGATTTCGACCAAAAGGGTTTCGGGATTGATCACCACACCGGGCGTAATCAGGTTTTGCACCTGCGGGCGAAGGATTCCGCTAGGGATATGGTGCAATTTGTACACCTCATCACCCGCGACAACCGTATGTCCGGCATTCGCACCCCCTTGGTAACGAACAACCAGTTCAAATTCGTTTGCCAACAGGTCGACTAGTTTACCTTTGGCTTCGTCGCCCCACTGGAGGCCAATCACACATGTTCCGGGCACCAGAAATCCTCCGGTTTGCCAACCATCAAATATTTAAACAAGCAAAGAGAGTAGAAGACGGGTTCAAAGTCGACAAGCCGGGCTCTTGCTAGGACCGCTACAACCCACCGCTTTCGCGGCAAACTTCCCACCCACCGGGTGGTGAGACACTACCAATTGGAACAAGTAATGTAGCGTTGTGCGATTCATTTTCCCAATCGTTCAGTGCAGCGAATAGTCTCCATGTTTAAAAATTTATTTCGCGATCGAGCTTCACGGCGATCCGTGAAACGTTCACCGGCAAACGTGGCGAGGGCTCATTCCCATCCCAACAGCGGGGCGGAAGAGTCTCTCCCCGCGGAACATCCCCTGGGACCATTACCGACTGCAATCATGGCCTTTTTCAACGATCCAGCGGCCGCGATTGTGACGATGCCAGCTCTGATGCTGTTTCCAGAGGGACAACGTGCTCTGGTCACTCACGTCCACAACGGGCGGCTTCAGGAGCCCATTGAAGGGATCTGGCACGCTGTGGGGGACGTGACGAACGAACAACGGCTCGCTTTACTCGATTTGGTCCTCGAAACAACACAACGCTTGGACCGTTCCAGCCAGATCGAACTGATGAGCGTGGTCGATGACGTTGCCGACTCCGCCGGCGACCTCGCTTGGCAAGAGCAGGCTTGGCGTGGCCTCTTGCGAGCGAAACTTAGCAAACCCTCCCGGCGGGCCCACAGCCGTATCCGAAACATTAAAGACGCGATTCGAGAACTTGTCGAATTGATCTCGATTTCCGCGATTGTCGGCGAAAGGAATAGCCTGGCTGAAGTTCGTTTTCAGCGAGGCTGGAACCGCTTGGGAAGCCTCTGCCCGGCAGGGGCCCTCCCGGCAGAAGTTTTGGCCTGGGGAGACCTGGAAGAGGTTCTTCACAAGTTGACCTCGCTGGCCAAGGAACAACGGCAGCAGATATTTGTTGCTTGTTTAACCGCCCTACATATGGAAAAACAGCTTGACGCTACCCAGGCTTCGGTCGCGCGTTATATCGCCAACCAGCTAGGACAGCCCCCGTTTCAGGGACTGCCAAACTGCTGAGCAATAATTGACCAGAAACCAGAACGATTAACAAGAAACCAGAAGACCGCCGGGACCTGATCCTCGAATCCCCGCATCGATGGCTCTAAAGAGCCGACAGCGAAACGGGGCCGGCGGCAGGAATGTTTCCTGCCTTCGGAGCTTGAACTTGTTTTCCTCCGCCGCTTTGCACTTCTACGGAAATCTCATCTCCGGAGGCTGCCGCCGCTTCCCCCTGCGATGGACCGGCTAACTGCAAAGCTCCCAAAACGTCGGCTTGGTTCACCAAATCACGCAAAATGATCGGCTGATCCGGGCTGTTGCCGGGATAGATAGCCAACAACGGGATCGATTGACTTTCCAGTTCAATCAGCTTCTTTTTGATTTCCTCGTTGTAGTCACTCCAGTCTGCCAACATCGGAACCACATCCAGTTCGGCCAACAGATCCGCGGTGGAATCGGTGTTGATCGCACTGTGATAATTCCATTTACAGGTAGCACACCAGCTGGCCGTGAAATCGATCATCACGGTTTTTCCTTCGCTGCGAAGCTGAGTCAATTTTGCTTCATCGTAAGGCTGCCATGGAACGATCACATCGCCGGGCATCAAGAACCGGAAAGCCAAGAAACCGATCAACGCGGCACTTGCTACCCCAGCTCCCCAACTGGCCAAACGTTTCGAAAGTGTCTCCCAGTTCGGTACTTTTCCGATCATCCAACAACCAAACCAAACTCCGATCAAAGCGACAAACACAGGCAACTTTTGATCGTCCGAGAACATATTGAAGAAGAACGCGACCGTTCCCAACAGGACAAACGCCATCAACTGCTTAAGCGTTTCCATCCAGGCACCTGGCTTAGGCAACCAGCTGACCAGTCGTGGGCTAACGCCAATCAACAGGAAGGGAAGCGACATCCCAATCCCCATCGCGGTGAAAACGGCAAAGATCAGCAGCGGTGATTGCCCTAGCAGCAACCCCAACACCAAACCGAGTAACGGGCCTCCGCAAGGAGTCGCAATGACGGTGGTGAACAGGCCCTTCGAATAAGCTCCGACAGCTCCTTCATGATGCTGCATCTCTTGCGAGAATTTCCCCGAGGCGAAACCGGGGACGGGAATTTCCCAGACACCTAAGAAGCTAAGCGCCATCGCAAAAATCAGCACCGTAAGGGCCAATTTGAATTCGATATGCGTGAACTGCTCGCCCCAGCCAAACGAGAAGAAGGAAGCCAGCCCCGCCAGCACCCAAAAGACCGAAAGGACTCCTAAGGAGTACCACATATTGCTGGAAAAAATCGCTTTACGATCCTGACCAGCTTGGTCGGTCAGCGACATCAACTTCAGGCCTAAAACAGGCAGCACGCAGGGCATCAGATTCAAGATCAATCCGGCTCCAAGCCCCATCAGCAACATCATTACGACCGAATAGGACTTCTTGGTTTCCTGACCGTAAACGGTCGGTGCCGCAGCCGCTTCGGGAGCGTTATCCCATTTGGTTTCGGCAATAAAATCCATTACCTCGGCACGTTTGGCAGAAGCAAACTGGACAGCCGCCGGAGCCCCTTTGCCGTTTTCGCCAACCTGCAATTCCGTTTGAAATCGCAGGCCTTTAGGAAGCAGGCAACTGGTGTCCTGACATGCTTGATAGGCGATATACCCTTCGACCGGATGGGTCCCGGGGACCGCATCCTCAGGAATTTTCAGTTCGATCGTCCAGGTCGTTTTACCTTTTTGATACGTCGCTTCACCGATCGGTGTGTCTAGCGTGACCGGATCCTCCGACGGGGTCGGCATCCCAGGCTGCAGGACACCACGCTTGGTCAACACAAAATTGGTAGCGAAATTTTCGTCTTTGATCGAACCCGGATAGACATGAAACGAAGCGTCAGGATTCGCCGTTAGTTTCAATTCCACCGCGTCACCTGGCTTGGCGGTCGCAGGCAAAAGTTCACCGGTCCACTCAACGGCATAGTCGCCATCGCGGAAAGTGGCTTCGGTCGTTACCGGTTGATAGGTCCCTTTGTAGGCAGCGGTTAAATCCATTTCAAAGGGACGACACGAACCGCCCGTTTGACACGTCAGCCCGTTGGCCTTGATCTTGATGACAGCCGCGTCGGGCTGAACGCCAGCGGCGAATTCAATCTCCGCGGTCCAACGCACGGCCGTTTCGAATTCTTCGATCGTGACATCGGGCCATTCGGGGGCCTGACTTCGTTTGGGGTCTTTATCCGAAACAAAGGGGCTTAGCAGTTTTGCTTGACTGCCGTCCGCCATGGTAAATTTGGTTGGCAGTGGGCCACCGGGAGGCTGAGTCGTCGAATAGACGTGCCAAGCCGGCGACAGTTTTGCATCGATGTGCAAGCGTCCAACCGCCCCCTCGTCGGCCGCTTCGAAGCTGGCCTGCAGCTCGATCACGTCTCCATTCGCGTCTTCGTTCGGAAAGGAGAGAGAAGGAAAGCCATTTCCCAGTTGAGCCGACGCGTTCGACAACGGTCCGGCCAGTGCCAATACGACGACCGCCAATATCGGTTGCCAGAGTCTTCGAAATTGCATGGGACGGATGCGAGGAATCATCGATTCGGCCTTCATCTTACTAACCGCGTATGTGAGTACGGACCGCAACGCCAGACAGGCGGAAAAATTAGCGAGCCAAGAAGTAGTTTATCGCAAATTGCTGAAGTTGTTCGACCCTATTCCGGGCAACATCTTCCGTGATTTTTTCGCTCAGTCGTCCGGCTTTCTCTTCCCAAGAAATCCAGACAACCCAGTTTACCAGTGAAAAGAGACTGCTAACGTCACCTAAGTGTCTCGCCAGCTCAGCCTCCTGTTCAGAAAATGAACAGTGCTGACGATATCCCGCCAGCGCGGCAGGCCAAACAACTTTTTCTAAACAGTCACCCCACTCCGCGTTCATCTGGAACAACGGGCTTAAATTCGATGTCAATTTTTGAATCCCCCATCGCAACAAAAAGCCATGGGCGAATCGGGAAAGGTCGACCGCCGGGGTATCGATTCGCATCGCATCAAAATCAATCAATCCGCTGACCTGGGCATTCTGAAACAACACATGTTGCTCATGAACGTCGCGCAAAACCGTCTGAACCGGATAAGCGATCGTTTGGGCAATCGCCAGCCATTCGGTGATCGCTTGACCATGGGTTTGCCAACAGGCCCGAGCCACTCGATCCGCCGCCCCTAACCATTCGCGTCCGTCCAGACGATCTGCATCTAGTGGCCCCGCTTCCCACCAATCTTGAACGACCTGCAACCGCTGACAGCGTTCCAGTACGGCTGGCGGAACCACCGTTTGCCGGCCGGTCTCAGAAAACGTTTGTTGATTTGCCGCGGCATGGACTTGGGCGATGGCAGCGGCGCCTTTCTGCACCGCTTCGGACAGCTCTTGATGTGTCAACGTTTGTGGCCGCCAAGGTTCCCCCTCGATCCATTCGGTCACTTCCCAAATCCGCTGCTGATGCGTCAGGCAGCTCGATCCGTCAACGCTGCGGATCCACTGCGGAACCAAAGCACAGCCCGCCTGCCGAACGGCCGAAACAAACCGCTGCACGTCTCGGACTCGATCACCGGAAATCCCTTCAGGCCAACCGCGAACGACCACGTTTTGCGGCACCCCCATCTCCCTGCGAACCAGGACCCGAAAGACCAAGGCCCCACTAAGGCCACCGGACAATGGCTGGCATTCGACAACATGGGGCTCTAGTCCCCAGGCATCGAGAACGGCGATCGGAAGCGAGAGCCCTACGGTTCCCATTGGTCAATATCCCTGTTCTCTATATCCATCCCTGATCTCAAACGGTTGATCCGAAGGCCCAAACCCGAAGCCCCTAAGATAACGCCGCCTGTATCTTGCCAACTCTTTCACTCCAGATTCCCGGGTCGCCGCTGATGCGTACGGTGCGGCTTCCGTCCTCTTGTAGCAGGATCTGAATCCAGAGCATTTCCTGCGGCATCTCGGCGGCGAACCGGTCCGCCCATTCAATCAAAGTGACCGCCGGTTCCTCAAACAGTTCATCGATTCCCAGTTCCCACAATTCGTCTTCGTCAACGATTCGATAGGCATCCAGGTGAGTCAAGCGCCGCTTGGCTTGGTACTCCTGCACGACGGTAAAAGTTGGGCTGGTAACCGTTCCTTTTTCGACGCCAATGGTTTCTGCAAAACGCTGCGCCAAAAACGTTTTCCCGGCACCCAGGGTCCCGACCAATCCCAAACCACAACGTTCGGGAAGATGCAGATCAAGCAACTGAGCAAAGGCAAGCGTTTCTTCGGGCGTACGCCACTGCAGCGTCGCCAGCAGCGAGTGCTGTGAATGGAACATGACAGGCTCCTCACTCATCACTGTTCTCCGTGTATGTAGCCGCTTGGAGACAACCGTTCCAGCTTTCCGGTTTTCTGCATCCACAATCCGGTCCGGCCGGTCAACGTTCCGATCTTGGTCAAAGGGACTCGCACATCCTCGGGCAGGGCAGCCTCCGCAGCCATCGCACGCTGGGCGGCTTTCGGTTCCATCGCGACGATCAATTCAAAATCTTCACCATCGCCCAGTGCATGTTCCAGCAGCGTCCCGCCTTGTTGCTCCGCCCAAGGCCCCGCATCTGGATGGATCGGAATCGCCTCCATATCCAGTTCCACGCCCAATGCGCTCGACGCACACAGCCGATCAAGATCCAGCGACAACCCGTCACTCACATCCATCGCCGCATGCACGCCACCGATCGCACGCAACCGTCGCGCGAATTCGATCCGCGGAGTGAACCGCAGGTGTCGTCCTAACAAGCTTCCGCCGAAGGCTCCCGACACCAAAACCGAATCTCCCTCTTTGGCTCCACTGCGGAGCCACGCCTGCCCACTTTCGACATGTCCGATCGCGGTGACCGAAATCGCCAAAGGCCCGTCGTAGACGGTAATGTCTCCGCCGGCAATGGCGACCTGGTATTGATCGCAAATCTCCAAAATCCCTTCGTAACAGGCTGCGGCAATTTCAGTCGCCGAGCGCGTTGGCAGGGAAAGATTCACCAGAATTGCCGCCGGTTCGGCGCCCATTGCGGCTAAATCACTCAGATTGATCGCGACCGCTTTCCTGCCGACCTCGGCAAGCGAATGTTGATCGGCTAGGAAATCGACTCCGTCGACAATCCCATCACTTGCCAAAACCAGCTCTTTACCAGCCTGCGGCACGAAGACGGCTCCGTCATCGCCGATCCCGACCTTCACTTGAGGCAAATTGGCTTGTCGGCCCCGAAGCCATGCTAAAAAACTTTGTTCCACGTCGGTTCATTCCCGGTTGAAGATAATCAAACCCTTTACAATCGAGGCCTTACAATACCTCCTTTGATCGGTTTTGATCACCACCGATTAATCTCTAGTCTCCTGAGGGTCCCCCACGATGGCCACCACGCAGTCGCTTTCTGCCGCAGATATCAAGGTCGACCAGACGCAGTGCTTTATTGATGGAAAATGGGTCGATGCGGCGAGCGGCAAAACCTTTGCCACGATCAACCCCGCCACCGAGCAAGAAATCGCCCAGGTCGCCGAAGGGGATGCAGAGGATGTCGACCGGGCCGCCAAGGCGGCTCGCAAAGCGTTTGACAGTGGTCCGTGGCGGACAATGGACGCCCGCGACCGAGGCCGGCTGATGTACAAACTGGCCGATCGGATCGAAGCGGACATGGAGGAATTGGCGGCTCTGGAAACTCTGGACAACGGCAAACCGATCACCGAAAGCCGAACAGCCGACCTTCCGCTGGTGATCGATGCGATCCGGTATTACGCGGGCTATGCCGACAAAATCCACGGCAGCACCATTCCGATCCGCGGCAACCACCTCTGCTACACACGGCGCGAAGCGGTCGGAGTCGCTGGACAGATCATCCCTTGGAATTTCCCCATGTTGATGACCGCCTGGAAATGGGGGCCCGCCCTCGCCGCCGGCTGCACGATCGTGATGAAACCAGCCGAGCAAACCCCGCTGACTTGCCTGCGAATGGCTCACCTGGCTCAAGAGGTAGGCATCCCTGACGGCGTGATCAACGTTGTCCCCGGTTTCGGCCCGACCGCCGGAGCCGCTGTGGTCAAACATCCTCAAATCGATAAAGTCGCGTTCACGGGTGAACATCGCACGGCTCAGATTATCACACGCGATTCCGCGGAAACGCTAAAACGCCTGACTTTTGAATTAGGTGGCAAAAGCCCTAACGTCATTTTCGCCGATGCCGACCTGGACGCAGCCGCCCACGGGGCTTATGTCGGGCTGTACCTGAATCAGGGACAATGCTGCTGCGCAGGCAGTCGCTTGTTTGTCGAAAAATCGGTCCATGAACCATTCATGGAAAAACTGACCGCCCTCACATCCTCACGGCGATTAGGAAACCCGTTTTCCCCCGACACCGATCAAGGCCCACAAATCGACCAAGCTCAATTCGACAAGATCCTTTCTTACATCGACAAGGGGCAAGCAGAAGGAGCCGAGTGTGTGCAAGGTGGCAAACGTCACGGCGACGTCGGGTACTTTATTGAACCGACGATTTTTGATGGAGTCACCGACCAAATGGCGATCGCTCAGGATGAAATTTTCGGGCCGGTGCTAAGCGTGCTTACGTTTGACGATCACGAGGAAATCATCCGTCGTGCCAACGACACGTTCTACGGACTGGCGGCCGCAGTTTGGACACGTGACATCTCGAAGGCTCATGATTATGCTGCCCGCGTCCGTGCCGGTACGGTATGGGTCAATTGCTACGATGTCTTTGATGCCGCGGCCCCATTCGGCGGATTCAAGATGAGCGGCTACGGCCGTGAACTTGGCGAAGAGGGTTTGAAGGCTTACACCGAATCGAAAACCGTCACGATCGCCTTGGGCTAACTGCCCCCAACTCGAAACCGAACTCCAACGGCAACTTTAAGCGAATGGATCTAACCACCGACACGCAGTCCGCATTCCAGTGGATATCGGCACTCCCCTGGATGCTGCTGGCGATGGTAGCGTTGCCGCTGCTGATCCTCGCACGTTTCTTTCGGGTCTATCCCTCCTGGCTTTGGCTGGGGGTGCTGACGACATCGTTAATTGCTTCTTTGCTGACCATCACCAACAACCAGTTGCTGATAATGGTCGCCCTCTTGGATGGGCTGCTGGTTGCGGTTGTCGGTTTGGATTTGATGTTTTTGTGGCTTTCCACTTCCAATGGTTTGAGGGCTTGGCGAGACATCCCCAGCACCGCTTCGATCGGCAAAGCGATGGCCTATGACCTGACGATCGAGAACACCACCTTCACGACGATCCGCGGAGCGGTACGCGACGATTTACCTGAACCATTCCGAGGCGATCCAGACCAACATCCCCTGAAACTACCTCGTTCATCGCGGATCACCGTCCAACGCCGAATCACTCCGCTGCAGCGAGGAGCGTTCAACCTAAAGCGCGTCTACGTCCGCGCCCGCAGCCAACTTGGGTTCTGGCAACGGTTCCTACAGATCGATGTCGAAGACCGGCTAAAGGTCTATCCCGACATGCAGCAGTTGTCCGATTACGCATTGCTGGCTCGAACCAATCGCCTCAGTTTGATTGGCGTACGGCGAACAAGAAGGATCGGACAGGACAGCGACTTCGAACGATTGCGTGATTACTCACGTGACGACAATTACCGCCACATCGACTGGCGCAGCACGGCCCGACGGCGGAAGCTGACAGTCCGCCAGTTCCAGAGCGATCAAAGTCAGCGTCTGATTTTCATGCTCGACTGCGGGCGGATGATGACCAACGAGAGGGCAGGGTACTCGCTCCTCGATCACGCCCTCAACGCCTCTTTGATGCTGGCTTACGTCGCCCTTGAACAAGGGGATGCGGTCGGCATGCTTTGCTTCTCCGACACGATCCATGCCTACATCCCACCTCGAGGCGGGAAGAACCAGATGAACCGGTTGATCCAAGCCGGCTACGACCAGTTTCCACGTCTGGTTGAATCGAGGTACGACGAAGCTTTCCTGTATCTATCGAATCACTGCAAACGGCGTTCGATGGTCGTACTGGAAACGAACATCATCGACGAAGTCAACGCCGCGCAAGTGGTCGACTACCTGGGCAACATCAGCGGACGGCACCTACCTGTCGGAGTCCTCCTCCGCGACCGTCAAATGTTCGACACCGCCGACCATCCCGGCGGAGGCAGAGAGAACATGCTCCGAGCCGCCGTAGCCAGCGAGATCCTCTGCTGGCGAGACCAAGTGATCCGCGACCTAACCCACCGAGGAGTCCTAATGGTCGACACCTTCCCAGACGAACTAACCGCCCCCCTAGTCAACCAATACCTAGAAATCAAAGCCAAGCACCTGCTGTAGTTGGGAGACAAGGAGACAAGGAGACAAGGAGACAAGGAGACAAGGAGTTGGGAGTTGGGAGTTGGGAGTTGGGAGTTGGGAGCTGGGACAAAAAAGCGCACACTCCTTCACTCCTTCACTCCTTCACTCCTTCACTCCTTCACTCCTTCACTCCTTCACTCCTTCACTCCGTGTCTCCGTGTCTCCGTGTCTCCGTGTCTCCGTGTCTCCGTGTCTCCGTGTCTCCCCCACTCCTCATGATTGAACTGGTCGACCGATGGTCTAAAATGGGATTTAGGCGAGCTTGTTGCTCGGCCACGATTTTGGGGTTCGGATTTTTCGCTACTGGAGTCAGAAAGTTAATATCTACGATTGGCACAACTTCAGTCCGCTTCGCTTCTGTGCGAAAGTCTTTGTAGCTCTCGCTCTGTTGATGCTGGCGACGACGTCTTCTGCATCAGCGAATGAACCTCCTGCCGATGAACGGATCATCGAATGGCGATTCGATGGGGACGCGCAACCCTCGACGTGGACTGGCACCCCCGGCAAGCTTGGCGAGGGACCACGGCCGCCCAAACATCCTGAATTTAAAAGCGACAACAAGGCGATGTCCTTTGCGGGGCATGAAAGTGCGATCCTGATTAAAGACCAGGAGCAAGGCGGCGATGTCGATATTCGTTTTGGTAGTGGTGAGACCTTTGCCTTCGAAACATGGGTGAAGTTCAAAACCATTCGTCCAGGACAAACGGCCTACGTATTGGGTAAAGGACGACACCCAAAACATGGCGACGATTTCGAAGATAACAATCAAAATTACTCCGTTCGGTTTCAAGGAACCGGCGGCGGTGCCCGATTCGGAATTCTCTTCACTAGCGAACATCCCGAAACGAAGAAACGTGCTTGGCATCGCTGGTGGAGCGAAGCCAGCGTGCCAGCTACCGGATGGCACCATGTGGCGTTGCAATTCACGTTCGGAAAAAGCGACAGCTTGCTTGCCTGGATCGACGGGCAAGCGGTCACAGGCACATGGGACGAAAGTGGCGCGACCGACCTACCACCGGTGCAAGACGCCGACGATCTAGTCATCGGCACCGGCTTTAACCGCAGCGCAGGTTCATCGTTTCAAGGATGGCTGGACAACTTTGCGATCTATCGCTCTGGATTTGATCCGACGAAAATTGCTCAGCAGTACAACTTTGTCCCGCCGCCTCCTGCGGTAACTCCCGAGATGATTCCAGCGGGCAAGGTGCTGGTGCAGATCAGCGAGAAAGACGTTCCGAAATCCAATAGCTGGCCGGAAGCCCCGCAAGTTACCGAAACCTTTGAAGAAGAAGTCTTCGGACTTTTCGAACTTCCACACAAGTACGTCTCGACAGGCGTTCGGGGCGAGCGGGCCAATCCGTCTCACCTACGAGCCTCGGCGATCGTAAACCTACCCGCTGGCAAGCACCGCCTGCTGCTCCGTGGCCGTGGTGCGTGCCGGCTTTCGATCGACGGAAAACAGATACTTAAGACCTCGACACGGCCACCTGATCCCGGCGGCTACGCTCCCCTTTCGATGCAGGATGAATACCTGGATCTGGGACCGGACTTCCGCTTTGCACCGCCAGGCAATCGCGATACTTGGTCCGAATTCGAATCCCAAGGAGGCGAACATTTTGTTGTTTTGGAAACGATGGTCGGTGGCGTCGCCGGCGGCAGCACTTTCCGACCCGATCTAGGGGAGACCGTCGTTGCCGTGTCGTTGGAAGGAAGCGAAACATGGTCGCTACTTTCCCCTGGAGACCGTGAAGTTCGATACACCGACGAAGGCTGGCAAGCCTACGAATCCGAACGCCGCGAAGTGCTGGCTAAAATCAACGCCGCAGCGCGAGCCGAACGCCGAGTGGCCAACCAAGACTACTGGAATCAACGTCGCACGGCCGCTGCGAAGTGGTTGGACGAAACCGAAAAAGTAGCGGTCCCGAAACTGCCAAGTGGTTATTCCGCTCATAACCCGATCGATCATTTCCTTGCCGCTCGAATCGTCGACGTCCAACAAGACTCGGCGGAGGGTGATGCAAAAGGTGTCGACTATTTCGAACAGATCCGCCCTCTGCTGGAATCGCGTTGCTACGACTGCCATCAGGGCAAAAAGGCTCAGGGAAGTCTGCGGATGGATGATCACGAATCGGTGTTGGCAGGTGGAGATTACGACGGACACGCAATCGTTCCCCGCAACGTTGACGAAAGTGCGCTGATCGATCGCGTCACCGCGGAGGACGAAGATGTTGTCATGCCGCCCAAAGGTGCACGGTTAACCGACGCCGAAGTCGATCTGCTGAAACGCTGGATCAAGGAAGGTGCCGTATGGCCGCAGTTCGATGTCGATAATTTCCAGCCGACTCCGCTTTCCAATGACCTCAGCTTTCTCCGCCGCGTGTCGCTGGACACCATCGGTGTGCCGCCGACCGAATCCGAAATCGCTGCATTTCTTGCGAGCGCCCCAGAAACACGTCGCGACGAAGTGATTGACCGGTTACTGGACGATCCTCGCTGGGCCGATCACCGGATGGGTTATTGGCTGGACGTGCTGGCCGAAAACCCCAACATGATCAACCCGACGCTGAACAACACCGGTCCTTTCCGCTGGTGGTTATATGAGTCGCTGTTGGACAACAAACCGGTGGACCTCTTCGTAACCGAGCTGATCCGAATGGAAGGGAGCGAGCGACTGGGCGGCCCCGCCGGCTTCGCCACCGCAACGCAGAACGACCTACCAATGGCAGCCAAAGGGATCATCGTCAGCTCCGCGTTTCTCGGAGTCGAAATGAAATGTGCCCGCTGCCACGACGCACCGTCACACGTTTCTCTGCAGGAAGATTTGCTGCAGGTCGCCGCACTGCTGAAACAAAAACCTATCAAACTGCCCGCCTCCAGTAGCGTGCCGGTCGGTCGCCTGAGCGTAGGTAGCCGCAAACCTCTGATTGAAGTCACCCTGCAACCGGGAACCGTCGTCGAACCGGCTTGGCCGTTCGCTCGCTACTGCGATGAATCGGTCGCGGATGCCCTGGCTGAAAACCCCGAAAACTCGCGAGACCGGCTCGCCGCTCTGATCACCGCCCCACAGAACGAACGCTTCGCCCAAGTGATGGTCAACCGGATCTGGCAGCGTCTGATGGGCAGAGGCTTGGTCGTCAGCGTGTCGGACTGGGAAAAGTCCGGTCCCTCGCATCCCGACCTACTGAAGTGGCTCGGGCATCAGTTCGTCGCCTCCGGATATGACACCAAAGCGATCACTCGCCTGATCTTGAATTCACATGCATACCAACGTGCAACGGATGCGACCCTGACCGAAACCAGCCCACTTTTCATCTCACCGGCGCCGCGGCGATTAACCGCCGAACAGATCGTTGATTCGGCATTCCACGCAACCGGGACTCCGTTTGATCTGGAAGAGGTCAGCCTGGATATCGATAGCGTCCGCGCCATGGCGACCACGATCACACTGGGAAAAGCAAGCCGAAGCTGGATGCTCGCATCCAGTTCAAACGAACGCGATCGCCCCAGTCTTGGACTGCCGAAGATCACGGCCGTAACAAGCGTGTTAAAAACCTTCGGCTGGCGTGGAGCGAGGCAGGATCCAAAAAGCATTCGCGACTCCGAATCCAACATGCTTCAACCTGCGATCTTTGCCAACGGCGTGATGAGCACCTGGCTGACGCGGCTGAGTGACCAGCACGGGATCACACAGCTTGCACTGGAGGACCAGTCCGTCGACCAGTTAGTCGATCGAGTCTTCCTCAGGCTGCTCACACGAAAACCGTCGGCCGAAGAGAAAGAACGTTACGTACGTTTCCTTTCCGAAGGCTACGAAAGTCGCGTGATCCCGGAAGCAAAGCGAATCACCCCGCCCACCGGCAAACGCGGACCCGTCCGTTACGTTAGCTGGTCCAACCACGTCGACGGCCCCGCCAACACACTGGCGATAGAAAAGGAAGCGGACGCCCGCCGCGGCGCCCCACCCACCAATGCCCTAGACAACGACTGGCGTCTCCGCATGGAAGACATGTTATGGGCCGTCCTCAATGCACCCGAGTGGTTTTACACACCATAAAACAAGTAATATCCAAATCAAACGTAGCTGCCGTCGCCAGACGGTGGATCCCACGCTCTGGCAAACGCACCTACCATGGATACCCGACCATTTCATCCCCGGACACCATCATGAACCGACGACACTTCCTCGCTCAAACGGGTGCACTTGCCGGAGCCGCCCAACTCAGTCACTCCGCATTCGCCTCGCCGGCCGCGATCAACGTCCCCAAAGGCAAAGCCGAAAACGTCATCTTCATCTGGCTGGGGGGCGGAATGTCTCAGATCGACACTTTCGATCCCAAAAAACGAGGCAACTCCAAAACTTCACCAAAGCTGTCCGGAGCCGAGTACGACTCGATCGACACCGCCGTGCCTGGAGTCCAATTCTGTGAACACCTACACCGCACGGCGAAGCTTGCCGATCGCCTCACCGTTATCCGGTCGATAAACCATCACCTCGTCGACGAACATGCGTTCGGCACCAACTTCGTCCACACCGGGCGTCTGATTAGCGGAAGTATTACCTATCCTTCGATCGGAGCCATTATCAGCCACGTGCGTGGTCCGGTCAGCCCCGACGTTCCCGCCTACATGCTGATCGGCTATCCCAACGTCAGCCGCGGTCCTGGCTTCCTAGGCGCCAAAGCGGGCTACGTTTACCTGGTCGATACCGACAGCGGCCCTGCAGGCTTTTCGCGGCCAGAAGACGTAACGGCTCTTCGAGTCCAACGAAGACAGCAACTCCTCAAGCCACTCACCGACCGAGTCCCGGACAACTCCGTCGTCGCCCAGTACCGGACGGCTCAAGCCGAAGCACTGCGTCTGGCCGGCCCCGACTTCATGCGGCACTTCCGCCTGCAGGACGAACCCGCCGACTTGCGGAATGGATATGGAGGCGAATTCGGACAACGCTGCCTGCTTGCGCGACGTCTTGTGCAAGCCGGAGTCCGATTCGTCGAGGTCTCCCACAACTTGAACTTCGTCAACGGCACCGGCTGGGACACCCACAACGAAGGCCAACAGAACCAGCATCTTCTCATCAGAGACCTAGACATCGCCTTATCCGCGCTGATCACGGACCTTGAGCAACAGTCGATCCTCGACAAGACATTAGTCGTAATCGGCACCGAGTTCGGACGTCCCGCCGCCTACGACGCCCGAGGCGGACGCGGGCACCAAGGCAGCTGCTTCAGCCTGCTCTTAGCCGGAGGCGGCCTGAACCACCAAGGCGCCTACGGAGTCACCGACGAGCTAAGCAAGACGATCGAAGAAAACCCAGTCAGCGTCCCCGACTTCCACGCAACAATACACGCCGCACTAGGCATCAACCCATCCCACGAACTATTCGACGGCTCCCGCCCCATCCCCATCACCGACCAAGGAACCCCAATAGCATCCCTATTCAGCTAAGCAAAAAGAGACAAGGAGTTGGGAGCTGGGAGTGAAGGAGTTGGGAGACAAGGAGACAAGGAGACAAGGAGTTGGGAGTTGGGAGCTGGGAGCTGGGAGACAAGGAGACAAGGAGACAAGGAGCTGGGAGCTGGGAGCTGGGAGTCAAAGAAAAAACTAGCTCGCGGCGCGCACTCCTTCACTCCTTCACTCCTTCACTCCTTCACTCCGTGTCTCCGTGTCTCCGTGTCTCCGTGTCTCCCCAACCGGTCCCGCACCTTGACGCCGAGGGCTCACCTCCGCAATACTCCTACCAAAGCGCCCGTGGCACAATTGGATAGCGCGTCGGCCTCCGAAGCCGAAGGTTGTGGGTTCGAACCCCGCCGGGCGTACTGAGCAGAAAGCAGCAGAATCGTTACTCAAAACGATACCGAACAGCGTGTCTGTGCGGCGATTCCCCAAGATTTAATCCGGTAGTACTACCGGGGTAGTACAAGGATCGTTTCACATGGGGCATCTAAAGCGTGGATCTGTCCCGTCTTGTCGGCATCACAAGCCCACTGATCAGGCTGCCGTCACCATCGTTGGTGCTGACCACTATCTCGCTAAGCCGCCCGCAAAGCAGAGCACGCACGACTCCTGGCTGAATTCGCGGCTACGAGCAAAGTCACAAAGGACTTCGCGGAGGTTGAGAACGTCATCCTTATGGTCCAAGTGCTGCCCGCTTACGGGGAGTTCACCCAGACCTACTACGTCAAAGATGGCAAGCCCGCGAACGAACTTGACGCGTTGCGGGCAGTGATGCGCGACGCCAAGGTTTTGTTTTCCCATTTGCCAACGGAACAGTTTGGCCCACTGGCGATATAGACGGTGAGGCAGCGATCGATAGAACGTGGGCAAGCTCGCACGACCAACAAGAACATGCATCGACTAACGCGAATCTTCCGCTGGGCCGCCGCTGAGGAAATGGTGCCTGGCAATTTACTGCACTCACTAAACGCAGCTCCTGGCCTGAAAAAGGACGCTGCAATGCACGAGAGCCTGATCCGATCCTGCCCGTAGCGATCAATATCGTGGAACAGACGATTCCACACCTACCTGAGGTCACACGTGACATCCTTTCGGACGTGACGGAGTCAGTGAATGGTTACGGTAACGCGACTCGTCGAGCCGACGTAAAGGACTTGACCTTCCCAGAAATCCTGCAGGAGATCATGAACCGAGTATTGGCGGCGGAACGACAAAGCCAAGCCGAACTGGTGGAGGCACGAACGCGAGCGGAAGTCGAGCAGATCGAATCCGAATCACGAGCGGAAGTCACGCGACGTGATGGTCAGACGGAAGCCGAATCGCAAGGAACGAGCCAAGACGATGGAGAGCCACCTGGCACTGCTGCGACTTGTCGAACTCGAATCGCTGCGTGAACTCGCGCAGAACGGTAACGCACGACGATATCTCGGTCTCGACCGAGTCAGTCTAAACGGAACGGATTCAGGAAAGCACAATTCGTGATGGATACGAGTCGGGCATTCCGATTCAATTCAAGCAGGATCGATGATTCGATCATCGGTCCTGCGATTTTTCGTCCTTGGAATGTGCCGGAAGCACCCAACCGGCGATGCCTGGGAACATAGCCGTCAGATTAGAACGCCAGCAGCACATCGCTCTGTCTCTAGGCTTCCGGCAGTAACCGTTTTTGATGCTTGTTAGGCACTCGAAACCGTTCCCACAGAGAATGTCTTACCCGATGATGCAATCGCTGGGGTAGCTCAGGCTCTGATTCTCACAACTGATCAGCAAGATGCACAGGCAGTAGCGGAACGGCGACGGTAAACAGAAATCATCAAACCGACTCCCAGCACTCCCAGCACTCCCAGACTCGATGGCTCTGGAACGGCGTTGGTATCGCTGCGGAACGCATAATTGACTCTGCCGTGCCCTACGAGGTTGTCCTTAACCAATGCAGATGAGGCAGCAACACCGAAACCTCCTGCATACCCGCTGGTGGGGCCGTAATAGAAACCAAGATACTTAACATTCCAGTCTTCAGCCTGGATCGACTCGCCAATACCAATCGTGTCGTACCAAGCCATATTATTGATATTGAGCGGGTTGATGTCGATCGTTGAGATCGAATAGTCCCCCGGACTGCCGCCGAATATCAGAGCAGCTGCTTCCTGCCCCGTGTATGCCAGTGGACCGTTTGGAGGAGACAAATTCCAGGACTCTGCCAATGGGCTGGCGTATACATCCCAACTTCCGACGTAAATCATGCCTGCACGAGCCGCCTGCGACCAGCAGGTAACGGCAGCAAGGACTGCACACATCAAAACAAAATTTCGAACTTTAACTGACATAAGACGATTACTCCCTGTGCAAGAAACAAACAGTTAACCAGGCAACCTACTCACTACATATCACCGACAGGGAATGTGATATCAATTATGACAGTCACTTAGTTTTCGCGAAACCGATACAGTACCCCACGTTTAGATTTCACTCGCGACTCAGGTTGCGGGGGGCGAATTTTCAACCCGCCAGCTTGGTGTGTCAACCCTGCGATCCTGGCCGGGCATAGAACATCCAAATCACAGGAGAAAAAGGGGGCAGGAGCGAATGGCACTGCCGGCCGTATATAACGTTTTCTGCACAGCACTGAGAACCACGAGGCCCTCGTGGCATCGAAAATCATTATTTTTCTAGCCGAAGCATTTTGATATTTTGACGTGGCCGCTCTGCCTGTATCATTAACGTCGACGTGACTTTCCTTGGCATGGGTGCTTGAAAAACTTCGGTCAGGGAAGGCCCATGTCGTTTTACTCCAAGTGCCCGCGTAACGCGTCGCCATTTCGCATCTTCAGCGATTCCATGCTGCAAGATTCATCACTTCCGCTCAGCGAGGTGATTGATCAATCCATTTTCGACGAGAGGTTTGAACGCTTCGATGTCGATTTCTCTTGCGACGATGATGCCGTTTACACATCGCGAGGGCCGCATCGAACCGCGAGCGAACAAGCGCCGACCAAAAGTCCTCAAACTATTAGCCATCCCACGAGCCGCCTACCAAGCTCAACTGGTCGTGACCGTATGAACGTAAACCCTATGGTATCAACCGGCAGTGCCATTCGGGTCAGGAGCCGTTTTCGTTATCGCTGCCCCAAGTCGGCGATCGGTCTTCGTGCCGCGGTGGGTTAGAAAGTATACTCGTACCGGTGTACCGTCATCGACACGTTGCCGCTGGGGCAAAGCACGGAAGCACTGCGCATTAGAGGTTCGTTTTATGGCTTCCCCCACGATCGAAATCGGCGCCCTGGTCACAGGCCTGGGCGGGGGGTTGGCGCTGTTCCTGTTTGGCATGCGTCAGATGACCGACAGTCTCCAGACGGTCGCTGGCAGCAGCATGAAAAATCTGCTCGCGCGGTTGACCGCCAACCGGTTCACCGCTGCCTTGGCGGGGGCCATCATCACCGCGGTGATTCAGTCCTCGTCGGTCACAACGGTCTTGGTTGTGGGCTTTATCTCGGCCGGGCTGCTGACGTTCAGCCAGTCGATTGGGGTGATCATCGGCGCAAACGTTGGTACTACCATCACGGCGCAAATTATCGCGTTTAAGGTTTACCAATATGGTTTGTTGATGATTGCGAGTGGTTTCCTAATCAACATCACCGCCAAAGGTGAGAAATGGAAGCAGTGGGGGATGGTCCTATTGGGCCTGGGGATGGTGTTTTTCGGTATGGAATTGATGAGCACTGCGACGGTACCACTGCGCGAGTGGCCGCCGTTCATCGATGCCATGCAGAACATGCGCAGCCCACTGCTAAGTATCCTGGTCGGATTAGTATTTACATCGATCGTGCAAAGCTCGTCAGCCACGACCGGGATCGTGATCGTGCTGGCAAGTCAGGGATTGATTTCCCTGGAATCGGGGATTGGGCTGATTTTTGGCGCCAACGTCGGAACCTGCACAACGGTCATTCTGGCTGCGTTTGGGCGACCACGTGAAGCCGTTCAAGCTGCCTGGGTGCATGTTATCTTTAACGTTGGCGGCGTTCTGCTGTGGATGTTCTTCATTTATCCGCTTGCGGACCTTGTGCGGATGATTTCGCCGACCGCCGAAAACCTAACAGGAACGGCTCGACTGGCGGCGGATACGCCGCGACAAATCGCCAACGCTCACACCCTGTTTAACGTTGGCAACGCGTTGTTGTTCATTGGGTTCACCGGCCCGTTAGCTAAACTGGTCGATCGCCTTGTTCCCAAACGCAAAGTGCCGAAAGGGATTTGTCCGCTATACCTGGACGAGATGTTCCTGGAACACCCGTCCATGGCACTGGACCAAGTGCAGCGAGAATTGGTTCGGCTGGCGGAACTGGACCAAAAGATGTTGGAGCACGCTTTCCGCGTCGCAACCGTCGGAACGCAGCGCGACATTCGTCTGCTGCAAAAAGCCGAAGACGATGTCGACACCCTGCATGGTGCGATCATCACTTACCTCGCTCAGCTGTCGCAGAAAAACTTGGTGGCTCCCCAGCCGACGCAGCTGCACCAGTACTTCGCAGTGGCCAACTACCTGGAAAATGTTGGCGATGTGATTGAAAACAATGTGCTGACCGATGCCGAAAAACGAATGCGAAAGGGAGTGGCTATCAGTCCTGCCACAATTGATGTACTGCACACGGTTCATCTGAAGGTTTGCTGGGCGTTCGAGCGTGCTATCGATGCGCTGCGTGATCAGGATCAACAGGCAGCGTGTGATGCAGTGGAAAGCAAAACGATTGTGAACGAGCTCGCCGAAAAAGCGACGGCTCACTTGGCCCAGCGGCTGATCGCCTATGAGCCCAATCGGCTTGCTGCCTTTAAGGTTGAAACGGACATTATCGAAAACCTGAAACGAATCAACACGTTAACACGGCGAGTCGCTCGCCTGGCGCTGCCCGAAGGCAACACCAACGCCTCGGCACCGCAGCCACCGGATTCACCAGCGCAGCATCCCCCGGCGTATCAGCAATCTCTTTCTGAGTAAAACCCTAGATGCCATACAAAGTCGCACAATAAAAACCAGCTTCCTCGGTGCCAACCGAAATGTAACCGGTTCACGCGATTGCCTCCTGCGCAAAAGACACAGCGATAACAACCTACGTACCAAGCGACCAGCAGATGATCGCCGCAAGTAGTTCAGCATTTCGCGATGTCTTCACCGACGAATCGGTCACGAGGATTGGAACGTTAGCCTCCGAGCATCTGGACTACCAACGGAACCAACAGTACAGCGTCACAGCACTGAAGGAGACGACTGGTACGATCAGTGAACGCTACGCCTACGATGCATTGACCGTACTTGCTGGAAGCGGGAACGCATTGAGCGAATCGGCATACATACACAAAAAGAATGACTGAGCTGGCGAATGACGACGAGTAGGTCTCCTCGAGGTCATTCTTTTTCTTTCGCTGCTGACTGCTGGAGTTAGCAGCGGTTAGACCGCAGTGGCGTATAAGAGGTGGCGAGCGGTTTGATTCGCTCGCTTTTCACGCAGTGCTGGTGGACTGCCTGATGTGCCGCCCCAACAGATGATTTTGACCAGCATTAAAAGCTGGCACTTCGGTGACCACGGCATATTGCACCGGAGCACCGAATTGAGAAGATGGACGTGTGGACAGCAGCATTCTGGAAGTCGATCATTCGTTACTCGATCATATCGGCGAATGATCCTCGACCGATCCGGATTGGACTTCTATCGCGTCGTCTGGGGAGGGGCTTTTTGAACGTCCGCGACGAAGGCTCGCATGTAATCGGGAGCTAAGAACCGAACCTTCTCAAACGGACGACCGGTCTTGCCGCAACGCTTGGGCACCATTCCTGGCTCCCATTTTTGCTTGTCTGGCGGCTTATCTATTCACGTTTGTGACGATTGTCTTGCGGGGGATGTCGCTTCTACAGGTGCACGGGAATGGAACGCATTTGTTCGTTTTCTTGCCTTGATTGCGGAGGATCGATCCAGGGGATGTCCTGCCCATCTGTCAGTATCTGCGAAATCCGCGATTTGAATTCACGTGTTAGTTTGAGCAAAACGTCTCTTTCTCCGGCGCCGCTGGCTTCCAGTCCTGCTAGGTTTGCGACTCTTCCGGTGACGGTTCCGTTCTCATTTTTGCGGATATAAACCTTGCAGGTGTAGGCCGGAACGACGGGGGCTGAATCGCCCGTGATATCCAGCGATTTCGAAGGGTCAGGTGTTGGTTTCATGGTCCTATTCGCTTTCTCACATTTTTGTTCTGCCAACGATCCGCCTGCCGTTTTCTCTTAAAACCAGCTTGGCCGTGCCGGGAGAGAATTTGTTTTCGTATCGCGGCGACTGAAAAGGCGTCTTCAACGCTTGCAAAGTTCGTCGCTGCAATCGAGAACCTGTAGACTAACCGATTCATCCAAATCCGACGACACTCAATTTCCGCTCGCTGCCAAGCTGGTCCGTTTGCACTGTTTTTCGGGACGTTCTCTCACTCTCTGGCGGAAATCTTTCTTGCTCAGGCCCGTTCGGTCCTTGGGGACCATTATCGAATCCTCCTCGGCGACCGAGTTGACTGCGTTGTGGGATCGGCGTGCAGAACAGGATCGGCGGATGGAGATGATCGTGACGTCTCGCTCATTTTTGTATCTGTCGAAGTTTTACATCGAATGGGATGAATACGGACGTGAATGTCTGGCGGCCCCCCTTAAGACACAGCAACGCGTCGTCGCGACCGTTCTGGTCTTCGATCGCTTCGGTCAACGACTTGCCGGCACTCTGATGTCCAAAACCAACCGAGCCCAGCTTCAATGCCAGATCAACCTACTAAAGCAGGCAGGTGGCCGAGTCGTGATGTACACCCCCACAAACGCGATCGACCGGAAAGTGGGCTGCGGGCAACACATCAAGATTCAGTTGTCCGAAAGCGGCGAGGCAATCTTCGGCAGCAGCAATATCACTCGCAGTTCCTTCAAGGCCTGGAATGAATTTGCCGTCGCGTTGCGTGGCCCGATCGTCGGTCTATTAATACACAATTTTTTCGAACTGCTCGGTTCATCGATTCCAGAACACGAACCTTTACTGGACAAACGACACTCCCAGCCTATAAACATTCCACTGGACTACTGGTCCCATGACCCGAACCGAGACGCTGGCCGATGGGGTGCACTCGGTCGCCGGGAAATCAATCCACTGACGTTGATGCTAGCCGACAAAATTCGTAAAGCCCAACGCACAATCCAGCTGACCAGTTTCTACTACAAACCGGCACGTCTAATCGCCGAAGCGATTAAGGAAGCGACCGCACGAGGGGTGACGGTCGATATTTTTCACTCACACGCCTCGGCCCTCGATTCGCAACTCCCTTGGCTGGCGGCAGTGACCGATTACCCGGCGTTGGCGAAACAGGGCGTGCGAATCTACGAAAACCGACATGGCGAACATTCAAAAATCGTCTTAGTCGACGACGAATGGACGACGTTCGGAAGCTACAACTTCGAAGATGCGGCCGACAGCCGAATGGCTGAAGCGATGCTGGTCACGCAGGAAGCTTCGATTGTCGAAATGGCCCGAGCCATCTTCCAGGAACTGGCCGCCGACCCCGACAATCGCTTGGTAACTTCCGCAGAAATCAAGCAGTGGCCCGCATCTCGACGCATCGCAACCACTCTCTTTCGCCCAATCAAACAATGGTTCTAGACGACCGCCGCCTGAACGGTCGGGCCCTTGAAACGGAAGCAGAGAAAGATTGTTGTTTGTCGTCTTTCGCTCGGGACGTGAAACTTGCAGGTGACGATTTCAACCCTGCCCATCCGAGCCTGAGTGCAGTGCTTTTAGCCCAGCGGGCGGCAGATACTTGCCGTTGGCGTAAGCCAACGGAAACCTAGCGAGCGTGCGCATTAAAGCCCAGCGGGCGACAGACAAGGGTTGTTCTGTCGCCCGCTGGGCTTTCCTTTTCGCGATCCCCACTCCGGCGGCTCGCGCCGCCGGCAAGTATCTGCCGCCCTCCGGGCTACGTGTTCACTCGGCCCCATGTAGACTCGTCAACTGCTGCAAATCCTTCATTTATGGATTTCACGTCCCGAGCGAAAGGCGACACTGCATCATCGTGGCCTCTATCGGTTTGGCCGTTGGGGGCAATTACTGCGGCGTGTTCTTGCTGATTAAGTTCAGCATTTGTTTGGCTCCGACGACTGCGGGCATCACGACTTGGGTGGCACCGGCTTGTCGCAATTTCCCTGCCGTGCTGGAGTGCTCGGCTCGACTGATGATTTGCAAATCGGCATTTAAACCTTTTGCAGTCAAGGTGATAAAGACATTGTTTGCGTCGTTGGGCAAACAAGTGACTAAAAAACCGGCTTGCGCGATCCCCGCTGCCTGCAGATGTTCGTCTTCGGTTGCATCCCCATGAATATAGGCAATGTTCCGCGAGCGCAGTTCTTCGAGGATACCCGTCCGAAGATCGATCACAACCAAATCAAAACCTTGTGCGGAAAGATCGAGTGCAAGGTTCTGTCCCATTCGACCATAGCCGCACAGAATAACGTGTCTCGACATCTGGTCGATTGCTTTATGCATCCTTCGAATTCCTCTTCGTTGTTCCAATTCACCTGCCAAAATCACCTGAAACAGCCCACCAAACGTGTAGGCCGAAGCGGTCATCCCGGCCAAAATCACACCGACCGTAAACAGCTGCTGCGAATCGCTAAAAGAGCTTTGCTCCGCAAACCCCACGGTCGAAATCGTGATGACCACCATCCAAATGGAATCGACCCAGCTCATCGAGCCAAAGTATCGATAGCCACAAACCGAAATGACAAAAATCGATGCCAGCACCATCCCTCCTCGTCGAATACGATCAAACGAAGTGGTCGGCTTCCAGTGCTTTTTAATTTTTTTCAGCTTCTGTTTCATTCCTGCAGTGTAACTCAACGGAAGGGTTTCCAGGATCCTACCAAGTCACCGCAGCAGCGAAAATTCCAGCTAGAATGATGGAACGGCCCATTTTCTGAGACGGCTCTTATCTTTTTGGGATTCGACGATGCCAACTTCTTTTCGAAATCGCACTCTTTGCAGCCGTTGGCGGAACCTTACCCCTGGATGGGGAATGATCTGGTCATGCCTACTCCTTTTGGCTCCGGCACCTGTCGCCGTTGCCGCGAAACCTGTGGCCCCCAACATCATCGTGATCTATACCGATGACCAAGGATTTGGAGACGTCCGCTACCTCAACCCCAAGGCTAAATTTAAGACTCCGAATATGGACCGCATCGCCGCCGAAGGGATTGCGTTCACCAACGCCCATTCCAGCGACTCCGTCTGCACTCCGTCACGATACGGCCTGCTAACGGGCCGCTACAGCTGGCGCACGACGATGAAACAGGGCGTCATGGGCGCGGAAGGAAAATGCCTGATCCCCGACCAGCGAATGACGCTGGCGTCTCTGCTGCGTGATTCGGGTTACGACACAGCGATGGTCGGGAAATGGCATTTGGGAATGGATTTTCCGGGGACACCCGAAGACCGTGATTGGTCGCTTCCCGTCCAGGATATGCCGCTAGACAAGGGCTTTGATCATTTCTACGGCATCCCCGCCTCTCTCAATTATGGAATTTTGGCCTGGTTCGAAGGACGACATGCCGCGGTTCCTCCGCAGTTATGGACTGCAAAAAAACCGAATGCAAGGCACTCGGATTACCGAATCATGCCTCCCTACCAAGCGACAGCCGCCGAAACACGGCAGACGCTTGGCAAGCCCGGTTTCGAAGTCGCCGCCGACTTTATCGACAATCAATGTTTGACTCGGTTTACCGACAAAGCGATCGCTTGGCTTGATCAAACCACTCAGCCGACGGGAGAAACAGCTCCACAGGATTCCGAATCGCGCAAACCCTTTTTCCTCTACCTGCCGTTCACTTCGCCTCACTACCCGGTCTGTCCCTTGCCTGAATTCTGGGGTCAAGGCGAATGCGGCGGCTATGGAGAATTTGTGATTGAAACCGACCATCACATTGGCCGGATCTTGGACTACTTAGATCAAAAAAATCTTACTGAAGAGACGCTTGTGATCCTGACGAGCGACAATGGTCCGGAAAATTCGTGGAAAGGCCGGATCAAACAATTTCAACATCACAGCAACGGTCCTTACCGGGGCGGCAAACGGGACATCTACGAAGGAGGCCACCGGGTCCCGATGCTGATCCGGTGGCCTGCCGGAATCTCCAATCCGGGCCGCACCTGTGACGATCTGGTCGGACAAATCGATCTACTGGCGACCGTCGCAGAACTGATTGGCACCCCTTTGCCAGCGAACGCGGGCGAGGACAGCCACAGCTTCGCGTCGATTCTGACCGATCCTGACAAACCTCATGCCCGCGTACCTTTGATCAACCACGGAGTCAGTGGGCGGTTCGCGATCACCGACAAAAACTGGAAACTGGTTCAGGCTTCGAAACCTAATGGACAAGTCGAACTTTACGACCTTGCTTCCGACGAAGGCGAAACGAAAAACCTGATCGACTCGCATCCCCAGGTCGCCGAACAACTTCAGGAAAAACTGAATCGCATTATCTGTCAGGGTCGCTCGACCGCAGGCCCCGCTCAAGCGAACGACACCGGATACTGGAACCACTTGCACTGGATGTCCGCACAACAATACGACCTTCTCTCTCTTCCTGAATCACAAAGGTAATCACCATGCCGAAGCTCCCATCGATTCCCCTGACCCTTGGGGTGCTACTAGGTTTGCTTGGCTTCGCTCCCTCGGCGGTCATTGCCGAAACAGCTCGGCCAAACTTTTTGGTGATCGTGGTCGATGACCAATCTCCCTTTGACCTACAGCTCTATTCACCGGAATCGAAGCTGGAGACTCCTAATATTGATCAGCTTGCCGCCGCCGGTCTGACCTTCGATGGAGCTCATCAGATGGGATCTTGGTCGGGTGCCGTCTGCACGCCATCGCGGCATATGATCATGAGCGGACGGACCGTCTGGCATCTTCCAATGCCCCAAAAAAGGAACAAAAACAAAAAGGCATCCGAAGCTCCGCAACCGCCCAACATGGCACCGGCAAACCTTGCCGAAAACACGATGGCTGCGATCTTCAATCGCGCCGGTTACGACACGATGCGGACCTGCAAAAAAGGAAACAGTTACGCCGCGGCGAATGCCCAGTTCACCGTTGTCCGCGACGCGACCAAACGGGGCGGCACCGAGAAATCAGGAAGTGCGTGGCATGGGCAACAGGTTCTGGATTATTTGCAGGAACGCGAATCAAGCAAAGACGAAGACCCGTTCTTGATCTACTTCGGTTTCTCTCACCCGCACGATACCCGTGATGGGACTCCGGAACTGCTTGCCAAGTATGGAGCGACCAACCATAGCGATCGCAAAACACTGCCAGCGGCGAATCCTAAACAACCACCACTGCCGATCAACTACCTCGAATCCCATCCTTTCCCGCATGGTCACCCAGGCCTTCGAGACGAAGTCGCCGTCAGCGGAGTCTGGGAACGTCGTGACGAGCAAACCATCCGCAACGAGCTTGGCCGCGAATTCGCATGCAGCGAAAACATCGACATCCAAATCGGAAAAGTCCTCGATCGACTGCAGGCAATGGGACAATTGGACAACACTTACGTGATCTACACCTCCGATCACGGAATGGCCATCGGGCGTCACGGCCTGCAGGGGAAACAGAACCTCTATGAACATACATGGCGGGTCCCCTTCCTGATCAAAGGGCCTGGCATCCCCGCCGGACAACGGACGCTCGGCAACATTTACCTGTTGGACATCGTGCCAACGCTGTGTGACCTAGCCGGCATTGAAGCCCCGGAAACCGTCGAAGGCAAATCCTTTAAACCGATTCTCAACGGAGACCCCAACCCGATACGAGAAGTCCTCTACGGCGTTTACTGTGGCGGGACCAAACCGGGGATGCGGTGTGTCAAAAAAGGAGACTGGAAACTGATCAAATACGACACGCTCGATGGCGCCGTCCACGAGACTCAGCTGTTTAATCTGGCAGCGAATCCTCACGAGTATCTACCAGAACACAAACGCCAGGCCGCTCAAGAAACCGACCTGGCAGAAGCCCCTGAACACGCCGCCAAACGGAAAGAGATGGAAGCCCTTCTGCTTAGCGAAATGCAGCGTTTGGATGACCCGTATCGTCTATGGGATCAACCACAGTAAGGTGAGCAATGGCGAGGCGGTTCTAACAACCGGCACTCAAACGGAACCGGGTGCAAGGACCGCTTTGACGACTTCGCCGTGGTGCATTTTTTCGAAGGCGGTATGCCACTCTTCCAGAGGCCAGATACCACCGACGATCGGTTTTACATCTAATTGTCCACTCGCCAACAAAGCGAGGACGCGTTCCCAAATCGGCCAGTAGTGACTGAAGCTACCCTGCAGGGTGACGTTCTTTTGCACCAACGGGTCCAGATTAAAATTCAACGGTTGCGGCCCCCAGCCAACCTTGCTGATCCAGCCTCCGGGGCGAACCACCTGGAGAGCGATCTGCAGCGTCGCACTTGCTCCCGCGGCATCGATGACACCATCACACCCCAGTCCATCGCGATCTTTGCACCATTCTTCAGGCGAACCGATAATCGTTTCGCAGCCGTAAGACGCGGCGATCTTTAGGCGACCTTCATCCTGCGGCAAACCTGCCACGGCCACCTGAGCTCCACACAGCCGAGCCATTGCGGCGCACAGGATTCCGATCGTCCCTGGCCCCAACACCAAGACTCGGTCACCTGGTTCAATTCGGCCATTTTTGACGACCGCGTTAAAAGCGACACTGCAAGGTTCGGTCAGGCAAGCGATTTCTAAAGGCAATGCGTCGGGGACTTTATGCAGGATCCGCGAAGGGACTCGCACGAACCGTGTCATCGCTCCATCCACTCCATACCCAAACCCTTTGCGAGACGGATCGAGGTTGTAGCGGCCTTGGCGAGTCATCGGGCTATTAAGATCGATAACGGCAGCCGTTTCGCTAACGACTCGATCCCCTTCGTCCCAACCAACAACGCGTGATCCCACTTGCCGAATATGCCCGCTGAACTCATGCCCAAGAACAACCGGGTAATTTACCGGCCAGGAATGGTCCGCCGTCCACTGATGCAAATCGCTGCCACAGACGCCCACATTGGCAACTTCCAACAAGACATCTTCGTCACCGATCACAGGCGTTTCGATCTCGCGGATTTCGACGCTTCCAGCTTCTGGTGAATAGTTAACAACCGCGGGAGACAGCGTTTCAGGCATGGTGAGAATTCCTGACGGAGGAAGAAAGGGGCAGGGTAGGGGAGCCATTGTCGCCCTTTTGTTCGCCCAAAGAAAGGGAACCAAATTCGCCGCCCAGTAGGAACCAAACAAGACGCAGGCGTTGCCCGCTATGCGAATGTCTAGCCCGGAGGGTTGAGGGAGGATCGTTGCCGCGGAGGGCGTACAAATCGATGCAGACAGGTTTGGCGAATGTCGTGTTTCGCACCGCGAAAGCGTCGCTTTAAATGGCGTTGTCGATGCGTCGCTCCCCGCGAACGCAACTTTCGCAGAGCGAAAGGCGACACACGAATCGCTCCCGACAGGCCGGCAGCCCATCCTACGTTTTACCGGGACAGCTGGTCGCGTCCCTTACTGCACCGACTGGGCGTGGACGGCTTCGCAGATCATCCTTAGCGAAGATTCCAGGTCTCCGTCGGCCGTGCGGAAGGCATCTGCGTCGATGGTCAGCGGGGCCCCAAGAACGACTAGCGGCGCTCCGTGCTGCGGGCAGGCAATCGCTTGTTCGATGCTTAGCCCACCAACCGCTTGCACTGGAACCTTCACGGCATCGACAACCGCCCGCAACTGATCCAGCGGGCTTGGCATCGGTTGTCCAGCGGCTGCGATCCCACGGCGTTCATCGTAGCCGATGTGGTGGATAATAAAATCACAGCCCAGATCTTCCAGCCACTTGGCTCCGGCCACCATATCGGGACAGACCATATTGTCGCCCATCACTTGGCAACCGAAATCGGCGCCCGCTTTTACGACACACTTGATCGTTTCCGCGTGAGCTCGAGCCATCACGACGACGTGAGTGGCTCCTGCTTTGGCCATCATTTCGGCTTCTAAATAGCCACCGTCCATGGTCTTAAGATCGGCGACCAAAGGGACCCCGGGGAAGGCTCGTCGCAGTTCACGGACTCCGTGCAAACCTTCTGCAAGGATCAGTGGAGTCCCCGCTTCTAACCAATCCACGCCAGCCCGAATTGCCAATTCCGCGGTTTGCAAGGCTTCGTCGATATTGGTTAGATCAAGCGAAATCTGGACAATCGGTTTCATTATTCAAGGTGGGGGTTAACGGTAGAAAATTGAATACGGCCGGCCAGCATACCCGGAACTACAAGCGACAGTTCGCCATCGTGATTTCAAGGATGGCGGTAGCCCCTAACAGCTCCAGTTTTTCCATACAGGAGATCACGTCATCGCGGCGGACCATCGAGCGAACCGAGCACCACTGGGTGTCTTCCA
This sequence comes from Roseimaritima multifibrata, assembly GCF_007741495.1. Taxonomy (NCBI): domain Bacteria; kingdom Pseudomonadati; phylum Planctomycetota; class Planctomycetia; order Pirellulales; family Pirellulaceae; genus Roseimaritima; species Roseimaritima multifibrata. The sequence continues at coordinate 5,538,304 of NZ_CP036262.1, forward strand.
GAGTCCCGATCGTTGGCGAGTTAAACCCGGGGGTGATTTTTTCAGCCGCCGCCAATTTTTCGCGAGGAACATTGTATTCCAGCAGCGAGTAATCACGAGCGATCGTAACCCCTTCTAAACGCCGAACGACCCTGTCGGCCGTTTCCTTGTCGCGGCAATTTGCATTTTGAATGAGGACCGTTTCGTAGTGTCCGATTTCATCCAGAATCCGCAGTCGATTGGCCGCCAGAGTGCTACCGGTTTCGACCAGATCGACAATCGCATCGGCCACCCCCAACTGAATCATCACCTCGACACTTCCCGAAAGGGAAACCAGATGTGCACTGGCATCGAATTTCTTCAAATAGTTGCGGGTCACGGTTGGAAAACTGGATGCGATCCGTTTGCCATTTAAATCAGCTGCGGTTTGATACGAGGAATCTTCCGGCACGCAGACGGCTAACCGACAACGTCCGACGCCCAGCGGCATTCGCACCGTCACATCAACGTCGGACTCATCGACCAGGTCGCTGCCGGTGATCCCCATATCGATAGCTCCTTCGGCACAGAGCGTCGGGATATCATCGGTTCGCAGAAAAGTCAGATCGATCGGCAGCCCACTCACGCGAGCGAACAGCCCTCGATTTTGGCGGCGGAACCGTAGTCCTGCCTGCTTCAGCAGATCCCCAGCCAGCTCGCTCAAGCGACCTTTGCTGGGAATCCCGATGCGCAGATTGCTTTGGGGGAGGGCAGGGGAATTCGAATCGGGCGATGGGCTGTTCATACCTAGTTATTATTCTTTCGTCTTTCGTTGGGCTTTTTCAACCAGCCCGGAAGTGCCTTCACGTCGTTCAAGTTCATCCGCGACTTCGCCAATATCGACGCCGCGCCAGGTCAACAGGACCATGGTGTGATAGATCAAATCGGCCGCTTCGTAGACAAAATGGGCACGTCCTTCGTCCCCCTCTTCGTCAGCCGCCTCGATCAATTCCTCGGCTTCTTCACGAATTTTGCCGCCGATTTTTTCAGCCCCACCATCCAGCAATTTGGTGGTGTAGGATTTCGGTGGCCGGTCGGCAGCTCGCTGCTGAAGCGTCTGCATCAAGCGGCGGAGGGCGGGAAGATCATCTGGAGTGGACATACCTACAGGTCCCCTTCAATGGGACCTTCTCCCTCAACATCGCCGCACCATTGCTGCAAGGCGGTGACAAGACAATCTCGTTCCTCACGATTTGCCCACAACGACTCGTCAGCCTCCAGCCGGACTTCATAGCGTCCTTCGCACATACAATCCTCTTCACCACAGAAGTGGGGCGTGTCAGAAACCCACACAATGCGGTAAAGAGGCAGATGCTTATCATCTACCAAGAACAGCGGTGACTCCATGGAATTGGACTCCATTGCAGTGAAGCACTGCATCAATTGAGTATTGAGTTACGAATTACCCATTTCGCGGCTGCGGGCAGCCGCCGTCCGAACCGCCTCGATCATGGCCGAACGGAGCCCATTTTGTTCCAATGCTGCCAAACCGGCAATGGTCGTGCCGCCGGGGCTGGCAACGGCATCCTTCAGAAGAGCCGGATGGTCGCCGGTTTGGGTGACCATCTGAGCCGCTCCGAGGACCGTCTGAGCGGCAAATTGCTGGGCTAGAGCTCTTGGCAGGCCGGCAGCGACGCCGCCATCGGCCAACGCTTCAATGATCATAAATATGTATGCCGGTCCTGATCCGCTAAGTCCGGTGACCGCATCCAGAGCCGATTCTTCGACTTGAGCGACGACTCCCACGGCCGCCAAAATCTGCTCGACCGTCTTCGCCTGGGCCTCGCTGACCTTGGGGCCACAAGAGAAAGCCGAAGCCCCGAACCCGACCAGACTAGGGGTATTGGGCATCACCCGGACGACCGATTTACTATCGAAAATCTTTTGCAGGGTCGCCAATTTGACTCCGGCAGCGACGGAAATCACCAATCGCCCGGCCCATGCCCCTGCAGCCGATTCGGCCACGCTGGGAAAAGTCCCCGGTTTAACCGCCACGATCACCGTCTCGGCCGACTCAACCGCTGCCTTCAAGGTCGCGGGATCGGCCTGTTCGACGCAAACGCCCAACTTGCTTTCGGTCCAAACCTGACACGATTCTGCCGTCCGGTTGATGACAGTGACCCGTGTTGATTCGATAACCCCCGCACGTATCATCCCTTCCACCAAGGCTCGGCCCATGCGGCCGCCCCCGACCAAAGTCAATTTACCGGCGATCGTTTTCATCTGTAAGAATCCTTTTAGAAAGTTCACGGAGAACCATCAGTAATTGACAGCAAGCCCGTCAAGCCCCTAGATTGATCGGTTTTTCCGCTTTTGAACAGTCCCTCGACAGGGACGACCAAATGGGTTTGTCTCGCGGGCAATGCCCACACCAAAAGCGTCCTGCATTTAAGTCAATGGAAACGTGGTCAACGTGCAAGAAGCCATTCAAAAAGCGAATACGTTGATCGAAGCGATGGGCTGGATCCGTCGCTTTCGAGGCAAAACGACCGTCATCAAGCTGGGCGGAAGCTTGCTTGAAAACGAGATCGCGTTGCAACACATCCTAGTCGACGTCATCTTCATGGAAACCGTTGGGATGCGTCCGGTGATCGTCCATGGCGGTGGCAAAGCGATTACGGCGGCGCTGGAAAAACAGGGAATTCAGCCGCAATTTGTGCAAGGCCGCCGAGTCACCGACGCTGCGACGCGGGACGTCGTCCGGACCGTTCTAGCAGGCGAATTGAACGAATACGTTACCCAGCAAATCGAATATTTGGGCGGACGCGGTATGAACCTTTCGGTCCATACGACAAACGTCCTGCATGGCAAACGCCTAATGCTGGACGATGAAGCAGGCGATTTAGGGTTCGTGGGTGAAGTGACTCGAGTCGATCGCCAAGTCATCGATGGGCTCTCCTATACCAACCAAGTCCCTGTCATTCCATCGATGTGTGTCGACGAAAACGACGGCGAACATCTGAATGTCAACGCGGATACCGCAGCGATGGCGGTCGCTCAGGCACTGGGAGCCGAAAAATTAATTTTCCTTAGCGACGTCAACGGCGTCCGGCGTGAAAAAGATAATCCCGATTCGATTATCAACTCATTGACCGCTGAGGAAGCTAGGCAACTGATCAAGGATGGTGCGATCGAAGGGGGCATGATCCCCAAAGTCGAAGCGTGCCTAGCCACACTCCAACGCGGGGTAGGCAAAGTGCATATCATTGATGGCAGCCTCAGACATTCGCTCTTGCTGGAAATTTATACGACCAGCGGAGTTGGCACCCAGTTGGTTCCTTAATCTAAATCAACTCTAAATCAGCCCCATCGAGCATGGCCAACAAACCGGAACACCGACCGCCGTTCCATCATTCTTGTGGCCTCTTAACCGCGTTCCTTTTTCCCTGTCCCCGAGTCATTAGATGGTTGCTTCAGAATCTGACCGATCTTCGCGGGAACTGGCACAGGCCTACGAGAGTGAACTGCTGGCCAGAACCGGCGGGAACCATGTGGTGTTCACCCCCTGCCGGGAAATGGCCATCGAATGGGCGATTGCTGCAGTCCGCCTCCGCTCGGCCGGCCAAAAATTCAAAATCATTACCTTCGTAGGGAATGAACTGGGGCAGACGCTTGCCTGTCATTCCGCGTCGGGATTTCCTGAATCCCAAGCCGACCTGGGGCCGCTGGTAGCCGGGTTCGTTCATTGCCCATGGGGCGACGCGTCTGCAGTCCGCGAAGCAATTGACGATCAGACCGCGGCGATCTTGATCCAGCCGATCCAAACGGCCAATGGCTTGCAGATGGCATCGACAGAATTCCTCCAAGAACTGCGCGAGATCGCCGACACAAACGGATTGTGGCTATTGAGCGATGAGAGCTCATTTCCATGGGGCGTCAGCGGAGCTCTCGATAGCCAGTCCTCATTTGGATTTGAACCACATGCAAGGATTCTGGCAGAAGGGCTTGCTGGCGAATTCCCTCTAGGAGTTGTGATCTGGCAGGACCAACTGCCGGATGCTTTGCAAACGCATCCCCTGCTGCAAACCCTGCCGGTCGCCGCGACCATCGCGACCGCAGGACAAACCGTTCTGAAAGATTTGAATGAGGAATCTTTACAGTCCGTTCAAGCGGTCGCAGCAATGTGCGAGCGAGCTTTGATTTCGCTGGTCGACGACTTTGAATTCGTCAAAGAAATTCGCCAACGAGGGATCCTGTTCGCCGTCGAAATGGACATTCCTGTCGAACCGCTTGTCGCCGAACTGAGCCAGCACGGCGAAGCGTTTCGAACCGCCGGTTCGCACACGCTCCGCATCCAACCTCCCTTTCAGATGACTTCCGAAGACCTGGAAAACTTGGTCGCGGATCTTCATCAAGTCCTACAGTCTGTCGAAAGAGCGGCTGATCCGACAGAGGAACCGGTCGCGGGACCTTAAATCGCATATGCTATCTGTTCGCGACCAGTGACCGCGGACCTTCACTGTCATCCTGTATCTACCTGGATTCCGAATCGACCCATGCGACACTTGCTGACCCTATTTGACTTGACACCCGCCGAAGTTCGTTCGATCCTGGCGACCGCAGTCCATCTGAAAAGCTTACTTGCCCAAGGAGAACGTCCTCCGATCCTTGCCGGGCAGACACTAGGCTTATTGTTTGAAAAACCAAGCCTCCGCACCCGCGTCAGTTTTGAAGCGGGAATCAACCAACTGGGTGGCGGAAGTTTGTTCCTTGGTGAAGACGTCGGCTGGGGCAAACGGGAATCACCTGCCGATTTCACTCGCGTCCTCGGCCAGTTCCTCGATGGAGTTGTATGCCGAGCGAAATCTCACTCACGTGTCGAAGAGCTTGCTCGGTATGACGCGATGCCGGTCATCAATGGCCTGACCGACCTCAGCCACCCCTGCCAAGCGTTGGCCGATATTTTGACGGTGGGAGAAGTCTTCAGCCAGTTGCCTGACAACCAATTTGATCTCGCCAGTCTGGCGGGTCGCGAAGTCCTGTTTGTCGGGGATGGCAATAATGTCGCCCGTTCACTCGCCTTGATCTGTGCGATCCTGGACATGCCCTTCACGCTCGCCTGTCCCAATGGATACGCCATCGACGACATCTGGATCGAACGGATCTCCAAAGCCTACCCCAAGGCAAAACTAAACCGGGTAGAACGTCCGGAAGATGCGATCGGCAGTGCCGATGTAATCTATACCGACGTCTGGACAAGCATGGGGCAGGAAGCCGAAGCGGCCGAACGCCGACAGATATTTGCACCTTATCGAATCGACGAAAAATTGCTGGCAGCGGCTCCCAAGACAGCCTGTGTGCTGCACTGTTTACCGGCCATTCGCGGTGAAGAAATCACGCAAGAAGTGATCGATGGCGATCAGAGCCAGATCATTCGTCAAGCCGGCAATCGCATGCATGCGCAAAAAGGCTTGCTCGTTTGGTTGATGGCCCCTGAATGGGTCGAAGCAAACATTAGCTAGGCAAGCGAGTAGCTTTTTAGCTTGCGGCGTCCAACGTTTAGCGGAACGGCGCATGCTCAATGCCAGCTACCTTGGCATCTGCGGGCGGATTCCCTTGCCGGATCGTCGCAAGTCGACCGGCAAATTCATTGTGTTTTCTAGGCGGATCGCCGGAAGGTTCGCGCCGTTCCGCTAAGAAAGTCGATGGCGTCGAGCTTGCAGCGTCCGGTGGGGCACGGCCCTATATTCTCGCGACAAAAGACTATGGCCGAACCAATGTCGCCATCAGGTAACTTCGCAGGCTTGCGATGACCCGATCGGTGCAGGCGGTTAATTCTCGCATGCGTCGGTCACGACCTCGAACCGGTCGCAACTGAGCATCGATCACCGTGGATGTCTGCAGACCGCCCGAAGCCGAACGTTTGGTGTGTTCCTCCGACAATTGAACGGTCAAGTCGAAATCGATTCGTTGATCGACGCGGCGTCGACCGCCGAAGGAAAACATCACGCTCATGCGAATGCTGACTTTGCTTTCGTTAACATCTTGGATCGTTGCTTGATGATCCGCGATAAACCCGCGTAACTTTTCGATCGCCAGGTCGGCAGGAACAGGGGTAATCATGCGGACTTCGGTATTGCCAACGTCCCCTCCTTCGAACCACGACAACCAACTGCTCAAGCGACCAGTTTTTCCGCTAGCCGTTTCCGGGTCACTGCTTCGTCCAGCACCAAGCTGAACAACTTGGTTACGTCCACCGTCCTTGGCCTTCAACAAAGCTCGGTCGGCTCGCGCCAATAAGGTTTCTGGCGAATCGCCGGCTTGGTATTCGGTGACTCCAAAACTAGCGGTCATGTTTTTGCGGTTCAAAGAATCAATCGGGGTGTTTTCGATCGCCGCTCGAATCTGTTCAGCTCGTTGGGTCGCTGCAGGGTTATCGCTGCCTGGGCTGAGGACGACAAACTCTTCTCCGCCGTAGCGACAAACCAAGTCTCCCTCCATCGTGCAGGCTTTTAAGACTTCCGCAAAACAGACCAATGCTTCATCACCAGCCTGATGCCCATGCACATCATTGATCCGCTTAAAGTGGTCGATGTCACAAATAATCAGACTGAACGTCGCTCCCGAATTGGTTGCAAGGTCGGTTAATTCGATCAATGCACGGTCGAACTGCCCGCGATTGTCAACTCGAGTTAGTGAATCCTTCGTCGCCTGTTCGTGTAAGTCGACCAGTCGCTCTTCCAAATTTGCTTGACGTGAAGCGTCATGAAAAACGGCCATCGCCCCGTACGTTTCGGAGACTCCGGACGTCACCGCCGACACATGAACATGCACTGGAATCTCGGTTCCATCTGCAACTCGCATCAGCATCTGCCGACTGCTGTACATCCCACTTTTTAAGCTTTGCAAAAGCGGGCATTGCGTTTCCGTAACCAGTTGATTCTGACTGTCACACAGCCCCACAAGATCGGGGGTCCAAAGATGATTGATGGCCGCCTCGGCACCCACACCCGACATCCGCTCGAGCGCCCGATTCCATTCGACGACATTTCCCTCTTTATCGATAAAGACGACGCCATCGTGCATATGATCGAAAAGCTGGCGATGGAACAGTTGGTACTGTGATTCAGCCTCATCCCCGGCCAATGAAACCGAGGATGCTCTTCCTGCGGTCGACCATGGGCGGGCATCGCGTTTGTCTTTTAACTGTCGCAGCCAACGAGTCATCACTTGTCCCTGCAACTTGGCAGGGTGGCTTTCTAACATGCGGCAATAATCATGAACCAATTCACCATCAAACTGAGTCCCCGAACCTTCAAGCAGTTCTGTGAGGGCTCGTTCGCGACTGATCGCAGGCCGATAAACATGGTCGGTCGTCATCGAATCAAAGGCCCCCACGATCGACAGCATCCGAGCTCCCAACGGTAACGCATCGCGCTGCGGCCCATCATCGCTGCGCCGACTGTCGTACCAAGTATGCCCGTATCGAACGATCCCGAGGATTTCGGCATCGTCGGTGCAGCCTTCCAGAATTTCACATCCCAGCCGAGGATAGAGGTCCATCGCCAACTGTTCGCGAACGGACAACTTACCTGGCTTGCGAAGCACGCTGTCGGGAATCCCGATCTTGCCAATATCGTGCAAGAGTGCAGCGACCTCGATTCGGTCGCGTACTTCGGGCGCCACCCCCATCCATTCAGCCCAAGCTGAACAGCCGACTGCGACGCGCAAGCTGTGGGCTGCGGTCGGTGGATGTTTGGTCCGCAAAGCGTAATAGAGAGCCGTAGCAATCCCCAGTCGCACCATCGCCAACTGGTTTTCAAATTCCATCTCAGGAGCCGAAGAGGCTTCACCGGTCAGCGAATCCGCAGCCGCCAAGGAGCCTAAATCTGCTAGCAAATCGGGGATAACCGTCGTTTCCGAAGCCGTGAACTCGAGTTGTTCTTTTGTAATTTCAGGCATGCCAAGGAACCATCAAACGCGGATTTAGCAGAAATATCTAGAAGTCGAACATGTCGTGGAAACGTAAGTCACAGTTACGTCCTGAGCAATCAAACACTGCAAAAACAGAGCTACAATCCGAACTCCGGTCTGTTCCCCAGTGGCCCAAAGTCGGGTGATGCCGTTTAACCGGAAGATGCGGGTTGATGTTGCCTTCAGGGCAGCCGCTCATCTACTCTTCGGCCTGAATTCAGATGGCTACCAGAAACCTTGGCGGTGACATGTCTCACGACCGGCGTCCTCAACTTGCCCAGCGGCGACGACGGGTGATTTATGCGCACGGCGTCGGCACAGAAACCTCTCAGTCTCCAGCCGCTTTCGCCGCTGCTCGAGAAGCTCGCCGGCCTGTGGCCCCCTATGGATCGCGAGTCCAACGGCGGTTGAGAGCACGTTGGTTTGGCCTCGTACCGGTTCGCCGCCGCACGATGTCCGCGGTGATTGTGACGGTTTTGTCCACGATCCTTCTGCTGACGCTGGCTCATTGGTTCGCGATTCGCTGGCCACCATTGGCTTATGCCCCCGATCTATCGCGACCACTACGACTGGATCACGCGGACAGTTTTGGCACTTGGCTGCGAACCATCCTCTGCCTGAGCGGGGCAGGAGCCGCCCTACTGATCTACCAATTGCGTCGCCACCGGAGCGATGACTACGAAGGCCGGTACCGAATATGGCGGCCGGTCATTCTCCTGATGGTGATCGCCAGTATTCAAGCGGTGACCGGATTCATCGACTGGGCAGGATTCCTAATCGATGCCGCGTTGGGCGAACGAAAAGCTCTCGCAGGTGGCGATTGGATGCGGTTGATCATGGCTGTCGGAGGTGCCGCCCTGGGGCTCCGTTTAATCGCCGAAGTCTGGCAAAGTCGACTGGCAACTCCGGCACTCATCGCTGGCCTGTTGTCGCTGGCCTATCCAGCAGCCGTCCACTGGAAATTGATGACCGTGGAATCCCCGCTGGCAGCCACATTTTATAGTGCAGCCCCCCTTCTTGGTTGGGCAGGGATCTGGATTGCGCTGGTGGCCTACCTCCGTTTGTTATACCGCGAAGTCCGACGTATCGATGAGAACGATCATCTAGGGGACCGACTGCGGCAATGGAACGTCGTTCGTTACTGGAATGCCGAGCAAGACGAAACCGACGAACAAGAAACAAAAGAACCCGCAGCGAAAACCAGCCGCCGCGCCGCAGCCAAAGCCAAAACGCCAACGCCAACGCCAAAACCTGCAGCAACCGTCAAAGCAGCCCCAGAAAAATCACGCCGCACCGCGACCCGCCCGGCGGCCGATAAAGATGCCGATCTTGACGACGATTCGGAAACGACCAGCGAAACCGAAAAACCACGCCGCCGTTGGCTGGGGCTTCGCAAACCTGCCGTCGCCAAATCCGAATCGCCTCAATCCGAGGACAAACCGTCCACCGCTAGCGAGCCCGAATCCGGCGACACCAAATCGGAAAAAAGCACTGCCAAACGAAGCTGGCTTGGACGAAAGAAAGCTGCACAGGACGCCTCCGAAGTAGACGCACAAACCGGTGACGCTGAATCAGAATCCGACGCAGCGAAACGAAGCTGGTTCAAACGCAAGAAGGCTGTTTCCGAAGAAACCGAAACGGAGCCAAATCCCGCGTCAAAGCGAACGGTCGCAGCTAAACACACAGACTCCGACGCGTCCGAGAATACCGACCACGCGGAAGACGAGGACGCCCCAGCCAAAACCAAACGAGGTTGGTTCCGACGCGGTAAAGCCGATGCAAATACAGAAAACGAAAGCACCGCCGACGCTGCGAACCAAAATGCCTCGGACGACGCAACCTCCGAAGACGAAGACAAACCAAAGAAGAAGTCATGGCTCTCCAAACTGTCCCTCCGTTTACCTCCCGGCGGGAAGAGCAACGAATCGGACGATGGAGACGACCAAGACTCCGCTTCCAAGCAGCCACAGCCGAATGATAACGATTCCTCACAAGAGGAAAGCGAAGAGTACATCGACCCAGACTCCATCGACTGGGACTCACTGAACAAGGCGGAACGAAGACGCCTAAAGCGGCAACTGAAACGGCAATCCAACGCCGCGTGATCCGTAAGAGCATGGCCGCAAGTTCAAATTCCTAGCGGAAGGGCGCGAGCCATTCCGCTAGGAAACCACTCTGCAAAAAGGGCCGGACGGCTTGCGCCATTCTGCTAAGAAGGTGCTCGCAAATTCAAATTCTTAGCGGAAGGACGCGAGCCCTCCGGCCCGCAAACCACTCTGCAAAAGGGCCGGACGGCTTGCGCCGTGCCGCTAAGAAGGTGCTCGCAAGTTCAAATTCTTAGCGGCAGGGCGCGAGCCCTCCGGCCCGAAAACCACTCTGCAAAAAGGGCCGGACGGCTTGCGCCGTGCCGCTAAGAAGGGGCTCGCAAGTTCAAATTCCTAGCGGAAGGGCGCGAGCCCTCCGGCCCGCAAACCACTCTGCAAAAAGGCCGGACGGCTTGCGCCGTACCGCTAAGAAGGGGCTCGCAAATTCAAATTCTTAGCGGCAGGACGCGAGCCCTCCGGCCCGCAAACCACTCTGCAAAAAGGCCGGACGGCTTGCGCCGTGCCGCTAAGAAGGGGCTCGCAAGTTCAAATTCCTAGCGGAAGGGCGCGAGCCCTCCGGCCCGCAAACCACTCTGCAAAAAGGGCCGGACGGCTTGCGCCGTGCCGTTAAGAAGGGGCTCGCAAGTTCAAATTCCTAGCGGAAGGGCGCGAGCCCTCCGGCCCGCAAACCACTCTGCAAAAAGGGCCGGACGGCTTGCGCCGTGCCGCTAAGAAGGGGCTCGCAAATTCAAATTCCTAGCGGAAGGACGCGAGCCCTCCGGCCCGCAAACCACTCTGCAAAAGGGCCGGACGGCTTGCGCCGTACCGCTAAGAAGTGATCGCTGCACCTATTCGCGTGCGGCCATGACTCCGCTACCTCGTAGCCGCCACAAGAAGAAGACCGTTCCGAGAGCCATCAGGACCGAACAAAGCAGAAAGATGCGTTGTGGCGAATCGCCGAACATCCCTCGGACAACAAAGTAGACCACCGCTGCAAAGGTCATGAAGGCGAAGGAGACCGCATTTGCGGTTCCTAAAAAACGGCCTCGCTCATCATCCGGAGAAAGACTCTGCAGTAACGCTTGCAAGGGAACGATATAGAACCCGGCAAAAAAGCCGGCTCCCATAATGAAGAGGGAAACATTGCTTAAACCGACCTGCATGATCGATGACCTTGGCATTCCGCCGACGCCTACGACCTCTGGTCCAACACCATATAAACGGGGCGTGACCATGCCTAACAGTGCAAAGAAAACGACCAACCCGATCGCTCCCAGCGGAATCAGACGCGGTTCAATGCGATCCCCTGAGATGAAACCGGCAAACGCACAACCGACTCCGACCGAAATCCCCAACACGCCCATCAGAATACTGGCACTCGCTCGATCGATATTCAGCACGGTCGTATATTCGGGGAGAATAAAAAAGGCTAACCCGGCCATCAGATAGAAGTATCCCCAAGCCATCATGACCATCAACATTCGAGTCTTCGCCATCTCTTTAATGGCAAAAACATAGGTCGTAAACGGGTTGTAATCGTATTTCAGATTCGGATCGCCTGGCTCCAGCCGATCCAGAAAGAGAACCGATATCCAACCGGCAATGGCAACCGCAACCAGTACGACTCCCGGCAACCATCTCATCCCCACCGTCGATCCGCCGTCAACGATGGGGTTATAAAGGTCGGCGACATAACCTGCCGTCAGTGTCCCCACGATCACCGCAATATTGGTCATCATATTGATCGTTCCATTCGCGCGGCTTAAGTCGCTTTCGTCGACCAATTCGGGGATCATCCCGTACTTTGCCGGCCCGAAGAAGGCACTTTGACATGTCAACGCCACCAAAGCGGCCATCGTGACCCACAGGTTCCCAAGCCAAAATCCAGCCATCGCGGTCATCGCAATCGGGATTTCACAAATTTTGACGGCGATGCTGACTCTTCGTTTGGAAAAGCGATCCGCAATCTGGCCGGCATACCCTGACAACAGAATGAAAGGAAGCGTAAAGCAGACGCCCACAATCGCTTGACCTCCGGTCCCCAGTTGTCCTTCCCAAACTCCCTGAGTGATCACCATATAGGTCAGCACTCCTTTCAGGATGTTATCGTTTGCGGCACCAAAGAACTGGGTGACCAGCAGGCTGAGGAAACCACCACGAAGCATTTTTGTCACGGGGCTTATTCCACTTGGAGGAAACTCGGTCGGAAAGAATCAGAGGGGGGCAGTATAGCAAGCCATCGCTACCCAACAGGAGCCCGCGGCATCGATCAGGCTTCGCGTTCCGAGGGATCCTCTTCACCGCGATATTTGGCAATCGCTTCGGGAAGCGGATACTGCGTCACATCTCGGTCCCCGCCGGTTGCTGCGATTTGCAGCAACCGTTCAAAGCCTCGGGAAATCAAAGTGCGGCGTTCGTTCACAAAAGCTTCATCCAAAGTCCGGCAATCGAACATCCCCTCCACCTCCACCGCTTCGAAATCGGGATGGTCAATGAACTGAGCGACAACCGGATTACAGCGCAAGTGACGCTCCGGAGTCGTATGCAGGACCTCGGGATCTAATTCACCGATCACATATCGCAAGTACAGATCGCTGTTGTCGATACCAGCGACCTCTTCGCCACAGACATCGCAGAGATATCCCTGTTCGCACTGGGCCATAAAAGCGACCTATTTCATCCCCAGGACATCAAACATCGAATACATTCCGGCGGGCTGATCCTGCAACCACTTGGCAGCGGCTAACGCGCCTGCAGCGTAGGAGTCACGATTGGAGGCAGCCACTTTTAGTTCGATCGTTTCTCCCATCATTCCAAAAACGATTGTATGCTCCCCGGGGTTATCACCGGTTCGAACCGCATGGTACCCGATTTCATTTCCCGTTCGCATGCCGGTTTTGCCTTCGCGACCATGAACATGTTTGATCGCCGAAGCCCCCGGTTCGCGTTCGAATTCTGCTGCGATCAACTCTCCGAACTTGAGCGCTGTCCCGCTGGGTGCATCTTCTTTGAAGCGATGATGGCGTTCGATGATTTCCACATCCACGCCTCCGGAAACATCTTTTAAAGCGGCGGTAACCTGCTGTGCCATCCGCATCGTCAGATTCACCGCAAGGGACATGCTAGGCGCCCACACGATGGCGATTTTTTCGGAGGCCTGTTTCAGCCGATCGTGCTGCTCCGACGTCAAACCGGTGGTCGCCATAACCAAGGCAGCGTTAGCTTTCACAGCCGAATCAATGACTCCGTCCACCGCTTCGGGAAGCGAAAAATCGACGATCACGTCAATATCGTCCGGCCACGCCGAAGCGACCGGCACGTCTAATTCCGACAGCCCCGCTAAAAACCCTGCATCTTTGCCAAGATCCGAATGGTCGGCATGTTCAATCGCAGCGACCACGCGGAAATCGGGATCCCCCGCAGCCAACGCAACGACTCGACGCCCCATTCGCCCTGCAGCACCGTGAACGGCAATTCGCAACATGACGCAAAACAACCTTGATGAAAGTACTAATCAATCCATAACAACGATTCAGTCAGTGTAGCGAATCAACGTTTTATTGCTAAGTCGGCGACCGTTAGCTGCGAGGGTGATACTGCTGATGCACTTTCTTCAACCGAGAATGGTCGACGTGGGTGTAGATCTGAGTCGTTTGGATGCTGGCGTGCCCCAACATCTCTTGGACTTGCCGCAGGTCCGCTCCTCCCGCCAACAGATGGGTGGCGAAACTATGCCGCAGACTGTGGGGACTGATCCCCGACTGGATATTCGCCCGCTTGGCGTACTGTTTCACCAGCCTCCACAGTTGGATACGCTCCAAAGGACGTCCGGTGCGTGACAGAAACAGCACATTGCTCCGCTCCGGGCCGCGGTCGGCCAGCATCGGACGCAGTTCCTCCAAATATTGATGGATCGCCGCAATCGCTCGAGTCCCGATCGGAACCATCCGCTGCTTCCCTCCCTTTCCTTCACACTGCAGGTAACGTTCCTCAAGCGACAGATCGTGCAGCCTCAGAGAACAGGTTTCACTGGCACGGCAACCACTGGCATAGAGGACTTCCAACATGGCGCGGTCGCGTTGCCAAAAGGAGTCCGATTTGCGGGGGGCTTCGAGAAAAGCTTCGACCTGCCGGTGGGTCAAAACTTTAGGCATGCGCTGCCATGCTTTCTGCGTCGCCAACAATTCAACGGGATTGTCGACGACAATCCCTTCCAACTGCAGGTACTTAAAAAACATGCGTACGGCAACGACATTCCGCGAGATGCTGGCGGGGGCCAAGCCGGAATCGTGCAGACGACTGACGTAGTTTGATAATTCGCGGATCGTCAGATTTTTCATCCGCCTGGTCCCGGCCCACTCACTAAAGCGGTCCAGATCGCGGCGATATGCGATGATGGTATTGTTTGCGAGATGGCACTCACCACGCAAATAACCGATAAAATCGTCAACCATCCCAAGCGTTTTGGCGGTTGACCCTGAGGCGGGGGCCGAGTTCTGTAATTGCTGCAGTTTTGTCAGACGAGCCATATCAGACCTTCAGCGGTGACGCAAACGATCCTCCATGACGTTGCACCAAATAGAACGAACCGATTGTTGCTAGGAAGATCGTAAAATACGTTACCGACCTTCCCCCGTTTCCCTGCACCAACCTATTATTGGTTATCGCCTGGAGAGCGTCGGCAGTCTGAGCCGACCTAAATTCTTTCCGAACAAACCAATCGCATCCATTTTGCGGACCCTATCATGAATGTACTTGTCGTTGGCGGAGCCGGTTACGTTGGCTCGCACTGTGCCCGTTTGCTTCGCAGCCAAGGGCATACGGTTTATGTCTATGACAATCTTTCACGAGGCCACCGCCAAGCGGTCCCCGATGACCGCTTAGTTGTTGGGGAGGCTGCCGACCGGGAACTACTGGTAAAAACGCTTCGCGACCACAAAATCGAAGCGGTCATGCACTTCGCCGCATTTGCGTTAGTGAACGAATCGGTGAATGATCCCTCGCTTTATTATCGCAACAATGTGATCGCCGCACTTGAACTGCTGGACGCGATGCGCGAAGCGGATGTCAAAAAGCTGGTTTTCAGTAGCACCACCGCCACCTACGGGGAACCGGATACGATCCCGATCCCCGAAACGACTCCGCAAAATCCGATCAATCCCTACGGGTTCACAAAACTGGTCATCGAACAGGCGATGGCTGACTACGCGGCCGCCTACGGCCTGGGTTACGCCGCCCTGCGTTACTTCAATGCCGCGGGCGCCAGCCCCGACGGGACCATTGGCGAAGACCACGACCCCGAATCGCACTTGATCCCATTGGTCCTACAGGTTGCCCTCGGACAACGGGAATCGATCACCGTATTCGGCAACGATTACCCAACTCCCGACGGAACCTGCATCCGGGACTACGTCCATGTCGACGACCTGGGGGCAGCCCACTTAGCGGCCATGGATCGTCTGGAACCAGGAAAAGGGATCTGCGTTAATCTTGGAACCGGCAATGGATACAGTGTCCGCGAAGTCATCGAAGCATGCCGTCAGGTGACCGGTCATCCGATCCCCGAAGTCTCCGGCGAACGCAGAGCAGGGGACCCACCCGAATTGATCGCCGATGCCAGACTGGCCAAAGAACTGCTCGACTGGACGCCCCAGTACACCGACGTCACCAGCATCGTAAAAACCGCCTGGAACTGGCATCGCAGTCACCCAACGGGTTACACCAAATAGCGGTTAACGATACGGCCTTTCTTGCAGAGTGTGTCGCCAGGCCGGAGGGCTCGCGTCCTGCCGCTAAGAATTACAATTTGCGAGCACCTTCTTAGCGGAACGGCGCAAGCCGTCCGGCCTTTCTTGCAGAGTGTGTTGCCGGGCCGGAGGGCTCGCGCCCAATGCCACTTACTTTAAGTCTATTCGGGGGGTGGAGGTTGTTCGGTTTTTGTTTTTTTCTTCTTGCGCAATGACTTTTGGAACTTGGTGGTTTTGGGGCGGCGCGGGTGGGCGATCCGTGGGTAGTTGCGTGGCTCCTTGCGAACTGGAAGCTTGCGTTTGGAGGCGCTGATTAACGCGCTCGTGAATGCTAGTTGCCACTCCTCAAATGTA
The DNA here is from genome assembly GCF_007741495.1 of Roseimaritima multifibrata. Classification (NCBI taxonomy): domain Bacteria; kingdom Pseudomonadati; phylum Planctomycetota; class Planctomycetia; order Pirellulales; family Pirellulaceae; genus Roseimaritima; species Roseimaritima multifibrata. The sequence continues at coordinate 5,554,421 of NZ_CP036262.1, forward strand.
TCGCAGGACTTGCGCAGCAAGTGATCTTGGAAGCTCAGCCATACGCCGCTGAAGCTCAGACGTCGGGGCGTAACCTTGGCAAGTTTCGCCGCACTTCTTCGGAGCTGAGACACCAAGTTGTACGCGACGACCGAGCCCATCAGCTCTTTCATTACCATGTCCACGCTCTTGGCACGGATGTCCTCAGTGTTCATTGTCACTTTGGCATCCCGTATGTCGAACTCCACGTCGTACCGTCGACGATAAAGTTCTGCCAGGCAGGTCGCGTCGAACTCCAGCGAGCTGACCATCGCCAAAGTCGTGCCTCCTTCGAGCTGGACCTCGTGAATGAATACATCCAGGCATGTCCCCGGAGGGATATCGGGATTGCCTTTCAGATCTTTTTTTGTTGGAGTCCATTTGAGCCGGTAGCTCTTGTAGCCTTCGCCTTCATCGACCAGTTCCGCTTTTTTGCGATACGACTTGTACCGCGTCATCGACAGGCGAAACAAGAAATCATGTTTTGCCACACGTGTATGATAAGCCACGCCATAGATGCCAAAACCACTGTCAGCAAGCACAATGCTGTTACTGGGTAGTTCGCCAACAATCTCGCGAGCTTGCTTGGCTTCGCTGGAATTATTGGGTCCGTACATTGGGTCGATTTTGGGGACCAAAATGCAGCCACTTTGCATCTCGGCAGCGACCATTAGCATCGCCACTGGCCAAACCGATTCGCCGTACTGGTTGGTTGAAGGTGGAAAAGCTTTTTTCAGTTCTGGTGTTGGTGGCAGTGTGATCGTGGTTCCGTCGATAATGAAGACGCGGCGGTCATCGAAAGCTCTTTCGGCAGTGCGTCCTAAGTAGTCACAAACACATCGCGAGAATCGCTGGATCGCTTCGAGCGGCAGACGGGTGCGTGCCTTGGAGAACGTGGAAGTATTCTCTCCCAATGTTCCTTCGCGGACACGTTTATTGTCCGGAAAGAGGTCGGTTTGATGGTTCACGGCTTCGGAGACAACTTGACTCAGCGAAGCGCCACCACGTAACCGCTGGAGTATTAACAGCCAGATGGTCGCAGCTTGGCTGTAGACCATTCTGGTGTTGGGGCGATCATCGATATCGAAGATGTTTTTGAGCTCAGGAACCCGCAGGATCTGATCGAGAAGTGCCCTGGCAGCGACGAATTGCTCATCAGGCGGATCGGAAGGGTTTGGCGGAATAAGCATGACAGACCGTCAGAATGGCAGGGAATTGGAAACCTCCTGCAATAGCGCAAATTTTGTTCCATTCGCTCTGTTTGGCGAAATTTTCTCCAAAGGAAGCGGCATTGGGCTCGCGCCCTGCCGCTAAGAATTTCAATCTGCAAGCACCTTCTTAGCGGAACGGCGCAAGCCGTCCGGCCTTTCTTGCAGAGTGTGTTGCTGAGCCGGAGGGCTCGCGCCCTGCCGCTAAGAATTTCAATCTGCGAGCACCTTCTTAGCGGAACGGCGCAAGCCGTCCGGCCTTTCTTGCAGAGTCTGTTGCCGGGCCGGAGGGCTCGCGCCCTGCCGCTAAGAATTTCAATCTGCGAGCACCTTCTTAGCGGAACGGCGCAAGCCGTCCGGCCTTTCTTGCAGAGTCTGTTGCCGGGCCGGAGGGCTCGCGCCCTGCCGCTAAGAATTACAATTTGCGAGCACCTTCTTAGCGGAACGGCGCAAGCCGTCCGGCCTTTCTTGCAGAGTCTGTTGCCGGGCCGGAGGGCTCGCGCCCTGCCGCTAAGAATTACAATTTGCGAGCACCTTCTTAGCGGAACGGCGCAAGCCGTCCGGCCTTTCTTGCAGAGTCTGTTTCCGGGCCGGAGGGCTCGCGCCCTGCCGCTAAGAATTACCGAAGCGACTTGCTCTGCCCTGTGGCGAACCAGCCCTACTTTTTTCGCACGACCACTAGCCAGTCCTCTTGCGGATCTTCTGGCGCCGTTCCTAGCTTTACCTTGGATCCGCCTTGCAGGGACTTCTGTGAACCCGTGCTTAGGTCACCTCCGGTGCGAGGGTTGAACCACTGGACATCGAATTCACCACTTGCCTCCGATAGATCCAGTTCATGATTTCCACCTTCCGGCAAATAAACCAAGTAGAGTTCCCCCTGTTTGGCAAAACAAAAACGCGAAGCCTCGTGTTGTGGGTTTCCGACCAATTCATCCGCATTTTTCATTTCCCAAAACGGAATCGAATGGTCCGCGAAAAAATCGAGTGCAATTCGGCATGCGTCCCAACTCTGGTCTCGACTTCGCCAGTCTTCGCACACGATGTCGTTTTCGGCGAACTGGTATCCAAAGTAGTACTCACAGCCAGCCCCGCCAGCCATTAGCGTCCCCCATAACGTTTGCTTTCGGACCCTATTCTGGTCGTAGACCATTTTGCCCGTTCGATCATGCCCGTCGAACCCGCGGTAGCCCAGGTCAGGGCATTGTCCATGGGCAGCGGATCCCGATTCGTCAAACGCTACCACCCATGGTTTCCCTGCCTCAGCCGAGGCTGAAACCCATTTGATTGTCTGGGCATGCGTGGACTGCAAATTGCTGTTCTGCAGAGAAGCCCCGGTCAACTTGGACTGTTTACCTAGCAGCGGGCGATAGACTTTGTCTTGCTCGTTTGGATAGGTATGGATCACGATGTTGTTGCCGTAGGGATCCAAATCACTGATCGCATCCATCATCGCTTTCTGCTGAGCCGTCGTCTGCGTATTCTCTTCACCCAAGTTCCAGTTAAGCGCCAGATTGTGGCCGAACCTTGCGATCAATTCGCGGCAGTACAGTTTGCGTTGAATTCCCAGATCACCGCCGTCGAGTGATTCGGGAACAAAGCCTCCTCCTTTGCCCTTTTTGTGATCGTCGTTTTCGGTTTCTTGCATCTTAAAATGCAAATACATCCCGCGTTCGGTTCCATGCTGAAACACGATTCCCCACTGATCCAGTTTGCTGCAGTCATAGTGCAGTTTGTCCTCTCGCTGCACAAACGGCCATACATTGTCGCCGTCGCCACCCGCGTTATAGGTCAAGAAAGAGAACGCATTACATCCTTTGCCTGACAGATAGTTGACCGCACCAATCAGACCTTTTCCTTTTCCATCCCCCCAAGTCGGATCGCCAGGCTGCCAATCCTTCCGATGCGGTGCCCAGGATTTCAAAGGAGCCTTTTTAGCGTTACCTGCGTGAGTGTTGTCAAAATCTTTGTAGGCAAGGAGCGTCTCCGGCGCATCCGCTCCAGCTTTCAAGAAGTATTCACCCGACCCTGCAAACCGCAAATAACGTTTACCAACATATTCCAAACGGCCATGAGCCCGCAGGTCGCGTCCTTGCTTGTCGCTTTCGACGATATTCAGCGTTCCTGCCTGACCATCAAAAGGTTGCAGCGGTGTCGATTCCGTTTCCTTTTCGACGGCAACCAAATCGCCTTTAAGAAAAGAAACTTTATAGTCCCAACGTCCCGTCTTGTTCGGCGTGAAATGGGCTCGCCAAACGACACCTGATTCCGCCGACGAATTAGCTGCATCACCATCCGCCGCAAAGTAACCAGGGATATTGAATTCGCTTCCATCCTGGTGGGTGAACCGCACGGTCATCCGATAATCGGTATACGGATTGGGAACATTATCCTTTTCATGAGCAAACGGCCCCTGCAGATTCAGAGTCACGTTGTGCCAAAGTTTTTGCTCGCCGCTAACCGCCACGGAACCGTCGCCATCAGCCTGGCGTGGAGACTGCTGCGGGAGATCGCTGGAGGCTTTTGTAGGGCTGGCCTTAACCGCCGCTTCTGCATGCGATGACTGAATTCCGGGGCAAACCAACAAGATACCGGCCAGGACCCAACCACCTGAAATTCCAGATTTCATACCGACTCGGATCATCAATAGTCACTTGTAAAAGAGAAGCAAACGAAGAGTAGCCCCGCAGGACGGATTGGCCAGCGAACAAAGAAGCCCCCATTTTACAAGCCTTTTCAACGCGCGGGGCGAATTCCACCGACAAAGTCCGTTCGTTTTCAACTTCTCAACGCAGGAACGCTTTCCACAGACACCGTCCATTTGGAAAGAATAATCGCAGGTCCGCCTCTCGACACGTGCGATAAATAAGTTGGCGGTTTCCGTGGGGATTGCAAGCCAGCGATGCGACGAGTGCTGGCGTGACAACAATGCAGCAAGAACCATCGTCTGGCGACGGTAGCTATCGCAGGCACGTACCTGCACTCGCCAGAGCGTGGGCAGATCCGCAATACGTCACAAATCGATTTCCCGTCCCTCGCGAAGAACGCTTTTTTTGGGTTGTTTTCGCTGAGGATGTGGCGTTTGTTATTTGTTATTCTCCGTCTCGGAGAGACGGAGCTACGGATGAGAGATGGAGCTACGGATGGGTGACAGTCTCTCTGATCGATTATTCCGTTGGTGGTGGCACATCGTGCACGCTGGCACCTCGTTTGGGATCGAGCACCAGAATCGCGAATCGCTGTACTTCCCCCAGTTCGGTGGAACTGAGACTGGCGTAATCGAATCGGCCTCGCAGGTCGGTGTACCCATCCTTATAGAATTTCACTTCGCCGTTGGCCATTCTTCCATACACTTTCACATAAGCCGAAGCGACCGGTTGGCGGTTCGCCGAATCGCTCACTTGCAGCTGTCCAAATCCTTCGGAGACGTACGCGGTCAAACGACCTCCGTAGTACAAGGTTGTTGCATGAGCCGATCCACTGACGACTTCAATCAGCAGTGTCTGTTCGGACCAATCGTCTTCTAACAGGTACTCGGTGGTCCCGGCTTCCGCCAGTTTGAGCGGCTCAAGCAGATCGGGTTGTACCGTAGCCATCCGGGCAAGGTCTTCTTTGACGAACGGCGTCTTACTAAACAACAGTTCCAGATCGACGCGATACAATTTAATCGTTGCCTGTGGTGCATTACGATGCGTAATCCGCACCCGTTTTCCTTCGGTGACAACGTTTAGGCTGGGCTGTGAATCGGCTGCGCGAGCCTGCCGACGTTCGCGATCCATCATCGCCAGATCGGCTGCTTGGGGATCGACTGCCAAAGCGTCTTCTTTTGCATTAACGTCTCCGCTTAGCCCGGCCTGCAAATCGCGATGTTGTTGCAAGACTTCGGCGATCGCACCAAAACGCTCCTTCCACCTGGGGACTGGATGCTCCTTACCGGCTTGAGCAATTTTCTCTGCGGTCGCTAGGTCACCTTGATGAAGTGCCAAATAACCGGTCAGGTAGTCTCGCTGCAGACGCATATTCGTCGCCGCATCTTTCACTTCAGCAAAGCGAGCGAGCGCCTCTTCGATTCGATTTTGAATTAGCAGGTAGTAACACAGTGCCAGCTGCTGGTCCGTGGAGGGCGTTTGCTGATAAGCCAGAACCTTCATAAATTCACGGTACTGCAACAAAAACTTGTCATTCAGGATTTCCGGTTCCGCCCGTAGCGGATGGATCCGAGCTCGCACCAGCGGAGCGTATTCCAGATGTTCATACAGATTCCGTGGTATCGGTTGAATCGTTACCAAGGACGATTTGAAAACCGGCCCAGCGGTTTCAATCAAATCGTCGCGACTGGCCAAATACTCCTGCATCCCCAGTAAATCCTGATGGTGCAAGCTATAAGCGAATAGTTCGGGAACCCAAACGTTTCCAGAACGCAGTGCACCTAACACCGTTTCGTAAACATCCAGCGCTCGCATTCGGTGCAGCACTAACGACCAATCCAAGCGGTGTAGGTTTGCCGTCTGCAAGAATTTTCCGATCTGTGCAGCGGAACCGTCGCGAGCGATTGCCTGCCACGATTTCTCGTCCGTCACCGTCGGGCTTGCGACGACATTAAATTCACGCGTTTGGCCCAGAGCTACCGCTCGGCCTGCCTGCGAGACACAAACGGGATAATGCACGAATGTTCCTGAGGCAGGAAAATAGAATTCGTATTGTTGCCGATGAACGGCAAAAGGTTCCAGTCGAACCGTTGCACTATCGGTTGCCAAACTGCCTGCCAACGGAATGGCTCCGGCAGGAATCTGCCAAAGCAAGTCGACCGTTCGTGGCTGGGGCGTCGGATTGGTTACGATCACCTGCCCGACATACGCCACCTGAGTCAAGTACTCAACGGGTGCGACGCGAACCTGCTGGTCCTCGTCATCGACCGGTGGCGTTCCCACCGCTTCAAAGCGTTGCCCAACCAGCAGACTTGGATCTCCTTCCATCGCCTGCAAAGCGACCAAGCGTTTTGTGATAACCGCGACGGAATGTTCCGGAGCGTAGGGCTGACCTGGTTTGTCAGGGAGCGCGACGTCGCCCGCCTGAAGGGGCAGTCCACAGACGGCCAGTGCAGCGAGGGCCGCGTGATAGTTATCCGTTGGATCCAGCAAATGTTGACTCAGTTTATTGGCTGGCCCATTCTGCGCCCAATCGGCCCAGAAGTGGTCAACCGCGATCAACTGGGCATCCGCATCGGCGGTCCGCACTTGATCCCACTGGCTCTCGGCCCACTGCTTAGTGGGGTCAAGCGGCTGATAGAAATTGGCAACCCTGCCCAACGAACGTTTTTTACGGAACCCGAATCCCAAGGCGTTCGCTTGTGGTTTGGCATTAAAGAACTTAGCCGATTCGGACTTATTCTCCGCACGATCCAGAACCTCCGACTCCGCTTCTTCTGCCATGTCGCCCATTCCGCCGCCCATCCCCATTCCACCAAAGGCCATTCCTTCCGCTGGCGCCGCTTCGCCCATCATCATCCCACCGACGCCACCTCCACCACCAAATCCTCCCATGCCACCCATCTGGTCCATTCGCGATTCCGATAGCCGCCGGCTTCGCAATCCCGATTCGACGGCTCGGCGCAGTCGTTCTGGATCTTTTTTCAACATCGCAACCCGCTCCCTCAGATCACGTAAAATCGCGTCACGGGCCGCAGGTACCGCGCGTGCCAAGATGGCTCGCTCGATCGCGTTTAATCGGTGGTATTTCCAAGGCTCCGTCCAGGGCGTCAGATCGGTCCCCAGCAACCATTCATCAATCAGTTGGCGTTCCTTTTTGTTTTCAAGAAACGGCCGGACGACGTTTTTGAAAAACGGACGATCATGCTGTGACAAAAACAGATGCACTTCATGGCAGGCCAATCTCCCATACGCCTCGCGTTTCGCTTCGTCGTCCATTTGATGCCAGCGGGCAAGTTCTCGAAAGTCACCTAATCGCGGGTCGTCGACCAACGTTTGGTACAGCCCCATCAGGTCGGCCAAATTTGAATAAACCTGCAATTGAGCCGTCCCTAGCTCGTCCAATTTCAATGGCTGATCGGGCGAGGCGATTAGGACTCCGCGTTCAAACGCGTAGGGCGATTCGGCTTGCAACGCTTGCGCAAGTCGCAAATCGCGTCGTTCTGGTTCCGCCAACTTGCCGTACAGAGTCCGCTGAATCAATGTGTTCGGGTCCATCACAACGATTTGCACAATCGGCCACTCTTCAAGGAGCGCTGCGGGAACCGTTACCTTGCCGTTTTCATCGGGCAACAAGTTCAGCGCGACACCTCCCCCATTGGCGAGAAAATCATAGGTGGGCGTCACATCGATTTGAGGACCAACCTGTTTCGCGTGCGATCCACGGCCCCTGCTGCGCTTAGGAGCAGCCACCGCTGCGGCTTGAGGCTCGTCCCCATCGGCGGCGATTTGCGACTGATTCGTCGTTTGATCGGTTTCCCAAGGGTTCAACAAAAGTGAAGGCTGCGGCAGCATGACGCCAGGATATTTACTCGCGAACTGCCTTTTCAAAACGTACTCGTATTCTTCGCCTAGCTTCATCCCGCTGATATAAGCATTGCTTAACAACTGCAGATAGGAAGATTGAAGATCCGAAAGGTTGGCCAGTCGTAAACGGTCGACGACCAACCGACGGGGTACGTAATGGCTGGCCAAAACATGCACGCGAGCGGCAGGGGCTTCACCAGAAAGCTGAACTTCAATCCCATTGGCAGTGGTTTCGATACGGGTAATACCAAGCGGATCCCGCCTTGGAACCTGCAGAGCACGGACCGTTCCAACGGCGTAGCCAGCGTGCACATCGCCATCACTGATCGCGATCGATACGGTCCGCTGCCGTTGCAAATCATCCAAGCGATAGTTACCAGCCTGCAACGGTGTAAAACTTAGCAGACCATCTTCGACCGAAAGTTGTTTTGGCAATTCTCGCAGCGGACGATCCTGCCGCATCTCCCAAATCCGGAAACGGTTGGTGATAGGCAATTCCGTATCCAAAGCAAACTGCACGGGCTGGTCATTCCCCGCATGGACGCGCACCGGCCAATCGGCTTGATCCAAAATCAAATGCCGTTGATGAACCGCTCCACCTCCGACTCCCAAAGTTAGGCTGGTCACATTTGGCAACGGACCAAGAACCACCACCCCCGCATCATTTGTTTGCAAGGTCTGCTGAACCGGTCGGGGGCGGACGGTCGTTTGCAGCGTGACAGCCACCGACGTGGCGCCCGCCAATTCTCCATTGCGGCCCCGAACCTCAATCACCCAATCTTCACCACGCCGTGTCAAATACGCATCGACGGTTGCAGCCGTCTGGTCGATACCGTTCACATTCCAGTGATCCGCGAACTGCACGTCTTCGATGCGTCCATCGGCAATCCGTTCGACTTGGCCGACCACTCGCAGATCCAAACGCTGCAAACGGGCGGGGACCCGAAACGCAAGCGCCATTTCCGTCGTCTCTGTCCATTGCAAATCACCGTATCGTTTGGTCGATTGAATTCCGTCCAGGTCAGTCGACACGATCTCGACATAGGCATCCTGCAGTAAGGACAGGGACACCGGTTCGCCATTCATCGTCAATCGAGGGCGCAGACCGATCGTTGCAGTGCGACCGGCCAGCAGTTGTTGCTCACTTATCAGGACGCCCGCGGACAACGAATACGATTCTTCCATTTGAGGCAAAGTGATCGTTTCTGCCAAATCGCCCACGACCACAATCCCTCGACGCGTCGTCGAATTGGCGACCATCGGCAAAGTGATGGCTCCCGATTCATCCGCGGTAAACTCCTGCGACCCAATCCACATCCGGCCGTCTTGCAGTGGTTGCCGCTGTTCGTCAAACAGTTTTACTTCCAGCCCATCGACCGTTAATTGCGTCAATGCCTGAATTTCACCACGACGAATCATGGCTCGCGTTCGTAGTCCTCCACCCAGCAGATCGACAACCCAGACGCCACGGCCTTCGATTTCGGGCAATGCGATTGTTTCGCGGTGCCTGCGGACCGCTGGCTGTGCAAACTCAATCCGCCGTTGGTGCGTAGCCACCAAGCCATCCAGGTCCAGATCCGAATTCAACGGTTCCGTATGCGTACGGTAATAGGCTGTGGGATTGATCTTATAAATCCGCACCACCATTTCTTGAATATTTTTCACGTCAACGAGCAACTGACTGGGTTGCGTGGGATCGTGGACCGGCAGATTTTCAGGTGCCAGAGTCAATTCAATTTTTTCTTTCAGCGACTGCTGATTTTCAGGAGAAAGCCTGCGGTACCAATCGGCAGGCGTCCCGACGCCGTTTAACAATTGGGTTTCAACGAAAACATTATCCAGATACTCTTTTTGCAACCACGGTGCGTAGGCCGCTGGGGATTCGGCATCTTCCAGGAAAATTTCCAGGTAGGAACGGACCAGATCGGCATCGTTGCCAATGGGAGGCACAAACGCCCATGCAGAATAATCTTCGTTCATTTTGACAAGCGCAGAACCTGCATTTCGACGCAGTTCTAACGGAACCAATTGTGATTCACGCGGTAACTGCAAGTACCGCACGAAACGAGATTCAAGCGGTTTACCGACGGCCAGGTCGGCTTCCAGCAATCGATACAGCACGGCGGCCTTCAGGGCATTCCAAGCGGGTGGCAACGTCGTCAGATACTCATCGGCCCGTTCGTAATACCGACGGCGGACCGCCAACTGCTGCCCCATATCGGAATCGTCACTCGGACGCATCCGCAGCAGGCGCTCGCGGATCATCGGTTCCGAAAACGCGACCTCCGGAATCGCTTCCGCCACCCGTTCTAATTGCAATTCCGTCAACCAACGGTGAGCCGAAAATTCACCGAACCGTCGACTACTGGGCGAATTCTGTTTCAATTCCATGATCACCAGTGAATCCAGGTTATCCATCCACGGACCATCAACCTGTTCTAGCAACCACGACACATTGACCGGCAAACCGGCCACCTCATTCGCCAAGAAACGTTCTCCCAAACGTTGCAGGCCTGCTTGAGTCAATTGTCTTTCGCTTCTCAGTGAATCGTCAATCAGCGTATCGATAACCAGCGCATTTGCGGGCAGCGTATCGGGGTAACGACGTTCGCCGCGCAAAGGCGGCGCGGTATGGTTCAGCTGAATTCCTAACCGGGCGCGAAGGTATTTGATCGTTAGATCCGGCGTCGCGCCAAATGTCAACAACCGCTGCCGGTCCAACATCCCTCGCAGCAATGGACTGGAGTTCAGATGAATGTTGTTTTCCCACTGCAACAACAGATCCTCGGACTTCGCTAACTGGCCGGTGACTTGGTAGTGCAGGCAATGGTAGTAATAGAATTCAACACTCCCCGGCACCAATTCATCTAGAATCGACTGGCGATTCTCAGCGAGTGCATAGCGTTCGACCAAGCCAACCGGGTCGGCATGTGCAGTTGAGCTGAAATGACTTACCATCATCAATGTTATCAAGGATCCGAAGAGGGCAGGGCGGAAGCGATGATCGACACACGTCATGAACATGAGAAGCGTTTCCTGAATGGTAAGCGATAAGCGTGAGCAGCATTGACATAGACGAGAGGGCTTGGAGCCGGTTCCCGGCAATTAAACGGCCCGATAGCTTTTGCATTAGTATTTTCCGGATCGAATCCATTCCCTCACGACATTCCAGCCCGTAAGGCCCCATGACAACCACCGAGCCCTTTTTTCCGCAATCCGGGCGACTGGCAGGCATCGACTATGGCACCGTTCGGATGGGAATCGCCATTTGTGATCCTGGGCGTATTTTAGTCAGTCCATTGGAAATCTTACGTCGTAGCCCACCGGAGCAAGAAACAAAATATTTCCGACAACTGGTCCAAACCGAACGGATTGAAGGCTTCGTCGTCGGGTTGCCGATCCACTGCGATGGAGGCGAAAGCGACAAAAGCCGGGAAAGTCGCAAGTTTGCGATTTGGTTACAGGAAACCACCGAACGGCCGGTGCGGTTGTTCGATGAACGTTTTACCACGGCCGATGCGACACGACGTTTGCAAGCCGGGGGGATGTCGCGGAACCGCCGCAAACAACGCCTGGACGCCGTCGCCGCCCAAATCGTGCTGGAATCATTTCTCGAAGCGGCTAGGTATTTTGGGGACGAAAAACTGCCCGGCCAGCCAATCGATGCCCCCGATGATGGCGCCGCTCCACTGGATGACAGCGATCAATAACCCGCAAGCCTCCAGAAGGAGGCTTAATTGTTCGTCTTTTGGGGCAAATGACCTATAATAGGGATGTTCGTGTCTCTTCTCCCCCTTTTCTTGGCGTTTCAAACAGTCATGCGATTTGAATGGAAGAATTTCAGATTGACTCGCTGCGTTCAAAGTTTGCGGTGGGTGGGCGTTGCTGCCGTCCCATTCTGCTTCCAGTTTGCAGCCGCTGCCGACACGCTTGAACTGACACACGGCACCAGTGTTGCAGGCAACATTCGTCAATTTGAGAACGATCCACGTCCCTATGCGTTGGTGCAGTTGCACGACGGGCTGCGGATCGCCATCCGAAAATCGGACGTTCGTAAAACCCGCGATGCCGAACTGATCGCGCAGTATCGCCAGCTTGCAGCCAGGGCTCCTGATACCGTCGAGGGCCAGTACGAGATGGCTCGATGGTGCACTAAAAACAGCCTGTCGGATCACTCTGAATTCCACATGCGACGCGTGATTGCAATCGACCCTGAACATGGTCCCGCTCGCGAATCTCTCGACTACGTTAAACGTCGTGATGAATGGATTCCCCGAAAGCAATGGGCACGCGAGAGAGGATTGGTCCGCAGTGCTGGCCGATACCAATTGCCCGAAGACCTTGCGATGCAGGCAGAATCCAAAGAAGTGGACATCAAGGTCAAGGCATGGAAACGTGACATCGCCCGCTGGCGTATGGCATACCTTCGCGGAGGCGACAAAGCGGGTGAAGCATTGGTGGCGCTGCGGGCCATCGATTCACCGTTGGCCGTTCCCGCACTCGGTGACGAATTGACCAATCCTCGCAACCAAAATCAACCGCATGCACTGCGGCTATTGTGGATTCAATTGCTGGGACAATTCGCAATGCCTGCTGCCGTCGAACCATTGGTCCGCGTCGGAGTCCAGGAAAACGATCCGGTGATCCGTGAAGCGGCGTACGAGCGATTGCAAAATTATGGCTACCAGTCGGCCGTACGGACCTACGTTCCGATGTTAAAAAGCTCGAATAACGCTGAAGTCAACCAAGCGGGACGCGCCCTGTCATTCCTTCCCGATCCCGAGATTCGGTTTGCCCTTGTCGACGCCCTGGTCACCTCCCACACGACCACCAAACGTCCGCAACACGACACGAATGTGACCTTGGGACAGAACGGGGGAGCCGGCGGCCTATCCATGGGCGCCAAGGCAACCTCTAGGACCGATCATTTGCGCAACCCGCATGTCCTCAGCGCCCTTCGTGAAATCGCTCCCGAAGTCGATTTCCAGTACGACAAAGATCGTTGGCGACAGTATTTCGCACAGCAACTTGGCAGCTACCAAGGGGATATGCGGCGCGATCAATAACCGCGATCCAGAATGTCAGTATCGCCTTGGCAACCAACGTGCATTGGGGAACATTCAGGGCAGCCGCTCCGGGGACGGCCAGCACATCAAAGATTCGGGCCACGACGGTTAAGCCGTTCACCGATAGATGAGTGGTTTCCGTGGTAAACGAATCGCCTGCGATTCGCTTACCGCGCGAATCACGTCACCTTAGAGCGGAAACTCTTCTTCGGCGGCACTGTCGGAGTAAAGAGGCATATGTCGATAGTAGACTTCCAAAATCATCGTCGCCATGGAAGTCGTATAAAGTCGCCCGCCATGTTCGGTCCCGTGCCCCACATTCCCAAGGTACCAACTTCCTCTAGTGGGCCCCGAATCCGATTGCTCGGCAACCAACCAATCTCGCAAGACGGTATTGAATTTATCCCATTCGGGACCACCATGCTGCCGAAGCACCTGAGCGGCATAGTAGTCGTAATAGATATCGCTCTTCACAACTCCGGTCTTCGCCAGATTCGCGACCCCTTTCTGGATCCCAGGATGATCTTTGCCCCAGCCCAAATACATTCGGCAAAGCAGGCCAACGGCGTTACACGCTCGGTGTCCTCCGGCCCTGGCCGATGGTTCGGTGTACCCGTACAGCGAACCATAATCGGACTGGACCGAATCAAGGAAAAGTGACGACCCGCGGATTGAAGCAGGCGAAACCGTCAGGTGCCCCATGTAACCGCTCTTCAAAGCCATGATCTGCCATCCAGTCGCGGAGGTGTCTCCGGCTTGTCGCGGCGAATACCGCCACCCGCCTCCACGAGGATCCTGAGCATACATGATGAAATTCAGGGCCCCTTGAGCGGCGACGGCCAAACGTGGATCTTCGGTCATTGCGTAGGCTTCGCAGAGGACGATTGCCGCCAACCCGTGGGAGTACATCGATCCACCTTTCTCGGTGTAATCAACAACCGGCAGGCCTCCCTTGTTTCCAGGTTTCCCATTGGCGACCAAAAAAGCCAAACCACGTTGAACGGTTTGCTTGTGCTCGCCATCGAACTGAGTTTGCCCGGCTCCTAAAAACGGAAGCAGGGCTAAGGCGGTTGCGCCGTTGACGCCCGTATCCAACGTCCCCGAATGATTACACTGCGGGTCACGGCAGACCAGTTGATGATTGAAGGTCCAACCACCGTTAACTGCTTGGTGTTTTTCCAGCCATTCCAAGGCCATGCGAACGGCCGCTTCACTGGAATCCGTACCGCCGTACTTACGCAGCATTTGTTTCTTAACTTCAGCACTACTGCGACTGCCAAGTTCGCTAGTCGATTTCGCACTGAGTGTTTGCAGCGAATCGGCGACGGGTGCCATCTGGCTGGCCATGTCGACCAAGCTAACCGGCATGGAGACCATTTCCAAAGGAGTCTCCATATCGATCGGCTCCATCTCTTCCATCGGTTCCGGGGTGTCGACCACCTCTTCGCTAACCTCTTCTTCGGTCTCTTCCATATCCTCCGACGGAGGTTCAATGGTGTATTCTTCGATTTCGGGCCCTTCTTCGGTACCGGCCGCCGCACTGAGAACGTTGATCACTTGTTCAGGAACTTCGATCGTCATCAACGCCAAAGATAGCAGCAGCAAAACATGAACGAGCATGCTGACCATCCAAGCGGGGACCGCCTGAAAGAGGACAAATTTACGTTGGAAGTTAGCGTCGTCCGGCTCGCTAAATTCCTGGCTTGTCGCCGCCGTACCGCGTGTTTTTTGTGGAGTTTCTGACGCGAGCATTTCCGGTTCAAGCGCATCGGCGTGTGTGGCGGCCCCAAACCCCAGAAGGGGATAAAAAACAAAGGGAAGGAAAGCCATACCGACTCCGAATCCAGCCCCTTTATTAAACGCCTTGGCGACGTCGATCGCCACAAGGATCATCACAACCGGACCGACCACGGGGATCAACAACAACACCAACCACCACAGTGGGCGCTGGGCGATTTCCAACAAGACAACCGCGTTGTAAACGGGCACTAAAGCCGCCCAGCCCGGTTTGCCGGCTTTTACGAAAACCTTCCATAGGCCGGCGATTGCAACCAGCCCCAACAGCAATCCAAGCAGTCCAATAACCGCAAAAACAAGCAGAGCAGCTCCGGCAGCCGACGGAATCGCCGCATCGGATTGAGCAAAGATGAAACAGTTTTGGAAGAGGGTCATGCTGAGTCCCTACGCGGCCTGATAGGCCCATTAGAAATCGAAAGAAAAGCAAGCCCAGAATGATTCTGGAAAGGTCCATTATACGCAAAAAAAAACCACAATTCAGCGATTTCAGGCCTCATTCTCTCCAATTCAGGCCTATCCACCGGCTCAATCGCCATTCGCGTTTTGCTCTGGTCGAATATTAGAACGGTGAAAAAGCTTAAAAGTACCCGCTTAGCTGTGCGGCGACGGCGAGGATTTTTCATTCCCCCCCGCCTGCTAACGATTCAGACGCACGTTGCTCATCATCAGAACGTGCTCTTTGACCGCCCCAGCGACACGCGAATTCAACTGCACCGATCCTTTGCCGCCAACGACCCCCACGGCTCCGCTGTTCATTTCTAGCCAAAAAATGGTTTCATGAATCGGATCGTATCCTCGGGGGGTTCCTTCCAGCTCGATGGCAACCCAACTGTCCGAAGATTGCTTTTCTTGTTCTTCGATTTTTTTCTCCACAACGGTATCCCAGTCATAATGCCGTTGATCCAGCAGCGCATGCCGCAGGTGCCCGACTCCGGGGACCCCCGCCAGATCGATCGTGCGATCGTGCGATTCCATTTTTTCGGCTAACGGACTCCCTTCATCGAATCGCAAACGCAAGACGGCCGAAGACTGCAACGCGGCCACCGCGTCCGCCCCAAAAAAATCGATCGTCTTTTCCAATTGAGTCCGCCGCAGCTGGATCCCTGAAACGGCTCCGATCACTCCGATCGCCAGCAACCCCAGGGCGAACAGCGCCCACCACCCTCGGCGGAAAGCTCGTTCGCCCTCTTTTCCAGCTTCTTCAAACACCGATTCCGTTTCTTGTTCCGGTTTGTCAGAATGATTCATTGTTTTCCTTCTTTCCCAAAGACCGAACCTCTTACTGCAAATGTCCCTAATGCCTGAATCGCGTCTTCCAACTCCGGTCCAAGAACTGAAGGTCCCTCTAACCGCCTCACCCTATTCTATTTTGGTCGGGACGGAATGGTGGGAACAGGTTGGCGAGACCATTCACCGCACGCTCCCTGATATGAGCCATGCATTTTTCGTCGTCGATTCCGAAATCCGAGGCCAGTGGGGAGAACCGCTGGTCAAGCAACTGCGGGACGTAAACATCCGAGTCGACCTGGCAGAAGTCCCCTCCGGCGAAAACAGCAAATCCCCAGAACAACTGGCAGGGCTTTGGGAGCAAATGCGAATGGATCGAGCCGACCGGCAATCGGTGGTCATCGCCGTTGGTGGCGGAGTCGTCGGAGACTTAGCAGGGTTTGCCGCAGCGACGTTCAATCGAGGCCTTCGCTTGGTCCAAGTCCCCACCACCCTTTTGTCTCAGGTCGACAGCAGTGTAGGCGGGAAAACAGGAATCAATCTTCCCGATGCCAAAAATGTCGTCGGAGCCTTCTGGCAACCCTCGCTGGTCGTTATCGACACGGTCACGCTGAACACCCTTCCGCCTCGAGTCCTCCACAGTGGGTTAGCGGAAGTTGCCAAGTACGGTGTGATCGCCGACGCTGACTTTTTTGCATGGCTGGAAAAGAACGCTTCGCGGCTGGCCAAAGCCGACCCAGAGGCACTGCGACACGCAATCGCAGTTAGCTGCCAAACCAAAGCCGACGTCGTGATCGCCGACGAACGCGAAACGACCGGACGCCGAGCCACATTGAATTACGGCCATACGTTCGGGCATGCAATCGAAGCGACCGCAGGTTATTGGAAATTTCTACACGGGGAAGCGATCTCCATCGGAATGCGAATGGCAGCCCATTTGGCCTGCAGCCGAGGCTTGGTCGACGCCGCCTTTGTCGACCGCCAAAACGCGCTTCTGAAACAGCTGCAATTGCCTCTCAGCTGGGACGAAGCCGACCCACAGGGGATGCTACAGGCCATGCAAAACGACAAGAAAGTCAGCCACGGCAAATTACGATTTGTGTTGCCGACTGAAATGGGCCACGTGCAAATGTATCAAGACATCCCCGACGCCCAAATTATCGAAGCGATCGAAATCTGCCAAAGCGACCCGAGCTAGAATGTTCCAAACCCGGGTACCCCGCCATGGATGCGTGTAACCCGATCAGACAGTCGCTTTCGTCCGCGGAGCCATTCGCGTTGGAAGTGAAATGTATTGGTGACGCTTGGGGGGGCTGCCCACGCTCTGGCAAGCGTCGCTACGTGACTGCCGTGGTTCTTGCTGACCAGACGCTGGCCGGCGGGAACCGGTCAGCCTTTTAGTGCCGGATGCCTCGGCGCCCTAGCACTCGATACAGTTCAGCTTCATCAGTGATCCCTTCTTCGACCAATTGCCAGGCTCGCTGTGCCAAGGTCACCATTCCTGCATCGGCAGCTGCCTGACCGATCTGATTCGCGGGGACGGTCCCCTCAAGCAAAGCCCCAACGACATTGCCTACCGCGTCGTCCCCGTCCAGGACCATCAATTCGGCGATCGCGACGCGTCCGTGATAACCAACGCCTAAACATTCAGGACATTCGCGAAGTCCGTTTTCTCCTGACCGAATCAGCGGAACATCACGGCATTCGACGCACCGCTTACGCAACAATCGCTGGCTACATAAAGCTCGTACACCGCTGCGGATCAAATAGGGCGGCAAGCCCATTTGCACTAACCGCTGAACCGCCGTTGCCGTATCGGGGGCGTGCAGAGAAGAGAAGACCAAGTGCCCTGTCAGCGAAGCTTGCAGGGCTGCTTCGGCGGTTTCGGGATCACGGATCTCACTGACCAACAGAACTTCAGGATCTTGCCGAACGGCACTGCGCAAGGCCGCCGCCAGACTCATCCCCGAGGCGGCATCGATTTGGCTTTGGCTGACTCCAGCTAAAACCGATTCGGGTGGATCCTCGATCGTTAAAACGGAGCGTCGCACGGGGCGTCCGACGATGGCTCGCAGGCAGGCATAAAGCGTGGTTGTTTTTCCGCTGCCCGCAGGCCCGGTTAACAGAATCGCCCCTTCGGTCTCGGTCGTTAGTGCCGCCAGCGTCGAAGTCACTTCCTCCCCTAGCCCCAACGTTGCCAGTTCATGCAGCTGAGCCTCCGCACGGAACAACCGAATGACGGCTCGCTGTCCATAAAGCGTTGGAAACAACCCGACTCGCATATCGCGGGCATCGATAGACAGGTCGATTCGCCCTTCTAATGGTTGGCCTACTTTGTAGGTTGGCAAACCGGCCAAAACCATCAGCCTTGCCGAGGGATCGGTGCGGCTGCTTTTGGGAACCGTGGCGATCGGGACCAAAGCCCCATCAATTCGAAACAGGATCTCCCAGGAATCGCTACGTGGGTGCAAGTGAATGTCACTGGCTCCCTGCTGCCAACCTTGGTCCAAGATCGCATCGACCAATTCGACGGCGTATTGGTCGCTGTCGGGAGCAAGAGAATCGAAGTCAAACGACACGGTACTTCCGCCTAGGGCGTGAGCGAATCGAGGCAACGTATTTGCGTTGCCCTAAAACAATCGATTGTACCCATTCAAAGCGGCAACGCGGTACGCTTCTGCCATCGTGGGGTAATTGAAAGTCGTTTCCACAAAATACTCGATCGTATTATTGGGAGCCGGTTGATTCATGATCGCTTGCCCGATGTGAATGATCTCCGATGCGTTTACTCCAAAGCAGTGCACGCCAAGGATCTCGCGGGTTTCACGGTGGAACAGCAATTTCAGCATCCCAACCGTGGCACCAACAATCTGGGCTCGTGCGAGGCTCTTAAAATTGCTTTGCCCGACTTCATATGGAATACAGGCGGCGGTCAATTCTCGTTCGGTCTTGCCAACCGAACTGATTTCCGGGCTGGTGTAGATGCCGGTCGGAATATCATGAACCCGTAAATTCCCGTCTTTCTCTCCCAGCATATGCATCGCGGCCGCACGCCCTTGCGTATAAGCAGCACTGGCCAACGACGGGTAACCAATCACGTCTCCGACCGCGTAGATATGATCCCGAGCGGTCAGGAACTGATCATCCACGATCAATTGGCCGCGTGAATTGGGTTCGATGCCAATCGCTTCCAGCCCCAATTTTGCCGTATTTCCTTGTCGACCGTTTGCCCACAAGATCACGTCCGTCTTCAACCGCTTGCCGCTCTTCAGCGTTAGCACCGCACCACAATCGCCAACCCCTTCGCAGCCTTCGATCGATTCAAAGGTTTCGTTGTGACGAATCAAAACCCCTTGATCTCGCAAATGGTAGGACAAAGCGTCGATGATCTCATCATCCAAAAATTCAAGCAATTTGTCTCGAGTGTTGACAAGGTTGACTTTAATCCCCAGGTTCCGAAACATCGAAGCGTATTCCGTTCCGACCACTCCGGCACCGTAGATGGTGATGGTGTGCGGTTTGGTATCCAGTTCAAGAATCGTATCGCTGTCGTAGATCGCAGGGTGACTGAAATCGACACCGTCTGGACGAAACGGTCGCGATCCCGTGGCGATCACAAAATAGCCCGCAGTGACTCGTTCCCCTTCGATGTCGACCGTGTGGTCATCGACAAATACAGCCGTTCCTTTAAGGACCGGGACGTTGTTCCGATCGTAGAAGGACTGTCGCATTTGGACCTGCTTTCCGATGATCGCTTGCGTCCCCTGCTTCAGCTGTTTCATCGTCGGACTGACCCGAATCCCCCACTCGCGAAACATGGGGTTTTTGAGCGCATTCATCGTCGAAGTAATCGAATACCTCAACGCTTTGCTAGGGATGGTTCCCCAGTGTGTGCAACCACCACCGAGCGAGACATGACGTTCAACGACGGCTACCCGCTTTCCACCCTTGGCCGCCTGCATTGCGGCTCCCTCACCGCCAGGGCCCGAACCAATTACCAGCAGGTCGTAGTCATATTTCATGTCACTCATAACCATTTATCGCGGTTTTACGGAGTTTTTGCACAGACTGCTTGTCGATCTGAATTGATTGTTACAAATTAGAATCGATCGCCAACCCTGCCTTCATGCAGTTATTTTCATTCAATCCGAGATCCACCATGCAACTTGCCGCCGTTCAAATGGATGTCACTCTGGCCGCCATCGAGAAAAACCGCGACCGTGTGACCGAATGGACGACCCAAGCAGCCCGTAACGGTGCCGATTTGATCGTTTTCCCCGAATGTGCGCTAACCGGATACTGTTTTGAAAGTCGCGAGGAGGCAAACGATTCGGCAATGACGGTCGACGACCCTCGCTGGAAACCTTTGCTCGAATGCGTCGCGAATAACAAAGTCCACATCAGCCTTGGTTTTCTAGAAAAAACGCCTGAAGGGTCACTGTTCAACGCAAGTGTCCTGATCGGCCCCGACGGAATGGTTGGCGGCTATCGAAAAATCCATCTTCCTCAGCTTGGTGTCGACCAGTTCGTCGACCGTGGCGACAAGGAATACGCGCCCCTTCCAGCCGGAGACGCAAACGTCGGATTGGCAATCTGCTATGACAGTTCCTTCCCTGAACCGATGCGTGTGCTCGGGTTAGCCGGAGCCGACATCATCGCACTTTCGACAAACTGGCCCGTGGCTGCAGCCCGAACCGCTGAAATCGTGCCGCCCGCTCGAAGTATGGAAAACCACCTTTATTTTGTCGCTGCAAATCGAGTCGGTCACGAACGGAACTTTGATTTCTGTGGATTGAGCAGCATCTGTGGTCCCGACGGGATCGAACTGGCTCGAGCCGCCGACGATTCGGAACAGATTCTCTACGCAACCGCCGACCTGAAATTGGCTCGCAGCAAACGGATCGAACGAACCGTCGGTGCCCATGTCATCGATAGATTCGCCGACCGACGTCCTGAATTCTACAAATCCATCATTGAGAAAAAGACCTAGAAATGTTTGACGACGATCCATCCGAGGACTTCGACGACGAAGAAGGACCGACCTCTACAAACATCGATGTCGAAGGGGCTTACGTTTGCGACAACTGTGGTGAAGAAATTGTTGTCCCGTTAGACATCGCCGCCGGAACAAGCCAGCAGTACGTCGAAGACTGTCCCGTTTGTTGCAGCCCAAGTCTGATCCATGTTGAATTTGACGCCGAGGATCGAGCCCACGTGTGGGCTGAAGCCGAACAAGATCGGTACTAAAGAATCGCCTTCCCCTTTCCATTCGGCGCTCGACCATTGCGACTGTTCTACACGGACCATTTTGAACTGCCATTGCCCGAAAAACATCGGTTCCCGATGTCAAAATACAGGCTGCTTCGACAACGCGTTTTTGAATCACCGAATTTCAGTCCGCAGTCCCTCCAGGTCCCTCAGGCAGCGACCGACCAACAGTTATTGACCAGCCACTCCGCCGACTACATCCACCGCGTGCAAACGGGAACCTTGACGTCCCAGGAAATACGGCGGATCGGATTCCCTTGGTCGGACAAAATGGTCGAACGCTCGCGGCGCAGCGCCGGGGCGACCATCGCGGCGGCTCGTTCCGCCTTGACCGATGGAATCGCCGCCAATTTAGCGGGTGGCACGCATCACGCATTTGCCGACGCGGGGGAGGGCTTCTGTGTCTTCAACGACTCCGCAATCGCCATCCGAACGATGCAAGCCGAAGGGTTGATCCGACGAGCTGCCGTGATCGACCTAGACGTCCATCAAGGAAACGGAACCGCCTCCATCCTGACCGGAGATTCCAGTGCGTTCACTTGTTCGGTCCACGGAGTCAAGAATTTCCCGCTTCGCAAAGTCCCCAGTGACCTAGACGTCAGCCTGCCTGATGGAACCAAAGATGACGAATACTGTGCGGCGGTGGAAGCGGTCTTCGACAGCCTGCAACAAGACCAATCGCAGGCTGGCAACTACGACCTTGTCATCTATCTTGCCGGAGCCGATCCGTACGAGAAAGATCGGCTGGGACGCCTATCGCTAAGCATGCAGGGATTGCGCCGCCGCGACGAAAAGGTGATCGGTTGGTGTCGCCAACACAAAATCCCGGTTGCTGTTGCCATGGCGGGTGGCTATGCAAACGAGGTGGAGGACATTGTGGACATCCATTTCCAAACCCTCGAAGTGCTTCGGCAATCTTAACGCACACGACTGCGGCAATGGTTTGCCTAAGAGCCGCCTCCAGTGGCTTGTGCCGCCGCAAGGGCGGCACCGATACGCTACATCGATCGCCCGCAAGATCCGTTGCTGAAATTGGATTTCCCCAAACCCCAATGCTTCACGGGTTGTCGTTGCAATCGGAAACAGAGAAAGACTGTAGCCTTTCGCTCCACGAAAGCAGTTCCAAAAGGACGTTCTTTCGCGGAGCGAAAGGCGACAATCACTCAATCGACCGTCCGTTCAGAACCTAGCTTCGTGACATGAACAACCGTTTCGACAACAGGCGTGGAGCTCGAATCAGCAATTCCACCTGATCGTCTTCGCTGTCGACTCCGTTACCAGGGACACTGTCGATATCAAACTGGTCGGCAGAGATGACTTCCACCTGAATCGTTTTGATCCCCCGTTCGTCGACTTGAGCCATCAAAACCAATTGCTTGGTCTGGCCGGCGGCAATATCGCCAACCGTCCAAACTCCGGTAGCCGGATCATAAGTCCCCGATCCAGGATCGGATGAAACCAAAGTCATTCCGTCGGGGAAGGGGACCGCGACCACAACACCCGTGGCGTCAATCGGTCCCGCATTCGAAACATCGAAAGTCATCGTGATCACGTCGCCTTCCAGCGGACTGTCGTTATCGACCGCAGCGGAAACCGACAAATCGACAACCGGCGGCGTGATGGTAACGCTGCCCAGATCATCCTCTCCGATCAAACCATTGCCGGGAGTACTATCGGGATCAAACTGAAGCACCGAGGTGACCTCCGCGGTATTCACAACCGGCGAAGCGGTCAGCACCGTTGCCGTAATCACCAACGTCGCGGTTTCACCAGAAGCTAAGGAAGCGACCGTCCACATACCGGTCTGCGCCGAGTAATCACCGACGCTGGCAGAGGCGGATTCAAATTGCAAGTCCGCTGGCAACCGATCCTGCACTGCGATTTGTTCGGCGGTATCGGGTCCTGAGTTAGTCAATTCCAGCAAAAACTGAACCTGAGCCTCTCGATCGGGAGTCGCATTATCAACCGATTTCTGGAGTTCTAAATCGGCCATCTGAGTCCGGAAATCGACACTTGCCCAGTCATCCTCGGTCGTGTCTTGATTGTCGGGATCGCTATCGATATCGGGCTGATCACTCTTCGTCACTTCGGCACTATTTGTTGCGCCACTGATCTCGCCTACACGTGCCGAAATGACAAGCGTCGCGGTCTCGTTGGCGGCGACCGAACCGACAGTCCAGATTCCGGTTTGAGCGTTGTACTGACCTTGGCCAATCTGCACCGATTCAAACGTGACGCCTGCCGGCAACAAATCGGTCACTTCAACACCGGTTGCCGTCGAAGGCCCTGCATTACTAAGTTCCAATGAATAAGCGATCACGTCGCCTACATTTGGTCGTTCCTCATCCACGATTTTCGTGAGCGCCAAATCGACCAACTGCGGCGTCAACGTGACGTCAGCGTAATCATCCTGATCGGGATCATTGTCCGCCGGCACGCTATCGGGATCGAACTGATTGCTGGCGATGACTTCTGCCGAATTCGAAACGGCTTGGTTACCTTGTACCGTTGCTCGAATCTGCAACGTCGCACTCGCACCGTTCGCTAATTCAGGCACTTGCCAAATGCCTGTTGCGGAATCGTAGTCGCCGACCGATGCCGTGAAATCAACAAAAGTTAATTCTGGAGGAAGTTGATCTTGAACCTGAATCTCGGCTGCCGAATCGGGTCCTGCGTTTGCCAAAGTGATCGTGTAAAGAACTTCGCCCCCGACGTTGGGAGCAGAATTATCGACCGTTTTGGTTAGCGATAAATCACTACTTGCCGGAATAACATCAACAGCTGCAAAGTCGTCGTCCGCTTCGACGCCGTCCCCAGGCTGACTGTCGCTATCAAATTCGTTTGCAGCCAATACTTCGGCTTGATTGGTTAACGTTTCAAAAAGGGTCAAGCTGGCGATGATTTCCAGGGTTACCGCTTCGCCCGCCGCAAGGTCACCCACTTCCCAAATCCCCGTCCCTGAATTGTATCCACCCTGCTCAGCATTTGAGCTGACATACGCTAGGCCGGTCGGCAATTCGTCGCGGACCGAAACCCCACTTGCGTCGTCCGGTCCATCATTGCGGACCGTCAACGTGAACGAGACCTCACCTCCAATCGGCACCCGTGACTCGGCTACCGATTTTGTCAGCGACAAATCGATGACGGGAGGCGTGACTCGTGCGGAAGCATAGTCATCATCGCTTCCCACATTGTCGTTGGGGGTTGAATCGGAATCGACTTGATCCACAGCGATCACTTGCGTCACATTCGTCGACGGCTGGTTGTCGACGACGGTCGCATCGATAAACAACGACACCGTCCCACCATCGGTCAATAAGTCGATCGTCCACTCCCCGGAGACCGGATCGAAATCACCAGCGGAAGTGCTATGCGAGAAATACTCCAACCCCGCAGGCAAGTTATCAGCAACCACGATGCTGGTCGCGTTATCAGGTCCGTCGTTTGATAATTCAATCTGGAAGCGGACAACGTCACCGACATTGGGTGCGGATTCACTCACCGTTTTCGTCAGCGACAAATCCGCAACCTGAGTCCGAATCGAAACCTCCGCTAAATCGTCATCGCCAACAACACTGTCGCCAGGGACGGAATCAAGATCGGGCTGATCGGCGGCCTGAACCTGAACGCGGTTGACCAGTTCGTTTAACAGACGATCAACACGAACCGTCAATTCTAGTGTTTCTTCATCTCCCGGTTCGATCGATGCCACGCTCCACAGCCCCGTGCTACTAACATAGCTGCCAGCACTCGCTTGTTGATCGGTAAGAACCACGCCACTTGGCAAACGGTCAAGCAAGACAACTCCGGTGGCCGTGCTCGGTCCATCATTACGAACGGTAATCAAATAGGTGATCGAATCTCCAACATTTGGCAACGAGTCGCTGACGGTCTTGGTAACCGACAAATCGATTTGCTGCCCATTTACGTCGACACTGGCAAAATCGTCATCCGTGCTGTTGCCGTCATTCGGAGTTGAATCCGGATCTTGCTGGTCGACCGCGACGACCTCCGCCGTGTTGACCAACGTTCCAGCCGCCTCAACGGTCGCTACCACCTGCAAGGTTGCATCACCATTAAACGGTAGATTTTCAAGACTCCAAATCCCTTGGACTTCGTCATAACTACCCAGCGTTGCCGTATCCGAAACAAAGGCCAACCCGGCTGGCAAGATGTCCTCGATCTCGATATTGGTTGCCGCGTCCGGCCCTGAATTGCGAACCTGAATCGTGAAAGTGACTTCTTCGCCAACATCCGGAGTGGCTGCGGAAACGGTTTTGGTCAAACTGAGGTCCGCCGTGGCCAATTGAAGCCCCACGCTGGCCTGATCGTCCTCGGTCGAATCGCCGTTGTTCGGTGAACTGTCGGTATCGTACTGACCGGCGGCTATCACCTCGGCCGTGTTGACTCCGGGGGTCGCATTAACGACCGTGGCACGAACTTCCAGAACGGCGGTGTCCCCGACAGCGATCGTTGGGATTGCCCAGTTTCCGTTCGCTTCCGTATAGGTTCCGGAAGTGGTGGATTCACCCGCAAACGCATAACCGGCAGGCAAAGAATCCAGAACGATCACATCGGTTGCGACATCAGGGCCGGCATTGTTCGCCCGAATCGTGAAAACGACTTCATCCCCAAGATTCGGACGCGCGTTGTCGACCGTTTTGGTCAAAGATAAATCGATCGCCGGGACATCGATCGTTACGCTGTCCTGATCGTCGTCGTCAGGCAGGTTGTCGTTCGGTGTACTGTCGGGATCCTGCTGCTGGGAAGCGGAAACCTGAGCCGAATTGATTAAGGTTCCTGGTGAATCAACCGTTGCGGTCAAAACCAAAATCCGCGGCACCCCGACGGCAATATTACCAACGGTCCAAACACCTGTCGCTTGATCGTACGCGTCAGCATCCGAAACGCTCACCAACGTGAACCCGGCAGGAAGTTGGTCGGTAACGGTCACGCCACTGGCGGCATCGGGCCCCGCGTTGGAAACGGTCAGCGTAAACGTCACCGATTCGTCTACGTTGGGGGTTAAATTGCTCGCCGTTTTGGTGAGAGACAAGTCGGCAGTCGGAGTCGTTAATCCTGCCGAGGCTTGGTCATCCTCCTCGGCGTCCGCGTTGTTCGGCGTGCTGTCGACATCAAACTGGTCGGCGGCAATCACCTCGGCAGTATTCACCAACGACCCGTTCGCTTGAACGGTCGCGACCATGGTTAAAGTCTGATCATCGCCACTTTCCAACGACGCCAATGTCCAGACGCCACTCCCTTCGTTGTAACTTCCGGCACTCTCTGTCGCCGACACCAAAGCCAATCCGGTCGGGAGCAAATCACGGACTGCGATGCCTGTTGCTGTTTGAGGACCTGCGTTGCTTAGCGTGACCAGAAACGTGACGTTATCGCCAATATTTGGGCGTTCGTTATCGATCGTTTTAGCAACCGATAAATCGATCGTCTGCGGATCAACATTCACCGAAGCCTGGTCGTCCTCGCCCGGCAAACTGTTTGCTGGGGAACTGTCCGCGTCAAATTCGTTGGCGGCGGTGACCTGTGCCGTGTTCACTTTTCGGCCCGCGTTGTCGACCACTCCTGTGATCGTGATCGTTGCACTGTCTCCACTGGCGATGGTTCCGATCGTCCAGATTCCCGTGGCAGAATCATACGTTCCGTTGGCGGTCGAAAACCGTCGAAACGTAATTCCTGCGGGCAATGCGTCAGTGACTTCGACGCCGGTTGCCGAATCGGGGCCCGCGTTGTCGACTTGAACGGTAAAGGTTACTTCCTGCGAAACATTCGGAGTCGCATTGTCGACCGTTTTGGTCAGCGATAAATCGGCCTCCTCATAGTTCGCAAAATCTTGCGTAAAGACAGTCGTACCGACCGTCCCCACCAGTTCCGCAGCGCCGTTCACATCCGCCCCCGCCGTGATCTCCATCTCGATCGCAGTCACGTCCGTAAAATCGGCTCCTCCGCCAGACGTTGCAACAAAATCGCTGAATCGAATCAGTTCGGCGGACAGAAAGTTCTGCTGCGTTAAAGGAATCGGCAGGGTCGCCGAGCTATACCGAGTTGCGGTGCCAGCAACCCCGTCGTCGCTATACAACCGGACAATGACATTTCCTCCAGCTTGATCCGCCCGGATCTGCAATTGGACGCCAACCGCATTTGCCGTCAAATCAACGTTAGCCAGCCCTGTATCGTTAACGCTTAACGCATCCCCATCAACGCCATCCCAGGTAATTCGTCGCTCTCCAGCCCCCGTAGTCACCGAGTCGAATGTGAGCTGATCGGGCAACAATGGATTGTCCACATTCAATTGCACGGCACCGTTGACGCTCGTTTTATTGACATACATGTCTCGTTCGCCACCGATCACTTCCGGAGCCGCCACGCTACTTGTCACCGGCACATCGTCCTGGATCGTATCGATCACCTCCTGACTGGTTTGGTCAAAACTATCGATGGTCGTCCGGATCTGCCCTTTGACAGCTTCCGCACTGACGGTGATCAGCGGGGACTCGGACTGCAACAGCCCAAGGGCTGGCTGTGCAGGCTGAAGCACAAAGTACCCTCCAGCGGTCAGATCCGAAAATTCGTACAGACCATTTGCGTCCGTGGTGTCGGAGCCAACCAAACTGTCGCCACCGGATGGCTGGAAAATCCCGTCACCATTGTCGCGGTACAACTGAAGCGTCGCCCCGGCAATTTCTTCACCGGCCGTGTATCCGTTGTTGCTAACATCATCAAAGACTCGGCCTTGAAGCACGGCCAAGTCGACAGCAGCTGCTAGCAAACGCCTATCTTCTAACAGTTCCAGGCGAGGCTGAAAGCGACGTTGACGGCTATGAGCATTCGCATCCGATTTTACGAATGCGGCCAAAACTTTACGGCGACGCGCTGACCATGATGACATTGCAGTTCTTCCTTGAGAGTCGGTCGGTATCGATTCGGCAACAGAATTCGACATTGCCCGGGATTGCCAAATTCACGCTTCATCAACCAAGCGACCTAGGCAAACCGGGAGGTCTGCGAAGATTCTAAGACATGCAACGACTGGGGGAAAGAACCACAATGAAACAATACCGAAGCCAGACGTCCTGACCAGAGAAGGGGAGGGTCCTGTTTCGAAGAATTCAATCTTCTTTCCGCTTTCGGCGACCGCGCAGAGGAGACACGAAAGGGGCAGAGACCATTTGCGGCGACCACTGGAAATCGCCCCCATTCTTAGCGGAACGGCGCGAGCCGTCCGGCCTTTAGCAGAGTGGTTCCAGCGCCCAGAGAGCTTGCACGCCCAATACCGCAAGCAATCTGCGATTCGCGACCACCTCTTAGCGGAACGGCGCGAGCCGTCCGGCCTTTTGCAGAGTGAGTTCCAGGGCCGGAGAGCTTGCACGCCCAATACCGCAAGCAATCTGCGATTCGCGACCACTTCTTAGCGGAACGGCGCGAGCCGTCCGGCCTTTTGCGGAGCGAGCTGCCCGGGCCGGAGGGCTCGCGCCCTTCCGCTAGGAATTTCAGCTCTTAACCATCCGAAACACCTGCGAATTGCTAGGCAGCGGGCGTCACGAGCAAAGCATTTCTCGACCGATGGAAACCGCCGCGACTTCGTTCGACGTCCGAATTGCAACGGCCACGAAATCCTTAAAACCGCAGCTCGGCTCCGATGTTGACACCGTGTGCCAGATAGTCGGTTTCGTTGAAACGGAACCCGGGACGTAGGGCTCCGACGAACGGAACCGTTTCTTCGGGAAAGAGATTTGGATTGACATCTTGGTCAATCTGTTCGCCCGCTCGCACCACTGCTGGCAAGTAGATAGCGTTGTAACCGACCGTTGCATGCAGGCAACTTGTCAAACGAAACCCGAACGTGATTCCCAATTCAGGAACCATCGTGAATTGTTCTCGTTTGTGAGTACCCATATTGGTGCGCTGGGCATACAGGCCACCGGGATAAGTGTCCGAAACTCCGTTTTCCGTTAGCACGGTGTTACCAGAAATACCAACTTCCTGCGTGTTGTTACCGAGCGCAACGCGCATTTTTGTTTCTAACCAAGCGCGTCGAAAATTGGCTTGATAGGTTACCCCTAGCTGAAGTCCGTTGAATTCGTTGCTCGATGAAAAATTCTCGGCCAGACTGATTTCTCCTCTCGGAGTGACCTGCGATTCCAGCTGCTCCCGAAAGCTCAACGAGTCATCAAGGCTGATGTGTCGATACCCGACAATCCAATCGATACGATCGGGTGCCACGTCTCCAGCACAAGCGACAACGGCCATCGGGACCATCGAAACACGTCCATTGACCAAGTAGGAACTAAAACTTGAATTGGATCCAATCGACAACGAACCATTAACAAGGTTTGGATAGGAAACCAACTGAGCGGTTTCCTGACCTTGGGTGATATCGAAGAAGGGCCTACCAATAATCTGTGTCCCATCACTCGATACGGCGTACCCATCGTTCTGGTCGGCGAACATCATGTACTCACCCTCGATCCCAACCGAACCATCCTGGACCAACCAGAACCCGGCTTGAAAACGAGTGCCACTGACCGCGCCGCCATTGATTTCGGATCCACCAAAGAGCGTCGTCGTCCCTGGCATCCCGAGGATTGCAGCCTGATCCTGAGGCGTACCGATTGGGCTGGTCGTTACCAGAGGCGGCACGTCCATCCCGTCGGTCCACATATGCAGATATTCCCAGCGGAACCAAAGTCGGTCATCAACCTTCCAGGACGTCGGCATCAGCCCACCCATTCCGGTTCCCGGGTAATACCCGGCTCCCGAAGTGGCGTAGGGATCCCCGCCATAGTTGTTATTGACAACTGCCTGAGCCCGCGCAGTGACGCTGCTTAACGCAAATAGCAACAACCATCCTAATAGCCAGCGCGAATTCAACTTTCGACTCCCGTCCTGGAAAATTTATCGTGATTTATTCTCAGATTCATTCAAGGAATCTGCATCACCTGCCGGACCATCGGCAATCCAACCAGTGGGCGTCAAGACGAATTGCTGCTGCAATAAGTCAATTGACAAAAAGAAAACGACTCCATTGATAAGGTGCCAGGCGAAATGGGTCCCGACGGGAAACCATTCGCAAATCCAAAGGTCCACCGTGCGCAAAGAGACTGCCAAGGCAAACGCGGTAAAAATCCCAAGCATGCGATAGGGCAGGCGTGTTTGCGTCTGGACCTGGTAAAGCCCCAGCCCCCCCAAGACGAGCAACGTAGGAAGGTAGTTAAGCGATCCGTTAAACCAAGCTGGTCCGTTCAGATCCCTTGGGAACAGCATTACCAACCCATGAGCTGCCAGAAACAGCGTGCAACTGACAGTCCCCCAGCGACGCGAGAGTCTGGGAACGATTCGTAAGTAGAACCAGAGAAACCAAACCTGGAAAACCAAGATCGGCGCCACATCCAACACCATTGCCCAGCGGGTAGCAAAGGTATGGAACAAGGCGCTGCCGATCGCGACCAGGCCAGCCAAAACGACCAACCCAGCGACCGGCCAGGGAAGGGCAGGGTGGGCGATTCGCCCACCTGCCAACCCTTTCTGCGTCTGCCTCCTGCCTCGCCACCAAACGGCAACTGCCGCGATCACAAAGGCAAAATTGCTGAACGCATTAAAAGGTTCAGCCCAAAAACTAGGATCACATCGTTCGCAGTACAGATCGAGTGGTTCGAACATCTAGCCGCTAACGCGTTGAAAGATCCATCCAAGCAGCCACTTATTTGGCAAGCAACAAGTAGGTCCCGCTTTTGCCGGCGACCGCCAAATCGACCTGTCCGTCTCCGTTGAAATCACCACTGGCGATTTGCAAACCGGTCCCGACGCGGCCTTCATCAATGGTATACCGCGTAAAGCTATTGCTGTCAGAGGACCATTTGTAGTAGTAAAGACAAGGTACTTCTTTGCCACCTGGGTCGCCCCCATTGTGAGCAAAGTAGCGTTTGCCAGCGACCAATTCACCCTGACCGTCTCCATCCAAATCAATCCACGCAAGCGTATGAGGCTGACTGAATTCGCGATCGATCAAGTGTTTTTCCCACAGCGTCTTTCCTGCGTCATCGGTTCCCTTATTTTCCCACCACTCCAAACCATAATTGTGCCCATAACCGACAATCATGTCGTTCTTGCCATCCTTGTTTAGATCTTCAATCAAGACAGGCAAACTGGCGTGAATGTCCCAATCGGGATGAAATTCCCAATTTCCCTCCCAAGGGTTTTCGGCTGGTTGTTCGTACCAACCTTGCCCGACCAAAATGTCTTTGCGTCCATCACCGTTCAAATCCCCGACCCCAACTCCATGTCCATTCGCTTTGGCCCCTAGTTCCTGACGTTGCAGGCGAAATGCCGCCGCTTGCCCCTCTTTAGGCTCTTCAGGAACGATCCGCCAAACCAACATAGGGACATCTTTTTTCCAGCTGTTCACGATCCATTCCGGAATCCCATCCCCATCCAAGTCTTCAAATAATTGGCCTTCGTTGGCACTCGCTCCAGTATCGGTCCACAGATGTTGCGTCCACTGCTTGCCCAATCGCAAACCTTCCTCGCCGGGATTTTCGTACCAGTGAACCTGGGTTGGAATAAATGAACCGGCGACAACATCCAGTTTCCCATCCTGATTCACATCAAATAGATAATCACCATTGCTTTGCACGTACCCATTCCAGTCCTCAATATTTCGGACCGGTCGCGGCGTCCAATCGGGAGCCGCATACCAGTATCGGCCCGCCACCAAATCCAATTTTCCATCGCCATTTAGATCTCCCGCAGCAATTCCCTCATTTGCATCGACAGCCAAAGGGTGGATAGAAAACGTAACCGGTTCCTCCGCAACGACCGGCGCCGCCAAGAACATCAGCTCACCGACGAATAGAGAAGCAAGTAGTCCCGACAGCCCCCACAGTCGCACGTTATTACCTGCACGACGCAATAGTGAATCCAGGCGGGACTGGCGAAACAGCGAAAGGTAGGGCATCTGGGAAGGCTCCAAGTGGCGTACAGCAGGTCTAAAAAGCAATTTTAAATAGTGGGATTACCGCAAACATTAAATCCCCCCACCATCTTACCTAAAACAAATCAACGGTACGTAACGAACAGCCGATTATTAGTATCACCGTCACTTTCGGGGGGGGGGGACTGGCAACCGACTTTCACTGCACTAAAACAACCTAAACCCGGTTTGCGAATCCCACACCTAGCTTGGAAGCTAAAGATTCGAATACAAACGGAACTAATCTGGAGAGAATGATTCAATGAAACTCCACTTTGAAGAGTTAAAGATCGGCGACACGTGGACCAGCGCTCCACGCCGACTGACTCGGGACGATGTCGTCGAATTTGCAGATTTGACAGGCGACCATGACCCGTTACACGGCGGCGAAGACAATGACGCGGGCACTCCCTTTGGGCGTCCGATCGTACACGGCTTGCTTGGTTTATCGATCATGGCAGGATTGTCTAGCGATAACCCCGCGGTCAAAACACTCGCACTTGTCCGCATCGGCGAGTGGAAATTCGAACGCCCCGTCTACTTTGACGATACCGTTCACGTGGTCACCGAAGTCCAAGAGATGCTTCCTTACGGACGTCGCGCGGGGCGAGTGATCTGGCATCGCCGCCTGGTCAACCAAAACAACCAAACCACGCAAAGTGGGATTTTGGAAACCTTGGTCGCAACGCGGACTCGCCTTCCACGGATCAACCAACCTCGAGTCGTACACACCACGATCCGAACCCCATCCGGCTCTTCGGTGATGCGTTAAGCCAAGCAGCTTACCTAACCAGCCAGCGTGCTTGTCACCTTTCGCTCGGGACGTGAAACCAATATGGGTTGGTTTCCGAGTGGAAGTGCAAGCCAGCGACGCGACAAATGCCGTCGTGACAAGAATGCAGTAGGAAATACCGTCTGGCTACGACCGTCACCCTCCTGAGCTCGCCAGACCGACAATACATCACCAATAAATTTAACGTCTCACGCGAAAGACGTTACAAAACAATTCACCGTCTCGCAGGCCCGGCGAAAAAGCCGAATCTCTATCGCTGATATTCCACCGCCAATTGCTCACGAAAAATCTTGCTGTTATGACGAATGTCGACGGGCAATTTTCGCGGGTGGATACGGATATCCTGAATCGATGCCGTTAATGGATTGCTACCCGCCAACTGCTGCAATTCAGCGATCAACCTTTCCGTTGCGGGTCTCCCTTTCGGGCGAGCCCCTTTGTACGGTTCGATGACCAACACCGCTTGCTGATTCGGCGCTTCACCGATCCCAATCAAAGCCGATCGGAAAACATCTTGGTGATTATTGAAAATCGCTTCGCAGGGAACGGTATACAACACTCCGGCATTGGTTTGCACACGGTGTCCCTTGCGACCACAGAACCAGAATCGATCCTTTGAATCGAGGTATCCGACGTCGCCAACTCGGTGCCAAATCCGGTCCCCGTCGCGGACTTTATGAAGAGCGTTTTGTTCGCTGCGGGTGACATACTCGCGAGTCACGACCGGCCCGCAAACCATCAACTCACCAATTTCGCCAACCGCCAGCTCTTCGATTTGATCGATCGATTCCAAGGGTCCGTCGGTGATTCGAATCACTCGCCATTCCATCTGCTCAAAACGGCTGCCGACACACGTCCCGGCTCCCTGGCGACTTTGATGGGCGGTTTCTTCCAGGACCTCACGAGATTCGATCGACGCGATGGGCAACGATTCGGTCGCTCCATAGGGCGTGAAGATCTCGGCGTCCGGGGCGATGATGTCTCGCAGCATCGCTAAAGTCTTCGGCGGAACCGGAGCTCCGGCGGACAGAACACGCGTCAGCGTCGGTAGTTTTTGATGATGCTCACGGCACCAGGTAGCGACCGTATTCCAGAGTGCTGGCGAACCAAAGGCTTGGTTGATTTCCCACTGCTCGACCGCTTCCAGCACTCGCTTGGGATTGATATCCGCAGGCTTGGTCGGATCCATATCGGGGATCACCGTGGTAACCCCCATCATTGCATCGAACAGACCGAACAGAGGAAAACATGCGAGGTCTCTTCCCCCCGGTCGAATGTTGTATCGCTTGCGAATCAGATCGACCTGATGATTAAAGATCCCGTGTGTGTACTGGACACCCTTGGGCGGCCCGGTACTACCGGTCGTAAATATCACCGCAGCGGAATCGGAATCCTGACGGGTCGGCAACGCGACTTGCGACGCCGCACCTCGCTTGGTGATTTCAGAGAGCGTCTGTTTTCCGCTCCAGCGTTTCGATCCAACCGTCACATTCCACACGGCCTGAGGAAATCGTTTTCGCAGCGCGGCTCGAATCAGCTGAGCCCGGGGGATCGCGATAAATCCTTCTGGCTGAGCCGCCGCCAAACAGTCGATCAAGTTACGTCGTCCCATGCCTGGATCGATTAGAACGACCGTGGCCCCCGCTTTTAGCAGCCCAAAAGTCAGCATCAAAAAATCGATCCCAAAGGGCACCAACATCGCCAACCGAGTTCCCGGAGTAACGCCCCACTCGATCAGGCCTCGAGCAATCGCATCGGTCTGCTGATCCAGTTCGGCGAAAGTGATTACACGATACGATCGCGGCCCACTTGCAGGTGGTTTTCCTTCGGGTTGAGCAATCGCAACCGCCGTCGGCACCAAACCAGCAACTTTCCTAAGTCGATCCGCAACGTTTCGATTGGTTTTTTCCGTCATTCCGTCGGCCGTGCAAAAGGTGAACAATTCGAGGTGGGTTCCATGATGTCTGCAAACTCATTGCGGCGGGAGGCGACCAAGACTTCCACATGGCGAATCATTTCGGCCGCCAAATCGATCTGCAGTGCCGTCGCAGCCCCTTTCCAGCCCGGGACGCCGTTCACTTCCAGAACTCGGGGCAGACCATCACTCGCTTCCAGCACATCGACCGAACCGATTTCGATCCCGATGCGTCGCGCCACACGCAAAGCTAACAATCGTTGCGATTCACTAACAGGAACCGCGACGCTTTGCCCGCCCTGCGAAACATTCGTCCGCCACCCTTCGCGAGCTTGGCGGCGAATCCCCCAAACCCCATCCCCGATCACAAAGTACCGAGTATCGATTCCGCCAGGCGGAACAAATTGCTGGACGTAACAGACCGCGTCCAAACGTTCCAGTGTTGCAAAGGTGGTCCACGCCAACTGCGGATCTTGGACGCGCATCACACCGCGACCTTCACCACCGAACAGGGGCTTAACCACCACGTCTCCCCCCAACCGTTCGAACGCCTCCATCGCTTCGCGTCGCGACTGCACAACCACCGTCGCCGGGACATCGTATCCCAAGCCACTGACAGCCGTTAACGTGGCATACTTATCGATGGCTGTCTCTAGCGCGCGGGGCGGATTGACAACAACCGTTGGGGAATCGATCAACGAGTGCAGCGTCGCTAAACGAAACGTAATTTGCTCCAGCGAACCTGTTGGCATTGTCCGGGTTAAAATCGCGTCAAACGATTCCAAAGTCCCCAAGGAACAACCCGGCCGGTGTCGGCCTTTACCATCCAAGGATGCAGCCAAAGTTTCATAGCGGGCAAACTGCATCTGGTGCCCGGCTGCCTGAGCCGCAGACCGCAAACGGTCCGCATGCCAGCCTTCATCGGGACCGAGGACCAATATCTGAAGCGGTTTGCGATTGGATGCCGGAACGGCAGGCTGATCCATCACGAAATACCGAAAGAGCGGCGTAAAACATCCCCAGCCAAACGCCCACTACGTCGGGTTTGCCCGGTTCGCAAATTGACCATCGTCACAACAGCAGGACTGAACAAATTCGGATCCACTTTGTAAAAGTCGTACTCGTAATCTTTAAACACTTCAGCAAAGGGCCGTCCGTAATCAGCCGACGACTGGCTGGGCACTTTATCAATCACTTGGTCGACGGCATCCTGGTCCGCGTCGACCCACAACGTCACTCGGCCGCCGTACAAGATCGCGTCGTTCGTTCGGCCAATGCCGCCGACGGTGTCGCCCGGTTTTGCCATCGGAGGCAACGGTGAATTCCCCCATCCCGATACAACCTGACGGACATCAAAGCCGCACTCGTGCAATTTATGCATCGCGGTTTCAACGCTTCGAGCGACGACTTGGACCGTTCCCGCAAGAGAGGTGGACGGGGCGACGCAGAGCGTCAGCGCAGAGGCTTCCTTCTTACATTCCGCAGCGATCGCAGCGATCACCCCTTCGGTAGGCAAACGGTCCGATTCCAACACCCCGGCAACCACAGCGGACTGCTCCTGCAACTGCAGCGATTCCAAAACCGCTTCGCGGCCTCGCAGCATCCGCATCGGCCCGCTTCCCATTGCAAAATAGTCCTCCGCCTGCACCGGCCAGCCGGCATACTGGCCACCTAAACAAGCGAGCAAAGGTTGGTCGGTCTGAACCGTTACCGAGACATCGCTCCCCAGTTCCGTGTCGGCTGTCGTTTCCAAGCGAACCTCAGCCGCCCCTCCTAAACAGACTCGAGCCATCAACAATCCAGCGGCCAAAGATCCTGCACCTGCGATCCCCGCATCAAGGATGCGAGCCCCCGCGATCGAATGAACCTCCAACCGCAGGTTCGCGGAATTTTTCTCTGCTTGATCACACAAGCCAACCGCCGCCGCATTTAATGACATCGAATCCCTGTCCATTCCGCAAAAACAAAAGCAATCTTCGACCACAGGCCGCTATTGAACCTGAAATACGCGTCCAGGGAAAGCGGCACGATGAATCAGTAGGTGCTTCGCACGACCCGCTGGATCGCCTCCAGAATATCGTTACCAAGAATCCTAGTCGCAGCGATCTCCGCAGCCTGCTCCGGGCGTCTAGCCCCCACAAGGGCACCACTTACGCCCGGCTGCGATGCTGCCCAACCAATGGCAAGCTGAGCGATGGTCAGACCACTTTCGGCAGCAAGCTCCTGCAATGCATCGATCGCATCATGAGCCTTGCGGCGAGCTTCCCCTTGGAAAATCGGATAATTCGGACGACTATCCCCAGCCGAGAAAACGTGATCGCGGGATATTTTTCCCGCCAATAGACCTTTCATCAACGTCCAGTAAACATGGACGTCCGTCCCAGCGGCAGCCGCTTCTGGAATCTCTTTAATCAACGCTTCACGCTGCAGCAAGTTCAACGGTGTTTGGATTGCACTGCAGGCAACGACCTGAGCAAATTCAGCTCGTTGAGCGGGCGTCGCATTGCAAATCCCCACCCGCTTAGCCGCCCCGGCAGTCAGCAAGTCGGCCACTGCGCCAGCCGACTCGGCGACCGGCACCTTGGGATCCGGAGAATGCAACATCAACAGATCGAAACAGGAAATCCCCATTCGCTCAAGCGAAGTCTCCGCGTCTGCGATCAGCGTTTCCGGACGACCATCGATCACTCGCTGCCGATCCTTAGACCAACGCTGGCCAACTTTGCCGATGATTTCCAAGGGATCATCGGGAGAAGCCTGCTGCAAAAACGGGCCGATATATCGATCGCTTTCGCCGTCATACCCATAACTAAAAGCCGAATCAAAAGTACGCACTCCGTGTGCGATGGCTGTTTCAATCGTCGCAATGGCGTCCGCCTGAGTCACACCAATAGTCGTGACACCCGCGATTGGCCACAGACCAAGAATGACCGGTGAAAGATTTTGAGGCATCGCACGAAAGCCGAATGAGATGGAGGTGTAAAAAAGGAATCAAGACGGGCAAGCCACTTACTAGCACGAAGCGCGAGCGAGTATTCACGGCCGCCACGCAACCGAGTAATCTGGACCCGCGTTAGCGAGCCGGGTGTTCACTCGCTTGCGTTTCGTGCTTGTATTTGTATTTGTATTCACTTACTCGCTTGCGCTTCGTGCGACGGGGAAATGGAATTCGCTTACTTGTTTTCCATTTACCTCATGATGCCGGAGCGTCAATTCGGGCTTGCCATCTTTTCCTTTGGCTTCGACACGCCCCGACAAAAAGCCTCCAGCGACTCGTAAAAACTGATGCGATGGTCGCTTGTCCCCCGGCTTCCAGCCCAATTCATGATCGGCGCTTCCGGGCCCGCAGCCGAATTCCCACAGCCCTGATTTTTCGTCGTTCGACGCGTATTGCCAATGGCGATCACCGCAGAAAATGATCAAACCGTCGATCTCCTCAAAGGCTTCCCGAAGCTCGTCTCCCTCATGGACAAAATTATCGTTGGCATGGTTGTCACTTTTGTTATCACGGTCTGGACCAACAATCGGCGTTGGACTGAACAGCAATTTAAAGGTTGCGTCGGAGTCTTTTAAGGTCTGCAACAGCCACTCTTTTTGCGTCTTGCCCAAGATCGTTTTCTCAGGCCCGTCCGGCATGGTGTTGGGGCTGCGGAAATCGCGACCTTCCAAAATCCACATCTGAGCATGCTTGCCCCAAGAGACCGTTTGGTAGCGAGGTTGATGCGAAGGGAATTGCTCTTCGTTGAACAGCTGAACCCCTTCTTCAAAGGAGACCGATCCGTAGCGTTCTCCTGGCCAACAATCGTTCTTCAATGTGTCGTGATCATCTTTGATGAAGTAGGTCGTATGGTTTGCATAGAACCGACGGTTGTTGGGCAAAGCAAAAATACGCTGCCACTTGAACCGCATCAACTCCTTTGTCATCGCCCACGGATCCGGTTTGTCGTAGTATTCGATGTCTCCGGCGTGGACGACAAAATCGGGACCAATCTGCTCAAAAGCTGGATAGATTTTGTGTCCTAAATCGCCATCATCACGGCGAATAAAATCGTGACAGGTCGTCATACAAAACCGAACCTCTTTTTCACTGCTCGCTTCCGGTGCCGTTTCAAAACCGCCTCGCAAAACCGCCGAGAGGGCTTCTGCGGGAACTCCATCTTTGGTCAGCGGGCGAGCTTCCACGATCGCTGCGTACTCGGTTCCAGGCTTTAGATTTTCCAGGGCCCATTGAGCCGTAAAATCGTTTTCCGAGACTGTCGTCTTCCATTCGGTCGTCTTGGAATCGTAACGTTTCAATTTCGGGAAATAGGTCAGACGGACTTCACCAGCAATGCCGGGACACGCCCCCAGCATTTGGTCTAACTCAGCTCCACCGGGCAACTGTGCGGCAAGAAGCTTTGTTGCATCGGTCCCCTTCGCAAGTTTCTTTGCCTTGCTGTTGGACAATTTTACGAAAGGAAGCCCATCCATCTTCGCTTCTGGATTTTTCGTCGTCCGAGTCCACAACACGATCGAGTTTTGGTCCGCCCAACTGTTCCGCATCCCATTCGCCAAGAACGGCCCTTCGACGGGAGAGGCAACGGGCGATTCGGTAGGAGCCGGCAAAACGGTCAATTGAAAATTTTTGTAAGCCGCTTTCCCACCATGATCGGTCAACATCACCCGGTCTCCGTCACGGGGCTGCGCAAAACCGGACTCTTCAAAGAACTTGCTACGTGCGTAGATCGCATCCCACGCGGTTCCCACGGTCGAAGTTTCGGCGACCAGTTTGCCGTTGAGAAAATGCTGCAAGTGAGTCCCTCGGACGACCACTCGAGCATGATTCCACTCACCAGCGGGCTTCAAGGGTTTGTCGAGTGCGGGTGCCTTCAAATCGTAGATCGAAGCGGTCGATCCATTGCTAGGATTTTTCAGCGGAATCGCCTCGTCGATAATCTGGTATTCAACCCCCAAGTATCGACTACCAAATTTACGGACGCGGTACTTCAGGCCCGAATTCGTTTTCGGAGAGATCTTCCAGTCCCAGGCGAGTTCAAAATTTTGGGGCAGGGGAGGGCTGAGAATATTTCCATCGCCAGTACGAGGTTTCACCAAGCGAACCTCTCCATCGGTGAACTCCCAAGCCTCTCCAACCGGTTTCCCTTTGCCAGTCCGCCAAAACGAGGGCTTAGTCCAATCGTCCTGCGGCGACACAACCGAAATTTCCTTTGACTCCGGATCGCCTGACTTACTTGGATCGTCCGCAAAACAGGAATTCGCGGAAACTCCTCCACAGGCAACCAACAACAGCCACAAACAGTTGACCAAGCCAATCAATCGCATCGAAGAAGACCCACCAAAAGGAACAAACGAAGAAAGCTGGGCCCATGATACTCGAATCCACCCCCTTTCGTGGCGAAACAGGGCGATCTGCCCGCCCATCGGCATCTCCACCCGACGGCCCCCCTTCTTAGCGGAACGGCGCAAGCCGTCCGGCCACCAGCATTCGCAACCGACGGACAACCTTCTTAGCGGAACGGCGCGAGCCGACCGGCCACCAGCATTCGCAACCGACGGACAACACTTCCTAGCGGAACGGCGCGAGCCGTCCGGCCACCAGCATTCGCAACCGACAGACAACACTTCCTAGCCGATCGGCGCGAGTCGACCGGCCACCAGCATTCGCGGAGCGACGGCTGCCAGCGGCGCATAAAAAAACGCAGTCGAGACGATTGCCTTGACTGCGTTTTCGTTGTGCTATTTCGCTTTTGCTGGCGATTACCAAGCAAAGTGCGAGAAGGCTTTATTAGCGTCCGCCATACGATGGGTGTTTTCTCGCTTGGTGTAAGCGACACCTTCTTTTTTGTAGGCAGCCAAAAGTTCGTCAGCCAATTTCAGGTGCGTTGGACGACCTTTCTTGTCGCGAATTGCACCCAGAATCCAGCGAATCGCTAGGCTCTGTTGACGATTGCGATTGACTTGCATTGGAACCTGGTAGCTCGCACCACCGACTCGCTTGCTGCGAACTTCGACGTACGGTTTAACGTTTTCGATCGCTTCATCAAAAACCGCGATCGCTTCGTTTTCAGGCAACCGACGACCGATTTCCTCAATAGCGTTATAAAAAACGCCTTGGGCAACCGTCTTCTTGCCGTCCTGCATCAAACAGTTAATGAACTTGCTGGCCAATGGTGAATTGAACCGCGGGTCTGGTTTGAAGTGCGAGCGGCTGGCAGTGATACGTCCCATTCGTGGTCTCTAACGCTATGCGATGTGTGCGAGGTTTAAAAAATTTGGTTCAGCTGGTTAGCTCTTTTTGGCACCGTAGCGGCTACGTGCCTGCTTACGGTTATCGACACCCAGTGTATCGCGAGAACCGCGAACGACTTGGTAACGAACACCTGGCAAGTCACGGACGCGACCACCACGAACCAAGACGATCGAGTGTTCCTGCAGGTTGTGACCTTCACCAGGAATGTAGACCGTTACTTCTTTGCCATTGCTCAAACGAACACGGGTAATCTTCCGCAAAGCCGAGTTCGGCTTTTTAGGAGTCATCGTGCGGACCTGCAAGCAGACCCCTTGCTTCTGCGGGCACTTTTCAAGTACCGGCGATTTACTCATTTTCCGCTGGCGTTTACGCGGTTTGCGAACCAATTGGTTGGTAGTGGGCATCGGCTAATGTTTCATTCAGTTTGCGAAAAGTCGCGTGTAGTTCATACGTTAAGTCGCATGCTTACGACAGATACAGGCGGGCAAGTATCGCCGCCGCGGTTCGGCTGTCAAGGCCGGGCCGGGTATTCTTGCCGATCCGTCGCCCAGCGCCCAGCCCGAAAGCGGCATCCAGACGCAAAAAATCATGACAGTGCGACCAGACAACCGTTCTGACCGTCCGTTTTTGACAACAAAAGAAATCTTAATCTTTCCGGGAAATTGCCACCAGTCGGCTGACACCATGACGTTTCGAGGGGCAAGTGCGTCGATTCCGCTGACCACGGTATGAATACGGTAAATCCACCCGCCCTCGCTCATCGGTTTGCTGCGTTTATTGGAAGCGGAGAAAGATTGCTGCGTTTTGCTCGAGACGTGAGAATCGATAAGTGACGTTTTCCGAGCGGGACTGCAGGTTAGCGACGCGGTTCGTGCCGCGGGGACAATAGTGCGGCAGGAACCACCGCCTGGCGACGGCAGGCGACGGCGGGCACGTAACTACGCCGGTCAACGCAAATTCACTGACTTGCGGCGCTGCGTTCAGCGCACCGGACGTGGGACGTCGCTCGATTCGAAAAATTTCGCTCTTGTTTCGAATCGCGGACTTGAGTACCAATGCGCGTCCGTCTCCCGAAACCATCGACGGACTGCTACTGATTCCATGGCCAAGGAGGGCTCCGGTGAACTTATTGACGCTCGAATACCTGGCGAAAATCGTCGACGGGCACGTGATTGGGGATTGCAGCATCCACTGCGCCGACGCGCGCCCCTTACAGGAAGCCTCGACGGGCCAGATTACTTTGCTCGATGACCCGAAACGAATTTCGGACGTCGAAGCTGCTGGAGTTGCTGCGGTGGTGGTTGCCGCTGCCATCCCCAACTGCACCATTCCACAACTTGTTTCCAAACTGCCCCACGCGGCGTTTGCAAAAATCGTGGAACAATTCCGCCCCTGTGTTGTGCGAGATTTCTCGGGCATCAGTCCGGCGGCACAAATCAACGAAACAGCTCAAATCGGCGCCGGATGTGCCATCCATCCTGGCGTCCACATCGGCAAAGGGGCCGTCATCGGCGACGGCACGACCCTGATGCCCGGTGTGATCGTGATGCCAAACTGCAAGGTCGGCGCGAACTGCTTGCTCTTTCCTGGCGTGGTCCTTTACGAATACACGGTCCTGGAATCCGACGTGACGATCCATGCCGGATCGATCCTGGGTGCCTATGGATTCGGATACCGACAACAGGATGGCCAACACGTCCGAACGGCTCAGCTTGGTTACGTCCACGTGGAAGCCAATGTAGAGATCGGAGCTGGCGCAACGATCGACCGCGGGACCTATGGGACAACTCGAATTGGTACCGGGACAAAAGTCGATAATCAGGTGATGATCGCCCACAACTGCCAAATCGGAAAACACAACCTGATCTGCTCGCAGGTCGGCATCGCCGGCAGTTGCCGGACCGGAGATTACGTGGTGCTGGCTGGCCAGGTTGGCCTGAAGGACCATGTCGTCCTTGGCGATGCCGCAATCGTGGGCGCGCAAGCCGGAGTCATGGAAAATCTGGATGGAAACAAAGTCTATCTAGGCAGCCCTGCCACTTCGCAACGTGAACAGATGCGAATCATGGCGGTCGAACGCAAGCTGCCAGATATGCGTCGAGCCCTGCAGAGGCTGACCAAAGAGGTCGCTGCACTGACGTCTCAAATCGAAGCGAACGGCGCCCCCGTCGCCGCTGGGCAAACATCCGATGCAGCTGAGAATAAAGCGGCCTAACTGCCATGACTGACACCGCCAACACAGCCCTTCGATCGGGCGCCCGGCTAACCCCTAACCGGGCGAACGCGGACAAACCAACCATCGGAATCATTGCCGGCTGGGGACGATTTCCGGTACTGGTTGCCGAAGCGGCTAAACGAGAAGGATATGGAGTCGCATGCGTCGGGATCAAAGACCATGCGGATGCCGAACTGGCACGAATTTGCGATCATTTCCAGTGGATGGGGGTCGCCAAATTTGGATCCCACATGCGATTCTTCCGGCGACATGGTGCAGATCAGATCGCGATGGCCGGGAAACTATTTAAGTCTCAGATCCTTTTTTCGGGTTCCTTAATCTGGC
Organism: Roseimaritima multifibrata; assembly: GCF_007741495.1. NCBI lineage: Bacteria > Pseudomonadati > Planctomycetota > Planctomycetia > Pirellulales > Pirellulaceae > Roseimaritima > Roseimaritima multifibrata. The sequence continues at coordinate 5,598,022 of NZ_CP036262.1, forward strand.
GTCACTTACCCGATTACACCTGCCTTCGCTCGCTGGCTCCGCTGCTCCTTTCACGGCGCCGCGATGCACGCGATGACAGCTTGCTATCCCGTATCACTCAAACCTATCTTGACCGTGGCATCGACGTCCGCCCGGCCACCGACTTTGCTCCGGAGTTACTCGTGAAAGAAGGCTTCCTCACCCGCAGACGAGTGTCCGCGGCACAACAACAAGACATCGAATTCGGCTGGCAAATCGCGAAACAAATGGGCGGCCTAGACATCGGCCAAAGCATTACCGTCAAGGATGGAACCGTCCTGGCTGTCGAGGCGGTCGAGGGAACCGATGCTTGCATCGAGCGAACCGGAGACCTATGCAAGCAGAAAGGCTGGACGCTCGTTAAAGTCGCTAAACCAAACCAAGACATGCGATTTGATGTTCCGACGATCGGCCCCCAAACGATCGATCGAGTCCAAAGGGCAGGGGGGACCGCCATCGCAATCGAAGCCAACCAAACGATCGTGGTTGACGAAGCGGAATTGATCCAAGCCGCCGAAGCTGCAGGGATCGCAATCGTCGCTCGGCGAAGCCAAGCCGCTGCCGCCGCTGCGTAGCGATGCTGCAAATCCTCGAATTTTTTGCGGGAATCGGCGGGGTTGCCGAAGCGATCCGCCAACAACCTCAGCTTGGCAGAATCAGCCAAGCTGTCGACATCGACGGGCAAGCCGGAGCGGTCTACGCCCATAACTTCGGACAGACGCCGCGAGTTGCCGCCATTGAATCCGCGAAGAGCTGGGAATCAAAAATTGCCTGGCGAGAGGCAGACACATGGTGGCTATCCCCCCCATGCCAGCCCTACTGCCGGCGCGGAAACCAATCCGAAAACGACCCTCGCCGTGCCGCGTTCCAACAGGTTATGCTGTCTTTAAAACAGGCCGCAGACGGACGCCCCAGACAGATTGCGATGGAAAACGTTCCGGAATTTCGTGGCACACCGGACCACCAAGCATGGCTAGAACTCCTGCGTGAACTTCATTACGAGGTCTGCGAATCGGTCCTCTGCCCAACGGCTTGGGGATTTCCCAACCGCCGCCAACGGTACTACCTAACGGCCATTCATTCCCCGGCAAATAGCCTCGCCCGCCCCCCCGCTGCGATCCCTCCACCGATCCCTATCACACTGCCGCCGGCGAAGCATCGACCACTGGATGGATTCCTTGAAAAAGACCCACCACTGGAGTGCTGGGTGGACGAAGGGGAACTGGATGCAAAGCGTCCGGGACTAAACATCGTCGACGGGGAAAATCGTGATACCGCATGCACCGCCTGTTTTACGAGCGGGTATGGAAAATCGATCCTGCAGGCGGGTTCCTACCTTCAAGTCGATTCAAGGCTGCGGCGATTCAGCCCTCTCGAAATCGCTCGACTGCTAGGGTTTTCCGACGAATTCAATTGGCCGGAAATGCCCGAACCGATTCGAATGCGGCGGAAGTGGAAACTGTTGGGCAACAGCCTATCGATCCCGGTCGTTCGAGCGGTCCTGAGCTCGCTGGTTCGCGATTGAAAACCCTAGCGGAAAGCCGCGAGCCCTCCGGCACCGCAACAAACACTCGCGACGGGCCGGACGGCTTGCGCCGTGCCGCTAAGAAATTGGAATCCCTAGCGGAAAGCCGCGAGCCCTCCGGTACCGCAACAAACACTCGCGAAGGGCCGGACGGCTTGCGCCGTGCCGCTAAGAAATCGGGATCCCTAGCGGAAAGCCGCGAGCCCTCCGGCACCACAACAAACACTCGCGAAGGGCCGGACGGCTTGCGCCGTGCCGCTAAGAAATTGGAATCCCTAGCGGAAAGCCGCGAGCCCTCCGGCACCGCAACAAACACTCGCGAAGGGCCGGACCGCTTGCGCCGTGCCGCTAAGAAATCGGGACGGCGCGAACCGGTTCTGCTTTGTTAACCGCGACGAATTGGCGACCCTTTAAAATTCACCTGAAAGCGGAAGACCGTCTTTTCGTGCCGGTGAATTTCGCCGGTCTGCAAATCGACTCGATCCGGAATTTCTTGGATATGCTTGTCGACCACGGCGTGGTAGCCGCGTTCAGAAAAGATATCGATCAACATGGACAGCGCGAGCGGGTCATGGAAAAGCTGATCTTCCGAATTCACTTGAGCTCGGCCGGAAAGGGCATGACGCTGGATGATCGGCATGAATTTTTCGTCGATCACCTGAACCGTACGGACGAACTTTTCAGTGTGCTCCAGTTCATAAGTATCCAGCCGCTTCACCAACAACTGGCGAGCGTGAACGACGATTTCTTCCGCTAGAGGAAGCGGCCGCAAGCGATCGTACGTCCGAGGATCCAGCTCTAACGAACTTTGATACTGCAATTCCGCAAGGATGTTCTCTTCAACCTCTTCGATCGGCCCTTCCGCATTGATGAAGTGGTAATGGTAGATTTCCTTCAAAGACTTCAAAGCGTCCCAGGTCTGCTCCTTAAAAACCCGGTATCGGCGACGAGCGGTCGCTTCACTGAGGTCCGTACTCCGCAGCGCCCACTTCTTGCCAACGCCCGTTTCTTCGACCTCCTTGTTGTGAGCGGCCACCTTTTCACCACGTTCGATTTGCCGGGCGATACTTGTTTTTTCGCTGACAAACAAAACCATGGCGTGGATCGTTGGGCGACGAAAATTAATCGCCAACGGGGTATCCGCAAATTCGGTGTACAGCTGATTCAAGCGATCGACCAACAACTTCAGGCATTCCACCTGAACGCGGGTCCGCGGAAACCCGTCCAGCACGGCACCATCGCGGAATTCCTCATCCAACAGGCGGCGCAGCAAGATCGCTACGACTTCCTTATCGCCGACCATCCCACCTGAATCTTTAATCGCCATAGCTTCACGGGTAACCAGCAGATCACTGATCACGATTGGCGGACAGGTCAGCCCGCGCGCTTGCATGACAAACCGGGTATGCGTGCCTTTACCAGCACCGGGTGCCCCCCCCAGCAGAATCAATTCTTTCGGAAACCTTAAGAATTCGTGACCGATTTCTTCTTCCAGCTGCTCCCAAACCGTTTTAAAAATCAGTTGGGCGTCTTTGATTTCCAGGTCAGCAACTTCGGCGGGGGGAACAGGATTGGGAGACATGAACAGTAACAGACCTTTGAGTAGCGGAAATCGACGCCGTTGCATCTCGATTCCGGGATTAATTCATTTCCTATAGCGTATCCGCCAACGGCACCTCTCATCCAGGGCCAAAGGGAGCCCGGGGGACCACAAATTGCAGATGTTTTTTTCTTAAATGTCCTTCCCGCGGCGAACGGTTGATTTATGTTGACGCAGAAACGCTTCAATCCTCATCAAATGGGCAGCAGACCATGCCAACTCCTCCGGTCCCTCCCAAGGTCAATTCGACTCTGTGGTGCGGCCACATTGTGATGGGATTTGCCATTATTTGCATGGGCCTGGACCTCCATCGCCTGAATTCATTCGGGGTCATCTTGCTGGGAATCGTACTGACATCGGCCAGCTTGATCCTATCTCGGCGTGCGATTCAGGCGAATCTTCAGCCGCTGGTCGATGTAGCTCAGAAACTGATTCGCGAAAATGACCGGTGGCAAGAAGGAAAACCGACAACGGAGACCCGCACGACGCTCGATTCCCCTTTGTCGCGTCTGGTCGATTCCCAAAATGAGCTGCATCGCGTGGCGGCCAGAGCTCAAAAAAACCTACAAAACGAATTCGAACAATTACTGACCATCCTAAACAGCATGGATGAAGGGGTGATCGCCATCGACAGCGATGAAACCATCTTGCTGGCCAACACCGCCAGCAAAAAGTTGATTCGTTTTGTCACCGACGACGCCCGCGGACGTCCGTTCATCGAGGCCTCTCGCAACTGGGCACTCTGCAATGCGTTACGAAAATGCCTTTCGACCGGGCGAGTCCAAGAGAGCGAAATCCAAACCGTCTCGGGGCCGCTTCGCACCTACGCCCTTCGCGTCTCCTGTTTGCCGGGCAATCCACCGCCGGGAGCCGTCGCGGTTCTTCACGACGTGACCGAACTGAGGCGTCTAGAGAATCTGCGTCATGAGTTTGTGACCAACGTGTCGCACGAACTGAAAACACCGTTGGCATCCATTTTGGCGTACGCGGAAACCCTCCGCTGCGGAGCCATCCACGATCAAGAAAACAACATTGGATTTGTCCAACGAATTGAAGAACAAGCCGAACGCCTGCACCAATTGATCCAGGACATGCTGCAAATTGCTCGAGTCGAAACAGGGCAGGAAACGATGCAGATCGTGGAACTGTCCCTCGCCAGTGCGGCCAGAGGGACCGTCGCCCAGCATGCCGACGTGGCTTCGCGGAAGGAAATCAATGTCCACGTCGAATGCAGCGAGGATGCCACGATCCAAGCCGACGAAGACGGGCTGAACACCGTCCTTGATAACTTGGTAAGCAACGCGATTAAGTACACTCCCGTCGGAGGAAAAATCGTTGTCGCGGTCAGGAAAACCGACGACGAAGCAATCCTCGAAGTCAGCGACAACGGAATTGGAATCGCCCCCGAGAACCAACCACGCGTCTTCGAACGGTTCTTTCGCGCCGACAAGGCTCGCTCGCGAGCGGTAATCAGCACCGGACTGGGACTTTCGATCGTAAAACACCTCACGCAGGCATTTGGCGGATCAGTCGCCGTATCAAGCGAACTAGGAAACGGAAGCACGTTCACCCTCCGCTTTCCGCTTTCCGCTGCCGGAGACTTCCCCCCTGCAGTCAACGCGGGGCCTCCTTCACCATAACTTCACATTACAAACCACTAAACGCATTAACTTAAACACCCCCAAGCAAACGACTTACAACTAAACAAACACTTCAAACCTTCGGCCAAACAAGGGTAGATAGAAAAACCTTCTCTAACGAAAATGCCCCTCGTAACCGAAAGCGTCATTTCGAGTGGTTCCCCAACTTTCTCAACTTATCACCTGACCGAGGAAAATCATGACTTTGGTTTCCAAGCTTTTCTGCAATGGCATGACCCTGGCATGTATCACGCTGATGCTTACCGGATGCGAATCGAAACAGAGCGATTCAACCGACCCAGTGGCCCCTGTGTCGTCTCTCACTGGCGATGTCAAGATCGACGGCAGCAGCACCGTCTTACCGATCAGCAACGCCATCAAGGAAAAATTTTCCGAAGCCTATCCGGAAGTCAATGTTTCGGTCGCGGGGTCGGGGACCGGCAACGGATTCAACCGATTTTCGGGAAAAGAAACCGACATTTCAGGCGCTTCACGCCCGATCAAGCCGGGCGAACTAGAGGCATGCAAAGAAGCGGGAATCGAATTCATCGAATTACCGGTTGCCTACGACGGTTTGACGTTGGTTATCCATCCCGAAAATGACTGGGTGAAGCAACTAAGCATCGAACAGCTAAAGAAAATTTTCGTCGGCAGCGATGCGGTAAAGAAATGGAGCGACATCGACCCGACATGGCCTGAGGAAGATCTCAAGATTTTTGCTCCAGGCGTGGGCTCTGGAACCTACGACTATTTCCACGAGGTCATGGCGAAAAAAGACAAAGCCGAACTTCGCAAAGACATGACGCTGAACGAGGACGACAACGTCCTGGTCCAAGGGGTTGCGGGCAACAAGTACTCGATCGGTTTCTTTGGAGTCGCCTACTTCGAAGAGAACAAAGACAAACTCCAAGCGGTTCCGATCATTAACCCAAGCGATGACACCGCCTACCTGCCGACACAAGAGAATATTGCTTCTGGCAAGTATGCCCCCTTCAGTCGTCCGCTGTTGATCTATGTCAATGCGGCATCGCTAAACAATGCACAGGTTCAGACCCTTGCGGAGTATTACCTGCAAAATGCTTCGGAAACGAGCGAACAGGTTGGCTATGTTCGATTGCCCGAGGAAGTGATTCAAAGGGGGATCGCTAACCTAGACGCGCAAAAAACGGGCAGCCATTACGTCGATGCTGAAGGGCAAAGCCGCAGTGGTTCGGTTGCGGACATTTTTGTCGAGGCAAACCGAGTTGAATAGGCAACGATTCCGCAGGAACGGCGCGTTCCTGCAGTAAAATCGCACCTAACTTACTTCACAAACGCTGCGGCACGGAACTGTCATGTCTCAACCGGCTGCCCTCAGAAACCGACGCTTTCGATCGACCTCAACAGCCGTTTATTCAGAACGGTTTGTGGTGATGATGTTGGCGTCCTGTGCCACGATTACGGTTCTTATCACCGCCGGCATTATCTACATGCTGATCACCGAGAGCTGGCATTTTTTCACCAGCGACTACGTGAACTTTAAGCAGTTTCTCACGGGTTCGGAATGGTCGGCGCTTCAGGCCAAAGATATCAAGGACGCCGAATTCGGAATCTGGCCGTTGCTCTCAGGCACCCTGCGAGTGACGATGATTGCGATGCTGATTTCACTGCCGCTGGGCTTGATCACGGCGATCTATTTAAGTGAATTTGCATCACGGCGAATCCGTGGAATTCTGAAGCCGACGCTTGAAGTGATCGCGGGAATTCCAACGGTGGTTCTGGGATACTTTGCCGTCTTGGTAATCAGCCCAAGTTTGCAGTGGGTCAGCAGCGGCGGGTTCGACACTTTCAACGCGACCAGTGCAGGGATCGCGGTCGGGATCCTGTGTCTGCCGATGGTTTGCAGTCTTTCCGAGGACGCCTTACATGCGGTTCCCAATGCCCTTCGCGAAGGAGCCTACGGACTGGGCTGCACCCCTTTTGAAACCTCGATCAAAGTCGTTGTTCCGGCAGCCCTGTCGGGAATCATTTCAGCTTTTCTACTCGCTTTCAGCCGAGCGATCGGAGAGACGATGGTGGTTGCGTTGGCGGCCGGCACCCGCGCCACGGCGACCCTTGACCCGCGTGAACAATCCCAGACGATGACCGGGTTCATCGTCGAAATGATCAAAAGCGAAAACGAGTTTGGCACGGTCCAGTACTACAGTCTGTACGGTGTGGCGATCACACTGTTTGTGATCACCTTTGGGATGACCCTGCTGGGTCAATTAATCCGTCGCCGTTATCGGGAATCCTACGAATGAGCTCGATCCCTCTTCCTGCCGCCCTGCAACGTGATGACCACGTCGCGATGGAACAGAAGGCGAACCGTCGCAAGCGGATGAGCCGTTGGTTTTCGATCCTATGTGTCATCATCGCGTTCCTCAGCGTTGTTGTGCTGGTTGTGCTGCTGGTATCGATTTCGATCCAGGGAAGCTCACGCTTAAGCACCGACCTTCTAAGCAACGCTCACAGCGAACTCCACCCCGAACAGGCGGGGATGTGGCCAGCGATTGTCGGGACCTTATTTGTTTGCGGTGTGTGCGCCCTAGGATCCCTCCCGCTGGGAATTGGAACCGCTGTTTTCCTTGAAGAGTTCCGTCCGCGAAAATTAGAACTTCGCTGGCTTCGACATCGCTTTCCCGATCAATCGAAGACCTGGGACAAACTTGCCAGCGGACTTTACAAATCGATTCGCGGCTTCCATAGCTTCATTCAATTAAACATTTCCAACCTCGCGGGTGTCCCCTCGATCGTCTACGGACTTTTAGGGCTATCGCTATTCGTTTACATGTTCAATGTCTTTGGGCAAATCAAAGTCAATGAAGCGAGTGGCTGGGAAATCGCGGGTGCCCAACATTACTACCAGGTGCTTTCGCTTGAATCAGGCCAAGTGGTTCTGATCCCGCAAACCGACCGCACGCAATCGACTCTGACGGTTGAAAGCCCAACGACGGGCGTGACCCCCGACGGAAAAACCTACGAGGTCGGAGTCTGGGAGCCAGGTTCTCCAAAACCGACCGACCCTTCCGTACGGCGCCGAACCGTTCGCAAAGGGGCGAAAGGAGGCGTCTTCACCGACCGCGCTTGGTACTACTTCCGGCTTCCCTTCGACCGCAGCTTCCTAGCCGCGGGGCTGACCTTGGCGTTGGTCATCTTACCTGTCGTGATCATTGCTTCCCAAGAAGCCCTCCGCGCGGTCCCGCCATCAATGCGAGAGGCTTCCCTGGGGCTGGGTGCCACCACCTGGCAGACCACCCGCGACGTCTGCTTGCCAGCGGCGATCCCCGGAATCATGACCGGCGCGATTCTATCGATGGGGCGTGCGATCGGTGAAGCGGCTCCACTGCTCGTAATCATGGGAGCCGCGATCGCCAAAAGTACAGGCCCCCAACATTTAATGGACGATGCCGTAACCATGCCCGTTCTGATCTACAATTGGGCTGGGCGTCAACAAGCGGTTTACCAAGAACTTGCGGCGGCAGCGATTATCGTGCTCCTCATCGTATTGCTTCTGATGAACTCCGTTGCAATCTATTTACGGGAGCGGTTAAGCCATGTCTAAGTTACCCAGCAACCCCGAGGCCCAGTACTATGGATACGACATCGGAACGACGCGACACGCGACTTGGCCTTTTGCCGGAGAATCCATTGGAAACTGAACCGACCCCAAGCCGCATCACCTTGTCATCGGTGCGTGATACGGAACACGAAGGCCCGGCGGTCCCCTGTGTCGAAATCGCCAACTTCAACGCTTGGTATGGCGATTTCCAAGCGATCCATGATCTCAGTTTGATCATTCCCCACAACCGCGTGACCGCGTTTATCGGCCCCAGTGGCTGCGGCAAAAGCACGCTGCTGAAATGGATCAACCGGATGAACGATGTGGTCCCCAGCGCCCGCGCTGAGGGAAAACTGATCCTCAAAGCCATCCCCGCCGAAGAGCAGGGGGAGGAATCCGCAAGCAACCACCGAGACCAATCGGTCGACACCGATGTCTTGGCACACAGCACCGACGTCGTGGCGATGCGTCGCCGTGTCGGGATCGTGTTTCAGAAACCGAATCCATTCCCGAAATCGATCTACCAGAATGTCGCTTTTGGACCTCGCCTGCACCTGAATACCTCGCGGCAGGATCTGGACGAACTGGTCGAATGGTCGCTGCGAAAAGCGGCTCTGTGGGATGAGGTCAAAGATCGCCTGCATCAATCGGCGCTGGGATTAAGCGGCGGGCAACAACAACGCCTATGTATCGCTAGAGCGATCGCGGTCGGGCCAGAAGTCCTACTGATGGACGAACCCTGCTCGGCATTAGACCCAGCAAGCACCGACCGTATTGAAAACTTGATCTACGAACTACGGGAACAGTACACGATCGTCATCGTGACCCATAGCATGCAGCAAGCCTCGCGAGTGAGCGATCAAACGGCCTTCTTTTTTCAAGGAAAATTGATCGAGAGCGGCACAACCGAACAAATTTTCACCACCCCTAAAAACTCACAGACCGAAGACTACGTCACCGGGAAATTTGGATAATCCGCATGAGCAGGCATCTAGAACGCGATATGGATCGGTTGCAAAGTTCCATCCTGTCGCTCTCCTCCCAGGTCGAAGCAATGATCGACAAGGCGATGCTGGTCCTGTGTGACCGCCGCTTCAGCTTGGCTTCCGAAGTCGAAGCGGACGATGACGCGATCGACCAAGAAGAAACGCGGATTGAAGAAGAGTGTCTGAAAATGCTCGCCTTGCACCAGCCGGTCGCGATCGATCTGCGGCGCATCGCAACGGTCCTGAAAATCAACAATGACCTTGAACGGGTTGCCGACCTGGCGGTCAACATCGCCGAAAGGGCCCAGGGATTCGGACAGTTTCCAGAATTTGAAATCCCGCCAATGCTGCGCGACATGAGCATCGCAGCGGTCAACATGCTCCGCCGCTCGCTGGACTCGTTTGTCCACTTGGATGCTCAAATGGCTCGCCAAGTCCGCATGATGGACAATGAAGTCGATGATTTCAACATCGCGATCATCGATCAACTGCAGACCACCATGCAACAACACTCCGCATTGGTGGCTCCCGCACTGCATTGTTTCTCGGCCGCAAGGCACCTCGAACGCATCGGCGATCTGGCAACCAACATTGCCGAAGATGTCATCTATTTAGTCGAAGGCGAAATCATTCGCCACAAACATGACCCCGGACCAACGGTCATGACAAACAAACACTCTTAGTCACCTTTCCATTGCATGCTTCACCGAAAAGCTAAGTGACGATGTCTAAAACTTCCGTATTGATTATCGAAGATGACAGCTCCATCGCGGACGTCATCTCTTACAATCTTCGCCAGCAGGACTACGAAGTCTTTACCTGCGACGATGGCGTCGAAGGGCTTGCTCAGGCCAGACGCCAGCCTGTCGATGTGATCATCCTGGACCTGATGCTGCCAGGAATGGACGGGCTGGAGATTTGCCGGAAACTAAAAGCGGATAAAGAGACGCGTAAAATGCGTGTTTTAATGCTGACCGCAAAAGCCGAAGAATCGGACCAATTGGTCGGGTTCACGTTAGGAGCCGACGACTACGTTACCAAGCCATTCAGTGTCAAAATCCTTTTGGAACGAGTCAAATCGCTCTGCCGACGCGACACAACCGATGACTATGACAGCGTCATCTCCGCGGCAGGCATCACCATCGATCCGGTTAAATTCACCGTCCATGTGGATGGGACATCGCTGCAACTAACACGAAGTGAATTTGTCCTTCTGGAAACGCTGGCACGAAACCGCGGACGTGTTTTTTCCCGAGGCGAATTACTTGATGCCATTCTTGGCGACGGGACAATCGTCATGGAGCGAACCGTCGACGTCCATATTCGGGCCGTTCGCCGCAAACTAGGCGAGCGAGCCGATGTGGTCGAAACCGTTCGCGGAGTCGGTTATCGGTTTTGCAGCGAGTAGGCCGTTCGTGCTTCCGCCGAAACCATGTCGCCTTAGGCCGGTGCGACTTGCACTTGAGCCATCACCGATTCGGGCTGAGTGACGGTTGCGACAGACGTCGCTCGCAGCACCAGCAAAGCCAACTCTGGCGGGCACATGATCCGCAGCAGATGGACTCCGCTTAGTCCCCGAGAGACATGCAGCGTCGTTGGCGGCAGATAGAATTCACCCGAGGCGAACCGACTTCCATACCAACTGGGCGATAACACCGGGCCGATCAGTGGCAGCCGACCTTGCCCACCATGCGTATGCCCTGCAAGCATCAGCGTGACGTGATGCTCGCGAGCCCACTCAATGCGATCGGGCGAATGACACAAAGCAAGCCTGAACGGATTCTTCCGGGGGCGTTCTTTTGAATTTGACGATACGGACGGAGACTGCCGAGGGTCTAACACGGGTGCCGGAAACCATGGGGCTTCGTTTCCGATCAATTGAATTCGGCGGCTACCAAACGACTGCTCGACCTCTCTTCCTCCCAGGTCTTGCCAGCCAATTTGCTCCATCGCCTGGCGGATCTGTACCGGATCGCTAACCCGTGTGTCATGATTTCCCAAGACGAAGAACTTGCCGTACTTCGCCGTCGCCGATTGCAAGCTTGGCTGGATCATCCCTAAACATTTGTCGTAATCAACGATGTCTCCCGTCAATGCAACGATGTCCGGATTCCATGCGTTCGCTTGCTCCACCGCATAGCGAAAAAACTCGGTAGCCACATGCCCCGTAAGATGGATGTCCGAAAGATGGGCGATCTTAAAACCGTCCCATTCCGGCGGCAGTCCAGGGACCTGCAGTTCCTTCTCTTCGACAGCCAGTTCAAAAATCTGATTGCCCGGCCAACGAGACTCAAAGCGGCATTTAGGGGTCAACGCCAAAGGGGTCGGAACCATTCGATTGACGGAGATTCGTCGCACGTGCCGACGAACAACGGATCGTTGAACCCCCAAGATTGGTCGACTCCAAAACCAGCCCAATCCCGGATAGATCCAAGTCGTTAGACAAACGAATGCGTAGATCGCCAACCCCTTGGGCATCTCTGCCAGCAGCGGTTGCCCGAACAAGATGTCGACGAAAAAATCTTCGTAACACCAAACGAGGAACAAGGGTGTCAGCAGGCACAGCGACAGTAGCAACCAAACGAATCGTTTGATCGTTTTACGCGGCAGCCCACAAGCATTTAGGCGATTGTACAGTGCAACGTATAAACCGCCGTGTCCGATGATGGCAGCACAAAGCCCCACCCACCAAAGCACCGTTTGCCACTGAATCGCCTCCATTGCAATCACCAAACGCTAAAGTCCTTTCGGTCGCTGGATGACTAAACACTCACAATCGACCGAGGCGTTTAGTTCCGACCAACGTTCAATTTGACAATCAAAAACCGCCACAGCGGCCGTCGGAAACGCCAACATGGTCCCGGAGAATCGTTCGACCAACATCTCCAGTCCTGGATTGTGAGCCAACACCATAACGCTATCAACGTCCAACGCGTCGCTACGTACCGTCCTCAACATGTCCTCGGGTGAAGCCAAATAGAGATCCCGCGTCGGATAGACTGCGACTTCGCTCTTCCAGCAGGGGAGCATCCTTTCGATCGTCTGCTGAGTCCGCACCGCGGTCGAGCAGAGAACCAGTTCGGGGACGTATCCATGGCCCTGCATCCATTCAGCCATCTTAGGGGCTGAAGCTTCACCACGCGCGTTCAGAGGCCGATCGTGATCCCCCAATTCTGGGGACCCCCAATCGCTCTTCGCATGCCGCATTAAGATTAATCGCTTCGTCATAAGCGGATAATGTCTCTGAAATGAATCGGATATACTAGGGCTTCGAAAAGGATTCCCCCCAGGAGTATCGCCTCACCGCCTAAGACTTACCGGCCTCCTCCTTTCCTGGCGGTTCCCACCAGCCCTCCGAACATTCGACCTTGTAAGCTTAATTACCAGAAGCGTTGACCGCCCAAGCGGACAGTTCTTGTTCACCTACCATTTTAAACACGGCCGATCCGTCATGCTCACCTTGCTCTCAAGAAAATTCCCCGCTCTCGTTGAATCGCTGAAGTTTCTTCCGCTGTTCTTAACGTCCAGCCTTCTTGGGATTTCATCAAGCCCTGCTGCCGACTGGCCCAACTGGCTAGGCCCCGACCACAACGGCGTTTACTCAGAAGAAGGGATTGTTGAATCGATTCCAGAGACAGGACTTCCTGTCTTGTGGCGTACCCCCGTCGGTGGCGGTTACTCGGGGCCCGCTGTGGTTGGCGACCAAGTGTTTGTCATGGATTATCAGAAACAAGGTGGTGAAGCCTTCAACGATCCCGGCCGTCGAGCTCAACTGACGGGAAAAGAGCGAGTCCTTTGTTTGGACCGCAACACCGGCAAAGTGATCTGGGAACACGCCTACGAGCGCCCCTACAGTATCTCCTACCCGTCGGGACCGCGGTGCACCCCCACCGTCGATGAGGATTTGGTTTTCACGCTGGGTAGCGAGGGAGACCTCCACTGCTTGAACAAATCCGACGGCGAGCTGATCTGGAGCCATAACTTCCCCAACGATTTCTCTGCCGAAGTCCCGATCTGGGGATTCGCCAGCCATCCTTTGGTCGACGGAGACCTGCTGATCTGCTTGGTTGGCGGGGAAGGGCAGACCGTCGTCGCTTTCGATAAACGGACCGGCGAGGTTGTCTGGAAAGCGCTTAGTGCCTCGGCGATCGGGTACTGCCCCGCTTCGATCATCGAAGCGGGTGGAAAACGCCAACTGTTAATCTGGCATGCCGATGGCTTATACAGCCTCGATCCAGCCAACGGCGAAACCTACTGGAACGTAGAAATCAAACCAAGCTACGAAATGGCGGTCACCCAGCCTCAGAAAGACGGCAACCACCTGTACGTCAGCGGAATCCACAGCGAATCGGTGATGCTGGAATTGGGGGAAGACGCACCAACGGTGAAGGAACTATGGCGAGGCAAACGGAACCAGGCGGTCTACTGCTGTAACAGCACTCCGATCTTTCACCATGGCACCATTTTCGGCGCCGACTGCAACGTCGGGGCGCTGATCGCAGTGAACGGAAAGACGGGCGACCGATACTGGCAAACCTTCGCCGCAACCAAGCCGGACGAAAAACGTTTCGTCAAGCATGGAACCGCGTTCATCACCCGCCTAGCCGGCACCGACTCCTATCTACTGCTAAGCGAAGTAGGAGATCTCATTCTGGCCGATCTATCCGCAGAAGAGTACAAAGAACGAGGGCGATTTCACGTCCTGGAACCAACCTCCGAAGCCTTTGGACGACGCGTCTTGTGGAGCCACCCCGCGTACGCAGGTCAAACGGCCTTCGTCCGCAACGACAAAGAAATCGTCGCCGTCGACATCAGCAAAAAATAATCCGCCGCGTCGGCCAAGAGACAGCGATGCCGCCAAACTGACGTCACTCTCCTTTAGGGAGAGTGCGATAAATAAGTTGACGGATATTGGTCACGCCTTGAGCGTCTCACTCACGCCCAATCTTTTGGTTGGGGGACGTGAGTGAGAATAAGTGAAGAAAGCCTGGCTCCCCTCGCCCTCAAAACAAGCTCGCTTAAAACAGGGTTGATGCTCGATCAACGGTTCGCCAGCTAATTCAATTAAGGTCGATTCAAAGGCTTGTTTTGGGGGAGAGGGGCTGGGGGAGAGGGGCCGACAGCGTTGGGCAAAGCGTGGCATAATCCCTTAAAATCCTAGGCGTTCACCGCGTCTTCGCTGCAAAATCGCCGCCTGGAAATCTCCCCCTCTCCCCCAGCCCCTCTCCCCCAAGCGAGCTCCATTAAATCAAACAAAGAGGCAGAGATCACGCAATGAGCTAGCAGAGATTTCTTCCGCAACAAAGAGCTCGCTTAGGGGCGAGGGGAGCCAGACTTTCTTTACTTATTCTTTTCACGCCCGCCGTGAAAGAACGCCCGCAAACACACTTTCGCAGAGCGAAACGCGACAATCGCTTAAATCCACAGGCCGTCCAAGCCCGGAAACGGAACTCTTCTATGGCGGCCTAATTGCACAAAAAAACCACGCCCCGAGGGACGTGGTTTTGGTTTCTGTTAAGAGCGATTCCGATTAGCTTTCGCTGGAATCCCCTTCTTCTTTACTGCTGCTGGCAGCGACAGGCTCTTCCGGGGCGGCGATTCCACGAACTTCAGCTTCGAAGTTCAAGCGGGTCACTTTGCCTTCGTCATCCTTATGGACGTCGACGATAAGCGTGTCCTTACCTTCGAACGTGCCTCGCAGCAGCTCTTCTGCCAACGGGTCTTCGATCCGTTGCTCGATGGCTCGACGCAGCGGACGAGCTCCGTAGTCCAGATCGCTTCCCTTCTTAATCAAGAACTCTTTGGCTGCGTCGGTTAATTCAAGTGCAAACCCACGTTCGCCCAAGCGTTCCCGGACTTTGATCAATTCGAAATCGATCACACCCTTCAAGTTTTCGACAGTCAGGTGACGGAAGATGATCGTGTCATCCAATCGATTCAAGAATTCAGGACGGAAGACCTTTTGGATACTATCCATCACTCGTGACTTCATCGATTCATAACTGGAATCGTCTTCAGGACGCTGGAAACCGAACGCCGATTCGTTCTTGATCGCTTCCGCACCCGCATTGGTGGTCATGATCAAGATCGTGTTACGGAAATCGATGTTCCGACCAAACGAGTCGGTCAGACGTCCTTCTTCCATCACTTGCAAAAGTGTGTTGAAGACATCCGGATGTGCTTTTTCGATTTCGTCAAACAGCACAACCGCATACGGACGGCGACGAATCTTTTCGGTCAATTGACCGCCTTCTTCGTAACCGACAAATCCTGGAGGGGCACCGATCAGACGACTGACGTTGTGCTTCTCCATGTATTCGCTCATGTCGATATGCACAAGCGCGTCGGCGTCGCCAAACATGTATTCGGCAAGCGCTTTGGCAAGCAACGTTTTCCCGACGCCCGTTGGTCCGGCGAAGATGAACGATCCGGTTGGACGCTTAGGATCTTTCAACCCACTGCGACTGCGGCGAACGGCTTTGGAGATCGCGGTCACGGCGGCGTCTTGGCTGACGACGCGTTTGTGCAATTCCTCTTCCATCTGCATCAAACGAAGCGAATCTTCGGTGGACAGCCGAGTCAAAGGAATGCCGGTCATTTTACTGACCACTTCGGCAATAACCTCTTCGTCAACGACTCCGTCGGTTTGCTGACTCTTTTCACGCCACTCGCGAGTGATCTGTTCTTTCTTGCGGCGTAGTTTTTCGGCTTGATCACGCAGTTTGGCTGCCTTCTCAAAGTCCTGGTTCGCAACCGCGTCCTCTTTGTCCTTATTCAAGGTTTCGACTTCGACGTCGATTTCCTTCAAATCTGGTGGACGGGTCATGGTACGCAGACGAATCCGAGCCCCCGCCTCATCGATCACGTCGATCGCCTTATCGGGCAAGCAACGAGCCGAAATGTAGCGTTCACTCATTTCAACGGCTGCGACAACCGCATCGTCGGTGATCTGGACGCGGTGATGTTCTTCGTACCGCTGACGCAACCCCTTCAGGATCGCGATCGTTTCGACCGTGCCGGTCGGCTCGACGATGATCTCTTGAAAACGTCTGGCCAGCGCGTTGTCTTTTTCGATGTACTTGCGGTACTCATCAAGGGTGGTTGCCCCAATGCACTGAATTTCGCCGCGAGCTAACGCAGGTTTCAGAACGTTGGCAGCATCGATTGCTCCCTCCGCTCCACCGGCACCGACCAATGTATGCAGTTCGTCGATGAAGAGGATCGTGTTTTTGGCACGTCGCACTTCGGTCATGACCGCCTTGATCCGTTCTTCAAACTGACCACGGTACTTGGTACCTGCGACCATCATCGCCAGGTCCAGCACGACAATCCGCTTATCGGCCAGGATGTCAGGAACTTCCCCTTCGATCACTCGCTGTGCAAAGCCTTCGACGATCGCCGTTTTGCCGACGCCCGCTTCGCCTAAGAGGACCGGGTTGTTCTTCGTACGACGGCAGAGGATCTGAATCGCACGTTCGATTTCGCGTTCTCGTCCGATAACCGGATCCAGTTCGCCTTTTTTGGCCAGCTCCGTCAGATCGCGACCGAACGAATCGAGAGCAGGTGTTTTGCTCTTTCCGCTTTTCGTCGATCCGCTGCTGCTTTCGCCTTCGCCGGTTCGACCGCCTCGTTCGCCGACTTCGGATCCCTCTAGGCCGTGGCCAAGAAGATTCAGAACTTCTTCACGAACGTCTTCTAGTTTCAGTCCCAGGTTCATCAAAACCTGAGCGGCAACGCCTTCCTGCTCTCGCAGCAAACCAAGCAGAATATGCTCGGTACCGACGTAGGTGTGGTTCAGGTTCCGAGCTTCCTCCATGGAGTACTCGATAACCTTTTTGGCACGTGGCGTTTGCGGCAATTTGCCGACGGTGACCATTTCCGGGCCACTCTGCACCAATTTTTCGACTTCAAGTCGAATTTTCCGAAGATCCACTTCCAGATTCTTCAGCACGTTGGCTGCGACACCACTTCCCTCTTTCACCAAACCTAACAGGATGTGTTCGGTTCCGATGTATTCGTGGTTGAACCGCTGGGCTTCTTGGTTCGCAAGTTGCATGACCTTTCGGGCGCGGTCAGTAAAACGTTCGTACATGGCTTCGAACCTTTCAGTGCGAGTTCGCTTGGATTCGTATTCAGTTACTCCCTTTTGGTTACCCAAAAGGAAGAAAGTCGATTAAGGCGACAAAAAATAAAAAAGGAAGCAAAGCCTCACCTGCCAAGCTGGCGTGAGGCCTTTGACACTCTTTCCATTGCAAACTGTACGCCGTACGAAAGCCTTCATCGGAATCCAAGGCCCTCAACGTGTACCCGTTCACCATCAATGGATGTTTTGAAGCGACTATTTTGATTCTATCGCTTTTAATAAAAACGGGGGATAGGAGGTAACGCGTGATTGGCGTTGTTTCGCTGATTCCTTGAAGACTTTTTTTCAGGAATTCCTCGCGATTACGCAGATCGAGCCTGTGGAGGATCCTGAACCCCTGCCATTTCGGCAGCAATGGCTTCATCGGTCGCATCCGCTAGCAAAGAATCCTCATCCGAAGACTCCCTTTCAGGCGGAGATTCCGCCTCAACCGATAGTTTCGAATCGGGGTTTATTTCAGATTCAGGACTCGTGTCCGACTCGGATTCCGATTCGGAAAAATTCTCCGGATCGTCGGTCGGTTCGCTCGATGCCTCTTCCTCACCCTCTTCAGGATCATTGCTAGCATTCTTAGCGTCAAAAAATCGCTGCCAGCGTCGCCTTTCGTCTCTTAGCTCCATCCACCAACGATCGCCATTTTCCATTCGCTCTAATTGATCAAGCAAATTCTTCGCCGCATCAAGCCTGTCGGTATGCCGATAAACCCCTGCTAGCATAAGAACCGCAGGAGGATCCCGTTCTTCGATTTTCAAACAATCGACCAGCAGCGCCTCGGCCTCGCTCCAGTGGCCCCGCAGGTATTCGATATGAGCGTCGCAGAATTGGTCCGGCCGGTCGCTCACTTCACGGGGGCTGACGACTTGAGGCAAACGACGAATCGCTTTCAGCACCGAATAGACCCAACTGCCCATCGCCAACCAACAGGCGATCTTCACCAACAGCGGAGTCAACCATTCCGGATAGATGAACCGGGCGACGAGCAAAAAATTAACGGCAAAAGCGAACGCAAGCGCAGCAGGCAATGCGGACAGTTGGCCGCGATACCACAATTCGGGCAACCCTGGCCACAGGCAAGTCAGATAGCTTTTACCGGCAGAGGACATGCGTAGCGATCAGACCCAAAGGCATAAGCGTGGAAGAAATAAAAGGAATCGATCATCAATCGGCATGAAACGGGAGGCATCCATTCGACACCCGGTCCCGTTTTCAATAGCAGCCTACAAGCAAGCGGTTCAAAGAGACAAGAGAAACCCGCCAAACATTTGGCGATCCAAGATCATTATCCCACACAAATCCGCTCCGAGTGAACGGCGAACCGCTAACGGCAGTGCCAAACACCTTTGCATTTTGCAGATGGTTACTCCACGAACGAATCGTCCGGACGGGTTATGAACGGATGCGATACCGCATCCGCGTCGGTCATCCGTTCCAAATCTGCCGCGTCCTGCCTCCGTTTTGCTCGGCGCACCCACGGTTCGATCCAGATCCAGGTAACCGAAGCTCCAACGCCCGCCGGAACACAGGCAAACAGGGCCCCCGTGATTTGCAATTCGGTCAACGCCAATAGTGCCAAGCTAGCAAAGCCAGCGGCTCCTCCCATCACAATCGCCGCCCACCGGAGGAAAACGGGAGACCAAATCCGGGGGACTTTTAGAACGAAGATACAAAATAGAGTCCCAACCAAAACGACGGGGACCCCAAACAGCCCCGCCCAACAGGCTCCAAACAGCATCCCCATGGGGATCAACATTGCAGCTCCATCAAACGTTTCACTGGAGGCCAGCGCGAAGATCGCCATTCCGATTCCAAAGACCGCTCCAGAAATAACGATCCCCGTCAGAATGGTGAAGGCTGAAGCGATCGCCCCCATCCCGGCACTTGGCAATTCGGGAAGCGCTACCATTCCCACTTCGTTTACGGGCAAATAAGGATTGACCTCGTTTTCAACCACTTCGCTTTCGACCGATTGACCGGGATCAGAATTCATAAAATGCCACAACGAAGTGAATGACAAGGACGTACAAAGTCGCCCACAAGACCGTTGAAGTGATCGAGTGGCTGACATCGGTAGCCGACTGTTTCGGACGTGCACCTCGATAATAACTGATTGCGGCCACCCCTACGCCCGAGGCAACCGTTTTCAATAACAACCAATAGGCTCCTTCGGGAAACCAGCCATCGCTGACCAGTTCGGATTCAAAGTGCAAGGCCCAAAAATGCGGGCCAACGTTCGGATTGCTGGCAGTGAAGCTGATCAAACTGACCGTTCGCGCCGCTTGATACGCCATCCATTCAAGTATCGGCGTTCCGATGACAAATGCCAACAGAATCGGGGTCAACAGATAGGCTCGTGAGCGAACGCCCAAAGTGCTTAACGCTTCGATCTGCGATCCATACCTTTTCACCCCAACGTCCGCGGCAACCGCCGCCCCGCAGCGAGCCGCGATCAATGTTGTCGCCATGATCGGGACCAAAACGCGATAGAGTGCAAACCCGATCGCGGTCAACAAATCTTCTAACAGCAACGGTTTCGTATACAGCGAATACGGCAGGAATTTAAAAGTGAAGTGGCTGGTTGTAAAACCAACGATCATCCCCGTCACGATCAAATAGACCCAAGCCGACGGCCCACAGATCAGTCGCAGGTAATGCAGAAAAAACCGAAATCCCCAACGCAGTCTTGGCCAAGCGGGAATCAAATCGAATGGCAAACGAAGCGAGGAAGAAACAGCGTCTCCTGTCCCGCTAAAAAAGCCAATGATCCCATTCACGATTCGCGCAAGAGCGGTCGGACGCGAACGAGAAGAGGGAAGGGCAGGGGCCCCATCGCTTCCATTCGATTCATCGGTTTGCCGCTGAACCGGTTTCATCAAATCCGGAATCCTTGCCCATTCCGATTCAGGAACCTTTACCAATTGCTTGCGATCACTATCAAGCAGAAAGACACAGTCGGCAATTGGCAGCAGCGTTTCGTAATCGTGCGTCACGACCACACTCGTACGGCGATGCGTCGTCTGCGTCCGGCGAATCAATTGAGCGACCTGCCGCCCGCTGGCAGAATCCAGCCCCGACGTCGGTTCGTCATACAGCACCAATTCAGGATCGGCCGCCAATGTCCGAGCGATCGCTAACCGCTGCTTTTGGCCGCCGCTAAGCGCAGCCACTGGAACGTCGGTGGGGACGCGTAGTTCTTCCAGCCAAGCCGAGGCACTTTGCACCGGTGGTTGCCGGCGGTCGCGGCGGTGATCGATCGCAAATTGCACATTCCCAATCGGCGACAATTCATCAAACAAGGCGAACTGTTGGAATACGATCCCGACGCGTCCCAGTGGAGCGTCATTATCATGACCGACGTGACCATTCCAGGTAATCACACTTCCTGCCTGTGGGATCAAACCGGACAGGATCCGCAACAGAACCGACTTGCCCGCACCACTACCGCCAACAATAACCGTAATCTTCCCGGCAGGCATTTCAGCGGACGTCTGCGTCAACAACGCTCGCCCATCCGCAGCAACATTCAGGTTTTCCAACACCAGCGGGCGCACCAGAGCGAGCGATTCCTCGACGCGTCTAAGCTCCGCAACGTTTTCAGATTGATTCATTAAGCTTACGTCCGTGCTGCTGCGAAATAGATGATGTCGCCCTTCCAGGCCTGCAGGCTGCCGAAATTTCAACCCGCGGTGTCACGGGCTGTCGTTTTAATCGGAAGCCGAAAAAGATTGTAGCCTTTCGCTCGGCGAAAGTAGCTTTAGGGGAGCGTTCTTTCGCCGAGCGAAAGGCGACAATCAGCCAATGGCGCAGCGGCTGCGGATCCTGCAAAAGCTTGCCCTGTCTCCTGGGGGTCGCCCTCACAAATCGTTTGCTTCATTCGGAGCCGTTGGATTTGCGTTAAGACCTTCCTGTGCGGCCATAATCACCAACGGAAAGGGAACTCTGCCTGTGCCATGCTGAATGGTTCTTGTTCCTGACGGCCCCATGGTCGGTGCGGACACGGTCGTTGCGTTTTGCGAAAGGGGAACGGCGACGATCCAGCGTTTGTCTTTGCCTAAAATTTGATTACGTAGGACTCGGGCAAAGTCCGGGTCGATCCCTCCTTCTCTCGTCCCAAACAGATCATCACCGATCTCGCGAACGACTGGTTCAAAACGTTCGCCGGCCAAACGGATAGCGGCTTTGGCTTGGTCGCTTTTGAAATTGCGTGCCCAGATCTGATGCAGTTCTTTGTTATCGATGACCGCTTCGCGAACAACGGTCTTCATTAAGTCTTGAAACGGTTTGTCAGCGGCCATCTCTTTAAAAACCGCTTCCACTTCGTCGCGTAGTGTTTCGTTTTCCGAGATATCGACAAAGATTTGTTTTTGCGCATTCACGATATCGTCCATGTGACTTTCAAAAACCGGAATCGCTTCGTTATCGACAAAACGCTCCCACTCCGCCTTCAACAGATCCTTTTCGGGAAGGGGCGTCCTGTCATACAAAGCCCGCCAGCCAAATCGCCAGATGGAAGCGCGGTCCCATAGCTCTCGTCCGATCTGTTTGGCGACCGGTTCCCCATGCTCGCGTACTGTCGGGAGGATTTCTTCCCGGAACAACGGAATCATTCGGTCTTTAAGAATCTCCTGTTCCCAGCGGCTTCCCAGTTCCTTGAATTCGGCTTCGTGGCGTTCGACCGAAGCCTTCAAAGCATCCTCCAGCACGGGGGCCGATTCTTTTAGGCTGTTTTCGACGACGGGGCGAAATGCCGCGGTAATTTCCTCGCCATGTTCACTTAACGTGTCGGTGATCCGCTGCTGAATCCGATCCCGCTTCTCCGGCGGCAACAAGGTTTCCAAGACATCGTTGAAACGGCCTCGATTCCGATAGGCGACCAACTGATAGTCGCTTGATGCCACCTCGGTTTGATACCAGAGGACGTCTCCTCGAGCTCCTTCTGGATCGATCCGATCGACATAGCCGACTTGCTCCCAGCCCGCAGAGGCTGGCAATTGCCGGAAGATCGGGTCGCCTCGACGCATCGAGTGACCTTTTAAATCGACTTCGAATTTCTCGGGCCTGGTCGCGGCATAGTCGACCAACTGATCAAACGCCGGCGTTTGACCAGTCGAATCCGCTGCAGCGTTCTGGGAAGTCGAAGTGCGGACAGCGGCAACCGCTAACCAGACGATCCCTGCCCAAAAAACCATTCCGATGACCGCCGCGTGCTTTGGCGAAAGACGCATTGCATACTCCGTTACAGAACCAAAACCTGAAGTGCTCTTTTTAGCTCACGCAATCTCTTTTCGATACGTCGGTCGAATTCTTGGCATGCCGCCTTTTATTCCGGCAATGCTTGGCCCTTGGTTTCTGGCCCGAAGAGCACGATCACGGCCCCCACGAGGAATAGCAAACTAAAGCAAGACGTGACCACATAGAACTGTCCAGGGTCCCCATTTCGAATCAGGGTACCACTTAGGATCAACGCAGGAGCGGCGGTGATGCGGGCACAATTGAAACAGATTCCGGAAGCCGCCCCACGAATCCTTGAGGGAAACAATTCCGGAAAATAGACCGCGTAGCCGGCATGCATCCCCAGCGTAAAGAAACCGAACACCGGCAGCCAAATCCCAATAGGCCAGGGGGTCGCATTCTTTAAAAAGGTAAACAAGATGACCGAAACGACCGTGGCGGCAACGTGAAAACCGATGAATGCTTTGCGGCGTCCGACCCATTCGCAAATCGGCCCAAAACTAAACAGCCCCAGTCCACCGCCGACGGTCACCAACCACATCCCCAACATTTCCTGTCGCTTCAGCGTCTGTTTTCCATCTTCGGAATCGACGGCAACCCATTCCGGATGAGCCGCCTCGACCGATTTCAAGTAGGCTTGCCGGCCGTAGACATGCACTCCCCAAAACGTCGACAAACCGACGGTTGCCAAGAGGATTCCCAGGAGAAGATTTTTCAGCACCCCGGGCTCGCGCCAAGCCGATTTGGTATGGGTAGCACTCGCCGCCTGATGGGAATCCTCCGCTTCTTTTCGCTCGGGGGAATCGTGCAGACGAACCCGGATCAGAACAACCAACAACGCAGGCAGGGCTCCGATCAGGAAGGCCGGCCGCCAGCCAAGATCTGGATTGGCGACCACAAAGGCTCCAATCGCTGCGGCGATCATCGTCCCAAACGTACTGGATCCATGGAAAATCGAAGCGGCTCGAGCTCGCGCTCGCGGCGGAAACGTTTCGGCGACCATCGCACTTGCAACCGCCCACTCGCCTCCCGTCCCCAGAGCCGCCAAAAAACGGAGGACCAACATCTGAGGCAGGTCGGTCACGAAATAGGTCAAACCGGTAAACAGCGAATAGGTCAGGATCGTCAACATCAAGGTCAGCGATCGCCCCATCCGGTCGCTGATCCAGCCAAACCCAAAACCGCCGACGGCCCCGCCAACCAAAAAGGCCGCGAAGCCCAGATTCTCATAAAAGTGACTGACGCTACTGATTTCATCACGAAGGACTTGAGCGTTCTGAGGATCGGTCGCCTCCTGCAATTGAGCCGACAACGCCGCCAACTGCGGAGTCAGCTCGACAAGCGACTCCCGCATGCAGGCAACAAACAGTTGCCCTTCAAAGGCATCAAACACCCAGCCTAAAGAGGCGACCGCCAGAACCATCCATTGATATCGCGAGATCCCGTGGTACCACGCCCGCGATGATTCTTCCATTTTGGGCGTTGTATTCGACATTCGATTTAATCCAATCAAAGACTACGGGGGAACAGGCACTTCGGACGGACCGATCGGTCTATTTCGCAGGCGACGAAACCTGCCAAGGTCAATCGTTCGGTTGATTTCCATTGTCAATCACCACGGGAAGTCCGCTCTGCACGGACTCCGCTGCGGCCAAACACATGGCAACCGACCAGCGTCCGTCAACGCCCGTTGTGGTGAGTGGTTTTCCATCGCGAACCGCCGCGGCGAGCATTGCAATCTGGTCTTCTAATTCAAAGACCTCTCCTGTCATCTTCTCAATCGGAATCTCTTTTACCGATTGCCCATCGGAGGCTTTTAGGAAGAAATGAGGATGTCGGGTTCGGTCCATCGCACCACTCCAACCGGCCCACAACGATCCCTTGGTCCCCGCGACCTTGACGGTTTGATGATGTTCGAACATCGATAGCGTCTGAGTAACCACCGCCTGAGCCCCACCGTCAAATTTTACGATCGCACTGAAGTTGTCTTGCAATTCGGGGTGATTGGGTTGGCGAGAATTTGCCGAAGCGAACACCGTCTGCGGGTCGCCAACCGACTGCAGGTACCAACGAGCAAAATCGAAGAAGTGAATCGGTTCTTCCAATATCCAATTGCCGACACGATCGATGTCGTATCGCCATCCATCCGAGCCTTGCCGATAAGGATTCCGCGATAGTTCCACCAACACATACTGCGGCGTTCCAATAAATCCTTCGTCGATCAATTGCTTCACACGGCTCCATAGTGACGACAGCCTCAGTTCATGCCCGACCGCCAACAGCCGTTTGTGTTTCGCAGCAAGTTGCAATAGATCGTCACACTCGGCCAAATTCAGGCACATCGGTTTTTCTAGCAACAGATGTTTGCCCGCATTTAAAACATCCGCAGCGACGCGATGATGCAGATGGCTTGGCAAAACAACATCCACAACATCGATATCGTCACGTTTAAGAAGTTCGCGATAATCGGCGACGACGCTGGCTTCCGGAAAAGCATCGCGAGCGGCTTGGCAACTCGCTTCAGAATTTGCCGCGATTGCGACAAGATCGACGTCGGCGGTATTACGAATCGCTTCCGCATGACACTTACCCCATGCGCCGAATCCGATCAGTCCAAATTTTGTCACTGCCATCTGTTGTTAGGTTCCCTGTTTTTAGAATGCTATTTTGGATCGTTATTCAGCCGGTTTGCCGCGAACCAGCAGCCGAGGTGCTACCGAAGTCGCGATCAGGGGCGGTTATGCTTGTTTTTGTGGAGTCGCAAGCGATGCGAGAACCCGCCGTTTTCCGGTGAATGAGCGGCGTCCATGCATCACAATTCGGTTATCGACGAAAGCCAAATCTCCCGCCTGCCAAGGAACGTCAAAGGTTAAAGCTTCCGCCATTTGAGCCACTTCGATGACCGTGTCACGCGGAAGCGGAGTTCCATCTCCAAAGGTGATCGCTTTGGAGGGGTCGTTCCGATCGTCTTTCCAGCCCTGGAAGGCAGCGATCAATTGATTGAAAAACGATTTCCTTCCCGGTTCGATTTCATAGACGGCCGGCAAGGTTCGGCTGGTTGCACGCAAGCAGCCGTCGGCTTGCCAAACCCATGTGTATCCCAGCTCTCGCATCCGCTGCTCGGCTTCGTCACGATCGTTGGCGCGGAACGTACTTTGCCAATTGCGGCCCATCCCTGATGTCGGATCGGATTCGGAAGGCATCACCGTGCTGTACTGCAATCCTTTCGCTTCACAGTCCGCCGCGAACGTTGGAAAGCGTTCCGCGATTTGCTCAAACAACACATCCGATCGGCAGAGCGGCGTCGCACCTCCGGCTTCGGCAGGCTGTTGGCAGAAGAAGAACAACTGTGCGGGGAAGACCGGAGTCTGTGCCATTTCGTGGTGCAGGAAAATGGTCACATCCGAGGGCGCCTCGTTGGCAGAGAATATCCGTGGCGTGTAATTAATCCGGACGGCATTGGAGAGCGATTGCTCGTAGGGAAAATTCTCCAGATCAAATGCCGCGACGAACGCATCCACATCTTCAGGGACCGATAGTGGAAAGCCGCGAAACAGAATGGCTCCGTGTCGCTGCAGCTGCTGCATCAAATCCGCACGCTGCGATTTCGCCCACTCGATCGCGCCCGGAAGATCCGGTTTCGGACCATCGCATCCCAGCACCAACGGGAAGTCAGCGTCACCATATTTCTGCTGCCCGGCAACAAGCATGGGAGCGACAGACAAAGATTCGGAAGTCATTACGTCCAACGAAAATTTAAGGAAGCCAACGAAGAGAGTCCACTCGACAGAGCTAAGGTAACAAATTCCAAGTGGCCAATTGGCGGCTCCCTTTATTTTCGAATGGAGTCCTCCCTTAGAGCCTGCCAAACGGAGCACTTCCGGCCGACAGCGTGTGGTGTTAGCACGATCCGCACCTAGGGGAAGATCGCGCGACGCCGGCCCGGTAACTCACTCTGCAAAAGGGCCGGACGGCTTGCGCCGTGCCGCTAAGAACTAAAATCCTTAGCGGAAGGGCGCGAGCTCTCCGGCCCCGCAATCCACTCCGCAAAAGGGCCGGACGGCTTGCGCCGTGCCGCTAAGAACTAAAATTCTTAGCGGAAGGGCGCGAGCCCTCCGGCCCCGCAATCCACTCCGCAAAAAGGCCGGACGGCTTGCGCCGTGCCGCTAAGAACTAAAATTCTTAGCGGAAGGACGCGAGCTCTCCGGCCCCGTAATCCACTCCGCAAAAGGGCCGGACGGCTTGCGCCGTGCCGCTAAGAAGGGGCTTCCGGCAACGAAAAAAGGCGATCTCGACATGTGAAATCCATCATGCGAAATCGCCTTTAGCGCCCCCTAGTGGAGTTGAACCACTGTTTCCGGATTGAGGACCCGGCGTCCTGGGCCACTAGACGAAGGGGGCAAACGCTATTTTAGGTCCCCCAACGAATTTCTACCATCCGTGGAATGAGCCTGAACCGACGCCGAGGCAAATTCGATTCGACAATCTCGATGCGGATCGAAATCCAGGCCCCCCCCACAGTTGCTATCCCCCCTCTTTACCAGCTCCCGTGGCGTCTGGTTTTCTGATTGGACTTGCCATGCCCAAGTGGGATTCGGTAGTTTCCCAAACGTTCCACCTACGTCCTTCCTGAATGTTTCATTCCGCGGGAGGTTGGACGCCCCACCTTCACCGGAGCATTTTTTTCGTATGAGACCCTGTTTTACCAATCTGCTAAGAGGCCGTCTGGTGTTGCAGGTCGGTGCATGCGCACTGGGCGTCATGCTGCTGAGCGGATGCGGAATTACGAAAATGCAGGATGCGACCGACCAACTTGTCCTTAGCGACGCAGTCGATCACAGCATCGCAGCCATCGATTTCCGGCCGCTGACCGGCCACAAAGTCTATCTGGACACCACCTACATTAAAGCGGTTAAAAGTGTCGGATTTGTCAATTCCGATTACATCATCAGCTCGCTTCGGCAACAGGTCGTCGCCGCCGGATGCCATCTGCAAGACAGCCTGACCGACGCCGACCTGGTGATCGAAGTTCGCTGTGGGACGCTTGGTGCCGACGGACATAGCACGACTTACGGGATCCCCGCCAACAACGCCGTTTCCGCAGCCGCACAGGCACTGCCTCAAGCCCCTTCGGTTCCCACCCTGCCTGAAATCTCGTTTGCTCGCCGCGAGAGCAACGAAGGGGCCGCCAAGATTGCGGCCTTTGCCTATGACCGCGAAACCAGAGCTCCGGTATGGCAATCGGGAACATCCCAAGCGATGACGTCTGCCAAAGACACCTGGGTGCTTGGCATCGGGCCCTTCCAAGGCGGCACCGTTCGCGATTCAACTCGCCTGGCCGGCGCCGACATCGGATTTGGCGACGAAGAGACTCAAACTTCGCCCGTGCTGCCGCTTGATCGGCCTCCGGTCGATTTCACCGCCCAAGTCTACTTCGACGAAGGCTGGCCCTTAATGCGAAAGAACCGAACCTCTCAAATGCTGGTCGGGCCGGTCGAAAAATCGGACATCAGCGAGAAACCGGAAGAGGGGGAAGTCGCCCAGGCTGGATTCGAAGAGGACAAGAAAGCCCCCCCCAAAGAGAAAAAGAAGGGTCCCTAGTGAGCCGCAAGCGATCCGCTTGCGGGCTCTTGAATAACCACATCTTCTCAAACTTGATCGAAACCGCAGGCTTTAGGATTCAAGCGTGACCAGCAGGTCACCCGCTTCGACTTGGCTGCCTCGGTCCATGTTGATCGTGGCCACTTTGCCGTCGCAGGGAGCATTGATGGTGGTTTCCATTTTCATCGCTTCCAAAACCATTAGCTTCTGGCCTGCTTTGACTCGATCGCCGACATCGACGGCGACGTTGATTACCATTCCCGGCATCGAAGCACCGACCTGACCATCGACATTCGGATCGGCTTTGACCGCCGCCTTTTTCTCTGGTTCCAGGGCTCGGTCTTCAATCGTGACTTCGCGTGGCTGTCCATTCAATTCGAAGAAGACGGTCCGTGTCCCATCGGGATGCGGTTGCCCGGTGGCGAGGTACCTGACAATCAACGTCTTGCCACGTTCGATCTCGACAGCGATCTCTTCCCCCGGTTCTTGTCCATAAAAGAAGTTGGGCGTTGGCAGGACATCCACATCGCCGTACGTCTGCATATGCTGGGCATAATCTGCAAAGACTTTTTCGTACAACAACGACGACGCGGCGTCGCGGCGAGTCGCCGTTCCGCCCAGCTGTTCGCCAGCCTTTTGGAGAGCTGCATCGACGTCTGCGGGAGGCATCAGCGCCCCTGGACGTTCGGTCAAAGCCGGTTCGCCTTGTAGAATCGCTTCCATGATGGCGGGTGGGAATCCGCCAACGGGTTGTCCCATTCGCCCGGCGACCAAATCGATCACCGACGCGGGGAAGGCAATCGGTTTCTTTTGCTGCAAGACGTCTTCGGCGGTCAGTTCATTCTGAACCATAAAGAGTGCCATATCGCCAACGGCCTTACTGGTAGGCGTCACTTTGACAATATCGCCTAACATCGCATTGACCGTCGCGTAGGTTTTACAAACCTCCGCCCAACGATCCGAAAGCCCTAAGGCTCGGGCCTGCTGGAAGAGATTGGTATACTGCCCACCCGGCATTTCGTGTTCGTACAAATCGCCGGTCGCCGGCAGCACTTGGCTTTCGAACGGGAGGTAGAATTCGCGAGCGGCTTGCCAGTAAGTCGCCAAGTTCGTCAAGACTTCCGTCTGCAGGGCACTTTCGTGCGAGGAATTCCGCAGTGCTTCGACCAGGGTATTCAGATTGACCTGAGACGTACCACCGGAAAGTGGCGCAAGTGCCGCATCCGCAATCTGCAGCCCCTCATCCGCAGCCGCCAAAATCGAGGCCGCTTGCGTGCCCCCCGTATCATGAGTGTGGAAGTGGATCGGGATCCCAACTTCCTCTCGCAAGGCTTTCACCAGCATGCGAGCGGCCGCAGGCTTGCACAATCCAGCCATGTCCTTGATGGCCAGCAGATGCGCTCCCATGCTCTCCAGTTCCTTCGCCAAACCGACGTAATACTTCAGGTCGTATTTCGTTCGCTTCGGATTCTGCAGGTCTCCTGAGTAACAGATCGACGCTTCGCAGATCTTGCCTGAATTCAAGACCGCGTCCATCGCGACCTTCATGTTGGGAACCCAGTTCAAAGCATCAAAGACGCGGAACACGTCCATTCCCGCGTCGGCTGCTTCTTCGACGAACAACTGAACCACGTTGTCGGGGTAGTTGGTGTACCCGACCGCGTTACTTGCTCGCAGCAACATTTGAAACAGGATGTTGGGGACCTCTTCGCGGAGGTCGGCCAAACGCTGCCAAGGACTTTCTTTCAGGAACCGCATGCTGGTATCAAACGTGGCCCCTCCCCACATTTCCAGCGAGAACAACTGAGGCGCCAAGCGGGCGTATGCCGGCGCGATCTGCAGCATGTCGTAGGTTCGCACGCGCGTTGCCAACAAAGACTGATGGGCATCCCGCATCGTCGTGTCGGTGAACAACAACCCTGACTGCTGATCGATCCATTTCCGCAGCCCAGGGATCCCCTCTTTCAGGAACGCGGTTCGGCTGCCATCGGGGATCGCTCCTTTGGCTTCTGGAACCGGAGCTGGTTGTCGGCGAGTCGCCACGGGACGTCCGACGACAAGCGGATTGCCATTAACAATCTGCTCGGCCAGAAACGTCAGCAGCTTCGTCGCACGATCGCGGCGTTTGGGCAGTTGCACCAATTCCGGAGTCTGGTCGATCAACCGCGTGGTCGCTTCACCAGCCAGGAAGATTTCATTGTTCACCAACCGCATCAAAAACGGAATGTTCGTTTTGACTCCGCGAATCCGAAACTCTTGAAGGACGCGGTCCATTCGCCGCGAGGCTTCTTTCAACGTCCGTCCACGAGCGGTCACTTTGACCAGCATCGAATCGTAAAACGGATTGACGACGGCTCCGGAGAAGGCACTTCCGGCATCCAAACGAATCCCTAAGCCAGCGGCTGAACGGTAGTGACTGATCCGTCCGTAATCGGGCCGAAATTCATTTTCGGGATCTTCGGTGGTGACCCGGCACTGCATCGCAAAGCCATTGGTGCGAAGTTCGGACTGGGGCGGCAACCCCAATTCTTCATCGTCCAGCTTATACCCCTGAGCGACCAAGATCTGCGACCGCACCAAGTCGATCCCGGTCACTTCTTCGGTGACGGTGTGTTCGACCTGGATCCGTGGATTGACTTCGATGAAGTAGAATTGTTGTTGGTCGACGTCGTACAGGAATTCAACTGTACCAGCGTTTTCATAGCCGACTTGGCGGCCAATTTTCAGGGCGGCTTCACACAGTTCTTCACGAATGCTGGGGGCTAGGTTCGGAGCCGGCGCCAGTTCCACAACTTTTTGGTGACGACGCTGAACGCTGCAATCACGTTCGTACAGATGGAGCAAGTTATTGTGACGATCGCCCAGCAGCTGGACCTCCAAGTGACGAGCTCGCTGAACAAAACGTTCGACAAAAACCTCGTCGCTACCAAACGCGGTCTTCGCTTCGCGTTGGGCTTGCTCAAATTGGCTGGCGACCTCGTCCGCTTTGTGTACGACTCGCATCCCACGACCGCCCCCCCCTTTGGCGGCTTTCAGAATAACAGGGAATCCCATTTCCTCGGCGATCGACACCGCTTCTTCAGCTGATTTAAGAGCAACGTTCGTCCCCCCCAGGACGGCTACTCCCGCTTCGGTTGCGACCTGCCGGGCCGACATTTTGTCCCCCAGAACCCGCAGCGATCGCACGCTTGGTCCGACAAACAGGATTCCAGCTTCTTCCAAGGCCTCGGCAAATTCCGGATTTTCCGACAAAAATCCGTAACCGGGATGAACGGCGTCGATTTCGTGCTCCAGGCACAGCCGCACGATTTCGGGAATATTCAGATAGGATCGAATGGGTTCCCCAGCGACACCGATCTGATACGCCTGGTCGGCCTTGAAGCGGTGCAGGGCGTAACGATCTTCATGGGAATAGATCGCAACGGTGCGAATACCGAGTTCGGTGGCACTGCGAAAGACGCGAGTCGCAATTTCACTGCGGTTTGCGACTAAAAGACGCTTGATCGGGCGAACGCTCATGGAAGTGTCGAAGGGGGTAGGTGGCAAGTTAGTCAATCGAGGAAGGAGGAATTTAACCTACTAACTACCTACAATGCCAGAAGGCCGCCCCTAAGTTATGAGCGAAAGCGACCCCGGCGCTACCCCAAACCGCAAAACTGCCACGGTCGACGCGGGTGGTGGTCCGTAGGAGAGGGAATCAGAACCCAAATTCCTAGCGGAACGGGGAGAGCCCTTCGGCCCAAAAACCACTCCGCAAAACGGCCGGACGGCTTGCGCCGTACCGCTAAGAAAGGATCGCGAACCACAAATTCTTAGCGGAAGGGCGCGAGCCCTCCGGCCCCGCAACCACTCAGCAAGAAAGGCCGGACGGCTTGCGCCGTACCGCTAAGAAAGGATCCCGAATCACAAATTCTTAGCGGAAGGGCGCGAGCCCTCCGGCCCGAAAACCACTCCGCAAGAAAGGCCGGACGGCTTGCGCCGTGCCGCTATGAAAGGATCGCGAATCGCTTTAGCTTGCTTCGTCCAACAACCCTCCACCGGTCACCTGACCGGCCGGCTGACGATTGTAGGTTTGCGGGCGAGCGGTACTCGGTAGCAGCAACCTTAGAAAGTGGCTGGTGGTATCGGCCAAATGATACTGGCAGACAAACAGCGACAAAGCCTCCTCTCGCACCAAATCAATCTCACTCGAAAGTTTTTGACAGCGATCCAGCAATTCACTGGCGAGCGTCAATTCATCTGCATCGGCGGGTGCCTGCCGCAATGCATCGCGAAGCGAATAGACTGGCCGGTCGCTGGCGACCCGACTGAGCAGTGCGCTGCGATGTTCCAGCAGTTTTTCCAACTGGTCCAACCCCAACCGCAAACCGACCGTCGCTTCGGGCAACGACGCGAATGCACCGTCTTTCGTCAATCCTCGAGTCGTTTGGACTGCGGCATTCAGCTCTCCGACAGCCGTTTCCATCTGATCTAAATATTCGGTTAGATCTTCATACCAATTTGCATCGACCATTTGATTACCCTCGACGAAGCGTGAATAAATCGTACATCGGGTCGGCGATTTGATCGGCCGATGCCTCGGTCATCTCTTCCACCAAAACCTGATCCAATTGTTTCTGAAAAATCTCTTCGGTTTGCCCACCATGAAAATAGGCTGGCTTGGTAACCGTTTCTCGCATGGAGGCCAACATCTGCCCGAACATCGTTTCTCCGACGAACTGCCGGAACGCATCCTTCATTTCACTTGTCTCTTCGCCATCGACCGACAGCCCACTACCGGAGGGCGCGTTATCGGCAGCCAGTCCGCCCACTCCCGGCGCACCTAAACTCTCCTGCTTGGCCAACAAATTGCTAGCCGAGTTAGTCTGGGACATCGCCGTAGCGGAATAGCGTTGGCCCACCAACGGATTTGATGAAAGGTCCATATCGTTTTGCCTACTGGAAGATGACCTCGCCATACAAATCGCCTTTTAACTTCAGCGTTTTGATAATGGCGATCAGGTCTTCGGTGGGAACATCCAACGCATTGAGAGCGTCTGCAAGATTCTTAAGTTTGGCGTTCTGCTGTGGAGGTGCTTGAGGATCCAGCGGCATGGTGGTATCCAGTGGAACAAATGTCTTCATCGGAACCGCTTCGATCCGTAGACCTCGATGCGAAATCAACACGGGCGCGATTTCAACATCTTCGCCAATCACCACAACTCCGTCTCTCTCATTGATCACGACGCGTGATGAGTTTTTGGGTAATTGAATCGGGATATTCAGAATCAGCGAAATGAAACTGACGGGGTTTTCCCGATAAACCGGCGGGATAGGAACTTCCACATAAGATTGACCGATCGCACGCGCCTTCAAGGCACGATCCGAAGCGTTCGCGTTCGCTCCCGCGATTCCAATCGTGATCTCGCCCAAGTTGTTGATCTCTTCTTCGATCCGAAACGCTGTGTCAAAGGTCGCGAAATCTCGATTGATAATCAGAGTGATTTTTCCGCCGGCAGAAAACGAGGTGTTAACCGTCGCTTCCATCTTTGCGCCTCCTTGGATGGTTGCCGTGGTCCGAGCCTCATCCGGTGATAACTGCAGCGGCCCTTCCGCCAATGCGAAGACTTTCTGATTATCCGAGCGAGGTCCCAACAGCGGCGTCAGCATTAAGTAACCACCTTCCAGGCTTTTAGCGCTGATCGCGTTCACTCGCAGATTGATGGTGTCTCCCTGCTGTGCACCGGTGGGCGGGATCTGTGCCGAGACAAAAACGAGGGCAACATTTTTGGCCGTTTCAACATCGCTTAAATCCAGCTGGCCCGCCATGTCGCGATCGACTTGACCTCCCATCAATTGCATCATCCGTGCCAGGGCTCGAGCCGTCGGGCGAGCGTTCGGGTCTCCGGTTCCCTGCAGGCCCACGACCAACCCCAGACCTTGCAGCGTATTTCCCTCCTGACCTTTCAGGCGGCAGATATCCCCTAACATCAGTCCACCAGCAACCCCAGGCGAAGCGGGCACCAACAGCGACGCCCCTCCAACCATCAGCGCGAGCAGGAGGGCCGAGATGAACCGAGGAAACATAATAAATTCGCCGTGGAAGAACGTGAGCGGATAAAAAGTGAGTGACCGGAAGGACTCAGAATGGTTGGAAACGATCAAGCAAGCGTGTGAACCAACCACGTTCATAACCTTCGCGAATCCGGCCTCGTTCGTCTTTGCGGATTTCGGCATCCAGAAGATCACGGCTAAGCAGCACGTTGTCAGGCCCGATATCTCTGGCTCGACAAACGCCGATCAACGAGGTTTCAAAGACACTATCGTTCACCCAAATTGATTTATTTGCTTCTAAAACCAAATTCCCGTTTGGCAAAATGTCGACGATCTCTGCAGCAATATTGAAAGACAACGATTCTTGGGATTGGATCGATGAATCCGCACGGTACTGCGACTGCATCGTCCCACCGATCTCGGGATCCCCCGACGGCTGAGGTGCCGGCGAAAGCTGTCCACCGGTCAACCGCACCCACTCTTCCAGAACGATGTCGTAGATCCCATTCTTTCGCGAGGAGGCTTTACCTTGAGCCCGCATCTGAGCGATTTCGTCGACCCGGATGGTGACCACGTCGTGCTTTGCATACTGCTGAAGTGGCGGTGGTGGTACATACGTCCAACTGGCTTGGCTGAGATTCGCTTGAGGCCCATAGTTACTCGGACCGGGCATCGGATATTGCCCCTGGCCCGCAGGCTGGCCGGCCATCCCCGGAGGGTAGTTTGCACCCGGATTTGCCATCGGAGGCGGCTGATGAAAAAGGCTACTCTCTTGAGCTGCCAACGGTCCACTGACGGCAGCCCCAAGGAGGGCTCCAACCAGAAGTAAAATCCGTTTGCCGGTTCTGCGTACGTGAGTCAAAGGAATGTTGTTCATGGCGAGAACCTCGCTGGGGTCTGCGGGGGTCGCGTCAAGATTTCAACTTTGCCCGGTGCGACGACTCGAGCCAACAATCGACGTCTCGGTTCCGATGTTTCAACTTGAATAAGCCTCCCATGGCTCCCTTCCTCCATCGCTTTGCCTCCGGTCCGGACGACGATCCCGCCTCCAACAACACAAATTTCCAATAGGTCTCCGCGTTGAATCAAAATCGGCGCCCCAACGTTAAGCTTTTCCAGGGGACGGCCCTGATAAACATTGTCCTGTAACTGCTGTCCGACCACGGAAGCGATGTCCAGGACCATTCCCTCCGTCGAATCCCCTTTTTCCAGAGGAGCGAGGACGAGGTCGGCAGGTGAGAGGATCTGGCCGCGTCGCAACATCCTTGTCGCCGTCGCAACGAGGGGCAGGGGAGGTTCTTCCGCCGTCGGTGGCGGAACCACCACGGACGCCGTAATTGCCGAGGAGAGGGGCAGGGAAGTCGTCTGTTGAAAACCGGTCCGCTGAATGGGCACTTTGGCTGCGGAACGCGGGTTCGCAACAAGGGTCGACGGCACGTCCGGTTTCGCTACTGTCGTTGTTCCAGCAGAGACCGACGACTGCGGTGTGACCGGAGCGGAATTTTGTTGGCGAGCCAAATCGGTTGATGCGACAGACGCCTCCACCGCAATCGACATGGGCCCCGACCAACGAATCGCGGTAGTCGGTCCAACGCGACGCGATAGCGCATCGGCGATCCGTTGCCGTTCCAGCGTCAGACTGCGGCCATCTGGAGGCAACAAACCAACCACCAGGGCTCCGAGCGACTCCCATTCGGCAGGAACAGTACCGATCGGTTTGGCGACATCTCGCAACCGAATCAAGGATGACTCGGTTGAAACCTGCCCCAAGGACTGCAGCGCCCAGATTTGCGGAGCGGCATGTGGCGAGACCTGGGCGTGCGCAATCGCACACCACCCGATCCACACCAACAATACTCCCATCCGGTTACCGATCAAAATAAGACACTCACATGTAGAAAAGGAGACGAAAACCAACAACACCCACTCAGAACTTTGATCCTTAACATCGTTACTAGAATCGTCGCAAGTTCGAAATCGTTTGCATCATCTGGTCGCCGGCCTGGACCGCTTGACTGTTCAGTTCAAAGGCTCGCTGGGTGGTGATCAAATCGATCAACTCCTGCACCGGTTCGACGTTGCTGGCTTCTAAATATCCCTGGTTTAGGACTCCCAACCCATCGTCGCCGGGGTTTGCGTCCAACGCTTGCCCGGAAGCGTCGGTCTGCTGGTACATGTTCTCCCCAACTTTCAACAGACCATCCGGATTAACGAACTGCGAAAGCTGCACCTGGCCCAGTTCCGCAAGTTCAACCTGCCCAGGCAGGCGAGCCATGACCACACCGTTGGTATTGATCACAACGTTCGTGGCGTCTTGAGGTATATCAATGGGCGGATCAAGCAGACGTCCAGTCTGAGCCGACCCGATCACCAGTTGACCATTGGCGTTGATGTCAAGGTTACCGGCTCGGGTATACATCGGCGTTTGGGTACTGGGGTCGGTGACCTTCAAATACCCTTGCCCCTGGATCGCGACATCCAGATCACGGCCGGTAGGCTGGAGCGTTCCTTGACGTTGATCGGTTTGGGTACTGGTCACCCGGACTCCCAGCCCGACCTGGGTTCCTACCGGCGTAGGATTCTGCTGTGCGTCCATCGCCCCCGGATAGACCTCGTGCCGGTAGAGCAGGTCCTCAAAATTCGCACGGTCTTTCTTGAAGCCCGTCGTATTGATATTGGCCAAATTATTAGCGATCACATCCAACTTGGTTTGCATCGCATCCATACCGGTGGCGGCGGTATACAGCGTTTGAACGCTCATCGTCAGGTTCCTCGAACAACGGGGTGTTTTACTATTTAGTTTTCAATGACTTACAAAACGCGCGAGACCAACTGACCGGTCACTTGATCCTGGTTTTGAATCATTCGGACATTGGCCTCGTAGACCCGCGAGGTCTCAATCAGTTCCATCATCGCCGACGTCGGATTGACCCCCGACTGCTCTAACGCCCCGGTGACTACCGGACGTTCCGTCGCATCGGCAAGGTCAAATTCGGCAAGCGGTTTGAATTCATTTCCCCCCAGGTGAGCCAAATCGCCAAGCGATTTTGGGCGGGCGATCATCAATTCTTGTTGAATGCCCAGCTGGTCAATTCGGCCTCCGTCCAAGGTCTGATAGGGCAAGCGAGGATCGATTTGAATCGGTTTCCCATCTTTGCCCATCACCTGCTGTCCGGACTGAGTGATCATTTTTCCTGATGCATCAAAGAGGAAATTGCCCGCTCGGGTGAGACGTTGCTCGTCCCCCTCTTCGACGACAAAGAAGGACCCTTCCTCGTTGATGGCAAAATCGGTCTTATTTCCTGTTTGCCGGATCGGACCGACCGCAAACTGCGTCTGAACTTCCTGAGCGGTCACCCCACCACCCACGTCATCGGCACCTCCCAGTCCTGGCGAAATATTCCCCTCTTCAATCATTTCGGAGAAACGAGCCTGCAGGATCGCGTTTTGAGGGCGGTAGCCTGGAGTTTCCACATTTGCCAAATTGTTACTCAATACCTGCAGTCGGTGATTCTGAACATTCGCACCGGCCGCCGACATATAGACGCCATAGGACATATTTATTTTTCGTCGGAAAGCGGAATCCCCCCCGATTTCGACAACTTCCATTTGTCCATATCAATTAAACGAGCGACGGAGCAAGAGCGGATGCAGCGGGTCATAATGAAATCTCCAGCCAAACTGAATCTTTTTCTGGAATTACATCGTCGTCGCGAGGATGGGTTCCATGAACTGGAAACGGTGATGGTTGCTATCGATCGCTGCGACCAGTTGTCGATCACTCGGCGAGACGATTCGGAATTGAATGTCACCGCCCAGTGGTCTCCCTCGCAAGCCGCCTGGGAACAACAGCTACCGGGCATGCCCGCCGGATCGCTTGATCTTCCGCAGGGGGAGGGCAACCTGGTCTATCAAGCCGTCCAGCGGTTCCGACAACGGTGCCAGATCAAACACGGGTTCGATATCCACATCGAAAAAACCATTCCAGCCGGAGCGGGGATGGGAGGCGCCAGCAGCAACGCCGCCTGCAGCTTGCGAGGGGTCGCCAAACTGAGCCAAATCCCCCTCTCCGATGCAAGGATACGGCAAACCGCAGCGGAAATAGGAAGTGACGTTCCGTTCTTCTTAGGGCCAACCACCGATCAAGACGCAAAGCCGGAAGGAAGCGACGCTAGCAATCCTCTAACCAAAGGCTCGGCCGCTTTGGCAACCGGTCGGGGCGAACAATTGGCCGAAGTGGCGTTGGCGGCTCCCATTTCCTTTGTGGTCTGCTTTCCTCCCCACCCCTTATCAACCGCCGCAGTCTACTCAATCTGCCAAGTGCCAGTGAATCCATGTTCAGCGGAGGAACTTTTGTCGACTATGGCGAAAGGGCCTCTGGAGAAGCTTTCCTCCCTTTTATTTAACCGTTTAGGGAAACCAGCATCGACTATCTGTCCACCGATGGCCGACTTATTAGAAAGCATGCGCAGCATTGGCTTGAACGGATGTCAACTGACGGGAAGTGGGTCGGCCTGTTTCGGAATTGCAGAATCCCTTGCGGACGCAAACCGAATCGCCACAGAATTATCGAAGGCGGGTTATCCGGTTTCCTTCGCGGCGTCCCCACTTCCGTTGCCAACTCCGCTACAGTAGTGATTGCTGATCACAGAAACGCAACCGGTTAGGGAGGGTCGGACGATGGAAATTACTGAAGTGCGGATCAAATTGATGGACGATTCAGAAGATCGCCTGAGAGCATTCTGTTCGATCACCATTGATCATTGCTTTGTAGTCCGAGATCTGAAAATTATCGAAGGGTCCAACGGACCATTTGTGGCGATGCCAAGCCGCAAACTAACAAGCCATTGCAACCGTTGTGGCTACAAGAATCATTTGCGCGCAGGTTTCTGCAATCAATGCGGTTCAAAATTCAGACGCGAGCAGTCGAACGATTATGACTCGCCACAAAAACTGTACGCCGATGTCGCGCACCCGATTAACAGTGAATGCCGCGAACTAATCCAAACAGCGGTTGTCCGGGAACTGGACGCGGAACTGAGTCGAGCCGGTCAGCCGGGCTATCGGTCTCGGTACGATGACGAGTTTGATATCGAAGACGTATTGACCGAAGGCATCGAACCGCCGCCGGCCGCTGCGACTCAAGATTCAGCGTCATCGCAGCCCGCCAAAGGATCGCCGCCGAAGCCACACTTCCAGCGCAGACGCGAAGATCAGAATCGGCCGGCACCTCAAGAGCGAGAGAGAGCAGAATCTCCACGCAAATCAGATGACGACCAACAAGATGGTTTTGGCGCAGGGATTTTGTAGCTGCCCCCGTTTCAAGCTAACGCCTCCACCAAGGTACCGCAGAGCTTGCGATAGCTCTTTGAGGCGACAATCACTGAACCGCTAGCCCGGTAAAGGGAAAGATACCCGAAGCGGTTTCAGCGACAGGAATGAATTCCCTGCGGTGCGGCAACGCTTATCCCAACCGTCTTGTGTACAGCACCCATTCGGCTGTTAGAAAACCGATGGCTGCCAACAGCAACCAACGCCACAATTCGCTTCTTGCGCTGACTTCAACCGTTCCCTCATCCGCTCGCAAGATCGCGTTCTCTCGCGCCTCATCGATGATTCGAATTTGATCTCCCTCTTGAACATTCTGGTCGGTCGCTGCCGGACCGTCGTTGACACGGACCAGTCCCTGTTGCAACCAACTGAGGATTTGAGTTTCCGTGCCTGCTTCCATCGCTAACATCACATCCTTGACCGGGTTTCCATCCTGAAGGGCGGGAACGGTGTACTCGTTATCAAACTGCGCGACCGGACCGATCTGGCGAACCGCAGGCCGCTGCAGTTGGCTTTCCGTTTTATCAAACAGATTGATCGTAAAACCGCCTAGTGACAGGCCATCCGATTCCAGCGTGTACAACCCTGGCTGCTCGGTGTTTGCCATCGACACGGTTCCTCCTGGTGAAACCGCGATCGATTCCGTCTTTCCATCTGGCCCAGTCAGCTGCACGTCGGTCAAGCGATTGTCGACGCGCATCGATACCGTTTCGCCTGGGCGATAGGAGGGGGACGAACTGCTATCGACGGCTCCTCCCAGATGACGCAGCAAATTCAAAACGAACACCGGCCAGCTCCGCTGCACGGGCCAATCGGTATTGAAGGCGGCCCCGCCATCGACGGTTGACAAAATTTCGAATCCGACGACAAGGTCTTGGTAACCCGAACGCGGAGCCAGAACCATCATGGGACCACTATCGGCGGTCAACAAATCGACCGCTCCGGCGGGCGGGACCAAGGGACGCCCTTCAACGATCTGCAGTGAATACAGTTCAAGAAAACGCATCAAGGGATGCGTCCGATCGATGTCGATCAGCAAGACCGGCGACGAAACGTCCAGTTGTTCCCAGCCCTGCGGTGGGATGGATCCGATAAAAATCGTATTCGTTCGCGGCATCGTCTCCGGTGCGGTTCGATCGTAGATGATCAAATCGTCCAGCCCAGCGTTGGCACGTTCTAAATATTTCGGCGATTTGAGATACGACGGGGGAACGACCTCCAACAGGCAAACCTTAGTGGTTTCCTCGGTCTGCAGCGCTAACTCCAAAGGCCGATTCCCAGTCGTGACCAACAGAACCGACACGGTTCGCATCGGAGCGATCGCAGCATAGGCAACATTATCGATTTTCAACGCATCGGGAACGATCGGGTTCCCTTTGGCATCATAGACCTCCAATTCCAATTTCAACTCCGCCGATTCACTATTGGAAAGCTGAAAAGGGGCTCCCGCTTCTTCACCGGCAGGAATACTGACCTCGATCGCGTCGACAAATTCGCCATCCATGCTAAGCGTGGCATTAAACGTCTGCTCACGATTACTGGTATTTGCGATTCGAGCAAACGCTTCGACCGTTTCAGGCGATTCAGGATTTCGTTGGGCGCTAAACGCGACGATCCCGACATTGGAAGCTTCTTCACTTCCGACCGGCACATAAACAGCATGCAAGTTTTCCAAATCGAAATCGGTCACATTGGGAAACCCGCCGTCGGAGTAGATCAACAAATCGGCTGGCAACGCATCGGCCACTTGGTAGTCTTGGGTGTTTCCCGCTTCACTGGTCCGGTTGGGGTTCGCTAATCCGGCTGCCGCCTTCAGGGCTTCGCGAATATCGGTTGGACGATCGGTTTGAACCGCCCGCTGCAGCGCTTCACGCAATCGATTTCGGTCCGCCGTAAAGGACTGCAACACCTCGGCTCGATCATTAAACGCAATCAGCATGGCGACATCGCTATCGTCCATCCGGTCAATCCGATCACGCACCAGTTTCTTGG
Organism: Roseimaritima multifibrata; assembly: GCF_007741495.1. Taxonomy (NCBI): domain Bacteria; kingdom Pseudomonadati; phylum Planctomycetota; class Planctomycetia; order Pirellulales; family Pirellulaceae; genus Roseimaritima; species Roseimaritima multifibrata. The sequence goes on from NZ_CP036262.1 coordinate 5,639,700, forward strand.
CCGCATCAAACCGCGTGACTCCGGCTTCTAAATCGGTCGCCCGCATGCTCGCCGACGTATCAAGCAATAAAATGAGACGTTCATTTTGAGAATCGGTCCCTTCCCAGCCTGGACGCAGCAAGGCAAGCGCCGCCATCGCCACCACCAACAACTGCAACAGCAGCAACAAACTTCGCCGCAACTTTTGCAGCAAACTATTAACGTGCAGGTCCTCGATCGTGCGTGACCAAAGGAACGTACTGGGAACGACCATCGGCTGACGCCGAAGTTTCAAAAAGTAAAGCAGGATGATTCCCAGCGGAACCATCCCCAGCAAAACCCATTGCCAAGGGAGCAGGGCAGGCAGAATATTCACCGCACGACTCCTCGTTCACGCAAGTAACGTGTCACCATTTCATCCACCGGCATATCCGTTCGAGCCAACATGTATGTAATCGAACGGCGACTGCAAAATCCTCTCGCGGTATCGACAAATGCTTCGACCGTTTCTCGGTATCGATCCAACAAGTGACGATTAATCGTCACTTCCGCAAGATCTCCGTCTTCACTATCCACCAGCTTTAAATCCCCTTGCAGCGGCGGCTCCAATTCCTCGGGCGCCAGCAAGTGGATCACGTAGACATCCATCCTACGTCCCAACAGCATCCGCAACGCTTGCTCGTAGCCTTGCTTGTCCAACAAATCGGTGATCAATACGGCGATCCCACTTCCCGAATTCCGCAGGGCGAAATCTTTCACGCCTTCATACAAGGAAACGTTTTCTCCCGGTTGAACACTTTGCAGGTACTGCAACATCCGCCAGAGATTTGACTTGCCTCGCATCACAGGCGCCTGCGTCCCACGCTTCCCCAAGGCCGTCACTTTGACGCGATCCGCCCGGCACAACCCGATATACCCCAAACATGCGGCCAATTGCTTGGCAACATGCAACTTGGTCGGATCGCCGAAGTTCATCGATTCACTCGCATCGATCAACGCATAAAAATGGAGATCCTCCTCCTCAAGGAACATTTTCAGAAACAACTGATCCAGACGTGCGTAAAGATTCCAGTCGATCTGCCGCAAATCGTCTCCGGCGACGTAATTTCGGAAATCGGCGAATTCAACGCTCTGTCCCTTCCGACGACTGCGACGCTCGCCCTTCATTCGGCCGCGAAAGACCTTTCGAGAAACCAACTCCAATCGCTCCAGTCGAGCCACCAGATCGGCGGGGAGCAATTCCGTGGCAACTGTGGACATACCGAACTCAAGCTCAAAGACAAGGATGTGCGGAGGCAGCGGCGAAATCCCAGAAAACGCGGCTGAAATGCAAGGCCATCTTAGCACCGGGCGAAGCGCGCAGCGACTGACCTCTGTGCAGATCGCCATTTCCAACCACCCTCGCACCGATCGGTAGAGACCATTGGCTTCACAGGCTGTCGATCAAGCGTTTGTCCCCTTTTGCTCGGGACGTGCAATCAATTGGTGAAGAAAGTCTGGCTCCCCTCTCCCCTAAGCGAGCTCTTTGGTGCGGAAGAAATCTCTGCTAGCTCATTGCGTGATCTCTGCCTCTTTGTTTGATCTAGTGGAGCTTGCTTGAGGGCGAGGGGAGCCAGACTTTCTTCACTTATTCTTTTCACGTCCCGCTGGTCTAAAAGCAGCACTCAGACTCGGATGGGCAGGGTTGAAATCGCAACCGATCAATCGCACGTCCTCCGCGAAAGAACGCCTCCTTAAAGCTACTTTCGCAGAGCGAAAGGCTTGACAACCCCATACCCGACACCTAACATCCCTAGTGAGATTAAGTCTCATTATCAACCTATGTCAGCCAGCCATTATTTAGCCAGCCAGTCACGTGGGACCCTGCCGTCGCCTCTCCCTGAGGCGTCCTTCGTTTTCCTCTGACACCCCCTGATTGGCTATGTCTCGATTTAGCTCCCCCACGTCTCCATCTTCTCAAGCCCGTGGCTTTACACTCGTCGAATTATTGGTGGTGATCGCCATCATCGGTGTTTTGGTCGGGTTGTTGCTTCCCGCCGTGCAGGCTGCCCGCGAAGCAGCACGCCGCATGCAGTGCAAAAACAACGTGAAACAAATCGCGTTGGGAATGACGATGCACGAGCATACGTTTGGGCACTACCCTTATTCTCGAACAGGTTCGCTGTGGCGTATTCTCGACTTCGTCGAGCAATCGACTTTGGCAGACACCTTCAACGAAGCCAAGCATCCCAATTACGCGATTCCGACCTCCAGTGAATACCGCTGGGGTTACAACGCCAGCATTGGAACGGACTGGAGCAACAAAGCGGACCTGGTCGTGGCAGCGGGAACCTCTTTGAGCGTTTTCCAGTGCCCCAGTGCGACCGGCACGCGGACGGTGGAAGACAGTGGCGTGGCGCTTGGCGTCGCGGACTACACAACCCCTCGCGTCCCTGCGCTGCGTCCAGTCGGGCACCCCCTGTATTACCAGAGTGGTGAGCCTCAAATGCAATTCAGCACTGCGATGACCCCCGCCTCGGGATCACGAAATCGCAATCCGCTGAATAAAGGTGGTAAGGCTAGAGACATCACCGATGGGTTAAGCAACACGATGATGTACTACGAATGTGTCGGTTCGCCCGAACTCTTTGTCCGAGGAAAAGTCGCGGCCTTGACCGGGGGTGCGAGCCTTGCATGGGCAGGTCGCGGGGACGGCGTCAAAATGCGTGCTTACGCTTCTGACAACCTAACAGCCGATACGTCGGGATCGAATCGGGGCCTGTCGTCGTCGGGCGACCCGACGATGCCGGACACGCCGACGGACTGTTCGGCATCCAGTGCCTGGGAAGCGACGATCGACACCTGTGGGAACTACAGCGTGATGAACCACACCAACAAAAGCCAACCCTACAGTTTCCACTCAGGAACCGTGAATGTCGGCATGTGTGATGGTTCTTCGCGGTCGCTCAGCGAGACCGTTGACATCGGCGTTTTCCTAAACTTAATGCTCCGCAACGACGGCCAGGTTCTGGGCGAATACTAACGGACCTCCTTTCATTCGGTCGGAGGGTTTTTGCGAATTCCTCCGACCAGCAGCCTCCCAGAGCTTCGACATCCCTACTGACATGAATCCGCCTGGACAAATTCGGCGCAGCTTTTGGCTGCGTACCATGATTCATTGGCACTGGATCAGCTCTGCGATCTGCCTGGTTGCAATGATCGGTTTTTCGGCCACCGGGATCACGCTAAACCATGCATCGCAGATCAGCGTAGAACCTTCGATCGACAATCGAAACCGAAGCATCCCCGAAGCCTTTCGATACGATTCATTTCCCGACACCCCACCGGAAAACGCTCCGTTACCAGCCGAACTTGCCGCGTGGTTGAGCAGCGAACTAGCCGTTTCCATCGGTTCCCAGCCTGCCGAGTGGAGCGAAGACGAAATCTATTTATCGCTGCCTCGACCTGGTGGAGACGCATGGCTGAGCATCGACCGAGTCAGCGGCGACCTGGAATTCGAACGAACCGATCGCGGCTGGATTTCCTACTTCAACGACCTTCATAAAGGGCGGAACACGGGCCCCGCCTGGAGCTGGTTCCTAGACGTTTTTGCAATTGCCACGTTGGTCTTCTGTTTCACCGGGCTGGGATTGTTATTCCTTCACGCCCGTCAACGGAAATGGACATGGCCTTTGATTGGCCTGGGACTGGTCATTCCATTGCTATTGGCCTTTTTGTTTATCCACTAACCAACCCTTTCTTCAACCGATTTAACAGCCATGAAACGCTTTGCCTATATCGCTGCGATCCTGTTCCTTTGCAGTGGTTCGACAGCAACGATTTCCAACGCCGAAGAGATGGAACTGAGCGTTGAAATTCCCCAGCTGAATGTCTCGGAATACCATCGCCCTTACGTCGGGATTTGGATCGAAGATTCCAAGAACCAACACGTTCGCAATCTGGCGGTCTGGTATCAGATGCGAGAGGGCAAAGAAGGACATGGCACCAAGTGGTTGCCAGACCTTCGGCAGTGGTGGCGAAAATCGGGCCGCACCTTGGACGTTCCCGTGGACGGCGTCACCAGTGCAACGCGTCCGGTCGGCAAACAGACTCTAACTTTCACCGACTCCGATCCACATTTAAAGGGACTGGCTGCCGGCAATTACACGCTGGTTGTCGAAGCAGTGCGTGAAGTTGGCGGACGCGAGATGATCAAAATCCCGTTCACCTGGCCCGCTTCCGCCTCTCAACAGGCCTCTAAAAAAGGTAGCCGCGAACTGGGGATGGTGGAACTTTCCATCAAGCCTTAATCCCACCAACCGCTCCGCACTCTTCAAGAAAGTGCAAGCCATCCAGGCGACCGCCTGATTCACTTCCTCGATTCCAATTCCTTACAGGATTTAAAGACAATGAAACGTGCATCGATCTTAGCAGTGTTGTTTGTGGTTGCCTTGCCGCTAATCGCCTCGGCCCACAAGGTCTGGATTCGCCCCTCCCAAACGGTTCTCTCGGGCAATGATCCATGGGTTACCTTTGATGCCGCGGTATCGAACGACCTATTCTTTTTCAACCACTTCCCGCTACGCCTGGACAACTTGGTCATTACCGCCCCCGATGGCAGCCAAGTCGAAGCCGAAAACCAAGCGACCGGAAAGTACCGCAGCGTTTTTGACCTACAGCTAGCCCAACAAGGCACCTACCGCGTCTCCGTCATCAACGACGGACTCTTCGCAAGCTGGGAAGCCGACGGAGAACGCAAACGTTGGCGTGGATCCGTCGACGCGTTTGCCAGCGAAGTTCCAGCCAATGCAACCAACCTGAAAGTGACTCAAAACTTTAGCCGCGTCGAAACCTATGTCACCAACGGGCAACCAAACGACGCCGCCCTGAAACCATCGGGCAAAGGGATTGAATTGATTTCGCTGTCTCATCCCAATGACCAGTACGCCGGCGAAGAAGCACGCTTCCGGGTCCTGGTGGAAGGCAAACCAGCGGAAGGCCTGGAATTCGAAATCATTCGAGGCGGAATTCGCTATCGCAACGCTCAAGAAGAAACCCTGGTAACCACCGACGCCAATGGCGAATTCGCCGTGACCTGGAAAGAACCAGGCATGTACTGGTTGGAAACATCCAGCTCCGACGAAAAAACGACGGTTGCGGAAGCCAGTTCACGCCGCTTGAGTTACGTAGGAACGCTAGAAGTCCTGCCTCAGTAGCGTTAGTCACTGGATCAAGCCGATGACGGACAAGCCCCCGCTGAAGATCTCACCAGCCACCATCGGCAACGCTACGGCGTTGCTGTTGTTGGCCGGGGTCATGCTGCTATTCCTTCCCCTCACCAAGGGAAATTGGTGGATTGCATCCCCGCCTCAGGAACGCTGGTGGATCGCATGCGGGGTATTGATCCTTTATATCGGCCTCTGCCGTTGGTCTTTTCGCAAACGCCCCAATCGACGCACTAGCGAATCCTTATCAGGCCGCGACCGCGAAGCCGTGCTGGTCGCCTACGCCAGCCAGTCGGGATTCGCCTATGAACTAGCCGAACAGACCGCGAACTCATTGCGATCGGGCGGCATCGCGACGCACCTTGTCGCACTGGAGCAAATCAACCGGCAACAACTGGAAGAGGGAGGCAGGTTACTGCTATTAGCCAGCACCACCGGTGAAGGAGATCCCCCAGACCACACCCATTCGTTTGTCCGCGATGTTCTGGGCGATTCGGTAGACCTTGCCTCTTTAGAATTCGGTTTACTGGCGATCGGCGACCGTGCCTACGAACAATTCTGTGCATTCGGGCATCGCTTAAATCAATGGCTGTGCGACCAAAACGCTCAACCGTTATTCGATTTGATCGAAGTCGACAATGCCGATCCGGTGGCCCTTCAACAGTGGCAAACCCAGGTATCCAAAACCTTTCAAACCACCAAGCAGGCAACCTGGCATCCCGCCCACTGCGAACCTTGGGAATTAGCAAACCGAACGCACCTCAATCCGGGCAGTCCCGGCGGGCGTGTCTACCACATCGTCTTGCAACGCCGCGGCAACGAACCTCAAACCTGGCAACCCGGTGATATCGCCGAAGTCACGCCAGTGCACGCTCCCCAGCGAATCGAAGGGCTTCTGCAGCAATTAGGTGAAGACGGGCAGGCTACCGTTGTCCACAACGGTCAAGAGTGCAGCTTGCGAACACGGCTGGCCGAATCCGAACTTCCAGACGTTACCGAGTGCCGAGGCCTGAAAGCACAGGGAATCGCCGATCGTCTTCAACTTCAACCGTTAAAAAACCGGGACTACTCGATCGCTTCCATTCCCGCCGACGGACGACTGGAATTGGTCGTCCGAAAATTTGTCCGCAGCGACGGAAGCACGGGCGTATGCAGTGACTGGTTGTGCGAACAAGCGAACTTGCAGCAAACCATCCAAGTACGCATTCGTAGCAACCCCAGCTTTCATCCTCCCGAATTAAGCGTCCCTTTGATCCTGATCGGAAACGGCACCGGCATCGCGGGACTGCGAGGGCACATTAAGCACCGCTCAGCTTCCCAGCAGAGCGGCCGATCGACGGGGGACCTATGGCTGCTGTTCGGCGAACGATCTGCAGCGCATGATTTTCACTTCAAATCGGAAATCGAAAAGTGGCAAAACCAAGGCGTTTTGGATCGTGTTGACATCGCTTTTTCTCGCGATCAAGAAGAACGCATTTACGTTCAGCACAAACTGTCACGTTTCGCGAACGAACTAAAATCCTGGGTGGCGAGTGGGGCAGCGATCTACGTCTGCGGCAGCCAGCAGGGGATGGCTCCGGAAGTCGACCAAGTGCTCCGCGAGACATTAGGGGATGGCGAAGTCGATCGGATGTTAGCTTCGGGACGGTATCGCCGCGACGTTTACTGAGGGACGCCCACGTCAAACACGTAGCGAACGCTCGCCAGAGCGTGGGCAGGCAGCCAATTCGTCGACAATCACTAAGTGACCGTTTCCCAGCGGGAGTGCCAAATCAGCGACGCGACGAGTACCGTCCGTGGCGATAACGGCAGCAGGAACCACTGCCTGGCGAAGGTAGCGACGGCGATCACGAATCGATTTCGCGTCCCCCCAGTTCGAACGCGCGGCTTCCCCAATTCTGGCGGAACCGGCCAGCGACATGACTCCCTGTCCCCAAAGTTGGCTTGGAGCGGTAGATTAGTAGGTATCCGCAGCCATGCTGGAATGGCTGCAGAACCGACGGTCCAATGGAACAGAGCGAATTACAAGTCATGACGGATTTCCGTACCGAACACGATTCAATGGGGGACGTTCAGGTCCCAGCCGATGCCTATTATGGGGCTCAAACCCAACGCGCTGTTGAGAATTTCCCGATCAGCGGCTGGCGTCTGCCCGCCGCGATGATCTCAGCAATGGGCTTGGTAAAACTCGCCTGTGCGACCGCCAACCGAGACCTCGGCAAACTGACCGGATCAGGGAAAAACCCACTAGACGATCAAGCTGTCGAGTGCCTTCTACAGGCGACCCGCGAAATCACCGAAGGAAAACTGGGCGATCAATTTCCGATCGATGTTTTCCAGACTGGTAGCGGTACCAGCAGCAACATGAACCTAAACGAAGTGATCAGTAATCGGGCCATTGAAATCGCCGGTGGCGACCGCTTGGCAGTCGAAAAACCGATTCATCCCAATGACCACGTGAATATGGGACAAAGTACCAACGATACTTTCCCCACCGCAATCCACGTGGCGGTAGGTCGCCAAATCCATTCCGATCTGATTCCTGCGTTGCAGAAATTGCACACAGCGCTGAGCGCCAAAGCGGCGGCTTGGGACAAAGTCATCAAGATCGGCCGCACCCACTTAATGGATGCGACTCCGCTCCGACTTGGCCAAGAATTTGGTGGGTTTGCCCGCCAGATTGAACTATCGATCGAACGTGCCCAGCGTGCCGCCGACGCGGTCATGGAACTGCCCGTAGGAGGAACCGCCGTAGGAAGCGGAATCAATACCCACCCTGAATTCGGCAAACGGGTTGCCGCCGTACTTGCCGCGGAAACGGGTCTTCCGTTTGTGGAAGCGGTCAATCATTTCGAAGCGAACGCGCAGCGGGACGCGATCGTTGATTCCCACGGTAGTTTGAAGACAATCGCCCAGACGCTGTTCAACGTGGCCAACAATATTCGCTGGCTGGGAAGTGGGCCTCGTTGCGGTTTCTATGAAGTCCAGATCCCGACCCGCCAGCCCGGCAGTTCGATCATGCCTGGCAAAGTCAATCCAGTGATGTGCGAATCATTGATGCAGTTATCCGCTCGTGTCGTCGGCAATGATGGCTGCATCACGATGTCAGGAGCCGCCGGCGGTAATTTCCAATTGAACATCATGATGCCAGTAATGGCTCATACGATCCTGGAATCGATCCAATTGCTGGCAGCAGGTTCCGACGCGTTTGTTGAATTCTGCATTGAGGGAATGGAAGCCAACGTCGAATCATGCGAGGCGTCTGTCGAGCAAAGCCTGTCGATGGTCACCAGCCTTAACCCTTTGATCGGCTATGAAACCGCGGCCAAATTGGCCAAAGAGGCCTTCGCATCGGGTGAAACCATTCGCGACCTTTGCCGCAGCAAAGGGATTTTGGATGAACAGGTCCTAAAGGACGCTTTGGATCCTTGGTCGATGACCGAACCGCAAGCCTAACCCCCACTGCCTCAAGCGTTATTTCCGTCTATTTCCCCAGGAATGATTTGATGACTAAACGCCCTCCCTGCTCACGGGCCGTTCGCATTCGCAAGTGCTTTCAAACCTCGCTTGCGTTGACATTCGTTTTATCTTCTGTTGTTTCTGCTGCACCGCCCAAAGAAGAAAACCCCGTGCCTGAATCGATCCCCATGCTGCAAGAATGGACCGGCCCCTACGGAGGCGTCCCCCCTTGGAACGAAGTCCGCCCAAGCGACTACAACGCGGCCTTTGATGCTGCAATCGCTAAAGCGAGCTCCGACATCGACGCGATCGCAAACCAAAGCGAACCGGCGACGTTCGACAACACCATTCTTCGGCTGGAAGAAGCCGGCCAATCGCTGAACCGTCTGCAGTCACTGTTTGGGGTTTCGTCTTCGAATCTGAACCTGGGCCCCATCCCGGACATCGAACGTTCCGTCGTCCCTAAACTGTCAGAATACGAGGATAGCGTTACCCAAAACCAAGCCTTGTTCCAGCGAATCGCCACGGTTTTCGACAATCCAGATCCAAACTGGAGCACCGCCCAGAAACGATTGGTCGATGACTATTACAAACAGTTCGTTCGTCAGGGTGCCAAACTAGACCGCGCCGACAAAGCCAAACTGTCGCAGATCAACAAACGTTTGGCCCGGCTATTTACAGATTTCAGCCAAAACATCCTGGCTGATGAAGCCGGTTTCGTCACTTGGATCGAAGACGAAGATCGGCTTAAGGGGTTGCCGGAAAGTCTTGTTTCCGCGATGGCAGCGGCCGCCAAACAAAAGGGGAAAGAGGGCCAATGGGCGATCACCAACACCCGTTCCTCGATGGATCCCTTTTTGACCTATTCGGCCGATCGTGAACTGCGGGAAATCGTCTGGCGCAACTATTACAGCCGAGGCGACAACGGTGACGAACATGACAACAACGAAATCATCGCCGAAATCCTAAAGCTGCGAGCTCAGCGAGCAAAACTACTCGGCTACAAATCGCACGCGCACTGGCGTCTTGAACCACAGATGGCGAAGACTCCCGAAAATGCGATGGAGCTAATGCTAAAGGTATGGCCCAAAGCGGTTGCTCGTGTTGCCGAGGAAGTCGCCGACATGCAAGCGATCGCCGACGAGGAACTGGGTGCCGGAGCGATCGAGATCGAACCTTGGGACTATCGCTATTACGCCGAAAAAGTACGCAAAGCCAAATACGACTTGGACTTCAACGAAGTCAAACCATATTTGCAACTGGATAAGCTGCGTGACGGCATGATGTGGGCTGCCGGTGAACTATACGGAATGCAGTTCAAACAAGTCCACGGACTGCCCGTTTTCCATCCCGATGTGACCGTTTGGGAAGTGACCGATCCAGACGGAAAACTGATCGGATTGTGGTACCTCGATCCATACGCCCGAGAAGGAAAACGGAGCGGAGCCTGGATGACGGCCTACCGAATCCAGAAGAACATCGACAAACCGATCACCCCGATCGTTTCGAACAACTCCAATTTTGTCAAAGGTGCCGACGGCGAAACCGTGCTGATCTCCTGGGATGATGCCGTCACCCTGTTCCATGAATTTGGGCATGCCCTGCACGGGCTTTGCTCCGACGTTCAGTACCCGTCTCAAGCGGGAACTTCGGTCGCCCGCGACTATGTCGAATTCCCGTCACAGATCAACGAGCACTGGCTTTCGACCCCCGAAGTCCTTAATAAATTTGCAGTGCATTACGAAACGGGTGAACCGATGCCGCAAGCTTTGCTGGACAAGATCGAGAAGGCGTCAACCTTTAACCAAGGGTTTGCAACCGTCGAATACCTGGCAAGTGCATTGGTCGACATGAAATTGCATCTTGTCCCAGACGGTGACATCGATCCAGACGCCTTTGAAAAAGAGACGCTTGAGGAACTGGGGATGCCATCATCGATCGTGATGCGTCACCGCACGCCGCAGTTCTCCCACATCTTCTCGGGCGACAGTTATTCCGCCGGTTACTACAGTTACCTGTGGGCCGATGCGTTAACCGCGGACGCTGCTGAAGCGTTTGAAGAAGCGGGTAGTTACTACGACAAACCGACCGTCAAACGTCTTTATGAAAACGTCATGTCGGTCGGCGACACCATCGATCCGGCGGCTGGATTCCAAGCTTTCCGAGGCCGAGATGTCGACACCGCAGCCCTCCTACGCAAACGCGGTTTTCCCGTCGAGTAGGAAGGGCAAAATCGCAGTTCAGGCGTCGAAGTCGATGTGCTGTCCGGTGAAATCATCGTTCACACTTCGATGGGCATGGTCCGGTTCAGAGTCCTCTGAATCTTCGGCGCCGTCGTGATCTGCCTGATACAACTGCCGCCCATCGGCATCCCCGTCACTGGCGGGTGCATCTTTTTCGATTTCCGAAATATCCTGAGCAACCCCGCCGGGATTCTCCGCCTTTTGCTGAGCCGCAGCCGCGGCACTAGCCGTCGCATCGTTCTGGCCCGATTTTGCAGCCGCGCGTTGGGTCCCTGCAACCGCAGACACGGAGACAGGTGGAATCGGTTGAATATTCATACTTTATCGCAACCTTGGGAAAGGAAGGCGTGCTGAATCATCCCCCTCATCACGTCCCATGACGGGGAACAAACGTTCAAGCGTCTCGCTGACCCCGTCTAATGCTCTTCGTTCGATAGAAGGCGAATCGATAGGACCTTTGACATAAATCGTCCACAACGTGTAACGCTGGTTCCCTAGCGGCCGAACCAGTCGGCCCCAACCCGTTTGGGGACTGACACGGGTATTGAACGTCAAATCTAAGTCCTTCAGCCGACTGACCGTTCCAGTTCCATGCAAGGCAACCAAGTCCCCCCACAAGCGTAGCTGACTAAATGCCAATTGGTCGCCAGAAATCGAAAATTGGGCCGTCCCATTGGTGAACGCAACATCCTCATCAGGCGTGACCCTTAACTGAGTCAACAACTGGACGATCTGTGGAATTTGATACAGATTGGCTCCCTCAAGTCTAGCTTCTCCGTTGCCTTTCAGCAGGTGCATTGCCCCCAAGGCGCCTTCGACACGGACTTCACCACTCAATTTGCCGGTCATGTCCGTCGGGGCTTCTTGGAAATCAGACAACATTCCCGGGACGTCCGCATCGGCGACCGAGACAAACAGATCGTATTGGCTGGTCGCCAACCCCATCCGTCCAGCCAACGTGAATTGGCCTCCAAATATCTTTCCCGCGACCGGCTGAAAATCGCTTTCAGGCTCCAAAGCGGCGTTCCTTGCTCCCAGATAAAGCTGGTCCCCACGAATCGAAATCGGCCCATGGATCCCGGTCAACTGTATTTCCTGGAAGTGCAGGGAATCGATCTGCAAAACGCCGTCGGCCCGAACACCGCTCTCGTTCTGCAATCCAGCCAAAGTCATTTCGCCGCGAATGTCTCGAACCGGCCCCACGTCGCCGATGTGGTTTCCTTCTAACTGAAGGCTTAGATCAAATTCAGATTCGGGCGTCAGATGGGTTTCGTCAGGCAACAATAATTTGGTGCTGCCACTGATTCCGACAGGCCCCCTCAGTTGCAACTTCTGAAACGCCCCTTGCACCTCCGTAGGAAGGGACGAAATCAATTCGGGATCGACCGTCAAGCGACTGCCACTTAACACATTAAGCGCCAACTGCCAGCGTCCATCGGTTGTTTCAATGCACGTCCCATTGGCGGTCAACCGCGAACCATCGTGCCGCCCATCCAATTGTTCGATCCGGACTTTGTGGTCTTCATAGGTCACTTCGCCCCCGACAATATCCAGTCGGTAGGGAAGCGAAACGGGACGCAAACTAACCGTGTTATGGGAAACCCCCGCTTGGGAATCAAGCGAAGCCCACACCCTTAACGCAGGCTCGGTCATCGCCGGATGATTGATCACTGAAACATTTAATTGTTCGACAACACCGGTGGGTGCAAGCGCATCCCATGTGTGTCGCATTTCCGGCGACAAGGCAGTCCGGAGCGTCCGGTCCAGCGGAACTTCTTCACCCACAAAATCAAGCTGCAGATCGCCCCCTTCATCCGATTTACTGTACCGCCCATTGCATCGAATCGCCGCGGCATCCCCATTCTTAGCGACAAAATTCACCAATCGAGTATCGCCATCTTTGACCAGGATCTGCCCATCGACCCCGTACAGCGGATATGGAAAACCTGCATACCTCAGCTGAGCATCGTCCACCCGCAGATCAAACGCCTGGGTTTTATTCCCTGCAGCATCGATCGCTATTTCCGCTCGAGCAACCTGGATTCCACCGACCGGCGAAAGGGAGCGGATAAACGTTTCTAGATCCGAGCGGAGTTGATTCCTAGGCGTCAACGCGTTTAGCAGCGATTCATCAATCGCAATCGTCCCGTCCACTTTTGCTCGAAACCACTGCGGATGCCCACTCCCCGGCGGAGCCAAACGCAATTCGCAACGCATCGGTTGACCGTCAACGGTTCCAAATAATTCTCGAGACGCAAGCAGGCCGTTATCGAACTGAACCGTCCCGTTCAGATCGTGAACAGGGTAGGGGAATCGATCAAAGCGGACCGAGACCCCTTTGCTATTAAGACTTCCCTTGTTCGACCAGATGCCTTCATGACACGTCAACTGGGCGGTCATATCGATTCGCCCGCTTGGCTGCAGACGTTCCCATCGTTGCCGCATTTCCGCAGGCAACACATTGGCCAGTCGCTGATCCAGCATCAGATCGTTGGCGGTCAGGTCGAAGTGAAGGTCACACGGCCAACCGATACGATCGACAGTCCCTTCCAGCCGGCAAAGTGCACCATTGAAACGGCCTTGCAGCTGTTCGATGACCGCTCCGGAATCCTTAACAACCAGTTTTCCTTGCAGTTCCCGAACGCTCAGGGGAAGTGTCGGATGTTCGAAACGCCCTTGCTTGACTTCGGCTTGCACGCCCCAGGTGAGTGCTTGCCCGCTGCCGCCGTTTGCTCGAAAGGCAAGATCGCCGGTGCAATCAATCCCATTCACTGGAGTCGTCAATTTGGCAAACCGTGCTGGCAACCGCTGCAACTGGCGATGATCCAGCCTAAAATTGCTAGCCGTCCCGCTTATCGTCCAGCCCGTTGCATCACCATCGAGGGCGATTGTCATCCCATCGCATACACTGCTTGTCGCACTCGCTCGAATCTGAAATCGTTCGTTCCCGGATTCGGCAGCAACAGCCTTGGTAATACGGGCATCGATATTTTGCCATTCCAGCCCACTATTCAGCTGCTGCAAATCTTTCACTAACCGCACGCGTCCATCACGGACCAACACCAACGGGCAACCGGGGCCGAATTGTGGGAATGGAAAGAGGCGTTCTACGGAGACTCGTTTGCCACCCTCCGCCCAAAGATTTAGTTCGACTCCGCTAACAAGCATTCTTTGGGGAGCGACCGGAAGCTCTCCAGCACGAATCTTATCCCATGCGATATCGGCTTCCGCGACGATCCGCGCGACTTTCAGCAGCGGGACCAATTGCCCATCGACCTGTGGCACCGAAATGACCAGATCTTCGAAGACCACACCCTCCGATGGCACAAATCGGCCACTCCCGATTCGAACGTCAAGTCCTTGATAATGTTCTGCCAGCTTTGCTTCCAGCGAGCGTCTGGATTGCTCGCCTAGCGTTTCCGGCAACATCACCCAAACAATCAGAAGCAGCAAAGCCACCACGCCAACGAACCAACGGCCTCCTCTCCGCTTGCGCAGCGGCGAACGTTCAGCACGTTTCTCCTGATTGGTCGTGGGCTCGGCTTCCATGCCGCGTCACAATCTCGTGTTTAGAAGCGTTCTTCGCGAACCAGTCGGTTCATCAATCGCACGTCTCCATTGCCCATGCGACTGAAAGCGGAATTCATCCTGCAGAACTCCGGTTGGAGAGTACTAGAATGCCTAAGAACCGATCCAGCCCAGATAGTCCCAAAAACGGTACAGCCAGGGATGTTGCCAAGGATTTTCCAGGACCGACACCGCCGAAAAACAGCTCAGCCCTAACAAAATCCCGGCCAAGCTCCGTTTCCAATGACTCTTTGCTAGCGAATCCGCCATCGGAATCATCAACCAGATCCACAGCGGAGCGAACCACATCATCCAGCGAAGCGAGGCACTGACACCACCATAATTGCGGTCGATCAGCGGGCGCATCGTATAAAACGCCACACAGACCAATGACGCCACGGCGATCGCGACGGCACATAATTTGGCAAAACGCATCTCGGTGTCCGTCATCCCTCGCGAGGCGCCTGCGGTCTTATCTTCCTCCAGGCGGCCCAACGAATTTGGCCGCATCCAGAGGAACAATCCTCCGATCGACAGCAACCAGATGGGGGTCAACGAGAACAGCCCATGGTGGCCAAAGGTCATATTGAACAGGTAGGTGCCCCGCGAGGCCTCTCCTTTGTCGATCCCCGAGCGTCGATCTCCGGTCCAGTAACTGCGTTCGTATTCGTACCAATCATCCCACTGGCGAATCTGCCACTGATCGCCCACCGTCAGCACGGCATAACGTTGGTTTCCCGATTCGGTAACCGCCATCCAACGGTCTTCATCTTCGGAATTGAGGATTCCCATCCGTTCCACAATCGTTTCGTCAGCGGCGACCAAAGCGTCGCGAATCCGAATCGCATCAGGAAAATCACGATCCTCTTCCTGCTTGAGAATCTCTGCGATCAAAGGCCCATTGCCACGGTGCGCGTAGGCGGGTCGTAAACTACGGTGTGCCAGCCAATTGGTTCCGAAAAAGGCGACCGCGACCAAGACGATCCCGGGGACAAATCCCAAACAGGCACGACTTGGCGAGCGAATCAGTGCCAATAATCCAAACAACGCCAGCATCGATGCGGCGGGCAATTCATTGGCGGCCATAAACGCGGCGGCCATTCCGGCGAGGAACATCCAACCGAAGCGAGAACTACGTTGCGGGTCGGCCAGAACCCAAAGCGCAAAGGCGGCCCCCGCCGCTGCAGGCAAGTGATTGTTCAGGGAAACGCTAAAAGGCAATAGCATGGTTCCAAAGCAAGCCCCCGCAGCGGTGAAAACACGTCCCCACACCGTTCGCCCATGCACCCGAATCAACGACAGAACCGGGAGCAAAAAGAGAGCGAGCAGGCTGAGGTTGGTCCCCGCCAGAACCAATCGGCCGACATAAAAAGGATGCTCCGTCAAAGCCATTCCGGTGGCGAAGTAAATGACACCGTACAACCCTGCGATCATCGTTGGAAACAGAGGCGGCTTGCTACTGTAGTCATGGTATAGCCCATCGGTTCCCTGATGCCGAACGCGATCGATCGTCTGCCAAGTCCGCACATCGCGTTTAATTTTCGGATCGGTGGCAGTGATTTGAATCTGGCGATCGATCCGGTAGGTCCCATCCTCGACCAAGGCAGCAACCGTGCACCAGCGGCTACGATCGTTTGCACTAAGAAATGGGACGAGGCCATCTTTGCTAGAAACAACAGCGATCCGTCCCGCAACCATTGCCAATGTGACGATAAACAGCAGCCAGAGCACACGTCGTACAATCTTTTCGTTCGATTGCACATCAGAAAGTTCATTCACGATGACTTGGACTCCGCGTCGCCCGTGATCCGAGCGATGGAATAAGGAGGAATGTTCGGACGCATCATAGCGGTCATTAACTCCGCCAATAAACCAGCCACCAGCAGCTGAGCCCCCAGCAGAATAGCCAAAATGCAATAATAGAAAATCGCCCTTTCATGCAAATTGATATCATCGATTGCCGAGGACAAGCGGGAAACGCACCACATCACCGTCAAAATGGTCAATCCGATCCCCCCGAACGAAAAGCAAAGCAAACCGGCCGATCCAATCAGATGCAGCGGTCGCTGAGCGAACCGAGTGAGGAAATAGATTGTCAGTAAATCGAGAAATCCTTTGACAATCCGGCCGACGCCATATTTTGATTTTCCATGTTCACGCGGGTGGTGCAGGACTTCGATTTCCGTCACCTTCCAGCCACGTGCATCGGCGAGGACAGGAACGAACCGGTGCATTTCTCCGTACAGTTTGACCTGATCGAAGATCTGCCTTCGATAAGCCTTGAAACCGCAGTTGTGGTCATGAATACGGACGCCCGTCAGGCGTCCGACCAGCCAATTGAAGACCCGCGAGGGGCCGACTTTGTGCCAGGGATCGTGACGGACCTTTTTCCAGCCACTGACGACATCGAATCCGGCATCGATCGCCTCAAGGAAACGCGGAATTTCTTTCGGATCATCCTGCAAGTCGGCGTCCATCGTCACCACCACGTCCCCGCGGGCGGCTTCAAAACCGGCCGCCAACGCGGCCGCTTTGCCAAAATTCCGCCGAAACCGAATCCCCCGCACCTCCGAAAACTCACCTGCTAATTCCTCGATGATCGGCCACGACCGATCCTGAGAACCATCGTCGATCAGCAAGACGTCTCCACGACGTCCGATCTGGTGCAGCACATCCAGCACCTGCGTCACTAAAGTTCGAATCGTTTCCTGTTCATCCATTAGTGGAATGACCACGGAAACCAACGGATCCGATGGACCGGGATCTGAATCACTAAGGCGGGAAATTGGGTGAGCGTCGATAAGAACCATCCAGTCAGGTGTGGGAGTCAGAGGGGATTGGAGGGAGAGAACCGTATCTGGGTGTGGTGTTAGTTTACGGACGTTGTAGGATAAGTAGTGTACTGAAAGCGACAATCACTCGCCAACTTGCACCCCAACGTCAACAACCCAACCATGGCCTCTCTATCCAGCCAAGATTCCGACCCGCCCCCCGTCTATACCGCGACGGATTTAGTAGCAACGAGCATTCTGGTCGTGGATGACGCATTTATCCTGCGTGACCGCTTGGCCATGGCATTTCAACAGCGCGGCTTTCGAGTCGAAACGGCTGAGGGTTACGATCAAGCGATCGCGGTTTTTTCAGCTCGCCCAACCGATCTTGCGGTATTAGACCTTCGGATGCCGGGGCGAAGCGGGTTGGATTTGCTGCAGAAACTGAAACAGCTTCGCCCGGAAATCCGCGTCTTAATCCTTTCCGGATTCGGCAGCATCGCAACGGGAATCGATGCCGTCCGATTAGGAGCGACCAATTTCATCAGCAAACCGGCGGATGCCGATGACATTTTGGCGAAATTTCTACAGGGGGACCAACCGGGGCCACTCCCTCGCCCCGACGCCGAATTCCCAGCTCCCTCACTGGCAAGAAGTGAGTGGGAACACATCCATCGCGTCCTAGCGGACTGCGGCAACAATATCTCCGAAGCGGCCCGCCGTCTGGGCATCCATCGCCGCTCGCTGCAACGCAAACTGCGAAAACGAGCTCCAGAAGATCCCGGCCAACCCACCTAGCCGGAATAGAAAATCAAGAAGTCACGATGGCGACGCTCGCCAGAGCCTGGACCGACCAGCAATTTTTCAAATGGGCGAGTGGAAAAGAAACATTCCGGCACAGCGAGCCGGGAGTGTCGCAGAGCGCGGACAAGCCCCCATCTTCCTAGCGGAACGGCGCAAGCCGTCCGGCCCGTCGCCTGGGCATCCAACCTAAACAGCGCCAACCGTCCCGCATTTTTTTTCGCGGGCGAGTAGAAAACTTTCCGGCATCCGGGGGGCCAGGAGTGTCGCACGGGCCGGACGGCTCGCGCCGTTCCGCTAAGAATGGTTGGCGTCCCGCATTTTTTTCGCGGGCGAGCAGAAAACTTTCCGGCATCCGGGGCCAAGAGAGTCGCACGGGCCGGACGGCTCGCGCCGTTCCGCTAAGAATGGTTGGCGTCCCGCATTTTTTTTCGCGGGCGAGCAGAAAACTTTCCGGCATCCGGGGCCAAGAGTATCGCACGGGCCGGACGGCTCGCGCCGTTCCGCTAAGAATGGTTGGCGTCCCGCATTTTTTTTTCGCGGGCGAGTAGAAAACTTTCCGGCATCCGGGGCAAGAGTGTCGCACGGGCCGGACGGCTCGCGCCGTTCCGCTAAGAATGGTTGGCGTCCCGCATTTTTTTTCGCGGGCGAGCAGAAAACTTTCCGGCATCCGGGGCCAAGAGAGTCGCACGGGCCGGACGGCTCGCGCCGTTCCGCTAAGAATGGTTGGCGTCCCGCATTTTTTTTCGCGGGCGAGTGGAAAACTTTCCGGCATCCGGGGCAGGAGTGTCGCACGGGCCGGACGGCTCGCGCCGTTCCGCTAAGAGTGGATGACCAGCCCCCCATTTCCCTAGCAGAGCGGCGCAAATCGTTCCGCCTAAATTCCGTGCTTCACCAACAGAGTGGGTATAGCGCAGGACGTCCCGCAACGAACGAGAGAGATTCACTCCTCGCGTTTCCGGTAACTACTTCGCTTTTAGTTCGGCCGCTTCGGCTTGCAATTTTGCGATTTCGTCTTCTAGTTCTTTGATTTCGTCCAAATCATCTGCCTGCTCTTTCGCTCCAGCAAGTCGCGGCCGCAGAGCTTGCAATTTTTTATTGATAACATCAAACCTTTTTTTTGCTTTTTTATCCATTTCGCATCAAATCTTTGTTGGAAGCAGAGGGGGGTAACCAAGGTGAATTTCGGCACCTTCTGGAAGTTCTCATAGCGTACGACAATCCCCTTAAGCTGTCGCCTTCGCTATCGGTCATTCAATCGTTTTATCCGTTACATCCCTACTGGCTGGTCACTACCCTCCCAAAAGAGAGGTGAAATAATTGGCCAAACCCCTATAGTTGGAATCAGTCTAGCCTAGCAGCGAAGGATCGTTGAATTACGATATTTAATATATCCATCGATTGGCTCCTGTGTCCTACGGCCCCAGTGATTGCCAACAAAACCGTCCCCAATCTTTGCCGGAGCCTTGCGTGACCACACCCGCAGACAAATGGGCCGACCTAACGCCTGCAGATTTGGTACGCACCGTCCGAAGCCGCCTGCCATCGGTTTTGCTGACCGCTTTTGTCGTGACCTGCTTGGTCGCGCTCGCTTTGTTGGCAATGCCCAACCGGTATAGCAGCGAGGGAATGCTGTTTGTGCGATTGGGTCGTGGTTCGGTATCCCTGGACCCCACGTCGACCACAACCGCGACCGTATCCCTTCAAGAAAGCCGACGTGCTGAAGTGGCAAGCGTCCGCGAGATGCTGGACAGTCGAATCATCGCCGAACGTGTTGTCGACGCGATTGGCCCCGACGAATTCTTGAAACCGCGAACACGCATCTCAAAGTCGATCAAAAACCTGCTGACGTTTCTTCCCTCGCGCGAACTTTCAAGCTATGGCGAAATGAGTGGCGAAGCATACGAAAAGGCGATTGAGCGGGAAGAAGCGATTGCAAAACTTCAAAGCCAAACGTCGGTTTCGATCCCTGACAATTCATATAACGTTGTCATCCGAGTGGAATTGGACGATCCGTTTTTGGCCCGTGACGCCGTCGAACATGCTTTGGACATCTATCACCAAGATCACATCCAAGCTCACAGCGTCAGCGGCTCCCTCGATTTTTTTGAACAACAGTGCGCCGAATCGTTGCAGGCTTCCCTCGCCGCCCAGCGAAACTTGCGCGATGCGAAGAACCGTATGCAAATCCTCTCCTCGGACTCGCAGGAACGAACGCTGCAGGAACGGATTGCAAAACTAGAACTTGCCTACGATGAAACGACTGCCGAACTGAGTCGCGTCACGGCTGAAAAAAATGGCTTGATTGCCCAACGCGATCTATTGGAAGAGTGGATTCCGACAGAAAAAACCAGTGGTGTCGCAAACCAAGCAGGCGACGGTATGCGTGAAGCTTTATACGACCTTGAAATCCAAGAACGAGAAGCCCTATCGCGTCTGAACCCTAGCCATCCCAAATACAAAGCAATGCAGAAACAGGTTGTGAAATCAGCCGAAATTGTCCAAGGCCAAAAAGAAGACCGCCCCTTAACGGTCGAATCCTTGAATCCAATTCGTCTGACACTCGCCTCCAGCGTGATGTCCAATGAAGGGGTCATCGCCGGCCTAAAAGCAAAATTGGTATCGATCGAAAACAATTTAGAAACATCACAGGAAGCGCTTGCGAAACTAAACAACGACGCGGTCGAACTAAGCGAATTGACTTGGATCGCTAACATTGCCGAAGCCAATCACCTGAAACATTCGACCAGCCTAGAAGAGGCCCGCATGTTGGCGGCTTTGGATCAAAACGGAATGAGCGACCTATCGGTTGTTCAACCCGCTTCCTTGATGCTGAAAAAGACCGGCCCACAACGCTCCATGTTACTGCTGATCGGCGGTGTATTGGGGCTGTGCCTGGGAACCTTGCAAGCGTTGATCCGCACGCCGCCAGCGCCTCCGGCCCCTTCGCTGGGAAACCCCAAACAAGACAATCAACATCATGATCCTTCCCCTCCTGAAACCACGGTCTCCGCAGAGACACCACTGGACGGCGAAGAAAACGCAACAACGCCAGATGAATTAGCAGCCAGTCCGCTACCGCGTTAGTCACGAAAAACGTAAGCAACAATCACCATTGATAATGCACCATTGATAGAAAACGACATCGGTTATGAGTCTCTTACTGGATCAAATTAGCAGTCGCTGGCGGGGAGCTTCCTCCTGCCATCGGTCGCTGCTAACTCGCCGGCAACTAGAAAGAGAACTCACGCGTGAACGGATGCGAACCGCACGTCACCAATCCCCTTTCTGCTTGTTGACAATCGAACTCCTGAAACCGACCTGCTCGAAGAAAAATCTACGATCAGCCGCAAAACTATTGTTTCGCTCGGTTCGCAAAACCGACCTCAAAGGTGAACTGGCTCCACGTACGCTGGGCGTGCTGTTAGTCGACACCTCCGAAATGGGCGGGCGCATCGCGATCGACCGCCTGCGGACGCTGTTCTTAAATGCAGGACTAAATATCAAAGTGGGTCTGCAAGTCTTTGACCCTTCCGGTTTCCAGCGCTACGACCAACCATCCACTCCCCAAAAACCTCCTGCAAACCATCTACCGGGCTCTTCGGATTCCTTGAACGACAAGGATAAAAACGGAGACAACCACGATCACCAGCCACCTGAACCGGTCACCGCCTTCACAACCTCCACCAACCGCGCGACGAAGAGAGCCTTCGACATTGCCGGAGCAAGCTGTGGGTTGCTGCTTGCCGCGCCTCTGATTGCGGGGATGGCCCTTTCGATACGATTAACCAGCAAGGGTCCAGCCTTCTTTCGACAATTACGAGAAGGACAAAACGGCAAACCGTTCACGATCTATAAAATGCGTACGATGGTCGTTAACGCGGAATCCCAACAGCCTTTTTTAGAATCTCAAAACGACCGTAACGGCCCGGCCTTCAAGATGGCCAATGACCCGCGGGTCACACCGCTGGGCGACATCCTGCGCCGCTTGTGCTTGGATGAACTTCCTCAATTGTGGAATGTTCTCCGCGGCGACATGTCGCTGGTGGGGCCGCGGCCACTACCATTATCCGAAAGCCGTGCATGCACTCCCTGGCAGCGGCGACGACTTGATATTCGCCCGGGGCTGACCGGTGTCTGGCAGGTTAATAAACGTCAGGCCAAGAACTTTGATGAATGGATGCGTTTGGATTTAGGCTACGTCGACAATCGCTCCATGATCAAGGATGTAACCTTGTTGGCCAAAACGGTAACCGTACCGTTATCCGGCCGAGGCAGCGAATAGTTTGTCCGGTACGTCGGACCTGTCTTCAACCTCTTCGGTTGCCCCGATCCGGTGGCAACAGCGGGTTGCCGGTTGGGCATCGGTAGGCGGAACCTTTTCAGCAACGTTTGCTACCTTTGGCTGTTTTGCAGTGCAAGGAATTGTCCTTGCCAGAATGTTGGGGCCGGAAGGTCGCGGGGCATTCGCCGCCACCATCGCCTATCCACAGATGCTTCTGTACCTAGGGTTACTGGGCGCAGCCGATCTGTACGCTCGTGAAGCGGCTCGCCAACCGGACGAGGATGCAGCGCTGCGAAGGTCCGCCCTTCTGTTTGGTTCACTAACGGGAATCGGCACGATGGCTGTCTGCATCGTTTTGACGGTATGCAGCATGCCGACCGAAAAACGGGATCTGATTCCGTTGGCGATCCTGCTTGCCATGACGCTGCCGCTGCAACACATTCGTCTTGCAGTGCAAGCCATCGATCACGGGGCAGGGCGGTTCAACCGCTACAACGTCTCTCGAATCATCGGCGCAGCAACTCCACCACTGGCACTGGGAATCGCTTGGCTACTAGGAGCTCATTCGGTGACCACCGCCGTTCTTGTCTACGCGTTGGCGATGCTGCTTACCGCTGGCTTGGTTCAGTGGGGGATGACCCAGCCTTGGCGAGGGCCTGTCACCCCCAGCCCACGCAAAGCGGCACGGCTGGGCAAAGGGTACGCAGCCTCACAAGTCGCCACCGAAGTCCTTGACCGAGCCGACCTAGGGCTGGTGCTTTGGCTGGGAACGCTGGTCGAACAAGGCTTTTACGCATCGGCCGTCCCGATCGCAGGAACGTTAGCCATTTTCCCCATGGTCGTGGCAACCTACGTTTTCCAGCGTGGTGCAGCGGGCACCAAAATCCTCAGTCGGGGAAAAATTGCCGCGACCCTTGGCGGGCTGACGGCTGTCCAAATCTGCAGCGGTTTGATTTTGGCGGGCCTATTGCCATTCCTAGTGCCACTACTGCTTGGGGAAAGATTTACTGCAGCGATCCCTTTCGCATTATGGCTGATTCCAGCAGCGGCGATTCGCGGAATCGCGATTGCTGGCGACGGGTATCTCCGCGGACGCAGCATCGCGCGTCCTGGGATTTTCGCTCGCATCATTGCACTATTGCTACTGATCGTGGTGACCGCATCCCTTTATTCAAGCCAAGGTATTTTTGCGATCCCGATCGGTTTGGCCGTCGCTCAAGTCGCCGCTGCAGGGATTATTTTTGGGGCGATGATTCAAAACTCGGCGACCGAGCCAGCCACTGCCTGGGGGGCGTCCGATGCCTAGTTCCCCCGATTCCGCGACGGCACCTTTCGCACAACCGCTTCCCCTGCGAGTCGTCCTGCTGACCCATTACATCCCGCTTTATCAAGTGCGAGTCTTCCAAGAGATCGCTCGTCAAGTCCGTGATTTCCAGATCCTGCTTTCCACCCCATTGGAACCGAACCGCGACTTCGAACCGGACTGGGGAGGACTGGACGTCCAGGTGCAAAAGAACCTGACGTTCCGACGTCGCTGGAAAGACCGCAACCGTGGTTTCCAAGATCAGCTGTACGTTCATTTCCCCTACGACACGCTCGGCCAACTGAAACGACTGCAGCCGGACGTCATCCTGTCGCTAGAGCTGGGCGCGCGTTCGATTGCGGCGGCAACCTATCGAAGCCTTCACAAAAATTCGCGGCTTGTGCTGTGCACCTATATGAGCGAGCACACCGAACAACATCGCGGATCGATGCGACGTGCGATCCGCCGTCCCCTGCTTAAGCGGGCCGATGCGGTGACCTACAACGGTCCCAGCTGCCATGACTACCTGACCGACCAAGGGGTGCCCGAATCCAAGCTTCACCCGCTCCCTTACGCCGCGGATGATCGCACGGTTTACACAGGCCCGGTCGAACGAGACGAAAATCAGGTAAGGTCTGAATTCATATCCGTCGGACAGTTAAGCGAACGCAAAGGGGTCCTACCTCTGGTGCAGCAACTGGTTCGATACGCCGCCGCCCATCCTCAGCGTCCCCTCACATTGAATCTTGCCGGGGAAGGGCCACTGAGAGAAACACTCGCAGCGGTTTCCAGACCAGCCAATTTCCAACTGAATCTATTAGGCAATCTCGCCCCCAAAAAACTGGGGAAACTGTTTGCAACCCAAGGTGCCGCAATCCTTCCGACGCTTGCCGATGAGTGGTTGCTAGTCGTCAATGAAGCGTTGCAAGCGGGTTTACCGCTGATTGCTAGTCGATACGCCCAAGCAACGACCAGTCTTGTGCGGCAGGACGTGAACGGCTGGCAATACGATCCACTGCAACAGGACAGTCTATTTACCGCACTAGACACCTACTTTGAAACCCCGGCAGCCAAGATGGCTTCGATGCGAATCGAAGCTCGTCAAAGCGTTGCCGAACGGACTCCGGCCTGGGCAGCCCAAGGCGCCGTCGCAGCCATCGCAGCGGTGTCCGCGTCCCTCCCATCGCAGAACATCTTGAAGGCAACTGAATGAGTCGTTTAATCGCCAGTTTATCTCTCGACCTGGACAACCAGTGGGCCTACCTGCGGGCCGCTGGCAGGGACCACTGGGAGACATCCGACAGTTACTTCCCTCAAGTGATTCCGCGGATCGTGCAGACGTTGCAAGAATTAAATTTGCCCTTAACCACCTTTCTGGTAGGGCGTGACTTGGTTCACCCCGATCGTTGCGAATCGATTTCCCAGCTAACCGAACTGTCGGAGTGGGAATTTGCCAATCACTCATTCAATCATGAACCGTGGCTGCACACGTTGGCGGAATCCGAAATCGCCGCCGAAATCGACGAGACAAGTGAAGCGATCAAGCAGAACTGGGGAACGGCTCCGGTTGGTTTTCGCGGCCCTGGATTCAGCTGCCCGCCGGCAGTACTGGGGATCTTAGCCGAGCGCGGATTCCGCTACGACGCATCGGTTTTCCCAACATCGATGGCTCCGGTTGCTCGAGCCTATTACATGATGAAAACGGGGCTTCGCGGAGCCGACCGCGACCGTGCGTCACAGCTGTACGGCGGCTGGAAAGCGATGCGGCAACCGAACCGGCCCTTCCAACGAACCATCAACGCGACAAATTTGTGGGAGATCCCGGTGACCGTCATGCCGGGATCCCGAACTCCGATTCATTTCAGTTACCTAACCTACCTAGCCAGTTTTTCAAAGCTTGCTGCGAAACAGTACTTTCGGACGACCTTGCGTTTATGCCAAATGAGTGGCACCTCTCCATCGCTTCTACTCCATCCACCCGATTTCATGGGCGCTGAAGATGCGGGTGAGATGTCCTTCTTTCCCGCGATGAAAATGCGCCGCGAATCAAAGCTGGGAATCTTGCGATGGGCGTTAGGGAAACTGGCTAATCAATTTGATGTCCGCACCCTTCGGTCTCAAGTCGATTCACTGGACGGGGGCCACAAAGAATGATTGATTTAGGAAAACAGAACATCCTTGGGATTGGCGTTAACGGCATCGACTACGAAGGGGCGGTGACTCGCATCCTTTCCGCCGCCAAACAGAAACAGCCACTTTCGGTAACCGCGCTCGCCGTTCACGGAGTGATGACAGGCGTCCTGGACGCGGAGCATCACTACCGGTTGAATCAATTCGATATTGTTTGCCCTGACGGGCAACCGGTTCGCTGGGCCCTAAACCGACTGGCTGGCTGTCAACTTCCCGACCGCGTCTACGGCCCTGAACTGACACTGCGGATATGCCAGGCCGCTGCCGACCAAGGGGTTTCCATCTTTCTGTTCGGGACCACCGACGCAATGTTGGCAACCTTGCAAAGCAAACTGAAAGAGCAGTTCCCAAACCTGAAAATTGCGGGTGCAAAGGCTTCAGCCTTCCGGCAACTACAGCCCGCCGAACGCGATGCGTTAGTGGAACAGATCCGATCAAGCGGCGCTGAAATCTGCTTTGTGGGACTCGGCTGCCCACGGCAAGAAGTCTTCGCGTACGAGATGCGAGACCGCCTGGGGATGCCACTGATCGCTGTTGGAGCGGCATTCGCTTTCCACGCTGGCGACCTAGAACAAGCCCCCCCCTGGATGCAACGCCATGGGCTTGAATGGTTTTACCGCCTAACGCGTGAACCGAAACGACTTTGGCGGCGGTACCTGTATCTGAATCCGTTATATTTAACCTTGTTCGGATTACAAAAAACAGGACTGTATCGAAGACAAATAGAGCAGGGCAGACTCCCTGCGAACGAACAGTTATTCGGTTAGCACGGATTTTTTACAATGACTGCCACAGGACGGCCACACCTGGCCCACGCAAAAGCCTCCGCCACGATCGTTCGCTCACTTGCGACCGCACTGATCGCCCTTCTTTTCGTTCAGGGCCTTCCCGTCTCCAATGCGGTTGCCGCTGTCCAAGTCGTTCGAGACCTAACCTTTTCCAAGGCGGACACGACCGACCTGAAATGCGATCTCTACCTGCCCGACAGCACAGGCACAGCGGAGGAACCAGCGCCTACACCGGTGGTCGTTGTGATTCATGGTGGTGCATGGCGATCGGGAAGCAAATGGTTGATCGGCAGCTACGGACGAACGCTGGCGAACAACGGAATCGCCGCGGTCGTGATCAATTACCGGCTTGCTCCTCAGTACCCGTTTCCAGCTCAGGTCGACGATTCTCGCGACGCCTTGGTTTGGATTGCGAAGCACGCCAAGGAGTATCACTTTGACACCAAACGGATCGGAGTCATGGGATATTCTGCGGGCGGCCACTTAGCATGCATGTTAGGAACGCTGGCAAATGAAGACCAGAAAACACGCTTAGCGACTTCGAATTGGGATGCTAAAGATCCACGCTGGCAGGAATTGCCGAGCATTGCGGCGGTTGTCGCAGGTGGAGCCCCTTGCGATTTTCGAAACCTACCCGAGGACAACACCCTGCTGGCCTACTTCCTTGGCGGTTCGCGTCGCGAATTCCCTGCCGCCTATGAAGCCGCCTCGCCGGCGGTCCATGCTTCTAAGGGAGATCCCCCCACGCTTTTTATCCACGGCAGCACCGACTTGATTGTGCCGATTGCCTCCGCACAAAGCTTACATCAAGCCTTCCAAAAAGTTGGCGTCCCCAGCGAATTCCTAACGATTGAGGGGAGCGGGCATATCCAAACGTTTATGGATGCACAGACATCTAAAGCGGCGACCGATTTCTTCAAGAAACATCTGCTGTAGCGGCTGGCAATGCGTTTTCCCATGCCACCAAGCCTTCGATTATCCGTCGCAGGAAATCTCTGCGTCTAGCGGGAAACCTCGTTTCGCTCGCCAACCGCCCCCTTTCTGACAAAGCAAGGCACGCAGTCGCTGATTTTCGTCGATCGCTGCGATTTCTTCATCCGCTTCGGAAAAGAGTGGCGACGGATCCAAAGAAAGGATCTGACCTTGTTCAATCCGAAGCAATTCATCATCCCGCAAACAAACGTGAGGCATCGTCGGCAAACCAAGCAGTGGAGACTGCAACATCCCCTCCACGTCGCCTTCACGAATTTCATCCAACGTGTGAGCTTGCTCGACACGGAAATCTCCGATCGCAGTCCGCCGCAGCGAAGTCATGACGGCGACCGTTCCGCATGCGGCAGCCAAATCGACGCCCAGACTGCGGATATACGTTCCGGATCCACAAACGATTCGAAGGTGCAAATCCGGATATTCATAGCGAAGAATTTCGATCGTATCGATCCGCACTTTGCGCGGCTTCATTTTGACATCCTGGCCCTGGCGAGCCAAGCGATAAGCCCTCTGCCCATCGATTTTGATCGCCGAATGGGCCGGCGGAACCTGTTCGATATCGCCGAGAAATTGGTCCCTCGCCACTTCGACCTGTTCAAGCGTGGGGATCGGCGCATTTTCCATCGGCTCAGGCGTCAATTCTAAATCGCCCGATGCGGTCTGAACGCCAAACCGAAAGACTCCGCAGTATTCCTTGGGCAGTTCTTGCAGGTAAGACGTCAACCGAACCGCTTGGCCGACGGGGACCAACAGCACACCGGTCGCCAGAGGATCTAACGTCCCCGCATGCCCAGCCTTGCAGGGCCGCACCTGACGGTGGACCGCATTGACCACCGAACGTGATGTAATGCCTAACGGTTTATCACAATTCAAAATACCAAACATCGACGGCTTCAAAATACGAGTAACGCACCGCTACTTGCCTTCGAGGGCAATATCCGGTGCAGGGTTCCCTATCGACGGAACACGTGTTCCCCAGCGAACCATGAAAAATCCAGCAACAACAC
Organism: Roseimaritima multifibrata; assembly: GCF_007741495.1. Taxonomy (NCBI): domain Bacteria; kingdom Pseudomonadati; phylum Planctomycetota; class Planctomycetia; order Pirellulales; family Pirellulaceae; genus Roseimaritima; species Roseimaritima multifibrata. The sequence goes on from NZ_CP036262.1 coordinate 5,668,287, forward strand.
ACCCGAAAGCTACCAACAACAGGGTGGCTGGCAAGTGCTGTTCTGCCTGAACGTGAAAACCGATGCTTTGAAACCAAGATTCATAGCGAACCAGCAGCATCAAAAACGCATTGTGAGTGATATGCATCAACATCCCGGGCAACACCGAACCGGTTCTCAAAGCGATCCACCCCAGCACAATGCCGGTCATCGTGGAAGGGACAAACCTTTCCAACTGCAACACGCTACCTGTCAGGACGTGAAACAATCCAAACAAGGCGGCTGTGACCAAAACCGTCTTCATCCCGGCCAATTGTTTCCGGAATGCTGAAAACAAATAACCGCGGAAGCAGAGTTCTTCGACCACTCCTGGAGTCACCGCCAACGCCAGCAAAATCACCCAAGGAGAGACCGCTTGCATTTGAGCGGCCGCTTCACGAGCACTCGCAACCTGACTTAGATCCAAGGACCGGATTCCTAATTTTTCCATGATCAAGAACGCTTCCGCTGCAAAAGCCCAGAACCCTAACCCGATCACAAACGCGCCGAACGTAGCAAGGGGAGAGGGTGCCTTCAGGCGAAAAGTCGTCCGCAATCGATCTTTGCTGACCAGTGCGACGAACCATGGAATTCCACCAATCAGGACCCACAATGCGGCCGCATTGATAATCAACATCGATCCCATGCTGAGGGTGGGCCCCGAATCAGGATTTCCGGCAAGGCCCCCCAGAAGGTTGGAAGCGACAAAGTATATGGGGAAAAGGATTGCCAACATCATCGCCGCGGCACTGACGGTGGGAACGTCTCGTGGTTTTTCGGGACGTGCAAAAATCGACCCGATCGACAATTCACTTCCACGTAAAACCGCATCGGAACCAAACAGGCGTGCCGCCACACCCAGGGCCGCAGCGGCATAGGCACAGGTGGAAAGAATCGCCGCGACCGCTGGAACAGCCGCGACCCCGCCGGAGAGCAACTCCCTTGTCAATAAAACGATGTTGACCAAGGGAACCACGGCCAAAATGCCATTCAATTCGATGCCCGGCAGAAGCGATAAAACGCCCGGCGCCAACGACAGCAACATCAGCGGAATCAAATAGGCCTGAGCTTCCTTAAAACTCCGGGCAAAGCTGGTCAGCGCCAGCAGGACCGCGGCAAAGAACCCGCTGAACAATACCAACAACGCCAAAACCTGCAGAATGGCCACCCACGGAAAAGGAGCATCTTTTCCCAACAGGTGCTCAAGCAATCCACCTGCCCACAGCGTAATAAACATCGAGAACAGATTGACCAAGGCCGTCAGCAGGGCCACCGTAACGACCGCAACATACTTGGCGAACAAAATGCTGCTACGCGAAATCGGCGAAGCGATCACCATTTCGATCGTTCCGCGTTCTCGCTCGCCAGCGGTCAGATCGATCGCGGGATAAACCGCGCCCGTGATCGTCATCAACACCAACATCAATGGGACAACGGTCGCCAAGAGCGGCATCTGCTTCGAACTGCTGATGTCGCTGGTTTCCAATCGCAGGGCCGGTTCCACAGGAAGTCCGGTAACCGCCTCCAAGCGTTCTTTATTGACCGCTGCGCTATACCACTTGGTACGCTCGATCAGGATCCGACGGGCTTGTTGACTTGCTTCCTTTCCCGCCAATGCGACAACACGAATCCAATCATTTTGGCCATCGATATTCTCGACAACCAAATCGACGTCTCCACTGCGGAGATTATCCTCCGGCAGGCCTGTATCGCTTTGGTAAAATTCGAACTTCGCCGGTGGCAAACCTCCCGCGGCGGCGAGAATTTCCGGCGGTGGCTGGCTGCGTGGATCCTTCAACAGCGCATCAAGATACTCTGCCGCCTCTGGGGAATTTAATTGGACTCGAAACACCGTCCCTTGATCGGCTTCGCCCGACAGCACGCTCCCCCCACGAGCCAGCAAAAATCGATTCATCGTCATGCTTAGCAACGGATAAATCAACAATGGCATCAGCACCAAAGTAACGATCGTCCGGCGATCACGAAGCGTTTCCCGCAACTCTTTACGACATAGGCGTAACAAACGGCCAGCGGAAGCAGGCATAGTCGACGGGCTCGCGAAAGAAGAGAAGGAATCAAATAAGAACCGAGCGACGATCTACGAAGCGGCAGAAATTTCAGACGGCTTCAAAAGGTCGACAAACATCTCCACCAGGGTTTGCCGCTTTGTCTGAACCTGAAGCTCTTGCAGACTCCCCTCAAACCGCAAACGACCTTCATGGAGAAGCCCAAAAGAATCGCACAACCGTTCCGCTTCGTCCAGCCGATGCGTGCAAACAACAACCGCTTTGCCGACCGACCGCAGATGCGAGATGTATTCAAAAATGGTTTGGCTGCCGACCACATCCAAACCGCGCGTCGGTTCATCCAACAGCATCACGGGCGGGTCATGGATCAAACCGCGAACCAAAGTCACCCGCTGTCGCTGCCCGGTGCTTAAGCCGCCAGCACGACGATCGAGGAAACGCGTGATTTCCATCAAATCGGCTAGCTCTTTAAGCCGTTCGGCTGCCTCGGGAGGGTCGACTCCATAAAGATCCGCGAAATAAAGCAGCATTTCCCGAACGGTTAACCAGGGATAGACACCATCGCCCGCGGAAACAAATCCCAGCCGAGACTTAATCTCGGTGGTCTGTTCTCCGCCGCGAAACCCATCCACCTCAATCTCGCCGCTGTCGGGTTCTAGCAGCCCCAGAATCATCCGCAGGGTGGTGGTCTTTCCAGCGCCGTTGGGCCCCATCAAACCATAGACCTGGCCTGGTGAAACCGAAAAAGAGAGATTGTCGACCGCTTTCACAACGCCATGTTCAAGCGGAAACGTTTTTTCTAAAGCATGAACTTGCAGCATCGGGGCCAACAATCAAGAAAAGGCTAAGGAGGAACCGAACGAATCCTCTGCATCATAGCCGATTGGCAACATCGAGTGCTGTAGTCGCGCAGCCCTATTGCGAAGGGCGAGCGGGAGGAGCGATGCGCCGTGGCACAGACGCTCCCTCGTCGCTTAGGCTCACCCTCCCTGGGGGAGAGCTAAGCCTACGAAGTCCTTGCGAAGCAATCTCGCAGCCGTTCTAGCGAACGGGATTTTCACTTGGGACGGCTGCTTGTTCGGCTGCGGGGGCGTCCTGAGTCAGTCCCAACATCGAAGCCGCTTGATCGCCATCTTCAAAATCGATGACCACGGGATCGGTTCCTGGTTCAAGTTCCATGACCAATCCTGAAATTCGCCAACCTTCGGCTTCGTTCTGCATCGCCCAGACGACTTGGTACGTCGCATCTTCACCCTCTGGATTTTTTTCGATCCACAGCGAATGGACCAATGCGGAACCTTCGGCTTCAGGAACCGCTTCAGCGCGGGTTACTTCAAAGCGAGCCGCAGGCGATCCCATTGATCCCATTTTCAGACCGGTTCGCTGGCATTCAGCCTGTGCGCGCGTGGTCAACAGCCGAGCCGCTTCCACCTGGGCAGCACCGCCGCGGCGAACACGATCCAAGAATTCGCTTACCACGGCAACGGGAGAATTCGCATCCGGAGCGGCGTTCGCTTGCGCGGTCGCCGCTGCAGGACTTGTCGCCGTCGATTCCGCTGTCGGTTTTTCAGAACCACAACCGCAAATCACTAAGCCCATCAGGGCTACCAATCCATACTTCAACATATCAGCCCAATTCCAACGTAAAGGTTTTAATGGTTTCCTGTCGGTTTTCACTTATCAAGTGATAATTACAAGAATCAGACCAGGGGGTCAACGTCGATCGAAGCAGCACATTTCTTCGGCACCGACCAAAATCCGCGGCTCGCCCCGAACAGACCGCATGGACGTCCAACGCGACTTACCAACCGATGGAATCGAGGGCCCAGCGTCCCCCAACCCTCGGCCTAAAAGCCAATCCAATCCGCGACCATTTATGCCGTGATGTGGCAAATGAATGCTCGCGACTGGAGCAATCGACGCCCGCTTAAAACGGCCAAAAAAACGCACGCGTAGCGAGGTCGAGAGCGCCGCAAAGAAAGGCTAAGATGCACTTCTTTGCCACCTTCCTTTTCATCTTTCAGCAAATCCATTCATGACCGCTCAAGACCGCTCACTGCAACAGTACCATCAACTGATTCAGTTAAACGCTGCCAGCCATCTGCTGCGAATTGCAAGGCGGATCGGCTTATTTGATTTACTGCTAAAAGGGCAACATACCGCCCCGCAGATCATCGAAGCACTAAAACTGGAACCAGAACTGGCGATTTCGCTGCTGGATGCATTGAGGGCAACCGGAGCGATCGAACAGTACGGTGAAGATTTCGCATTAGCTCAGGTCACACGGCTGCTCAGCCAGTTCGATGCCGACCTTGGCGACGCAATGTGGGAAAAACTAGAGGCGGCACTCAAGGAAAATCTGTCCCCCGAAAGTGAACCCTATCACGCGGGGATCGCTGCAACCCAGTGGACGCATACGCGAACGGCTATGGAAGCGGCCGAAATGCTAAACATCGGCGAAGATCGCAAAGACCTTAAGATCGTTGATATCGCGTGCGGTTCCGCCGTTTGGAGCTGTGCGGTCGCCTATCAAGATCCCGGCAGCCAGGTGACCGCGATCGATTTTGCAGGAGCCCTGAAAGCGGCTGCCGCGACCGCGGAATCGATTGAGCTGGGTGATCGCTTCTCGGGACTCGCCGGCGATCCCCTGCAAGTAGAACTTCCTGCAAAGACCTACGACATGGCGATTCTCGCTCAGCGATTGCACAGTGAACCGACGGAAAAGGGAACCGAATGGCTAAAACGGATTCGTGCCAGCTTGGTCGACGGAGGTGAATTGATCGTCATCGACCTGTTCCAGACCACCGCGTCCCCCAAACTTGGCGAAGCGATTGAATCGCTAAAGATGAAACTGCATACCGACCAAGGGGGCGTCCGCTCGCCACAGGAAACCGAGCAGCAATTAAAGGATGCGGGCTTCGGATCTGCACAATTCAGCTACCTTCCTTCCAGCCACGTCAACATGGGCCTGATCATCGCCAAGGCCTAGATCGAACATGGGGAAAGGTGCCTCTGTGGCAAAACAATCCTGGGCCGGTCGATTTCGCTGAACAGAAATCGATCGGCCCTTATCTTGGATTATTTGGTGACGGGGTTTCGTTTTAAGCAGTCGCCAATTTGTCGCACGGCTTGCTGCAAACGTTCTTCACTCTCGACAAGGGCCAACCGCAGATAACCTTCGCCTGCTGGTCCAAATCCGCTGCCGGGGCTGACAACAACATTCCCATCTTCCAGCAACATCATGGCGAAATCGATCGTACTCATCGCCGATCGCCACGGTTCAGGGACCTGAGCCCACGCAAACATTCCGGCTTTGGGCGTCGGCACCTCCCAGCCCAACTGTCGCAAGCCTGCGACCAGCACATCACGGCGGCCTTGATAGATCGCCGACTGGGCCTCGACCGCCGCCTCGGTTTCTTTCAAAGCGACGATGGCGGCTAGCTGAACTGCTTGGAACATGCCGTAGTCATAGTATCCCTTGATCGTTGCGAGGGCTCGAATCATGTCGGGATTCCCTGCACAAAAACCGACTCGCCAGCCGGCCATGTTGTAGCCCTTGCTCATCGTCGTGAATTCGACGCCAACTTTACTTGCCCCCGGAGCCGCTAGGAAGCTTGGCGGCTGGTACCCGTCAAAAGCGACATCGGCGTAAGCAAAATCATGGATCACCATTAGGTCGTACTTCCGCGCCAGGCGGACGACTTCGATGAAAAAGGAAGGATCGATCGTCGCTGAAGAAGGATTGTGCGGGTAGTTGATGATCAATGCCTTGGGCCGAGGCGACAGATTTTCGCACGTATAAGCAACGTTTGAGAGAAATTTGTCCGGGTCCGCAACATCCAACGAAACAACATTTCCCGAGGCCAAAATGACCCCATACATGTGAATCGGAAAATAAGGTGCAGGAATGATCGCCGTATCGCCGGGCCCCAGCAGGGCAAGGCACATATGGGAAAAACCTTCTTTGCTGCCGATACAGGAAAGGATTTCGGATTCAGGATCCAGGGTCACGCCGTACTTGCGTTTGTATTTATTGGCGACTTCGCGACGCAGGCTGGCGATCCCATTCGCCTGGCTGTATCCATGATTTGCTTTATCCGAAGCCGCTTCGGCCAATTTGGCAATCACTTCAGGCTGCGGAGGATCGGAGGGATTTCCCATCCCCATATCGACCATATCGATCCCTTCGCTTCGCTTCTGGTACAGAATGGCGTTGATGCGTCCAAACATGTATGGCGGCAAACGCTCCAAGCGATCCGCGACACGAATCGCCATGGCCGGCTGATCGGCCATCGAACCACTGTTTTCCGAATTCACTGCGGAGCTATCAAGTTTGCTTGCGTCACTGGTCATGTTACTGCGCCACCGAGGGCGATCTTTGAAACGAAAGGGGTGCCAATAGTGCTACCTTTAACGGTAGCTTTATTGTCGGCATAAGTGCATGCGGGGGCAACGGTGCCCAAAAAAAACCGACCCCAGGCAATGCCCATGGTCGGTTTAAGTTCTTTAATCCGGCCGATTAGATCAGCGGAAAATCAAATTAGCGAGAAATAGGTGCGGTCGCCGAAGTTTGGCGAATCTTTCCCATCTGAGCCTGAACTTCCAGGAAGTTGTCGACCTGAGCCGCTTCCTTCAGTTCATCCATTTTGTTTGCCATCGCCAAACGCTGTTTCTTTTCATACAGGTCGCGAGTCAATTCTTCGCGAACCGCCTCGAAATCGGTCACAACAGGCTCGGTGAAACCAACACAACGAAGGATCACCCAGCGGTCAGCTCCGGTCGAAATGATTCCACTCATCGCTTCCACACCGCCTGGTTTCAGCTTAAAAGCTTCTCGCTCCAAGGTCTCTTGACCATTGTGGCGAGCCAGTGGGGGGACGCGGCCGTTGTTGCTTTGGCTCATCGGTTCAATCGAATACTGACTGGCCAATTCACCGAAGAACGAATCGGTTGGGTTGGCACGAGCCATATCCCAAACCTTTTGAGCGGTCCGTTGGTCGCCAAGGACGACGGCAAGAACTTCACAGCGGACGCCGTAATTCGCCTCGAAACCTTTTCGCAGGTCTTCTTGCGTGACGCTAAATTGACCGTCAACCAGTTTCTTCAAGGCGACCGATGGCCAAACGGCATCGCGAATATACAGTTCCTGTGCGCTTTGGTCCGCATCGGCCAACATCGCTTGCATCCAGCTATCGACGTCCGCTTTGCCGTCGGCATCGACATAGCCAAAGGAGACGGCGGCTCGTTCGACTTCGGCTTTCAGATCAGCCGATTCGACCTTGATGTTCGATTTGCCCAATGCTTGGGTCAATAGTTTTCGGTTTACCTCACCATCCAAAACGGCCGTCCCGTGGCGTTCGATACATTCCGCAGCCACTTGAGCCACGGTCATCTTCTGTCCATTGACGATCGCTGCGACGCCGGGATATTCCTTGGTTTTGGCCTCGTCGCCAAGGACTTTGACAACGTTTGCATCGGCCTGCAATTTTGCGAACAGTTTCGAAGCCGAAACGCGAACTTTCTCGTCCACGATCCGGTCGCTGATCTGTTGCATGATCATTGGGCGGGCATGCGGGGCAGGGGGGGTTTCGGGCAAGTGACGGACGCACTGCAAAACAACCCATTGATCTCCCAGGGGATAGACCTTGGAGATTTCATTTTCTTTTAGGTTAAACGCGATCGCTTCAAAATCGGCGTCGCCGGTGTACTGGCGAATCGGTGGGATCAACCCATGCACGCTGGCACTGGTTTCGTCTTCGCTGTGCCGCATTGCCAGCTCGCCAAACTGCTCCGGTGCCTTCTCAGCCATCGATCGCAGTTGTTCCGCTTTGACACGGTCGGCAACCATGATCATCCGGCACTTCACCGAAGGTCCGAACTGACTAAGGAATGCTTTATCACGTTCCTCTTGAGTCACCTTCACTTCGTCGGCAACCAGAGCTCGCAGAGAAAGCATCGGCCAGACCACGTCCTTGCTGTACTGCTGCGGCGAGAAATCTCGCTCTTCCTGCAACAGTTGCAAATAGGATTCGGTTGTCAGGCCAAATTTCTTCGCAATCCGAATCACTTCGTCTTGGACATCTTGCCCGGTGATCTGAATTCCTTTGGCTTTACACGCCTGTACGATCAGGTAACGGTTTACCATTTCGTCTAAGACTTCTTCGCCGTGGCGAAGAACAACTTCTTTCGCCAATTGATCACGAGTAATCGGATCAGCATTGACCACCGCAACCACATTATTTGTGGGAGCTTGAGCCAGGGCGTAAGAATTGGGCTGAACGTTCCATCCAGCAATCCCCGTAGTCAGGGTCAACAATAGCGTTGCACGCAGAGTCCACACGTTCATGTCGGTTCCTCCTTGAACCAGTCTCTGTTCAGTGGACGCCCGCCGAAAAAGGACTGGCGAGCGATCGATACTCGGGAACTTTAGGAAAATTCCAATTTGGGCTCAAGTCCAATTAATCCGAGCGTTTTCAAGCTCCGCAAAGACTCGCTCGGCATTTGGGACATGTAAAGAATAAGCAAAGAAAGCCTGGCTCCCCTCGCCCTCAAAACAAGCTCGCTTAAAAACAGGTTGGATATTGAATCAACGGTTCGCCAGCTAGTTCAGTTGAATGCGATTCAAAGGCTTGTTTTGGGGGAGAGGGGGCCGACAGAGGTAGGCAAGGGATGGCATAACCGCTTGAAATACGGTGCGTTATCTGGGGCTGCACTGCAGAATCGCCTCACAGAAATCCCCCCCTCTCCCCCAGCCCTCTCCCCCAAGCAAGCTTCGCCAAATCAAACGAAAAGGCAGGGACTACGGAATGAGCTAGCTAAGATTTCTTCCGCAACAAAGAGCTTGCTTAGGGGCGAGGGGAGCCAGACTTTCGTCAGCTATAAATTTCACGTCCCTAGTGCCTGCCGCGGCGGGAACGGACATCGCGGATAACAAGCGTTAATCTATTTGTGACAGTTCCTGCTGTGCGGCAGAAAATCCCGAGGCCCGGAGCGTCGGGCTCATTCAATGCCGGGCAGAAACAATGCGCACGGCTTCGAAAACCGTTAATAAGTCACCAATAGGTTTCACGTCCAACGAGGGCAACAAAGCCCCGTCCCCCCCCGATATGCGTTTCCCTCGAACGGAAACGCCCAACATTGCGAACGTGTTGTCGCCTTTTCTTTTTGCCCTAGACATTGGCGGCGGTGGTTTCGTATTTGTCGCTTGAAGGTGGTCGCTGACAAAGCTGCCGCTTTTCCCAAGCTTGAAAATCTGAATCCAGTACCAATTTGCCAGTGAGGCATTGAGCACGATGAACGTAAATGTAAACTTTTTCTCTTGGATACGAGACGGCGTCCGACAGTCGGTTTTGCTTGGCGTAAGCGACGCCATTGAAACCTTGGGGACCCCTGCTGAAGAAGCCGAACTCCATCCAGGCGTTGCCGCTTTCCTGCAGAACGATAAGGAAGAATCCAAAACATCCACGCGACGAGTCACCAATTCGACTCGCAACCGCAAGCGTTTGGGTAAATCCTTAAAAGAACTGGATACGGCTGACAAATAAACCTCCGTCTGCCAGAAATGATTTCCTAGATGCCTGCTTCAAACGACGCGCGACCCGCTGTAATTTTGCTCTCCGGCGGCTTGGACAGTGCCACTTGCTTGGCAATCGCTCAAGCCGACGGATTTGCACCCCATGCGATTAGCTTTCGTTATGGTCAGCGTCATTTGCACGAACTGGAATGTGCGCGGCGTCTTGGGGAGCGGATGAAGGTTGTCTCGCACCGAATTATCGATATCAATTTGGCGCAGTTCGGTGGGTCGGCGTTAACCGATGCGGGGATCGCCGTTCCCAAGCATGACACAACGGCCCAGATGGAAGCAGGAATCCCCGTTACCTACGTCCCGGCAAGGAACACGGTTTTCCTCTCGCTGGCGCTTGCGATGGCAGAAACGCTGGGCAGTCGCGATATTTTCATCGGAGTCAATGCACTCGACTACAGCGGCTATCCAGATTGCCGGCCTGAATTTATCGAATCCTTTGAGAAAACGGCGAACTTGGCGACCAAAATTGGCGTCGAGCAACCGGGTGCGATTCGCATCCACGCTCCCCTGTTGAAGTGGACCAAAGCCGAAATCATCGCCAAAGGGATCTCGCTAGGCGTCGATTACTCGGCGACGAATTCATGCTATGACCCCGAATCAGATGGCTCCGCCTGCATGCGGTGTGACGCCTGTCTCCTGCGTCTGAAGGGTTTTGCAGAGAACGGTTTAACCGATCCAGCGATCGCAAAAAACTGATTCACGCCATCGCTAAGCGAACCATTGCAGATCGCCTTGTGCCTCGAAAGCATTTTCGTAGTGCTGCAGTTTGAGCGGTTCGGGTTCACCGGTCGGCCACCAAACCGCGATCACATCAAAACGTGCAGGGTGCTCAAGCAACTGGTGCCGCTTCAGGAACCGCAAGGCGGCTCTTGTCAGTCGAGCTTGCTTCGTCTGATCGACGCGGTCTGCAGGGTGCCCTGGGCGCGTACTGGCCAACGTTTTGACCTCGACGAATACAATCTGTCGATGTTGCAGGGCAATCAAATCGATCTCGCCAGCTCGATCGCGTTCACTTTCGGCGATCACGGTGTACTTTTTGCGGCGCAGGTAGCGGGCGGCGACCTGTTCACCACGTCGCCCCAGCGGGGCTTCGGGATCGACACGTCCGTACCGCCAATCGAGATAGCGTCCCTGCGATTCGCGCAGCCAATCTCCCCAGCCCTTCGTTCGGATTTTCACGGCGTCTGCCCCCGTTAGGTTCCAATCCAGCGCGACTAAACGTTGCCAAGGAAAAGTCGGTCGACAAAAAAACACGCTTCGGAGCGATGGGCTCCCAAGCGTGTTTTATCGATTTCAGCTGACAAATCAATCAAAAAGCGGATTGATTTAGCTTCGGCGACGCTCTTTCAGACGAACGGCTTTACCGACGCGGTCACGCAAGAAGTACAGTTTGGCGCGACGTACGACGCTGCTGCGAGTCACTTCCACTTTGGAAATACGTGGGCTGTGGATGGGGAACTTTCGTTCCACACCTTCGCCAGCGACGATGCGGCGAACCATGAACATTTCACGAGCGCCTGCACCACTTCGGGCGATGACAACTCCGGAGAAAACCTGGATACGCTCTTTGCTGCCTTCCAAAATCTTGGTGTGGACATCAACGGTATCGCCGATTTCGAACTGCGGGACATCTTCTTTCAGACTTGATTTTTCGACCAAGTCAATAATTTGTTGAGACATTATCTAATTCCGAATGCTTAAGGATTTGTTCGTTTTGTATGCGTTGGGAGAATCCTAGTTTTCACTAAGAATCCGTTTTGGGATCGGTTTGTGAGTGCTCACTGAGTAAATCTTGTCGTCGTTCCGCCGTCCGCGTCAGGCTGGCTTCCGCCCGCCAAGCCGCAATTCGCTGGTGGTCTCCCTCCAGCAAAACGTCGGGAACTCGATGTCCACGATACTCACGAGGCCGCGTGTATTGTGGGAATTCCAGCAACCGATTTCCGCGGCTGAAAGAATCATCAAAATTACTTAGTTCGTCACCGAGGACGCCGGGAATTAACCGGACGACCGCATCAATCACAATCATCGCAGCGACTTCGCCTCCATTGAGTACAAAATCGCCGACACTCACTTCTTCAGGTTCCAAAATATCCATAACCCGTTGATCAAATCCTTCGTAGCGACCGCACATCAGCAGCACTCGAGGACTCGTTGCAAGATCTTCGGCCAGACGCTGGTCCAGTTTCTTTCCTTGCGGAGTCAGCACAATTCGGCGGGCAGGCAATTCGCATTCCCGATCGATTTGTTCGACACATTCAACGGTTGGCGGCGCTTGGATCAACATCCCTGGGCCTCCGCCAAACGGGCGATCATCGATTTTGTTGTGTTTCGGATCGTGTGACCACTCTCGCAGATCATGTCGATGGATTTGCACCAGTTCGCGTTCAATTGCCTTATTCAGAAGGCTTTGCGTCAGGTAACCATCAAAGATTGCTGGAAACAGCGTCACGATGTCAAACCGCATCGATGATTCCGTTGGTTATTCGGTCGCTTCAGGAGCAGCAGCTTCATCGGAAGCCTCTGCAGCAGGTTCTTCCACAGCCGCTTCTTCTTTCTTGGCAGGCTTTGGTGGAGCCGCTGGAGCGGGAGCCCACTCGTAGTGCTTCCGTTTGCCTAGGCGATCGAGGGCTTCTTGCTGTTTTTCGAGGTGAGTGCCACCGATACCGTATTTTTTGATCAGGACGCCAGCTTTATCGCTAGGCTGAGCCCCAACGCTGATCCAATAGTTGATCCGCTCACCATTGAGGATTGCCCGAGCATCGGTTTCGGGAATCATGGGATCATAATGTCCCAGTTCTTCAATGACGCGACCATCACGCGGGGAGCGTTGATCAACCGCACAGAGGCGGAAGAATGGACGATGGGTTCGGCCCATTTTTTTCAATCGAATTCGTACTGCCACAGTTCTCTGACTCCTGGAATCTAATTCCGTCGTACTAAGTTAAAAAATCACTTTCGTTTCGTCGTCCGATAGCTCTCGCTACCAAGGCCCTCGAACCGTTCGAGGCACCAGTCTGAAAATGAGTGGTTACTTCCCGCGACGTTTCTGCCGCAGCTCTTTATCGCGTTGCTTACGCAACTTTGCTTTTTCACGAGGACTTAAGCGCTTGCCCGTCCCCTTCTTGACTTTGATCCCACCCGCACCCGGGTCGGACATCATCCCGCTACTCTGAATTTGTCGCATCATTTGCATGCGATCGCCAGCATTCCCGCCAGCCATCATCTGCATGACCGGTTTCATCTGTTCAAACTGTTTCACCAGCTGGTTGACCGCGGGTGCCTGAACCCCAGCTCCGGCGGCGATTCGCGCCCTCCGCGGAGCATCGATCAATTTCGGATTCCGGCGTTCCGATTTGGTCATACTGTTGATCAAACCGATGGTTTGCTTGACGCCACCGGTGACGTCTTCATTCTGCATCAGATCCTTCATCTGCCCCATTCCGGGCATCAAAGACATCATCTTGCCCATCAATCCAGGCTTGGCAACTTTTTCCATCAAGCCCTTGAAATCGTCCAGCGTCATTTCGCCGGAGGCCATCTTCTCTTCTAGCTCTTCTCGTTCGCTTTCGTCGACGATCCGGTGGGCTTCGCGAGCGGCGGCCACCATATCGCCCATCTGCAGAATCCTGCTAGCCATTCCTTCAGGGCGGAATGGTTCAAGCGATTCCAGATGTTCACCGGTCCCGATGAATTTGATCGGGACGCCGGTAACCTGCTTCACCGACAGCAACGCTCCACCACGAGCGTCCCCATCCAGCTTGGTCATCACAACGCCGTCCAGTTCCAGTTCCTTATTAAAGGCTCCGGCACTGTTGACGGCATCTTGACCGGTCATCCCGTCGACGACGAGGTAAACTTGATCGGGCTTTACTCGCTTATCGATCCGAGCAAGCTCGGCCATTAATTCCTTGTCGATTGCCAGTCGACCCGCTGTATCCAGGATAACCACGCGGGATCCGTCGGCTTCGGCCTGCTTGACCCCGGCCTGGCAGACCTTGACCGGGTCTTTTTCTCCGGCGTCGCTATAAACCGGGACCCCTAATTGCCGCCCAATAACATGCAATTGTTCGATGGCAGCAGGGCGTTGCAAGTCGGCAGCGACCAAGGTCGGCGTGATCTTTTCTTCCAGCAACAACTGAGCCAGTTTGCCACAGGTCGTCGTTTTCCCGGCCCCCTGCAAACCGCAAAGCATCAGAATCGTGCAGCCTGACTTCTTCAGATGAAGCGAGGTATCGACGGGCCCCAGAATCGACACCAATTCGTCATAAACGATTCGGATCAATTCTTCATGCGGCCGCAGACTAAGCAGAACCCGCTGACCGAGAGCTCGCTCGGTCACATGCTCCATAAAATCTTTTACGACCGAGTAGTTAACATCGGCCTCTAGCATCGCTTGCTCGACGGTCTGAAGACCCTCGCGCATATTGCCCTCGGTTAGCTTGCCCTTACCACGAAGGCTTTTAAAGGCAGATTGCAGTCCATCTGAGAGCGAATCAAACATAATACAGGCGGCTATCTGAACACAGAGCACCCAGCATCAACGAATTGCGGGGTGGAAAGCCCCGAATTGTAGTCGAAAGGTGCCAAACCTGTAAATGGACCGCTATTGAACTACCGCTTCCAGGCGGCTTGGGGCCGGAGCCTCGGCCTCCACAGGGATTCTCAGGCTGAACGTCGCACCACGCCCCACACCCTCACTATGCGCCTCCAACGCCCCCCCCATCTCTTGGCACGCCAAGGCGCTGCTGTGCAATCCAAAACCGTGCCCCTCTTTGCGAGTCGTGAAGCCGTGAGAGAAGATCTTGGTCAGATGTTCGACGGGGATTCCTACCCCACGATCACTCACCATCACTCGAACTTCTTTCTCATCTCCGGTGATGGCCACGGTGACGACGCGGTTCTCTTCCGGCACTTTTTCCATCGCATGCCTTGCATTGCTGACCAAATTGACCAACACCTGCACAACCTTGTGCCGATCAGCGCAGACATACGGAACCAAATCGAATTGACGCTCCACCCGCATTCGGTGCCGTTCCATCGCGACCGAATCAATTTTCAGCGCGTCTTCCACAACGGCAGTGAGATCCAGCCTTTCAAGATTCCCTCCGGTACAGGCCAACGACTGCTGCATGCTAACGATTTCTTTAATGTGTTCGACGTTCCCCATCAGCGAACGCAGCTCTCCCTGGCACAGCGTGCGATCCTTCTGCAACGACGCGGCCAACTCTTTCAAGAATGCGGGGATCGCCTGCCCGCGCGGGTCCTCTCCAAAGAACCGCGCAAGATCTCCTTCATGATCCAGGATCAGGTCGGCCGCTTTCCTAAACGTGAGGGCTCGACTTCGCTGCAGCGTATCGAGCAATAGGTTTGCCGAGACATTCACGCTATTCAGAACGTTCCCAACATTATGCAAAACGCCTGTGGCAACCTCGGCCATACCGGCCTGACGAGAGACCTTCAGCAACTTACTGGAAAGAATCGACTTTTCGACCTCCGCCTGTTTCCGTTCAGTGATATCGCTTTCGATTGCAATGAAGCGAACCAACGTGCCGTACTCGTCATAGATAGGGCGAAGTTCCACCGCCAACCAGAATGGCTGCCCTGACTTGGAGTAATAGATCAGTTCTTCATCGACGCCTGTCTGCGTTCGAATCGCGTCATCAATTTTCTCGATGGACGCCAAATCGGTTTCCGCACCATACAAGAACTGCATCGGCTGCTTACCGATCACTTCGTCCAGGGTGTAACCGGTGATCCGCGTGAACCCGGCGTTCACCCATTCGATCCGTCCTACAGGGTCCCGAATCATGACGCCGTTATCGGTGTACTGAGCGACCAGTGCCAATTTCTCCGCTTCGCAGATCGCCTTAGCCAATTCTTGATTCATGCGAACCAACTGCCGCGTCCGTTCAAGGATCTTTGCTTCCAAGTCCTCGTTTGCTTGTCGATCTTTGCGCGCATGTCGAACGAGGCAAACAAACTGGTAGGCACAGTAGCCAATCAACATCAAAACCAATACCGACAGGGCTCCGCGATAAGCATTGGTGACGGCCAACTGCTGCTGATTTCGATGATTTTCCAAACGCATCAGATCGGCTGCAAACGCGCTAAGAGGAACTCGCACCAGCGCCTGAATCGTCGCATCCAGTTCAGTCCGCAGTTCAAGCAATTTCTGCGAGTGCCGGATGGTCAATTCCCATGCTTCGGATTTCTCTGCCAGAGGATCGGGCTGAATTGCCCTCAGCGATTGCAGTGCGTCTTGAAACTCGATGCGATCCGCCTCCAACCCCGCCACGCAGAACCGAGCCCCCGCCACTTCGATTCGTGCAAGTGCCGCATGGGCTTCATACGTCGGAGTCTGCTCCATCGCCTCTCTTACGTTGTGCATGAACCCTGCTAATGAATTATTCACGATCGCATGGTTCGCTTTGAAATCGCCGGACAGCTGTACCTTCTGGTTGGCCAAACGGCCCAGTTCAGCCAGATCGATCGGCCCCCCCCAATCCGCCCCCACGATTTGCAACTCTTCGGTTCCGCGGACGCTCTCTTGCAACGCGTGCTCCAGCGCCGAAAGCTCGTCATAGTCCGAGACCAAGCCCAGACGCACGGAAAGGACCGCCGAATCTAAATCGATATTGCGTTGATTAAGGGTCCGCACCGTCTCGGCAACGATGCCGAATCGACCGCTACTGGTATCGGTGGAACGTGGCAACAACCAGCCGCTAACAATGACCAACAGTGCGAGGAAAAGTGCGTTTAGCGCATTCCGTTTCATTTCAGTTCCTCTGGCAGCCTGCCGGATAGGGATTGCAGAAAGATCTCGATCTTCTGCACTTCGCTTTGGCTTAACGTGGCCCCCAATTGATGAATCGCCATTACCTTGATCGCGTCCTCTAAAGTCTCACTTCGTCCATCGTGAAAGTAGGGAGCGGTTTGTGCAATGTTTCTTAGCGTTGGAACTTTGAACCGGCACATATCATCGGGGCGGTTCGTCACATTGAAGCGGCCTCGATCCTCGATTGTTTGCTGGCGATCCGCGGTATCGCCCTCACCGATCACTCCAAATTTCTGAAACAGATTTCCCCCCACCGTTCGCCCTTGATGACAGGCAATGCAGCCAATCCGCTTGAACAGCAAATAGCCTTCCTTTGCCGATTCACTGATCGCATGCTCCTCACCAAGCAGGTAAAGATCGAAAGGTGCATCCATGGTTACCAACGCTCTCTCATACGTTGCGATGGCATTGCAGAGTGCATGCTCATTGACGCCCTGGGGGTAAACTTCTTCGAATCGTGTTCGGAAATCACGATCGCGACTCAAACGTTCAACGATCATGTCCCAGTTGGCGTCCATTTCGAAAGGATTGTGAATCGGTTCCTGCATCTGTTCTTCAAGCGTCGCAACCCTCCCATCCCAAAACTGTGCGACGGAAAGGCTGCAGTTCAATACCGTGGGGCTATTTAGATTTCCGATGGCCTGCTCGATTCCGATCGCAACAGGCAATCCATCATCGCCACCACTGGCGACCTGATGACACGTCGAACAAGCGATCTTTTCGTTTCGCGAAAGACGCGGATCATTGAATAGCGCACGCCCAAGTTGAACCTTGGCAGGGTCCAGGCCGACAGGCCGAACCAACGGCCGGATCGGCTCACTCCAATCATCCTTCGCCAAAACCGCAACGATTCCCTCCGATTTTTCGCCGACGCTGGAAGATGGATCCAGCGTTGAATCCAGACGAGGAAACACCCCGCTTGCCAACCACGCAAACAGCGGCAAGGAAATCCCGATCAGATCCCATCGAATTTTTCGCAAACGGCTCATCCAATCCCCCACTTGAAAGCTGTTCCTCGCCACAAGAAGAATTTCTTATTGTTTCCGGTGAACCCTAGAACGGTCCTGATCGGACTAAGCCGTCTTCCAACGGCTTTGCGGAGACCCGTAGAAGCAAACGTGGCCCGCGAGCATGAGGGGCAGGGCAAGAGATCGCCAGAGCGGAAAACACTTCTTGAATCGATAGTGTTTTAGGGGAACTACCGATTAATCAGGCAAAGGCCGACTGGCGACCGGCAGGGCCTCGCTCCGATTCGGTCGCGATTAAAGGTCACGCCTCCCCTAACGAAAACAGCATTGAGGGGGGGTGGAGCGTTCTTTCACGCGGGACGTGAAATGGATCGGTGACGGATTGCCGGTCTGCCCACGCTCTGGCGAGCGTAGCGACGTCACGGCGGCCTCATTCAACACGCGCCAAATAACGGACGCGCCGGCTAAGATTTCCAGAATTTCCGGCCCATGGCTGAGTTGTAATTGGTCCAGTTGGAATCGCCTGAAACATCCGCTTCGATCACGGAAGTCACAGCCGTTAGCTTGGCGTCCATATTATCCAGATGGTGCAGGGCGATCGCTTCAAGGCTCATCGGCACCTTGGGACTGCCGTAATCCAATTTTCCATGGTGGCTAAGAATGAGATGTTCCAATTGCCATCGAAGATTATCGGGAACCGGTTCGCCCACCGACACTTCCAGCACCTGCAATTTCTCCGCCAGCATTTGGACTCCGATCACAATGTGTCCAATCAACTGGCCGCGATCGGTGTACGTCGATTCCCCGGCAGACGAAAGTTCTTCGATCTTTCCTAGGTCGTGCAGGAAAGCCCCCATGACCACCAGTTCAAAATCGACTTGGGGATACTTTGGCGAGATGGCTTGGGCCATTTCCATTAAATCGACGGTATGTTGAAGCAGACCGCCTGGATAAGCATGGTGATTGGACACCGCTGCGGGAGCGATTTTCAGGCGAGCAAGAAAATCATCATCTGCCAAGAACGTTTCCCCCAAACGTCGCAGATGCACGTTGGTTAGGCCCGCCAGGATTGAACGCAGTTTGACCTCCAATGCATCGGCTGCCGAAGCATCGAAGCGATCAAAATCAGCGATGTCGACTTGGGAAACATCGACCTTGGCAATATCGGTCAGGATCGCTTGCAGGTTCCCGTTGTACAACTGAATCCGCCCCTGGCAGCGAACGAAATCCCCACGTTCGAACGAATCGAAGATCCGTTCATCAACATTCCAGTACATCCCCGTCAACGTCCCTGTCCGGTCAGCCAACTTCATCAAGATGTACTTGCCACCCTGGCGATTGGCTCGCAATTGTTTGTCAGCGGCACGAAACACTTCGTCCAGAGTTTCCTGCTCCGACAGTTCATTGACAAATCGACGTGCCATGGGGCGACTTCAGGCTAGAGAGATAGAAATGGAAATCAACTTCCATTGCAACCGAATCACAGCAAAACCTCAACCCTTCTAGAAGCGGGCGAGATATTTTTTCGGTGACTCGCAGACCTAAGATTCGTTTGCAGCCTGCAATAAATCTAGACAGGTTTGCATATCGTCATGCAATGGAGCCTCAAAAGTCATCGGCTTGTTGGACTGCGGATGCTGGATCGTCAAACGATAAGCATGCAATGCCTGCCGTTCCAGAACGACCGTCTCATCGGTCTCGCGCCGCAATTTCAGCAACTGATTTCGAGTCAACGTGGCATGCCCACCGTACAATTTATCGCACAGGACCGGTGTACCGATGTGGTCTAAATGAACACGAATCTGGTGGGTCCGGCCTGTCTTTGGACGGCAGCGCACATAAGTCCCCGTCGCAAACCGATCAATGACTTCGTAAAAGGTCGACGCCGGCTTACTGGTGACATGATTCTCTCGAATCGCCATTTTGTCACGCTGGAAAGGATGCCGACCGATGGCGGCTTCGATCCGATCGCGATCTCTGTCGATCCTGCCCGCCGTCAATGCCAAGTACTCTTTCTCGACCGTGCGAGCGGCAAACTGTTCAGCCAAATGGATGTGCACGGCGTTCGTTTTTGCCACCAAGATGACCCCAGTGGTATCTCGATCCAAACGATGCACAATCCCTGGTCGCGCTGGCCCGCCGATGTCTGACAGCGACTGAAAGTGATAGGCGAGGGCACTGGTCAGCGTCCCCGACCAATTTCCTCGAGCTGGATGCACAACCATTCCAGCTGGCTTATCGACGACCACCATCCCATCATCCTCATACAGGATATTGATGGGAATGTTTTCAGGAATCGAACCATCTGGCGCCGGTGGCGGCACCACAAATTCGACTCGTTGCCCCGCACGGACCTTAAAACTCGGCCGGACGACGCGTCCATCCACCTGAGCCGCTCCACCATGCACAGCCTTCCGCAACTGCTCACGGCTGTAACCATCGATGGCAGCGGTCAAAAAGATATCGATTCGAGTCCCATGCACCGATTCCGGCACAATAAACTCGCGAGGCCCAGCCCCGGATCCGTCGGCACTACTCACCTGTTGCGGGAGCCAATTCCGTTTCGCCAGTCCCCTCCGGTGCGTCTTCTGCCGGCTTTGCATCGGCCGCTTTCTTCTCAGCGGCGGCCTTCTCAGCTGCCGCTTTTTCTTCGGCAGCCTTCTTTTCGGCAGCGGCCTTGTCAGCAGCCGCTTTTTCCTCAGCAGCCTTCATCTCAGCTGCTTTCTTTTCTTCAGCAGCTTTCTCAGCAGCCGCTTTTTCCTCGGCAGCCTTCATCTCAGCCGCTTTCTTTTCTTCAGCAGCTTTCTCAGCAGCCGCTTTTTCCTCGGCAGCCTTCATCTCAGCCGCTTTCTTTTCTTCAGCAGCTTTCTCAGCAGCCGCTTTTTCCTCGGCAGCCTTCATCTCAGCCGCTTTCTTTTCTTCAGCAGCTTTCTCAGCAGCCGCTTTTTCCTCGGCAGCCTTCATCTCAGCCGCTTTCTTTTCTTCGGCAGCCTTGTCAGCAGCCGCTTTTTCTTCGACGGCCTTCATCTCAGCCGCTTTCTTTTCTTCGGCAGCCTTCATCTCAGCTGCTTTCTTTTCTTCAGCAGCTTTCTCAGCAGCCGCTTTTTCTTCGGCAGCCTTCATATCAGCCGCTTCTTTTTCCTGAGCAGCCTTTTCAGCAGCTGCCGCTTCTTCTTTGTTCATCTCTTCAACGGCGGGCTTTTCATTTGCTGGCGGTTCAACGGCAAAGTTTTCCGGAATCTCCATGTCAGGAGCATCTGGAAGCGTTGCGGAATCGGGCATCCCGGGCGTTTCTGCAGGAGCCGTGGTTTCGGGATCTTGCTCTCCGAACCAGGTCAGAAATTCAACCGTCTCTGGTCGATTCAAACTGGCGATTCGCTGCTCAGCGGCCTTCACCATCGCAGCCGACTCATCCGCAGCAACCACTTGCTCGTAGGCAGCAAGGGCTCCCTCAACATCGCCCAGTGCTTCCAAACTTCTCGCCAATCCCAAGGATGCACGCGAACGGAGCAGGGTATCTTCAACCTGACCGAGCACCTGTCGGTAATCTTCGACGGCCTGCTCAAGCTGGGCAACGGACTGTTTACGCACGGTAAACATTCCTTCAGAGCCTTCGGCCAGTTCAATGTCCGCTTTTGCCAGAAGTGCCAGCGAAGCCGCCTGCGTTCCGGGATAGTTCAAGGCGACATTGGCAAGCGATTCGGTATTCGCTTGTCCGGAATGAATCAGGTAGGTCAGCGTCGCGTCGCTGCGTTGATTAGCCGAACGACTTTGCAGGTAACCGATCGTCAAAGCGGCAACCACCACAGCGATCACGCCTGTCAGGATAGCCGGAGCATAAGGTTCGACCTTTTTCCAGTACCCTCCTAGGGCATCGGCGAGTTCGTTCTTTTGCAGTTCATGCCGACGTTCGCTATTCATAATTACTGGTCCATCAGCGGTAAGCGCAGTGAGCCGGCGCAAACCGTTCAACGCTCGAGGAATTAGGGGATCGGTCGCTCACGCCCCAAAAAAAGACGTGGATCGACCTCCGGGAAGCTGGTCAGTATAGAAATCGGCCTGTTTTAGCGTCAATAGTGCCTTGTAAAGAGAGTTTTTTCGTTGGGCGATCGCGATCAAGGGCCTCCCTTTCCGTTACAAGGTTTGCGTTTTCAACCTCTCGGCAGCCCCTCCCCCCTCCCGTTGGCGGCTCCAAAAACTGCACAGACGGACAACATTCGAGCGATGCGAGACTTGTGTTGTAGGGGGGGGCGACTATGCTCAATCCAACCATCCGACTAGGTAAGATAGCCCCCCTGGACACTAAAAAGACTGCCTGATGACCCCAGACTACCTATTCCTAACAGGTGCGACAGGCCATATCGGAAATTACCTCCTCAAAGACCTGCTTCTTCGCCAACAGCCCGTGGCTGTCTTGGTCCGAGACAAACGGGGACGAGCGGGCGCCGAGCGTGTGGCAAAACTGATCGACGACTGGAATCTGAGACTCGGCTTGGATTTGCCAGCACCGGTTTGCTTGACGGGTGACACATCCCAAGAAGACTTCGGACTCTCACAAACCGACCGGCAGTGGGTAAAGGATCACTGCCGGACGCTAGTCCACAACGCCGCCAGCGTCGCTTTCAAAAGTCGTAATGAAGGCGAAATCATGAGCAACAATCTGACCAGTGCCAAACGGGCGTTGGAGGTATGCAGAGACACAAACCTAGAGCACCTGGTGTTTGTCTCGACCGCCTACGTCAGTGGCGACCGCGACCAGACCATTTACGAAGACGAACTCATTTGCGGCCAGTCCTTCCGAAACGAATACGAACATTCCAAGTACGAAGCCGAACGGACCATCCGAGAATCATCGATTCCTGACCAAACCACGGTGATTCGCCCCGGGATCGTGGTTGGCCACTCCGCGTCTGGACACACAAACGTCTATCATACGTTCTACCGATTTGCTCAGTTCACATGGGCGCTTGCCCGAACTGCCAAAAAAGACAACGACGGACGATGGCAATTGAATGTTCGCCTAGCGATGAGCGGAAACGAACGGAGGCACGTGATTCCCGTGGACTGGGTTACCCAAGCCATGGTCGCGATCCTGGAAAACCAAGAGTGCTGGGGCAAAACATTCCATCTGACCCCGTCCAATCCAACGACTTCGCGAAACATTCAGTTGGCACTGCAGCAGTACTTCGCATTTGACGGAGTCCAATTCTCCGGGCAAGACCTGCTTGATTCAAACAATTTGGTTGGGGAAGAAATCCTTTTCTATGAATTCCTAAAAGACTACCGCGAGTACTTTTCCGAAGAACCGGTCTACGATCGCGCCAACACCGACGCGGTTGGTTTTTCATTCGATGAACCCGAGGTCGATCAAGACTGCATGGTCCGCCTGATCGACTACGCCGTTCGCTCTCAATTTGGACGACGCCGACGCGGGACCGTCGGAGCCGGAAGCAATGGCGGCTAAGTCGTCTCATCTGCAGTCGCTGGTATCAAAGATTGGAATCACAATCCTTGCAGCTCTCCTCCCGCTATTTGTAATAGCACTCGGGCGAATCGAGAGCAGTACGGCATCGATTGAAAACTGGTTACCATCCGGCGGCGAGGAACAAGTACGGTACGCCAAATTCCTAAAACAATTCCACACGGATGTTTTCGTCGCGGTCTCCTGGGAAGATTGCCGACTGAATGACGGACGGCTAACAGACTTCGCAGACCAACTGCAGGCCAAGGTCGATTCGGATCCCCAACTGGCAATCCGTCGAATCATCACGTCGGCGGAAGTGGTCACGCAGATGACCGAGGGCCCCGCCAAGCTCTCGCGGCGGTCGACGCTGCTCCGCTTGCGAGGAGTGTTTGTCGGCCCCGATGAACAAGCCCTTGCGATCATCTATCTAAAAGACTGCACAACCGACGAACAACAGCACGTTGTCCAGACGGTCATCGATACCGCGATGCAAGCCACTGGACTCGAACGTGATGAACTGCGGATCGGGGGAAATGCCTACGAAGCCGTTTATATCGACGAAACAAGTGCCAGGTCGATCAAGTACTTTGTGATCCCGTCATCGCTTGCCGCCATCCTGGTCGCTTACCTATGCATCCGGAACCTGCAACTGACGCTGATCGTGCTGGCGATCGCAAGCTACTGCCAAGTCAGTGGCGTTGCGTTTATCTATTTCTGCGGCGGGCAGTTAAATGCGATCCTGTCCGTGCTGCCGACCATGCTGTTCATGTTGACCGTTTCTGCTGCGATCCATCTGATCAACTACTACCAGAAAGCGGGCGGCGCCCAAAACCCGAGGGCAAGTATCGAAGCGATCAAAGTCGCCTGGGTACCCTGTATTCTGGCTTCAACCACAACGGCCATCGGTTTCTTTTCGTTGATGATCAGCGACCTAAAACCCGTTAGCGACTTTGGTTTTTTCGCATCACTTGGGCTGCTGTGGTCCACCGCCGTCCTGTTCATTTCCTTCCCTGCCTTGGTTTCGCTGCTGGACAAATCCCCTGCGATAGCTGACACCGATTCGAATCCCCAGCCCACCGCGGCCAATACGACCGGCGAGCGTTTCACTCAATTTGGACGTTTTCTTTCCGAGCAGATCATTCGCCACGCGAAACCGATCTGCTGGGCGGGTGCCCTTGTTTTCATCGTCTCACTTCTGGGAATGTCGCATCTCCGATCCTCGGTCAAACTGGAAAGCATGTTTGAAGAGAAAAGTGAGATCATTCAGAACTATGAGTGGATCGAAAAGCACATCGGCCCGCTGATTTCGGTGGAGGTTCTTCTTCATTTCCCTGACGACGATGACACCGATCCAATCCAACGCGCCGAACGTGTCTGGAAAATCCATCAAGCGATTTTAAGTGTCGAAGAAGTGGGCGGCGTCTACTCCGCACTCTCCTTTCTTCCCTCCATTCCCCCCGCAGGTGGACTGAGGAACACGATGCGACGGACCGCGATGCGAGAAACGCTTGAATCAACGATACCAGTCCTTGTTCAAGAAGGAGTGATCGCCCGAGACGCAAGTGGCGAGCACTGGCGAGTGACCGCCAAGGTCCCCGCCGTCCATGCACTCGATTACGGCGACCTAACCGACAAGGTTTCCGAAGTCGTTTTTGCGATGGCCGAACGAACCTTTCCAAAGGAGAAAAAGCAGATCACGATCACCGGGCTGTCACCGGTTCTGCATGAAGCTCAGAAGTTATTGCTAAGCGACCTTACCAAAAGTTTTCTGTTAGCGCTTACCATCATCACTCCGATCATGATTTTTGCGTTGGGTAATATCCGCGAAGGATTGATATCGATGGTCCCCAACGTCGCCCCCGCGGTTATCGTCTTTGGAGCACTGGGATGGCTGGGGATCGATCTGGACATTGCCTGCGTGCTAACCGCTAGTGTGGCAATGGGGATCGCCGTCGACGACACGCTCCACTTCATCACCTGGTTTGCGCGCGGCCAGCAGCGTGGGCTGAACCTAACGGAAGCGATTGAATTCACGTTTGCGCGATGCACCAAGGCGATGCTACAAACAACATTGATCTGCGCATCGGCGATGCTTGTATTTGCTCCCGTCGAATTCATTCCGACTCGCAAATTTGCGTTACTGATGGTCGCCATGCTGGTCGCGGCGATTGTCGGCGACCTGCTCCTCCTGCCTGCCTTGCTTGTGAGCGGAACCAAACGTTGGCGAAAGCTGCCTCCCACGGAGGGCAATTCCTAATGAGCCCCCAACGCCGACTGCGAATCGCCGCATGGGAGCGTTACATGGCCGTTGACCATGGCTCGCTCCACAGCATGACCTGCTTTTCGCGTTTTTGGTTTTCCGGATCGTTTGACCAAGATCGATTTAGCCAAGCGGTTTTGGCGGTTGCCACCCGCCAACCACTCCTCGCTACGAAACTAACCGGCTCCCACTGGACTCCCATCCCGTTTGATCCCACACAACAAATCGACTGGCATGATTCGACGGTGCCGATCGCCTTCGATCATTTGGCTTCCGATGATTTTCGCGTCCGGATTTCGGTTCGCGAGGGACCGCTGCAAGAATTAGGATTCCCCTCCCAGTCCCCCAATCAGGCAACGGGCGTCTTGGTCGTCATCACCTTCCATCATGCCCTCAGCGACGGGATCGGTGCGGTCAGGCTGATGGCACAAATATCGGCCGCCTATGAAGCGCGAACCGCGTCAGAAACGGACCGAGAGGATTTCGATTACCGACTTCACCTGGGGTTAACCACGTCGCAGCGTCTGGGCAGACTGCCCTCGGACAGCAAACGGATCGCTGCCTATTTGCATCGCTGGCCCCGCCAAGCCAAGGGAACCGCTGGCGAACGCGACGAACGCGAAATCCACAGTCGATCGTTGATCCTATCGGCGGAATCGGTACACGACATTCGCTTGCGATGTCGCCAGAAAGGAATTCAGGTCAACGACGTCTTGATTTCAGCGCTGCTCCGATCGATTGCCAATCGACTACAACGCGGCACCATTCGGCTTGCCGTTCCCGTTTCTTTCCGACCAAAATCCCACCTCGGATTCTGCAACTTGGTCAGTATGGTTTTCCTTGACCGCTCGGTATCACAAACGAAAAAACCAAATCTGCTTTCCAGCGTTGCACGCGAGATGCACGAAATCAAATCGAAGCAGATGGCACACTCGATGAGCCTGTTCTTAAAACTCGCATGCCTTGGACGCGGCAAATTCCTCAGCCTGTTTCTCCGCTCTCCCAAAACGGAAACGACCGCCGTCCTAACCAACCTCGGGCATAGTGCGTCGGACCATGACGGAGTGTCGTTTGATTCCGCGAAACTTCAGGGTCACGATGTCCTCGTTCCCCTTCGGCCCAAGACCAACCTGGCGATGTCGGCAAGCGAAACAAATGGACAGATCCTGTTAACGCTACGCTTTAATGGGAAACTCTTTTCGGACAACGATATCGAAGCATTGTTCGCCGAATTCCCCAATCAAATCGCAGACGTCCTAGTGAGCGACCGCTAAAATCCAGCTGCAACCAAGCAGGGCAGGAGGGGGGAAAGATCCCGAAGCCTCCGAAACTAGCACTTAGCAGATGCATTCTTTTGCGGATTGCGGCGAACCGATCGGCAAATGTACGAGGCTTCGGAGTTACTGCCGGACGGCAGGTGCCGCACTGCGAAGCGGTCACTCGAACAGGATCTTTGCAAGCCTATGCTGCTGCGTGATCTTCGTCGGCTGGCATGCAGGTGTACAGAAACGTATTGCCCGTTTTACCGACTTCCTTAATCGCAGCGGTTTCACGCAGTACATAGGCGATCCGCTGAGCGATCCAGCGTTTCACATCGAGGGCCTTGGCAAGATCCTCGGTGTTGAACGGGTCGGGCACCTGTTGAAAATCGATTCCCAGCAGGTCAAGCAACTGAAAACTATCGACGATCTGATGAGTGGATTCGATGCCCGTCAGCACGACATCCTTGACTCGGAATGTTGCCTTGCGTCGTCGACGGCGGTTTGCTTTTGGTGGCAATCGCCATTCTTCGACTTCGACCAGCGGGACTTCCAAAATCAACTGCGGGTGCGGGAATACCTTTGTGAAATAGATCAGTTCATCAAAGATTTCCAAAACCGTTCCGCGCGACGGACTAAACCGCCGACTAAGAACCTTTCCGTCAGCGGTTTTTTGTTTGACGATTCGCTTGCGATAAATGATCGGTTTAACCACTCGCACCGAGTGAGTCTGCAGCAACTGGCCGATCTTGTCTCGAATCGAAACAAGCGAACCATGCTGAATTTCGATCAGCTCGCCATCACGGATCGCATCGATACGATAGGGGCCCAACGTGACTTCCACATCGGCAGCGTGCAGCGCATAAGACTGTTTCAGCTGACGATGAAGAGACGTTTCCATGAGGGGACTTATTCCGGTTCGATACCAAAATCACGAACCGTAAAGAGCGTTTGCAGTTCGAGGCCTCGCGCGGCAAAAGCTTCTGCACCGCCTGCTAGACGATCGATAATTGCGATCACGCCAACAACTTCCAGGCCGAATTCACGAGCGGCATCAACAGCCTTTAACGCACTGCCGCCGCTGGTGATTACGTCTTCGACAATCACAACTTTCTGCCCCGGTTGCACGGGCCCTTCCACCTGCCGGCCGGTGCCATGTCCCTTGGCCTCTTTACGGACCATGAAACCACGCAGTGGGAGGTCACGTTGCCCCGCCAAGGTGATAATGGACGCGGTGATAGGGTCGGCACCAATGGCCATCCCACCAACAGCCTGAGGGAGTGGCCCGTTCGCCTCCATTTGAGCCAGCATCCCGGCGGCGACCAAATTGGCCCCTTTCGGGTGCAGCGTCAAATTACGGCAATCGAGATAATAAGAAGCGGTTTTTCCACTGGCGAGCGTGAACTCACCGAATTTCAAAGCCTCACTGGCAAGCAAATCTTTCAGTGCGGCGGCGTCGTAGGCGCTCATGAGGTCCGGTCAAAACGAAGGAGGGGACGGACGATCAACGACGAATGCTGATCGTGGAACCTTGCGAAAGGATACCATAGACATCTTCTGCGTCAGCCGCCCGCAATGCGATACAACCATTCTTTGCCGCTTCGCCAGTCGCTGGGGATCCATGGATCACCATTTGACGTCCCAGATCTAACCAGACGTCGCCGAACGGGTTACGAGGGTCGCCAGCTGGGACAGCGGCCCCGGTTGGGTCGATATAAGCCTTTGAAGTTTGCTTGTCCTGAATCGTGTACGTTCCCGGCTGGGGGGCAGGGGACTGTCCGGCGGCAATCGGGAACCGCCCCGCGTACAGGTCTCCGAGCATCAAAGTCATTTCCGATTGAGCCAGATTGACTTCGGCTCGGAAAGGGCCACGGACCACTTTCAGTTCGGTCCCAGGCAAGACCACCACTGGATCTTCGATGTTGTTGATATTGGCGAGCAATTGCCACGGCACACGGAATTCCGCTGCGATTTCCATCAAAGTCTCGTTCTGCCCCACCCGGTAAGGCTGCTCCAGCAGATGCAAACGAGAATAAATCACTTCGCCTGCCAGGGGATCAAGCCGGCTGAGCAACTGCTTGCGTTCACTCTCGGTAAGATCTGGAGCCGCATAGAAAACACTAAGCGTCGCGAGTGCATCTTTCATGCGGTCGGCCGCGACCTGTTGATCCGCGGCTAGGATCGCGTTGATCAAGCCAATGTTTCCAATCCCAGACGCAGCCCCCGCAGGGGGAGCCGAATCCGCAACGGATCCAGCATCCGGCATTGCGAATCCGTCCGGAGAAGAATTCGCAGCATCTTTGCTGGCCGAGGCGGAAGTATCGCTAGGCGGCAAATTGGGCTCTTCGGTAAATTGGTTCGTCAGCGACTGAGGATCAGGAAGCTGATAGGGCTCCTCACCCGTCGAATCGTAGTTTGCATCGATCGCGATTTTGGGAGGCGTTGAGCTGGCGGGAGGTTTCGGCAAACGAGTCGCGGAAGGGCCGTTACTGCTCTCCGCACTGGCACCACCGTAGTTTTCATTCGGTGCCGACGGGATTGCTGCAAAGGACGGTCCAGCCTGTGCGTCTTCGGGCGACGCAGAGGAACTAGGGGCCGGAGCCCCAGGATTCATACTAAGAGCGCCCATCATGTCCGATGGTGCCCCTTCGCTAATTCCCAGTGACGCCAGAGCGTCTGCTCCATCGGCGGAGAATTCCGGATCGGTCTCCATGATTCGGACGATTTCCTCAGGCACTTGAGCCGGAGGCGTCGTTAATGAGACGTAAGCCCCATAAACCACCGTAAGCATTAGGACAACAATCACTGCCGTCTTGAAAGTTTGCACCGCGATCCTCCTTGACCCGTAGCGACCGATTCAACGGTAACTATTCCACGTGCGATTCCTCGGTCATCGAGAAACCCAACTAAAAACATGTACTTCCATGCCGCGCGAGGAAAGTACCGAAAACTCCACTCCCATGACTATAGCAATTCAAAAGGAAACGATCCCCCCCACGATGACGAGGCTTCGCCGTGAGAAAAAAGAGAGCTACTCGGTCCGGAAAGTCGGCTCGGGACGCCCGGGGCGAAAACTCTCGATCGAATCGATGGTCACGGTCGCCTGAAGCCCTACCGCTAGGCTTTTTAGGGTTTCTTCGACCGCTGCTTGCAACGCGTCAGGTGCCAAACGGACTCGAGCATTCACGATCAGCGACAACTCCTTCCCCCCCGTTTCCGATGAAACCGAAAGGGACGTCGGGGTATCGCTACTGACCAGGTTGGCGACGCTGACGCCACTTTGCGAAGTGCAGAGGATTTTCAGATGAGCGGGTTCCGCATCCAATTCCAGCAATCGGTCTCGCAGGCTATCGACCACATGAACCGCGACCTGATCACATTTCTTTTCAACCGCCGCGACCAAAGTCGCCGTGGCGTTCAGCCACCCCAGTTCAGCTTCGCCGTCGGCATAGACATCGTAGTCGACTTCCATCCTGGAGGCTCGCGGGCTGGCCGTACCGGCCAAAGCGGCCTGCAGTTGATCCAGGTTTTCGCCAGTTTTTGCCGATAGACAGATCACCGGTCGATCCGGGTATTGCTCGGCCAATTTCGCCTGCAGCAATTCAACCTTCTCCCGAGGCAGTTCATCGATGCGATTGATCAGAATCAGCTCGGCTTCTTCCAGCTGTTTCCGAAAAATGTATTCAGCTTTCTCTGAAAACCCACCTTTGCGATCCCCGGTCAGGATCTTCAACCCATGACTTGGCTTCAAAACAACCGCGAAGGGGCTATGCACAAACTTCTCCCCCAGTCGCTCCATCATCGGCAACGCGATGGTTGCGATCAGGTCGGTGCAACTGCCAACCGGTTCCGCCAAAATGACATCGGGGCGTTGCTGCTTATCAAAAGCCTCAATCGCGTCGGTCAAACCATGGAAGTTGCAACAAAAGCAGGAGCCCGCCACTTCATTGACTTCTAAGCCCTGGCTCCGCAGCAATTCGGTATCGACCAAGCCGGCTGCCTGGTCGTTGGTGACCACACAAACGTGTTTGCCTTCGGCCAGAAACCGCTTGGCCAACTGACTGATCAGCGTCGTTTTCCCAGCTCCCAAAAAACCACCGACCATGATAAAGCGGATTGGAGAAGCCATCGTCAGTGCGCCTTGTGAAAAACAGTATTCGAGAAACCTAGCAAGCTCACTAGTATATCAAACATTCTCAAGAACGTCAGATCGTTCGTCAAGTCACGAACTATCCAACCGGCTCACTTTCGCCGACATCCAACTGGCAGCAGCCAAAATCAAGAAGTCCCCGTTTCCCACGACGTTTACTCGGGCGAATCTCTTCATTCAGCGAGTAGTAGATAAACTTTCCTTCCCGCCGAGTCTGCACAACATCGGCATGATAAAGGACTCGCAAGTGGTGCGAGACAACGCCGATTTCTTGTTCCAGCAGCAAAGTCAGATCGGAGACACTAAGAGGCCCATACTGCAGAGCTCGCACAATTCGCATCCGCAGTGGATCGGCAACCGCCTTCAACGAAGCGGCACATTTTTCTTCGTTTTCCATATCGAATGAAATCACAACGAACAAGGTTTGACAGAGAAGCAGAAGACCTAAGTATGCAGCGATCCCCCAAGAACTTCAACTTGTCTGCCACCAAACAAGCAAGAAGCAAGCCAGAAGAAAGATTTGCCCGCGAATCACGCCAATAACGCGAATAAAAAATCTCTTCGTGAGCAGCATTCGCGCTATTAGCGTGATTAGCGGGCAATAAAACAAGCATCGGAGACGCAGCAAATGACCGAACTTGTCGACGAAGTCCGACACATTGAAAACACCGGAGCATGCCTGGAGCCAGAAGAAAGATTTGCCCGCGAATCACGCCAATAACGCGAATATAAAAATCTCTTCGTGAGCAGCATTCGCGCTATTCGCGTGATTAGCGGGCAACAAAACGAGACCTGAAATTGGCAGAACTGGTTTACTCGGATCTTCGCTTCGAGGTGCTCAAAACTCTCTGGACGGAGGAGGACAGGGCTGGAGTTTGGGGGTGTTCCGTTTCGTGTTGAGCCCTGGGGTTTTTCTTAGGCGTCCCTTCGGCGTGGCTGCTTGCTTTTGTTTTTGCTCTTGATACCGATGTTGGAAACACCTGGTTGCTTTGCTTGGTTCGCTGGCTGCGGTTGCGATGACTGGCTAACCAGATCGGCGATTGTGGTTTGGGTGGCCAGCGGGAGTCGCGTCTTCGCTAGTTTGTCCATGAAATCCCATATCGCCCCTTCCTTGTGCCCGTGTCGTGAATAGGGATTCAGCTGCAGCACATCGGCGACGGTTATTTTGTCTAGCGGCATCGCTGGCAGTAAGCCTCCGCCTGACTTGATGTCACTTTGACGCAGCAGCCCTCCTTCGATCATGACCTCGGACAAATCACGAATAGAGCGTCCGGGGATCCCTAGTAACTGCACCAGCTGCTCGCGATTCAACTCGCCGCCTACCTGGAAGGCTCTGCCGATTTCGACCATGATCGGCAGCATCCATTCGGGGTCTCCCGAGATCACGTTGACCGCTTCGTCTTCGGCTTTGGTTGGCACCCGTCCGTGCAACGTTTGCAGGGCATAGGTCCAGACCAGACCAAACAGGACAATCCACCAAGTGACGTAAACCCAAAACAGAAACAACGGGATCAAGCCAAGCGAACCGTAAAGGGCAGAGTAGGGGAGGGCGGTACGAACGTAGACCTGGAACCCGTACTTCGCCGTTTCCCACATCAAGGCGGCTACCAAGGCGCCGACAATCGCGGCCCGCCATGAAACCTTTGCGTTGGGCATCAGATAGTAAAACAGAAACAGCATCCCCCAACTGGCCAGGACGGCTGCCAGATGGCTTAGCGAAGCGGTCCAGCCAGCTCCTACCGACGTCCCCGCGACATAGTCGACCACTTCGTTGCTGAGATACAAACTGATCGATAAGAGGCTGGTGCCGAGAGTGATCAATGACCAATGGATCGCTAGCCGCAGATGCCAAGGCCGCCAATCCTGCGCTTCGAAGATAGAATTAAAGATCCCCTCCACGGCATTGGTTAAACCAAGCGCCGCATAAATAAACAGCACCAGACCAACCAACCCGATACTGGCAAAATCAAGGCTTGCCACCTTATCGATCGTATTGCTAAGCGCCAGACGAATGCTGTCGGCCGCTTGTCGTTCGGTCGCTTCGTCCAAAGGGTTCTCGGCCGTCCGGTAAGAGACATCCGGAACCCCGAAAAAACCGTACAGTTGCTCTTCAACTCGATCCCGGATCTCATCCATCCCCCCGACGATGTTGAACATCACCAACCCGAGAACGGTCAGCGGGATCAGGGCAAAGATCGTCCGATAAGTCAATTCCGCGGCCATCCCTTCGGCGCGGTGACGCCGAAGGACTCGCCAGCAGTGGACCGCAAGGTCCGACAGATAACGCAATTGCCGTTGCCGCCGCGTCAGTTCATCACGTGGCTGACGAACGACATCGGAGAAATAGCGAGAGGCGCGTTGAATCATCGTCTCGACCTCTCACTTCCGTGACAACTAAACAGTACCGGTGCTGAAGGCTCAAGCCTCGGTTTCTGGAGTCGCTTTGATCGAGCACATTGGATCGGCACCGATGGTTCCGATCAATTCCTCTACAAACGCGGGTTCCTCAACACGTTTCAACTGCTGCTGAGCGTACTGCAATCGTTCGGCTATTTTCAATTCCAATATCGAATCGGCCCGATTCACGTTCTCGCTATAGGACTGCAGACTTGCAACGCTCCGCCGCCAGCGGGCCACATCGCGTGCTTGTTTGGTTTTCAGTCGTTCGCGATACCAATCGCTTTTCAGTAGATACTCCTTGGTAAACATCCGGCGGACGACATCACTGCGGATGTCGTGTCCATGCCAGTCACCATTTGCCATGATATGCAGAATGGCCTGCAAAGGGGGGCAAGCCGAATCGACGCTTCCGTCGGCCAAGTAGCGTTCAGCGACTTGTTCCTGTGCTTCGGCGATATGCAAGATCCCATCGGCATACGAGTCAGGGTCTTGAAGCTCGGGCCGCAAGATCTTATTGGCAAAGACCTTTCCAGGGTTGTCAAAAATACGGGCACCGTACTGACGTACAAAGCGTTCCGTGATCCGGTAACCCAAGCGGCTGGCAGGAATCAATTTCCCTTGATACTCGAAATCGCGAATCGGTTCTAACATCCCGCTTTGGATCATGACCTGCGGATCGCGTTCCTCCGGTCCCATCCGGCACCAAAGTTCAGGGATCAGCAGACTGATATCGTGC
Organism: Roseimaritima multifibrata; assembly: GCF_007741495.1. Lineage (NCBI taxonomy): Bacteria > Pseudomonadati > Planctomycetota > Planctomycetia > Pirellulales > Pirellulaceae > Roseimaritima > Roseimaritima multifibrata. The sequence goes on from NZ_CP036262.1 coordinate 5,701,989, forward strand.
CCGACTTCGAAATCGGGACCAACGTGCCCCGCGGCGGTACTGAATCCGCCCAGCTCGGTCAGGATCATTCCCACCAAAGCAGCATTTAAATCAGCTGTCGGAACCAGCGCGTTGAAAGGACCTTTCGTGAGGGCTCCTTCGCTACCGGCACCCGTTGTACTGGGGCTTTTCCCGGTCAGCGAGCAAACCCAGTCCATGCACAATTCAGGGAGTTCCTGATAATGCAGCGGATTGTAAACCGCCAGCGAGCGAAAACCTTGTTCCAGATCAGGCGGATTGTTCCGCCGCCCAGCAAGTACCGCTCCGACAGGCCGCCGCACCGCTTGATCGGCTGGCGTTTTACGGAACAGCCGCATGCCTCGTTCGGCGATGTAGGTATCACGGGCCTGGACAAGATCCGGACGATCCTGCAAATAACGTTGGTTCTTAGAAACCCGTCCATCCGGCATGATCCGGGGATGAGCACTACTGACAACGTAACCTTCTCCTGCATCTGCGACCGATTGCAGCAGTTCCTGCATCGGAAGCGTGTATTCATCAAATTCGATCACATCTTCGACCAATTCGGCAACTTCCTTCGCGGATAGCGGTTCGAAGTTGCTGATAAAATTCCCCTGCTGGGAAAGATCCAATTCGGTCTGCTTATCCAGTCCGCGATGGATCGCATCATCGGGTCGCTGGAACAATCGAAATTCACAGTTCTCGATAAACTTGTAACTACCAGCTGCGGCGACGCCTTGCCCCACATCCCCAATGCGGGCCGCGGGAACAATGGTACTGGCGCTGATGTCATCTTCGCACTGAACTTTGGCAGCTGCGATGAAATCCTGACGCAGTTTAAACGTTCGCCAACTTCCATTATGCAGCCCGACTCGAAGGTAGGTTCCGACCAACGCTCGGCGTCCCATCTTCAGTTGATGGCCCAACGTTCCATTGACGATATCGACGCCAAAATGCTCCCGCCAATTCCCTTCCATCCCCGGCTTGGTAAATCGTTTGATGATCAGCACCAAACCATAAATGTGTTCGGGAATCGATTCCAACCAAGCGTTGTATTCGTCACTGAATTCGGGGGTCGGCGTCAGCAACTGAATCACACTACCGACACTTCGCCGAGGGTCCAACAGCGAGCGGCTTTTACGTTCGGTGTAGGTCGGTTTGTTCGCGTAATCGCTTCGCCAACGATCCTGATAGTCTTTCTGGAACAGTTCATCCAGTTGGGCAAAATCCTTAACCTGATCGGTAACAAAGATCGGCCCATATAGCATGTAGTCGCGAAGAGACTTACTGATTTCACTTTTGCCACCTCCGCTGACCGTGCATGGTTTGTGGCACAGAATGCCCTCACCAACCGTTCCGACCAATCGCCAAGAGGGAGCGTTGGGATGTTTTTCAAGACGGATCTGGTAACCGCTTGGAGCCATATAAACGTTATCAGGCGAAAGCTTGATCCGCTGCTCTTTCCCACCCACAACCCACTTCACACAACGTTCCGCCTGCGAAACGATGGCATCTTCGGGGATATAAATCAACGTCGGAAAATGACGATCGATCCCGTAACCTTCAGGGCGGACGTCGATGAAGTCCGCATACTCTTTGGCGACCGAAGCGAATGTCCCGTCGTTATAGCGTCGGCTATTAACGCGGAATTCATCCCCCAGCGAATAGGACGCGAACGCCAAGGCACCTCCGGCGTGTTCTTCTTCCACGCCGCCCATCAAGTTGGCCGCGTAGCTGATCTGGGTTTTGACTTCCTTCTTGCAGTAGCCGTAATAGTTGTCGGCGATCAAGGTGACCATCACGCCCGCTTCATCTCGGCAGGTCAACTTAAAAGCACTGCCGTCGTTGTAACATTCATCGGCCGATTCCCAGCACATTCGGTCGCGACGCTGCCGTTCGGTCGCCTTGCTGATGTGCGGCAGGCCCAGATCTTTCTTCCGCAAACTTGTCAAATGCGTTGCCAAGATGACGCATCCGGTATGGCCACTCCAGTGCATGGCATCCAAAGCCGCATCATGCTCAGGAACAAGTGGATCCCCAGCGTTGCCGAAAATCGATTCAACAAAATCAAGATTGCTGACCAAGCCACCGGGTGCAAAGAACCGGGTTTCGAGAGTTTTCTTACGGCAAAAGCCAGGAACTTCCGGACAGACCAACGGACGCAGCAACAACGAAACCCAGGTATAAGCAGGCTTCGCAGACTGCGACGTGTAAGGCAACCGCAGCAGTTCCTTCGGCGGATTCATTGCCGCCTGGAACAGCGCCACAAAGGTCTCTTTCGGAACGGCCCGCTTGTCACCAGGAATGGGCAAGCCACCTTCGACCACATGGAAAGTTCCGGCACTGGTCCGGCGGTCATGGACAGGATTATTGACGATCCCGTTCGCAATCCGAGTCGACTGGACCAAGTCGCTTTCAAAACGTTCCGCCTGAGAAGGAAGGCTCATTTCCCTTGCCATCCCATGGCGGTCCAAGGCGAGCGTCCGCGAGGGGAGGGTGAACGGTTGGTCAGCGACAAAACCTTCGAAATAAGTATTCAAAAAGGTTTCAATACGCTGGTCCACCGGAGCCCGATGGCCCGCTAGAAGGCGATTCTTTTCTCGCAGGTTTTCTAACATTCCGCGAGAGAACGAAGCGAGTGCTCCTCCCGATTCGCCTATATCATCGGGCAGCAAACCGGCCGAAGCCAGTTGCAAAGCGATGTAACTGAGTAAATTCTCGCGTTCCTTTGGGACGGTCCAGGCAGTTCGGTTCCAACCCAAAGTACGCTGCAGTTCCTCTTGGTCATACTCAGAAAGCATCGCTGCTGATCTCCTAATAAGATGATTCATCGAGCGCGAAAAGTAATCTCTTTTGACAAGCGAAATCAGGGGCTCCCAGGCTCCTCCCGCTCGTCTAAACCGAGCCTAGAGTAGCACATTTCCCCCCATCCACCTTCCCCTGCCATACCAACAAACCCTTGATCCTGCCTCGCCTCAAGGCCTCTTCCTCCCAAGGCGACGCTCACTAACACTAACGGACCTGAACGGACACCAATTCCCCGTTGCCAGGTTCCAAACTAAATGGCGGATCCGATTTCAAAGTCAAATCCTGCTCCGTCGCCGGGGACCGGAACGTCAATTGCCAGGCATGCAGGGCCATCGGCGGCTGAGTGAGCGACAGCGTTTGCGACTTACCTAGCTGCTGGTCCGGCAAATAAACAGGGTCCCCGACCACCGGCATATTCAAATGCCAAAGGTGAATACGAATCTGATTGGTTCTTCCGGTCACCGGCCGTGCCTGCAACAGGGCGGTCCCATCGTCATCACGCCGAATAACCTCGAAGAGAGTCTTTGCTGGCAATCCCTCGGGATCGACTTCACGTCCCCCCGCAGCACTCGCTCGCCGCCCAATCGACGCGTTTACTTCGAACCGGTCTTCCGGCGGATGTCCCTGGCAACGGACCAGGTAAACCTTATCGACCGTCCCTTCTTGAAACTGAGCATGCAACAGGGAGGCAAATTTCCTGGAGCGAGCCAGGACGACGATGCCAGTCGTATTGGCATCCAAACGGTGCACCGGACGAAGCACCTGCGGAGCGTAGATTTGATTCAATATCGATCCCAGAGTATTGCGATTGAATCGCCCACAGGGATGCATCGGCAGTGGGGCAGGTTTATGGACCGCCACCAAAGCTTCGTCTTCGTACAAAAACCGAATGTCAACGCTGACGTCGGGCTCAACCGTATCTGGGAACAATCGCCAATAGGATTCCCCACCGTAAACGATTCGAGTCGGCTCGACCGGTTGGTCCCCTAACCGAATGTGTCCGGCTGCGAAAACAGGTTCCCACTCGGCATGCGAAACATGTGGATGGTTTTCGACAAGGCAATCGATCAAGCTGGATCCGCTACACCGTTCGGGGACATTGATCGGGCGTCGATTATCGTAGGGGGTGCTACCGGGCAACGGATTCGTGACTTCCAACAAACGAGCTTGCCGGATTGCCAACTGAGCCTGCATTTTCTGTTCAGGCGTTTGGTAACAAAACGGGCATGATTCGTTAGCAACGTAACGAGGATCCTGCTGCTCCTGCTCGGTCAAAACCGACTGGCATGCGAAACACTGGACCGCTTTTGTCGGCTGCAACTGTGGATCCAGCGCGACACGTCCATCAAACACAAAGCAGTCACCGTCGTAGTGCGATTCTCCGCAGGTTTCAAAATATTTCAGGATCCCGCCATCCAGTTGATAGACCTGTTCAAACCCTTTTCCCTGCATCAACGGGCCCGCTTTTTCACAGCGAATGCCGCCGGTGCAAAACATCACCAGCGGTTTCTCCTTCATTTCCTCTGGCAACGCATCGACGGCTTCCGGAAAATGGCGAAAGTGATCGACTCCGATCGGCAGGGCATCTGCAAAAGTTCCCAGTTTGATCTCGTAGTCGTTCCGCACATCCAGCAGAGTGACTTCACGCCCCTCGTCCAGCCACTGCTTCAATTCTTCAGCAGTCAGTTTTGGAGAAGTCCGCTGTCGCGGATCGATACCATCCACCCCGAAGGCGATGATTTCCTTCTTCAATTTAACCAACATCCGATTGAACGGCTGTGTTTCGCTAAGGCTTTCCTTCACCTCGATATCAGCAAATTCTTCAAATTCGCTGATCCACTGCAACCACTGTCGAATCGCTGGTTCCGGCCCAGCGAGAAAACAATTGATTCCCTCGGGGCTAAGCATCACGGTCCCCCGAAGCTCCAGCTCGGCACATTTTTGCCGCATCTGCTCACGTCGCTCGGGCAGTCGGTCGAGAGTCACAAATTGATAGGCCGCAATATTTAAAATCATCACACTCTTTTCAACGACTCGAAGATCCAACGCCTTAAAGGGAATCAATTTACGATTTTGCACCGCAAATGACTAGGGATGAGAGCGATATCGCACAGTCTGGCAGGCGGTCGGCCAATGCCGTCTACTTTCTTAGCGGAACGGGGCGAGCCGTTCGGCAATCGCATCGAAAACAGAAGGAATTTGCCGGCCAGCTTGCGCCGCCCCGCTAGGAACTCCGCCCGCAGATGCCAAAGTCGATGGCATTGAGCGGTCGGCTTCGATGCAAACAGCGGCTTCGATGCAAACAGGCTGACACTTCCTTTTTCCCTCTCACAGACCTAGCAGCCTGTGTTACGTTTGAACAACGGGCTGGCAGCCTGCCTTACTCTAGCGGCTGGAGAACCGGTGCTGGCAGATCGATTCGCTCGACCGATTCGATCATTCCGGATTCAAGCTCCAGTTCTTCATCGAAATTGATCGGATCGGCATCGATGATCATTCCTTCATCCTCGATGTAATACTGACCTCCCACCGTATTCCGATTCATGACGCCCGGATCGATCCACAATCCTTCTCCGGTCAGTTCCATCGTCCCCAGATCCAAATCCAGGCTTCGCCGAACGACCTCGTAATTGACCCACACGTTCAGCAGCGAGTTCTGAGCGTTCAGCAAATCGTTCAGAGCCGAGATCGTATCACGAGCGGCCGTCGGGCCACTGGCAAGTCCCCGAGCCTCGCGGAGCTGACGAATGTCTTCGTTCAATCCGATCTGGTCCGCAGCGATCCGAACCGCTTGGCGCGACAATTCGAAATTGTACTGATTGGACTGCAACTGCCTCAGCTGGCCTCGGAGCAACTGCCAGATTCCATCTTCGTACTGGTAGTAAGAGCGGCGAGCCTGATTGAATTCAATCAACGACTGACGATAAGTATTCCGTTCTTGCAACCGAGTCAGCGGAGCGTCCCACTGCAACCCGACTCGCAAGCGTCCGGTGCTGGACTGCAAATCCAGTGGGTTATCGCTTGCATTCAGCACATCGCCACTGAAGGTGATGTCCAAGTTACTTTCCAAATCGTCGGCGTTGAATTCGATCAACCGCCACGAATCGACCAAGCTGGCTCGAGCATTTGCCCAGTCGCGTCGATTGCGTCGAGCGATTTCCAAAGCCTCACGCGGCGTCAGATCGACCTCAGGCAGCTGTACACTTTCGGTCCGAGCACGAGCCTGGATCAGTTGCAGAGACAACACGTCATCGGACAGCTCTGACAGCAAGTCCTGCGAAGCGAGAACCACGTCGTCTCGCATCACCCGTGCGAACTCGTTTTCGCCTTCTAAACCTTGACCTTCGGGTGGTTTTTCCGCCAGTTCTCCCAGCCTAGCTTCCAGCTGATTGATCCGAGCGTCATATTTTTCCAGGCGTCCCGAAAGAATCGAGTATTGCTCTCGCAGCTCACCACTGAGTGCGGCAATTCGATCGAAATCGAACAGGCTCGCATCCAGATTCGGCAACCCCAACAACGCACAGATAACCTCCCGTTGCTGTTCGAACTGCTTTTCCAATCGTTCAACATGCTCACGCCGTGCAGGCAAGGCTTCTTCCAATTGGTCGATATCCTTGGCGATCCGCGGCAAGTCTTGCTGCACCAATTCGTCGAGGAATCGGTTTAGCGGGCCCAATTTGCCACGCAACTGAAGCAGCTCTTCGGCCAATTCCGGCGACCAACGAACCGATCGAATCGGAGTCCCCGTCGCGGGATCAATTACCTGATCGGCAAATTCGAGAAGTGCAATATTGGTCTGGCCAGCGGTGCTACGCAGTTCCGTCAGTTCTTCGCGACGCATCCGCACCTCGCGATCGATCAATTCAAACTGTTTCAGTGAAGGGTCTTCGATTCGAGTGCAGATATAAGGTGGCAACCCCAAATCGCCTAGGAACGAATCGATCGATGACTGATAGGCAGCCCGACGCGTCAACAACTGCGTCTGAGCACTGATCAACGCTTGCTGAGCCTGTGCGACCTGCAATCGCTGCCGCGGAATCGCTTCCGCATCCGCGGGAATGGTTGTCAACAATTCGACCAACGTGTCCTGCAACAAGACCAGGTTTTCGCTCAGCCGAGCAACATTCTCTTCCTGGTTCTCGATCTGCAACTGATCCTGAAGCAGCCCCATGAAGCCTCCCGCCTGAGCGACTCCACCGCCGGTGGAAAATCCGGCCGTCCCGCCGCCACTCAGACCGGCGAACCCGCCCCCCAGCCCACTGAATCCGCCCAGGCCGACCCCGAATACACCACCACTTCGCTGCACAGTCGATTCGGTGCTTCGCCCCGTCGTGATCGACAGGTAGAAACTTCGTCGATAGCGTTCGATCGCCCGGACGTTCGCCAATAAACGCCGTTCGGAAAGCGTCAGACGCTCCATCACTCGGTCGCGACCGGCTCCCCTTAGCAGCGGTTGGACAAGTGCGAAATCAAGCACTGTATTGGCGCTTTGTGTACTGGGACCACTCATCTCCCAAACGATCGAATTTGCCAGCCCGACCACTAAATCGGCTCCGGTTGCAAACGATCGCTGCATCGCAAGGGGCCGCTGCCCGGTGCTGTAAGGGCCAACCAGCAATGCCGAACTGCTATCTCCATTCAAACCATTACGATCGGGACCGTCCGCGGTGTAGAACGTCTGTGCCCCACCGAAGAACTGCGTATCAAATCGGAAACGTTCGCTGCTGACGTCCAAGGCGGACAGGTAAAGCTGTTCCAATTGGCGTTGATAGTCGGGTGAATGCAGCAATGCCAAACGGACGGCCGTATCGCTATCCAGCACCAACACGCCATTCTCGTCCAGCGGAAGGTATTGCCACCAATCGGGCGACTCCGCAGCATTCGTCTTTCCGTTGGCGTCCCACAGCGGGTAGCCCCTGCGGCCATCGACCGAATCCATATATTGATGGGACACCGGATCATCGATCGGCATCGGCTGGCGGTCAGGGTCAAACGGATCGAACATACGGCTTTCTCGAGCCGGTTCGATATTTAGATTCCCAACGTTTTCCTGACGGCTATGCCAGACCTTTTCGTCGATCAACGCATAGGCTTCCGCATCGGCCTGTTCACGGTAATAGGCACGGTGACAGCCTGTGGCTCCCACGCTGACAACGGCCACTACCAATAACGGCCACTGAACCAGCGACCGCCGAAGCTTGCGACAGCGACTCTGTTTTCGGTTCAAGCCTGATAGACTCATGCGACTAACCTTCCACCCCAAAGAAGGGGCACCAGTACGTAAAACGAAACCGAATCGGTCCCTGCAATCCCGCGGACTTCTGCGATGGCCGACTTTCGGCCTACATTCGGTTTCGGTCTTACCCATCGAATGGCTTGACCGGATCGCGCTAGTCGGACCGCTAGTAACGGAGATGCCGGTCATGACGTAGCGGTCGGGTCGGCTTTAACGATTGGGCCCGTTCAACAGGGGAAGCGGACAACGGGATCCCGAAATAAGATTGCTTTGGAAGGAAAAACTTGACGTTGGAGATAGCCCAACTTACGGTAGGTTAGATCGTACCGGTCTTTTCTTCGGCGCATCTATACCCGGCAGCGTCACTTCGGAGTTGGCACAACGCGACCATGAACATTGTCCTGATCGTCCTGCTAGCGTTGTATGTCATCGCTTTCCTAGTCTTTCTATGGAAAAGTGCTGACATCTGGCGTTGGTACCATATCGTCCTAGCCGTCACATTGATGATCCTTTCGATCGTCTTTCTCGCTCCCCTTGCAGGAGTACTGAAGACTCGAGTCGCTTGGAACCAGATGTTCCAGCAGGTCGAAAAGCAATTGATTGACCTAAAAGCCAAAAATGTTCAGTTAAACCAGGAGGAAGGAGGGGTTCGCCACCTCCAACTGGAACTGCAAAAACTGAGCTCTGAATCGGGCCGGGTCTGGCGTCATCTGGCCATGCAAAATGTGACCCCTGAGGGAATCACACTGGTCAAAATGCCCGATCCGAACGCTCCTGTTGATCCAGCCGCACCAGCTGCGGCCGCCGACGCGGTCCCCATGGTCCCCGAAAGCATCGTCCTCTACGGCTTCGCCGAACAGGAAATGACATTTAACGAAACGGTTTCGCTGGTTCCAACAGTCTATCTGGGCGAATTCAACGTTATCAGCAGCACCCCGAACCAAGTGGTGGTGGCTGCCGCTGGAACCCCTAGCCCCCGGCAACGACAAGCGATCGAGAGCGGAGCGGCCAAAAGCTGGTCCCTTTACGAATTGCTCCCGCTGGACGGTCACGGCCCATTCTTGGCCCCCGGCAGCCAGCCGAGCGACGCCAATATGTTTGGCCGCGTCGATGCGGAATTGGTGGAAAGCCTGTTCGGCAATCGAGTTCCCGCAGAAATCCTGCAAGCCTATCTTCAGGATGGGCAACGCGTTGGTGAAGGCGGAGCCATTATCGAGAGCGTCGAAGAGACCGATGGTGAGGCCCCGGCCGTCTCGGCAGCTCGCAACGAATATTTGGTCCGCTGGTCGAAAATCAAATTCATCAAAGATTACAGCGAAGACGTCGATAGTGCCGAGGACCGCGGAGCCGAAGAGGGTGGGTTCTTTGAACAGGGCCTTGCTGTCGATAGCCGCCTCAAGCGAGATGGCGACGAAACGACCGTCAGCTTTGAAAGCGGCGACGAAGTCTATGTTCCCTACGACACTGCGATCGACCTACGTGACCAAGGGATTGCGGAAATCCTGGTCAACCACAGCGTCCGCCGATTGAACGATTACCGGTTTATCCTGCGACGAACCGAACTTCGCCTGGACGAAGTCCGCGATCAAATCGCTCAACAGACCAAGCAGAAGAAGATTCTTGAAGAGACGATGGCTCAGACCGATGCGATGAACCAACAGTTCCAGGTAACCAAGAACCACCTGGAATCGGATAACGGACAACTGATCCGAGAACGGACCGCCGTTGATCAATTCTCCAAGAAACTGGAGCAAGAACTTGATTCCAGCCGCAAAACCTTGGCAGAACTGTATCGACTGAATCAGCAGCTTTCTCAAGAACTGACTTCGATCCATACCGAACTGGCCGAACTGATCGAAGAACGCGTCGAAGCGGTCGCCGCAGAATAGCCTGGCCAGCCCAGACGATTCATGCTGGCTTCCGCGACAGCATTCAAAAAGGTTTGCCAAATCGTAAGGGTTTGCCAAACCTTCACGCTCCGTCATGGCGCGGATTTTAGGACGCCAATTTTAGGACGAACACACCGTTAAAACGGAAAAGGTGCGACCAGCCCGCCGTCTGTCGCATCTCCCCCAAGGAGTGCGGACCTGAAGGGAAGAGAGAAAAGGCTGCAGACCGCTGCGACAAATCATTCGGGTTAGACGGGTCTTTCGCCGCTGACAACAACGGCACTGATGTAAAGCCCCGCCCCCGCTTTGACTCCGTCTTTTCCTCGCAGGTGATGCTGGACCACTTTCATCACGTCGCGACGACTGATCTGACCGCTCAATCGGCCGGCGAAATCCAGTACGGGCAGACGCCGGCAAGCGGCATCGAGGAACTTCTGAGCGATCGAAAGCAAATCGGTCTCTTCATCAACCGCTGGCGGGTTGGTGTCAACAAATGCCATCAGGTTGTTTGAAGGAAGCTGGTCGTAGAGCGCTCCGACGGCAAACTGCATACACGATTTTTCCGAAAAGATCCCTAAAAACCTTCCCTCGCTATCGACGACGGGGGCCCCGGAAATGTGGCGTTTCAGAAGAACATCAATCGCGTCCAAAACGTCCATCTCCGGCGAAAGAGTCACCAAATTTGAAACCATCATGTCGCGTGCTGTGACTGTCTGTTTCATCGTGCTGCTCCAGAAAAGATAAGAAGCCCTTGTCGATCGGGCGTGGAACCACCGAATACGATCGTGACACTCTCAGCAGCTCAGGTCAACAAAATAATATTCTGCGCCAAAATCCAATTCGGCTGGTAGACTTTATAAAAGCCCCTTGTCTGAAAATTAAGCGGAAATCCGACCCTTGGAAATCCTGAGCATTGAATGCACCACCTGCGGAAGCCGGCTAAAGGTCCGCGACCCTAGCCTGATCGGACAGATCATCTCGTGCCCAAAGTGCGGCGGAATGGTCGAAGTTGCCGCACCACCCACCGGAGACCTGCATCCTGGACCTCCGGAACCTGGGCCTCCAGAACCTGGGCCATCGGAAACTGACGAAACGTCGTCCGATTCCAACCAGAGAATCTCGGTGGGCCCCGATGGAACCGTCGACAGCCAAGCACTCACCCAAGAATCGCTGACCGCAGGAAGCTTCACCGACGGGGCAGAGCAGGGGAGTGACGCGGAATCGCCCAGCGGTCGCTTGCCGGGGCCTGACGAATTCGCCGCGGGTCCCGTCTTCGACGACGAAGGACTTCCCCCCCAAACGCAGGCGGACGAAAATCCGGCAGAACCAAGCCGACTGGATGCGGCCGCCTTTGCCCAAAGTGCCGCCAGCCGCAAAACTCGCCAAGTCGCGATGATCAGCGCTTTATCGTTTGTCGGTTTGGTCGTTTCGGTCATCGCATTCACAATGTTCGTTCATTGGTGGCAAGCGGAAGAAAACGGTCCGGCGGTCGCAGGGAATTCTCCCGCCACCGATCCTTCCGCCCCGGACGCCAGCGATGCCCCCACACCCTCGTTAGCCCCCGACGCCGCGGCAGCAAACGCCCCTGAACCAGACGGCTCCGCACCCGACGCGGGGGATCCTCGCAACCAAGATCCAACCGCACCGGCGGCTCCCGACTTAAGCCCGCTCCCCCCCGAAACAATGCCTGCCGAGGAGCCCGATCCGATCACCCCACCGGCGGCGTCTCCCGCGGCAACCGCGCCTGTCGAACCAATTCCTGGAGAAATGCCAGCGACAGATACTCCCGCAGGGGACCAAGCGTTACTCGATTCGATGATTGGGAATCCGGTTTTAGGGGCGAACGACGCCCCCGCGGCGACTGCGAACAACGGGGAAGAACTCCCCGAGGAACTGAAACGCTGGACGAATATCTTCAGCGTCGATCAAGACCGTGCAGCGAACCAAACCAACCTTCCCGCACCTCCGACTTTGGAGCAGGTGGAACTGGACATGCCCGCGATCGCCGCCGCCAGCAACCTGGAAGCGGTCGAGCAAATCGAAGTCGAATCGTGGTTGGAACGCCGCCTAGCTGCCGACCCTCAACCAGCACCGCTGGTCCGCTGGGTCCAGCTCCTGTCACAGCTTTCCAGCGTCCCAATCGGGATCGACATGGTTTCCCTGGATGCCGCCGGGATCGATCCGCTTCAGCCGGTAACCCCGCCTAGCGGCTGGACAACCGCCAGTGCGATCCTGGACAACTTAACCGCCCAACTGGGCTGTGAAGCGGAGCGAAAAGAGCACGTCGTCGTGATCCGTGCTCCCGACGCGGCGATCCAAGCGGCACTTGCCCCTGCGTTGCTGGTCGACGATCTGATCGATCCGCCCAACGACGCCGCCTCGGCGAACAACGCATTCCTGGAATCGGCGGTCCGCCGCCTCGCCGACGCCCCGACCGCTCGTTTGGTGCTGGACGAAAAGCCAAGAATCGAAATCGAAGGGGCCTCTTCCCCTCAATTGTGGATGGCGACACTGACCCTGGAATCGGTTCGCTTGGCCAGAAAACTCCCGCCACGGCTTCCTCCGGCTCGTTCAACCCGATGGCTGGTATCCCCGGCCGCCCCTGAATGGCCTCCGATTGAAGGGCAAAAATCGATTGCACCGCTGGACCAACCGCGTTCGGCGATCGATTTACTAGTGGAAATCAGCCAAGCAAACGGGGCACTTCCCCTGATCAATTGGTCCGATGCCCTTCCACGAGGCCTAGCCCCCAGCAGCGGAGCGATGCCGTGGTTAGCCGAAACGGACGGTAAACAGGCCGTCCACAATCTCCTGGATCCCTACCAACTGAAGGCCTGGAATGTCGGCAACGGACTGTGGTGGATCGGTTCAGAAACGACCTACGACGTCTCCGAGGTATTCGCTTACGCACCGCTGGATCCCAGCAAATCACGGGCAATTCTAGAGCGAATGGCGGCGTCGCTGGACGTCCCGTCGGCCGACGCGCTGCACGTCGCCGTCGACCCCACAAGCAAGCATCTAATCAGCCGAACCCCCCGTTTCATCGCCCGCCAAATCCCGAAACTGATCACTCCTTAAAAAAGGGGCCAAGGGGCACATTGACAGATCGATGGGTTGGATTCTACTATACCGGGCCTGACCGTCCCTTCGGGCCCCTGGTCCGTTGAGGATGTGTCGCCTCACCAATCCATTTTTACTGGCACGTTGAAAGAGCTTCGATGGCTGTCCCAAAACGTAAACACTCGAACAGTCGTACTAACAAACGCCGCAGTCACGATCGTTTGACCCCTCGTCAACTGACCTACTGCCCTCAGTGCAGCACGGCCGTTCCTACCCATGTTGTGTGCCCAAAATGTGGCCTTTATCAAGGCCGCACCATGGTCGAATCTGAGCAGCAGTAATTCGAACCCCCTCGGCTGACTCAGACACACTTCTGACGGACTGGCGATGACTCTGGATGTACAAAAAGTCGGCCTGCTGTTCCCTGGACAGGGAGCACAGAATGCTGGCATGGGGAAATGGCTTTACGATACGTTTCCAGCGGCTCGTGAACTATTTCTGAACGCGGCAGATATCCTCGGATACGACCTGGCAGCGATCTGCTTCGAAGGCCCGACGGAAAAACTGAACGCGACCCAATTTTCACAGCCCGCTCTGTTCGTCACCGGCATGGCGGCCGTCGAAGGGCTCCGTGAACGCCACCCTGAACTGCTCGAAAAGGTTACCTGTACCGCAGGTCTAAGCCTGGGTGAGTACACGGCGGTATGTTTTGCTGGCGGCCTAAGCTTTGAATCCGCACTGCGACTGGTTCAGCGACGCGGCGAAGCGATGCAGGCCGCCGCGGACGAAGTCGAAAGCGGAATGGCAAGCGTCCTGGGCCTGGACCTGGAAACACTGACCGCCGTCTGCGAAGCGACTCGCCACGAAGACGAAATCCTGCAGCCCGCAAACCTGCTCTGCCCAGGCAACATCGCGGTTTCCGGACACCTGTCCGCACTAAGCCGCCTGGAAGAAACCGCCAAAGAAGCAGGTGCGTCGCGAGTAATCCCGCTGGCGGTTGCCGGGGCTTTTCATACCCCGCTGATGCACCCAGCCGTCAACGGACTCCGCGAAGCCCTCTCGGCAACCCCGCCGATGGACACGCCGCTGCCGGTTTACTCCAACGTCGATGCCCACCCGCATCAAGACGGCTCGGAAATGCACCAACTGCTCGCGGAACAGGTCACCGAACCGGTCCTCTGGGAAGCGTCGATCCGCCGGATGATCGAAGATGGCGTGGAAGGCTTTCTGGAACTGGGAACGGGACGCGTCCTTCAAGGGACCATCAAACGAATTGAACGCCGTTTCCCCATGGACGGATTTGGTGACAACCCTGGAAACTAGAGGGCATGTCATCCAAGAACCATCTTTTTCTGCCCCCAAGAGACACTGAAATATGCAATTGTCCCTCTCCGTCGACCTGAAAGACCAGACCGCGATCGTCACGGGTGCTTCCCAAGGCCTTGGCAAATCGGTTGCCCTTGCCCTAGCCGCCAATGGCGCCCACGTCGCCTGCCTCGCTCGTAACGCAGAAAAACTTGCTGCGACGGTCGAAGAGATCACTCAAGCGGGCGGATCGGCCGAGGCAATCGCCTGCGACGTCACCGACCGCGAAGCGACCGCTGCGGCGATCGCCGGAGTCCACAAGAGAACCGGACGCTTGGACATCTTGGTCAACAACGCTGGCATGACTCGCGATAAACTGCTCCGAGGCATGTCGGACGAGGAATGGGACGACGTGATCGCCGCTAACCTGACCAGCTGCTTCGTTGCCTGCCGAGCCGCAGCGACAATCATGCGTCGAGCCAAATACGGGCGGATCGTCAACATGGCCAGCATTTCCGGAGTCATCGGGAACGCGGGACAAACCAACTACTCGGCCAGCAAAGCGGGCATGATCGGGCTCTCTCGATCCCTCTCGCGTGAACTGGCCAACCGCGGAATCACCGTAAACTGCGTTGCCCCTGGTTTCATTGCCAGTGACATGACCGCTAAATTGGGCGACGTGGTGATGGGTGAAGTCCGCAAACAGATCCCAGCGAACCGCGTCGGTGAGCCAGAAGATGTCGCTGCGGCGGTCCTTTTTCTTGCCAGCCCAGCGGCCGGATACATCACTGGACAGACCCTTATTGTCGATGGTGGGATGTGCGGCTAAGGCTTTCCTTGGTATGAAAGCCCCACACAAAAGCCTTCAGAGAGCCCTTGCAAATGAAAAACGGGGATTTTTCACGGTTATTCATGCCGCAGCAGGCTCTCAGTGTATTGACGCCTTTTACACGCATCCCCTATCTTTTCGAGCTACTTGGTTTGCAGTGCCGGTCGCATTTCGCTTCTGACACCCACGGCCATTAGAGAACACTTACCGCTTAAACGAAATCGTTTTCAGGAGAATGGGCCCATGGCTTCGGTTGAAGAACGGGTTGTCGACATTGTTGCCGAGCAACTTGGTGTTGAAAAAGACAAAATCACGCGAGAAACCTCGTTTGTCAATGATCTGGGTGCCGACTCGCTCGACACCGTTGAATTGGTAATGGAACTGGAAGAAGAATTCGATATCAGCATCCCTGATGATGCTGCCGAAAAAATCCAGAAGGTCGGTCAAGCGATCGAATTCATTGAAAAAGAAAAAGGGGACGACGCGTAACGCGTCTCCCATATCTTTCTATGTACTTGTCACCGCCCCTGCCCTCCGACAGTTGTGCTCAGCTCTTCTTGAGCGACAGCAATCTGGATGGGTCTCGGGCGGTTTGTTTTTCCCAACCTTAGATTGCTGTTGAGGGTTCGTGATGAAGCGGCGTGTGGTCATCACCGGTACCGGTCTTGTCACCCCCTTGGGCGACGACGTAGGACAATTCTGGTCCGATCTGGTTGCTGGAAAAAGCGGCATTCATAATCTAACAATGCTGGACACCTCTGGTTTCAAAATCAAAATCGGTGGAGACATCCCTGAATTTGATCCCAGTGTCGTTGCTGACAGCAAAGAAGCCAAACGCCTCGACCGCTTCTCGCAGTTCGCGATGTTCGCGGGCACGCGAGCCGTCGAACAAACGGGCCTCCAATTCGAATCCGAAAATCGCGAACGATGCGGAGTCATTCTCGGCTCCGGTATCGGCGGCCTTTGGGAAATTGAAGCCCAAATGGAACGGATGCTGTTCAAAGGGACCGACCGTGTCAGCCCCTTCACCATCCCAAAAATGATGCTCAATGCAGCCGGTGGGAACATCGGTATCCAGCACGGCCTGCGAGGCCCCAACTACAGCGTCGCCACCGCCTGTGCCAGTGCAACCAACGCGATGGGGGATGCCCTCCGCAGCATCCAGTACGACGACACCGATATTGTGATCACCGGTGGTAGCGAAGCGGCCATCACCCGCATGGGCTTGGCCGGCTTCCAAAACATGAAAGCCCTCTCGTCCCGCAATGACGACCCGCAACGGGCCAGCCGACCCTTCGATTCCCAACGCGACGGCTTTGTCCTTAGCGAAGGAGCCGGCCTGTCGGTTTTCGAAGAACTGGAACATGCACAAAATCGTGGTGCCGACATCATCGCTGAAGTGATCGGATTCGGTTGCAGCTGCGACGCGGGCCATATCACCCAGCCCGACCCTCGAGGCGCCGGTGCAGCCCAGGCAATGCGAATGGCCATCCAAAACGCCGGGATCGACCCAGTGGATGTCGATTACGTCAACGCCCATGGCACCAGCACCCCGTTGGGCGACAAAGCCGAAACCGCTGCGATCCACGCAGTCTTTGGGGACCACGCAAAACAGCTTTCCATCAGCAGCACCAAAGCGGCCATCGGGCACTCCCTGGGAGCCAGCGGTGGAATCGAAGCGATCGTCACCGCACTGACCCTGAAGCATGGCGTCGTCCACCCAACGATCAACCTGACCGACCCCGACCCAGCCTGCGACCTCGACTACACCCCGAACGAAGCCCGCGAACGTTCGGTCAAAATCGGGATGAGCAACAGCTTCGGCTTCGGCGGCCACAACGCCTGCATCGTGCTAAAACGATACGACGGCTAAAGCCCGATCGGACTGCCACCCAAAAACAGTCCGCCCGCATCTAGTCTCGACAAGCTGTCAGCACAATCGACAGCCTGCGAGACCGGAGTCCAACGATGTCGACCAAAGGGGCAGGGCAGTAATCAACAGCGCGGCATTCGCGTCATAATCCAAGCACAACAGGCATTTTCCTGCCCCCATCTTCTTGCCAACTTCGACCGAGAACATGGCCCAAAAATGAGGGCAGGAAGACTAGAAGAAAAGGATGCCGAGACCAATCCTACGGGCGTCGACAAACTACGCCTGCAACGGATTGCTATGCCTTCTTCGAGCCCAAGCCTGGCTTTTCTTCGCGGACAAGCATGTCCATGAATTTTGCAAATCGCCTCTGTCTGGTTTCGGGTTTCTTCGCACTCGTCAATCCATGCGCGATGACATAGCGACTCGATTTATTAAGCGTTTCAAAAAACTGCTTTGCCTCCGGCTTCCCCTCCAGAGCTGCCAGAAAATCCGCCGGCACTTCCATTTCACTTGCCACATAGGCTTTCTCCCACCGGCCGTCCGCTTTGGCGGCACGAACATGCGTCAGCCCTGCCTCCATCATCCGGCCTTCGCGCATCAATCGCTCCACATGCTCTCGGTTCCTTTTTGACCAGCTGCTTCGCGTCTTCCTTGGAGTGACCCGCTGCAGATAGGCTTGCTCATCGATGGACTTTCTGACGCCATCGATCCAGCCCCAGCACAGCATCTCAATCACCACATCGTCCCAAGTCACGCTCGGAATCCCAGTCCTCTTCTTAAATATCTTCACCCACAGTTCACTTTCGGAGGCATGATTCACCTCAAGCCAGCGACTGAGATCTTTCGGCGATGCGAAGGAAATGATTCTCGCAGGATCCGGTTCAGGCATGGAGCTAGACACACTCGGGAAGAAAGTTGGTCGTCACACGACGGCGAACCACGACGTAACGTTTACGGAAAAACGTCACCGACTCTCAAGTGCATCACAAAGTTCCCACAGAGGGGCTTATTGCACAACAAATGATCCGCCAGTCGCATCGGCATTACATGCCCTAAACATAGGCGACGAATTGGGACCGAGCAACGACACCAAGTCATAGAGCAGCGACAACACGCATCAATGGCGACCGCGCATCACCAGTCGTATCATTCGCGCAGATTAGCGTTATTCGCGGGCAAAAAAATGCGCGCAAAACTGCCCGCTAAGATCGCTAATCTGCGCGAATGGATGCGCCAACGCGACTAAACCCAAAACAATCGAATCCAGCAAGAACGTTGGCGACAGTTGATCATCCACTTCAAAACGACCGAATGCGCCCGCCTGGTTGCATCAGATGGCCATTCCCGACCTCACCAAATCGGGTCAATCTTTGAATTTTGAAAATGATCGCAAAGGACTCGAAATCCTTAGACCACAAAATTGCTTGAAGCAACACTAGGTCCTATTGCGTCTGCGTTCCTGTCCGATTTTTGCAGCAGCATACAGCCAAAATGGAGCTATCACGATACAGCCAAACGCCGCAATCCCGCCCCCAACCATGCCTGCACGCTCAGCCTTGTTGCGATTCGATCCACTGGAATTATAGATCAGAGCAATTGATCCGATGCCAAACACGACCGTAACCACCAAGACAATTGCTGTTGCGATCAGCGGAGCTTTAAGACGTTTCATTGTATCGTAGAACCGTTTGGGAGATGAGGGCAACCGTCCGCATCAGGTTTCAACAATCGAGCACCACACCCATGGCAACAAACATCCGAGCGTAGCACTGCACCACAGTTCCCGCACGTCGGAACGGTGTCGTCGTACGAGCCAGAGATTCGGCCAGCGTAATCCAGCCCGACGATTCGTTTTTGCAGGCGGATCAGTTCAGCGAGTGAACGAAGCAGTAACCAATTCAGAAACGAACCAATTGCGACGGAGAAAAAAAGCAAGAATCCAGCAACATCGGCGAACAAAATGATTCCAAGCGATGCCAGCCCGCCAAGCACCAATGTAAGCAAGGCCGTAAAGTCAAGGATCGTTTCAAGTCCAGTGCCGTTAAGCCGTCGGCGTTTCGGAATCGGCGTGGCGGTAAGTTCCATAAAGAATCAGATTGAACGAGTGGCTAAAGGGGAAAGGTGCAGCAACAGGACAGTGTTCCAGTCGAATCCGACAACGATTGCCGATGCGCCCAAATGAATCGAGACGATCAACAAAGCCCTGGATGATTGCGAGGACATCTGATTATAGATGCCTGATAGCACACTCCGCTAATTGGCGTCGCCACCTGCCGGGCAGTCATCTGAGGCGACGTCCCCAGATCAAATCAACGATTTGTGGATACGAGCTAAGCATAATGGTTCTTGCGGTATGCCAGTGTTGCGAACGAATCACCAAGCCGGCTGACCGAAGAGGAACCGACCACCAATCGACCATGACTGGAATTTTCTTGCCCCCATCTTCCTGCCAAACCCTACCGAGCAAATGGCAAGAAAATGGGGGCAAGAAGATGCACGCAAAATTGCCCGCTAACATCGCCAATCGACGCGAATGGATGGGCTAGGTTTCCCGAGCCAGAAACGAACGATGACAACCTTAAAAGCTGCAGGGGACACTGAACCAAAAGAACCGATCGACGACGGAGAGTTTTGAAGGACAGCATGGACGGTGCATCAACCGGCAAGAACGTTTCGGTTCACGCTGCCGGGAGAGGGCATTGCCGAGAGAAGCGAGTCAGACGGGTCTATTCCGGCTCGCGTTCACCTGTTGGTTAGCTCTCGCGACATCTCGAAAATGGCACGAAGCACAACGGCACCCGACGGCGAGAACAACCAGCCGAGGGCACTGCAATTGAGCACGATCGTAAACCAAAACACGACTTGAAAAGACTGCTTTCTGGATTTGTGACGAAGCAGCGACTGTGCGACTGCAGCACCTGGCCAACCACCTACCAGCCCAAAAAGATGCAAAGTGCTTTCTTGTGTTCGCCAACGGCCCTGCTTTGCAGCGGACTTGTCGAGCGAGTAGGCAACAAATGCGACAGCGCTAGCGACGAAATAGAGCCAGAGAATTAGAGACGGCAGCTTCCCAAAAACAACCGCCCCCGCCAGAACCACCAAGAAGATACCGGCAAACGTGAGCGCAACGTATCCAAGTTGAAAGGAGGCATTCCACGGCAGACGCTCGCCAGCGAATACGACGCGTTCAGCCCGCACTCGTCCATTGGCATCCGTCCCGATTTCGTAGGCCACCATGTCATTTTCAATTGGCCTGCGATGTCGACCTGAAATGGAATTGATGTGAACGAAGACTCGTCTTCCGTCGCCGATCGGAGTGATGAACCCAAAGCCACGTTCATCATTCCAGCTCGCTATTCTGCCTTGATACCGCAAATTGAGTTTTCCGAGAGCTAACGGTGTTGGTCACACGGCGGCGATCCGCGATGCTGCTTGCACGCCCTTAACATACTGGCCGAAATGGAGCCGAGCAACAAGAATCGATACCAAGTCATGGAGCAGCGGCAACACGCATCAAGGTCGACTGCGCATCACACGTCCTATCATTCGCGTAGATTAGCGTTATTAGCGGGCAAAAACATGCGCGCAACATTGCCCGCGAATAACGCTAATCTACGCGAATGGATGCGCCAGGTTGCCCTAGTCCGAAACGATCAATGACTGCCCTACAGCCCTAGGCTATCACGAAAACTGCAAGAGAACGCTGGACCACAAGAACGATTGCCGTAACCTGGGCCGGACGATTAATTTTCCAACACTAAAACCTTGCAAGCCGCCATCAGGTGCATTACATGGTTCCGGACCTCTCGCGTGCTCGTGCTCAGCATCGCGGTGCTCGTGCTCGTAATCGATCGGCACGGCATAGTCTACCGAAGGTTCTTTGACGTCGTCAAATTTCATGGCCATCCGAGTCAACATTGCCACGATTCGCTTGAGCTTGAACTTTAAATCGCGACTCGTTGAGTCGTTCACCCTACCAGTCGCGACCAAGACATCTTGAATCGCCGTGCACTCAAACGACGAACCGCGAGCTATATCGAAAAATCGAGCACGACCCTTCAAGCTTCGTCTGCCGTTGCCCTCGGCGATGTTCAACGTCAGGCAGGAGAGTCTTCACCGTCATTGATTGTGATCTTGCAGCCAATGCGGTTCGCATCCTTATTGTAAAGTCCAATCGTGATGCGTCCGGTTTCACGCAAGTGCATCAGGTAGTCGGCACTATGCTCAGCCGTCATGCCAGCGACCTCCGGGTACTCCGCTGCGACGATGCGGTGGCAGCGGACCAAGTAGCTAC
The DNA here is from genome assembly GCF_007741495.1 of Roseimaritima multifibrata. Taxonomy (NCBI): domain Bacteria; kingdom Pseudomonadati; phylum Planctomycetota; class Planctomycetia; order Pirellulales; family Pirellulaceae; genus Roseimaritima; species Roseimaritima multifibrata. The sequence continues at coordinate 5,723,283 of NZ_CP036262.1, forward strand.
GCAGCACATCGCTAGCAACTTGTTCAAGCGTCTTTCCGTCTTTCCACATGGTGAGTTGCTGTGCTGAAGGGTTAGGATTCAATAAACTCGAGTCGGCAAAAGTAAGTGATCAGCGGGGACGGGCGAACTATGGCATAGTGTACACGATGGACTCGAAACGGCAAAAAGCTGTCCGTTTGGACGCACGTTGGAATTCACGGTGGTGGCGAGAATTGATCATTCACTTCGCATCGCACGGCCACCGCCACTCCTGTGCAATTCTCTCGTGCGCCGCCTTGCAGCGGGTGTACACAACCTAAAGCCAACGGCGTTGAATAGAGCATATCAATCGCGTCTACCGCGAGCAAATCAAATTGCAATCGAACATGCGTGCCGACACGTTAAAGGGAATCAGCTTACGACATGCAATTTGATTTCGTCGGGCTCAAGTTGCCGAAAGATAGTGCCAACCGGAGCGTTTGAAGATGAGAGCAAATTCAGTACGTATGGCATGACACGACCAACATCCGAAGTCTCGAACACAACATGGCAACCCTCGATCACCCCAGACGTGGCGTAGGTTCCCCCGCCAACGACATCACCATCGTCCAATTCGTCGAAAATATCGCAGAGAGGAAGGTCGTACAGTTCGCCGCGATTTATCGGGCTCATTGATGCGGGAATGAAAATCTCAAGCACGAACGGCACGTCAATAGCATCCAGTGTAGTTAGTGATGGCCCCAGGAATTGATGTCAAATCATTCCGTCGGCGAACGCCAGGATTCACGGGGTCGGGCAAGGGGGAAGTTTGATCTGTCAAAACGCGCGACGCTCGTGCAATCCATTTGTGATCTGGCTCATCAGGCATGTTGAGTCGTTGATTCGCCGAAGAATGTATTGGTCGTTGGACGTTCCTTCCGGTGAGAAGGATTTTGGCGGATGCTGGGAAGGGCGGCCAACACCGCCACTCGTGCCACCGAGCGGATCGGTCACATTTTCCCCACCGCCGTCCGGATCGGATTTGTAATTACCAACCGCCCCAGACGTCGAGCCAAATCCGGTCGCGTCCACTGGGGTGGTCGTGTACATCAGATGGTCATCATATAGCTTCACGATGGCGTGACCAACAGCATGCGGAGCTTTGCCCTTACGGCGAACGAACGATACGGGGCTAGTCTGCTTGTTGTAATCAACGTTTTCGACAGTGCCCTGAATCAGCCTTCCACCCTTGAACAGCGCCCACGTATTGTCCAAGATTACGAGCTGTATTGCTGATGACTCATCGTATGTGATGATACGATCCGCCTCGATTGCCGCCACATATTCCCATGTGCCGTTGAGTTGAGTAGCCGGATCACCAGCGCAACTCGGCGTACCAGCAAGGGCAACCAATGAGAGGCAGACGCTTCGAATCATCTTTCGCATTTCAATCCTCCGTGCCAGACAACGGTTGCGACAACCGGGTCGCCGCAGTTGATCTTCCATTTGCAAACGCGCTGTCGGCCATTCCGCGTTCATCGCGTGGTTACGCCGTGCGCGCGTCTGGATTCTCCGGCGTGTGCACGAAAGCGGTCCAAGTATGAACCACGTCCAACTCTGCGAACCATTTCTTGAGCTTTCGTTCTATCGTTGCTCCATTCCACACACGAAGCAGAAATGCTCCGTCATTGTCAGGGCACGTGTAATTGTCCCAGCACCATTTGTCCCAATCAAGACATTGCATTTGTTCGGCGGCGTTTCTGTAATCGTCGTTAGTTGGAACGGCAAATGGTGAAGATGATCGTACGTCATCGGGCGTCCACCATGCATGCGTGAAGCTCCAGCCAAGCGATGGATTCTCGATGATTAGCGTACCACCATCTGACGCGATGCGTTCGCGTGCTATGGACAAAGAAAGATATCGGCCGCTACGGCGCATCCGCCTGCGAATACGTCGTTCAAACATGTAGTTTGCGGTGACTGCGTATACACCCATGAGCGCCAAGATGGCGAAAACGAGGGGAATTGCCGGCATCACAAACGGCAACAAAAGGAACAGGGCTACCTTGCGGTACCACGGTTGCGAGCCGAACGTCCAGACGCTGCTATCAGTCATTGGTGCAAGTTGAATTGGCGTAACGGCACGCGTCACCCGGCACGCGCGAAAGATTCTCAATTTCAAAACCGGCCAACTCGCGTGCCCGGGTGCACGCGATGGTTACTCGCCTTCAGTCGTCTCCCGTCGCTCTCGACAAGTCGATCGCAGCGTCAATCCTATGCACAACAGCTTCTATGTTCTCGCCATATGTCACGTTTCCAAGCGTGTATAGTTCCATAGTTTGCGATTCCATAGCTCGGTGGACGTCCAGCCGATCCTTGAAAATCTTGATGCGGTCAGCAGCGGAATCTGCAAGCGCCAGTTCGGCATCCAACAGCTTCAGCTTTGCGTCGAGCACATCTAGCGACTGGAGTTCGCCCATCCCGAATTGCGATTCGACGTAGGTGAGATGGCGTTCAAGTACGTCGCGTTTTTCGATCAATAAATCTCGAATTCGAGAGTCAGACTCTTCTGTAGAAGTCTGTGCCGAAATGGTCGTTGAAACAAGAAACGCAGCAAGGCCTAAAATGGTGAGTACTAGGTATGATTTGGAGGAGAACATGGTAGTGGGCTTTCATAGTCGAGTAACGTCACGCGTCACCCGACACGCGTGAAAGATTTCCAATTTCAAACCGCCCGACTCGCGTCCCCGGGTGCACGCGATGGTTCCCCGCCGTCTTGTGGTTTCGTCCCCAGCGTGCCAGACGCCGCAGCTAACAATTGTGATTGATGATGCAAGAGTCGAAAAAGATGATAGTAGCCCAATCGCATGAATCCCATCATGACACTTGCGAACGCGAAAGCTAGCAGCCCCAAGTGCGATGAAGGTCTGGATGCAATGAATGCGAATCCACCGACCGCAAACACACCAGCGATCCAGAACATCAAATATGACATTCTCCGCTGTGGCTCCAGATCCGAAACAGCGAGAATGCGTTCGAGTCGAGCGAGTTCGCGGTCGGAAAGTGTTACGTGTGCCATTTGGTTCGAGAAGCGTTGGACGAAGTGCGGATTGTATCTGTCGCTAGTGTTTCAGTCGGGGAACGGTGGTGGTCACACGGCGGCGATCCGCGATGTTGCTTGTACGAATCGACGTTGCCCCCGCTTGCATGCACCACGTGGTTCTTGTAATGGGCGTCAAGCACATCGAACGATTCGGCAATCGCATCGATATTGCATGCCCTCAACATACTGGCCGAAATGGAGCCGAGCAATAAGAATCGATACCGAGTCGTGGAGCAGCGGCAACACGCATCAAGGTCGACTGAGCATCACCAGCCCTATCATTCGCGTAGATTAGCGTTATTCGCGGGCAAAAACACGCGCGCAACATTGCCCGCTAATAACGCTAATTTCGCGAATGGATGTGCTAGGTTGCTCTAGTCAGATGCGAACAATGACTGCCCGACAGACTTAGGCTACCACGAAAGCGGCAAGGGACGCTGGGCCGAAAGAACCGATCGATCACCGAGAGTATTGATTGCCAGCATGGAAGGCGCGCCAGCCGGCAAGATCTCTGGAGGTAACCGAGCCGCCGCCGAAAAACTATGACCTTCGCAAACCGCGTCATCGGCGAATCCGGTTCACCGCATGGTTCGGCAAGCCTTTCCATTAACGCTTGTCGATCAAATCAATATCATACGTCGCCTCAATCTCAGGCAAATCGAATCGCTCGTCGATGCTTGAATTGACGGTCCTCCACTCAAACTGCATCATCCGAATCCGCTCGGGTTCCTCAACTATCGCTGATGCGGGGAGCCAGATACCGTCCCTTAAGCTAGACAACTGATCGACACGGAAAACGCCCCCATGACCTGTATAGTCACGCAATCGAATAGGCGAGTAGCCGCGTTTGGCATCTAGAAACAGCAAATACGACGTCTCGCCATCGTCCTCACCGTACTGGATGATTCCGTCGGCAAGGAGCTGCGATTCTAACGATGGCCAATCCATGTAGTTTCTTACGACACCGGCCAATGATGTACCGCGACTCATATCCCCGATTGCGGCGATACCGAGTGCAAGCGGGTCAAAATACCCATCGATACGGTGATTCCCTGGAGGCATGATCGATCCTCGGGAGTCTCGCTCCGAAATGCTGTACTTCGGTGTGCGGACATCCAATCGCTTTAGCACCTTTTTGCCGTCATTAATTTGATGCTCCGCGACGAGCAATCTATCAGACTTTAGATCAGCGGCGATCTCAAGCGTCACCACCGGTTCGCTGACCGCAGGGTAAAGGACCCCATCGGTAGCTCGCTGTGGACGCCCCCGTTCGTTGATTGTTAGCAATAGTTCGTAAGTCGCAATAGCCTTTCTCGCATCTGCAAACTTGCGAACGGCGTCCTTGAACGGAGGTGCGTCTTGAGCCAAAGCCTGCACGTGTGCAAGCATCAACAATGCCGCGACGATCAACGATAGACGTAAGTGACTCATATTATCTCCTGCGGAACGTTGGCCGTCAGCGGGCCCGGCCAGTGTAGTTTCCATTTCTATTCGCGCCATGCCGGACTACGGGCGAGTAGACCGGGGTCTCTTTGGTTTAGGTTAGTGCTTGAGTTCACCGTTTACCACCGATTTCTCGATCGTCGTGTTCCAAAACTCCAACTTCGCCGCATTGACCTCCGGCCCCTCTCAGATCCGGACATGCCACTTTCTAGCATCCGGCTCCCAGACTTCACTTGGTATCGTTCTCGAAGACAGGCAGGTCACATTCGATTGCCTCGAAGCCACGCGGAGGTGTACGCATGGACGAAACAACGTCGTGTGCTACTGAACTCCCATCCCAAAAGCGAAACTGCGATACCACTGGGGTATCACCGAGAGTCCGTCACTGAGTACGGTCGGTGCCCAAACGGCATCGCGTGAAATCCTGACCGCCTTCCCTTCACCAGCATTACCCGGCTTCATTCCACTTGATTGGTTTTCAAGCTTCTGCGGTACTATTCGGTCATCCGACTCCCTGAATGTCATTTGTCTTCGTCGCTTATTCCACTCCTAAGACATACTCGGTCGCTTCCGACTGGCGGTCGCCGAGCGAGCAAGAACATCAGGGTATCACTGGTTGCCTGCTTGACTTAATGTGTAGTGCGAATGGGCCGCCGACGCCGGGGCTTCCTTTGCAGCTTGCCAATAATGCTGCAGAAGATGTTGCCTTCAGGCATGAACAAACCTTGGGCAGAATCCCACAGTTACCAAATTTCGGGGCGAATCCAAAATCCATTCAACGTCGCAGGGTCACCGACGATCGCTTCATCCTCACTACCTTTTGGTGTACGCGGAAGCGGCGACTTCGACCAAAGGTCTTATACAGCCGCTGCAACACTCGATACTGGGCACGTGGCTAGGGTTTACCCAGGCGGGATTCACACCCGCTAGTCAAGCAGACCTTGCCAGTCCGCACTTGCAACCGATGGTTACGTGTCTTCAATTACGCTTAGTAAGGCGTGGCAAATTGACGTTTAAAGTTAGTCCACGACCGCCCAATAGACGCCGCGTTGTCTCGCCACATAATAACGATAAGCAAAAAACGGGCGAAGTTGAGACTGTGACGCCCATGAACTGTGCGCAGGCAAAAAGGATCAGCGCAAGAAATGGAGCGATGCAGCAAAAGGACATGACCCAAAGTGGGATCGTGGGAAGTTCTGGAGAATCCATGTTGGTGCTCCTAAACTTGCGTTTTCTTGATGAACTCTCTGACCTGATCGACGGCAGACTCGAATAGCCCAGGCACGTGCTCCAGCATTTTCAGACGCTGTTCAGCACTCCATTCGTCATAGAGCTTGACGGAGCAAGAAGTGCCCCATTCGCCATACGGATCACGTTCCCAGCGATAGGAAGCGAGGCAAATAGCCTTTTCACCCCGCCATTTCCGCCACTCGAGGCGATCGTAATCTTCAGGGTCATTAGGATTCTCGCCATACTTAAAGCCAATCGTGCATGGAATTGGCAATTTCTTTAGTTGCTCCGCAACCTCTTCCCATCTAGCGTCCAGACGTTTGTACGCCTCTGTTACGTCGCCGCGAAGCGCTTCAACTGGCGCGGAGAGCGCGCTCAGATCTAGGTCAACCATCTCGGTTCCTTTTTCCCCGATAGAGGAAGTATTTGTTTAAGTGCCTTCCGCCAGGAAGGAGTAAAGTGCTTTCGCACAGTGAAACTATAGCGATTCAGCGAGAGGTGTCAAATGAATCACGTAACGTCAGCCGTAACCGGGCGGCGACGATTGATTTTCCATGTGAATCCGCCCGACTTCGCCGCTCCGGGCGAGTAGACCGGGGTCTCTTTGGTTTAGGTTAGTGCTCTAGCTCACCGATTACCACCGATTTCTCGATCGTCGTGTTCCAAAACTCCAACTCCGCCGCATTGACCTCCGGCCCCTCTCAGATCCGGACGTGCCACTTTCTAGCATCCGGCTCCCAACCAACACCTCTCACACGGCACTTCACTGTGTACCCGTCATCGCGATCAGGTCAGTCAAGCGGCGAGGGTTCGCTAAGGGATGACGGTCGCTCAGACGATCGAGATGCGTCCAGTTCACGTAGCTGCTCTGACTCCGGCGGCTCAAGTGACGTTTGACCATCACGCGGGCTCGGTTGCGGTACGCCATCAGCATTGGCCAATTGTCATTGACTCCATAATACTGATAGTGACCACGAAGCTTCGCGTTCAACGTCTGCCACATCTCACCAATCGGTGTGTCTAGCTGACTTCGGAACCATTTACGCAGTTCAACCAATTTCTGACGATACTTCTTCCCAGAGGTCTTCCGTTTCAGCTTGAATTTCCCGGCGCGACTGCGCCCACAGTAGTGAGTGAATCCGAGGAAGTCGAAAATGCCGGGGGACCCTTCGCCATGCCGGGTGGAATCCCGGCGGGCGAAACGACCAAAACGAAGCAGCTTTGTCTTATCCTCAGCGACCGACAACGAAAATCGAGCAAGACGTTTCGGCAACACCGCTTGGTATCTCCGCGCATCCGATTCCAGTTCAAAGCAGCAGATGAAGTCATCTGCATACCTGATCAGGGACGCATAGCCACGCATACGCGGTTTCACATCACGCTCGAACCACTCGTCCAGAACGTAATGCAAGTAGACGTTTGCAAGTAGCGGAGAGAGGCTAGCCCCTTGCGGGACTCCCTCCTCGGTTGCTTCCTGTTTGCCATCGATCAGAACTCCTGCCTTCAGAAAGCGGCGAACCAGTTCGAGCAGCTTGGGATCGCTGATGCGAATCTGCACCAGCTCAAGCAGCCGGTCGTGCGACACGTTATCGAAGAAACCTTCGATATCGGCGTCACTTACCCAGTTCACTTTCTTTGTGGCGATCGTTCGACCGAGTACCGCAAGCGCTTGGTGGCATGATCGCTTGGGACGGAAGCCATACGAAGTGTCGTAAAAGTCGACCTCGTAAATCCGTTCCAGAACCATCACGACCGCTCGCTGAACGAGCTTGTCTTCCACACAGGCGATCCCCAGTGGGCGACTCTTCCCATTCCCTTTCGGAATGTTCACTCGCAGACTGGGATTGGGTCGATAGCTTCCATCATGAAGGCGCTCCAGAAGGTTCAGCAGATTACTCTTTAGATCCTCCTCGTAGTCCTCCACGGTGCGGCCATCCACCCCCGGCACTTTTCCTCGTTTCAGTCGGCGAAACGCATACCACAGCAGCTCGTAATTGAGCAGCGAGAAGAGGTTATTGAAAACCTCGTTGGGATGCGCTGTCGCTCTTTCGGTGATGCGTCCAAGACGATCCAGAACCGAACTCCCACCACTGAGTGTGGGCGACTCGGAATCTTGTACGCATGTTGGCCTGACCGCCTTCCCTTCACCAGCATTACCCAGCTTCATTCCACTTGATTGGTTTTCAAGCTTCTGCGGTACTATTCGGTCATCCGACTCCCTGAATGTCATTTGCCTTCGTCGCTTATTCCACTCCTAAGACATACTCGCTCGCTTGCGACTGGAGGTCGCCGAGCGAGCAAGAACATCAGGGTCTCACTGGTTGCCTGCTTGACTTGATGTGTAGTGCGAATGGGCCGCCGACCCCGGGTCTTCCTTTGCAGCTTGCCAATAATGCTGCAAACGATATTGCCTTCAGGCGTGAACAAACCTTGGGCAGGATCCAACAGGTACAAAATTTCGGGGCTAATTCCATTCAACGTCGCAGGGCCACCTACGATCGCTTCATCCTCACTACCTTTCTGTGTACGCTTCAACGACTGACTTCGACCAAAGGTCTTATGCAGCCGCTGCAACACTCGATACTGGGCACGTGGCTAGCGTTTACCCAGGCGGGATTCACACCCGCTAGTCAAGCAGACCTTGCCAGTCCGCACGTTCACGGCATTGTTAGGCCCAGTTGGTTGTCTCAATGCATCATCGAGACTTGTGCTTCAGGGCTAATCAAAGCAAGCACGACGCCGTTCACGGGATTCATCGTGTGGCCAACATTCTACATGACTCATACTCAATCCGGTGCGACCTTCTTGCGTAACGGCGATCGCAATGCCGCAGGTATATTTTTCTGCGCCATGCGGATACCGGCCATCCTCAAAAAAGGAGAGACGTCCTTCGATCGTGTCCAAGTCGAATTTCACAAGTTTGTCTGTCACGACGTTCGAGTTCGTGATCTCGCAGCTATAGATTCGTAGCAATTCGCCGGGATAGATTTTGAAGCTGAATTTCGGTTTCCGTTCTCGCTTGGCAAAAGCACAGAGCACGCCGATACCCCAGTAGCCATTGATGTCGTTGTTTCGCGAGCATAGGAAAGCACACAAAGAATGTGCCAATGCGTTCATCTCGCGACGCTTCATTTTCGAGGGCCTAACGGTGGCGTTGACCGGGTGCGAACAGACGATTTAACCCTCAGTCAAAGGTCCGATGAGCACTCCGGCCCAACGGTTGGTTCGTCGGCGCGTTCATGACAGCAGCAGCGAACAGAATGCCATGCCGCAGAATAAATGGGTGAAGGCGTAGTTTAGAGCCAGACCCTACGGTTCATGCTGGGACCGGGAAAATCTCTCTTTCGTATATGCCTAAAAGAAGCGAGCGTCTAGACTAAGGTTCTGCACCATGCCGGAACAAATGGCGTTTGAAGTGCCTGGTTTGAGCACGTGATACATTTGACAGGCACCAAGGGTGAGGAGCATTAAAACGGATGTACTTCCCAGTAGAGATCTTTGTCTTTCCGATCGCGGCCGTGGTGTCGGTATGGGTGGTGGGATTGCCGCTCGGAAGAATTCTTGCAGGAAGGGCCCTAAACCGTCGGGGGAAGAAATTAAATCTCTCTACCGTCGCCACGGTTATGATTGGCTTGTTTGCAATGGCAGCTTGCCTCGGTGCTTCCGTTGGCACTTATGTTGTACTCTATGAGTACGCGCTCCCACCAAGGGGCTTTGACGCTGTGACAAATGAACTCGCTCAATTGGTTGTCATCCTACTTTGTGTCATGGCCCAGATTTGCGTTGCCCTTGCCACTTGGTATTTGGCTTACCACTACACTGCTTTACCAGCACACACCGTGCAGCAGCAACGCCTTTCCAAGTGAAGAATGGACACGGTTTCATTCGAGTCGCCCCAAACGAAAAATAGACGCGCTGGAGAACCTAGGGCTAAGCGGTGAATCCACTTTGACGCCGGCCGAACGTCGCCGATCACGGGGCGGCGACGAGGAATGTTCAATTGTCACAAAACGCGACTTCGCCGCTCCCGTGCATCGGAATGGTTCGCCGCATTACCAGTATCGGGCGCTGATATACGTGTCACCACTGGATGGTACATGCCAGAGGGTGTAGCCGCCACCTCGGTCAGAACGCCTGACGTACAATTCCAGCATTGATGGGTCGTAGGTCCAGCCGGTATCTGGAAAACGGTCGCTGAAAACTTGCTGGCTCAATTCGATCATGTGCTGCTGCCACAGAGGACCGCCTAATTTTGGCAGCCATTCATCATCGTCATGGTGTTGATTCAAGTCTGGACGCAATGAACGACGCTCGTCGACCCAAGATCGTAACGACGGAGTGTCGATGGTGAACTTCGACCAGTGACCCGCGCCATTTCGATAAAGAGTAATGTCCGTAGCATCTGTTGGAATCTCAATGTCCCCATCCCTGGGAACCTGAGACGCGTTTGCGTAATCGAATCGACCGTAACGTTGCAAGTCGACAACTGCCATCACTCCGACGCAGGATGGGATGAAGAGGAGCATACCGGCAAGAGTCAGCCAAGCAATTCGCTTTGGGGACCGAAGTGACATCGCACCCAAGCACCAAAGAATCGCGAAGGTAGCTACGGTAATTTGGAAGGGCAGGACGAGCGGTGCAAACATTCAATCAGTCGGGGAACGTCGGCAATCACCTGGCGGCGATGAGTGATTCTCAACTTCTAAACGCCAGATCCGCCGCTCTGGTGAATTGCATGGTTACCGCAAAACCGATTGCTGACCTGCCGAAGAGCAAACCACCTCAATCGATTCTGCAAGAACGAGTATAGGCGACCGGGCATCCACAGAACAATCGAAACGCCCGACTTCTGTTTTATGAGAGCAAATGCACTGCCACAGGACATTAAGCAACCGAAGGAAGATGGCATTGGCCACGCTACCGTCTGATTTGGCGATTATCGGAGCACCGCATTCTTGGTCGATCAAACAGTGCCGTGCGATCCGATTGACGTAGCGAAACTGACGGCGGACGCTGTAAATCTGGCCTTCGGGCCCGCCGGTGGCACGGGCCATCAGTTCGTCAAACGCAATCTAATCATCCGAAAACGCCATTCAACATTCACGGCCAATAACGAAGCGCAGAGACCGCGCAAAACCGACTGATCAAACACAAAACCAAACGTGCCGGTGCTGCGTGCGGTAACGTCGAGCATCAGGCGGTTGCGACGATTGATGCTCAATGTAAAAACGCGCCGATCGCAACTCGGCTGCATGCTGTTGTTATCCGCCGGGTTCACATTCTATGAGATCAATGTCCAGTGGGTCATGCTGACCGTTTTCGATCTCCGTGCGCATTCTTGATACATCTAAATCTTCCGAATCGACGCATTTGTCGAGTTCCACATACGCGGATGTTCTGTCGCCCAGTTGAGCAAGCACGGACGCGAGTGGAACCCGAGCAATTTCATCTGAGCCGCTCGCGATCGCCAGCAAGAAATGGTTTTTCGCGTCGGGCAGATTCCCCATCGTATCATGCCAATACCCAAGGGACAGATGGGCTGCAGAATACGACGGGTCGGCGGCAACAGCTTGAGTGTAGCATCGGAATGCGAAATCGTCGGGCAAGGACGGATGTTTGACCACACGAGAGAGGTCGCCAAGCACGTCAAGTAAGTACGGATCATCTGGGTGAGACTTCGAGAGATCAATCAGTTGATCTATGTCGGACGCATCCCATTCGCCTGCGCGATGTCGAATCGCCCATATGGTATCGTCGGGTTCCATGATTCATTGCCGACTGAGGCGGATAACGTCGAAATTCACGGTGGTGGCGGGATTTGATCAACCACTTCGAAACGCACGGCCACCGCCACTCCCGTGCAATTTTCTGGTTATCGCCAGTTTCGGCAAGCACACCGAATGAGTGCCCAGTTCGATACCGGTGAAGTGTCAGTCTAGCGTCCCGTAAGCCCTCGGAGCAACAACCAAGCCGGTATCGTCATGACAGTTAATCATCGAAGTACCCCCATGATGCACCGAGTGCCTCGAAATGGGCGCGAACATCACGTGACAACGAGTCGTCACCGCGGTTGACGTAAACGATCAAGGTGCGTGATTTGTCTTTCGGGTCAAGGCCGACAGCAAGCACGGTTCGTCGCCCCATACATTCGCAGATCACGTCGCGAAGGTGCGGTTGTTTCGAGCCGAGCCACGAATCGGATTGGTGCGTAAGAGTTAGGCCAATCGCCTTTAGTTCGGCGTTGACATCGGCGACGACGGCGTTAGGGATTCGCAGTTGATGAAACGGTTCCATTCGCGTGCAGCGTCAAAGTTCAGATGCGATAACGTTACGCGTAACCGGGAACGCGCGGAAAAGTCTCTAACGGCCAGATCGCTCAGTTCGCGTTCTCCGGTTCACGCGATGGTTCAAGTAAGCCGCTTCGCGGCGGGTGGTGGTTTGGTTCTGTAGTTTAGCGGAATTTTAGCGCGGAGGCATATTCCTTGTGATGTTTCTTTACTTCTACAAGGATTTTGTCGAATGGTTGACTACAACAAACTGCCTGCGGCTTCGAAGTTTTTCTGCGGTGATCTTTACCGTACCATGAACGAAGACCTCCAGTTGGCTGGCATGAGCAAACGGACGGTCCATGGTTACCTGCGTGCCGTCCGCCAACTTGCTGACTGGGCTAAGAAGACTCCGGACCGCGTCACCGAGCCGCAACTACGCAGGTACTTTCTGTATCTCAAGAACGAAAAAGAATTCGCTTACGGTTCTATCCGCGTTGCCTTCAGTGGCATCAAGTTCTTTTATACTCGAACCTGCAAACGTGACTTTGAAACGCTTGCTACCATGAAACTCCAACGATCCAAGACTCTTCCAGAGGTCATCACGATCGCTCAGGTTCACGCGATCATTGACGCCTGCAAGGTCGAGCGGATCGCTCTCTTCTACTGGACGGCTTATTCGATGGGCCTGCGACTGGAGGAAGCCCGCAACCTGCAGGTCGGCGACATCGACTCGAAGCGGATGATGGTTCACATCCATCGTGGCAAAGGAGCGAAAGACCGTTACGTCCCCCTTCCAACGACAACGCTCCTCTGGCTGCGAAAACACTGGGTCACTCACCAGCACGAGCGATTCCTCTTCCCAGCCGATGGACGCGACCACCAACAGTCGGCTATGTCAGAAACTCCGATCGCCACCTCAACCGTTCAAAAAGCGATCGGTAGCATCGCCAGGAAATTGAAATTCCGCAAAAAGGTTTCGACGCATACGCTGCGTCATTCCTACGCCACGTATCTACTGGAGGCCGGGGTATCACTCAAAGCCATTCAGCAGTTCCTCGGACACAGCAGTCTACAGACGACGATGATTTATCTGCACCTGACCGACAGTGCAGAAGCCAATGCTCGGGCGACGATCGAAAGGCTGTTTCGCCGCAAGTAATTCGTGGCAACGCTCGCCGAAGCCCTTCGCGTGCATGGGCCGACCGTTGCTAGATCGTTGTCTCGTACTCAGCAGAAAGTCTTCTCGCTAATCACACGCTGCCGCACCGGTGCCCTGGGCGGAGTGCAGTATCAGTGTACCGGTTGTGGCCGGGAACACTGGGTGGGACGAAGCTGCGGAAATCGTCACTGCACCTCCTGCGGTCACGAAAAGACGCAAGCCTGGGTCGAGAAACAGCGAGCCAAAACGATGCCGGTTCATCACTTCCTGGTCACGTTCACGGTCCCCCGTGAGCTAGGGTCGATGCTGCGCACTGTTAGCGAACAGGAGCAACGTGAAGGTTACCGGTGCCTGTTCGATGCCAGCAGCCAAAGCATTCGAGACGTCGGAGCCGCCACGAAGTCACTGCGTGGATGCAAGCTCGGCTACTTCGGAGTCCTCCATACCTGGGGGCGAGACCTGCAAACGTTTCATCCACACATTCACTATGTCGTTCCAGGCGGCGGCGTGAAAGTTGATGACAACGGCAATGCCATTGAATGGCGGAGTGCACCCAAAAACTTCCTGTTTCATCATGGAACGCTGATCCGAGTCTACAAGGCCAAACTGGCCGAAGAGTTTCGCAAGGCAGGACTGTATGACTTGGTCGATCCACGTGAATGGAAGAAAGACTTCGTGGTCGACATCCAACCCGTCGGTCATGCGGAGCCGACATTAAAATACCTCGCCCCGTATGTCCATCGTGTCGCAATCAGCGATAAACGAATCGTCTCGGTGGATGAGTCGATCGTGAAGTACACGGTCCGTCCGTCCAAGTCGAAGGGGACCGTGATCCGAACCGTTGATGGCGACACGTTCGTCCGCAGCTTCGCACAGCACATCCTGCCCAGCGGGTTCATGAAGATCCGCCATTACGGCTGGATGAGTGCCAACAGCAAAGTCCGGATCGAGGAAGTGAAGTGGCTGGTGTGGCTTTCACTCGGCTGGACGTTTTGGCTGGCCAGTGGATACGCCCCTCAGGAAAAGCCACTTACCGCATCGCTTCGATGTGCGGCATGCGGTGATGAGATGAAAGTCGTGGCAGTGACTTACGACGCGATCGTCATCGATCAAACGGATCAAGCACTCGCGTACTTCGACAGTGGATAAATGACCGCTACGCACCCACTAACCGTCAACACAAAAACGTCCTCCGGAAGGCGACCGCTACCGTTCTGCGCTCAAAACGGAAAACAGCAGAAAATCAACGTCATGTCCAACGGGAAACGCTTACAAAAGACGCTGCCCGCCACAAGCAACGGGCCATTCGACATCAAACGCCGCCCAAAAAACACGTCTACCGCGTCTCGCACCCGAAGCAAAAACCACAGGGCGTTTTAAGGCAATTCAGCGGCCTCTTGAACAAAGCCCTTGAGCTTCGGCTCGTACCTCGCGAAGTCAAAGGCTTACTGGTTATCCGACGATTTGTGACAATCATTTTCCGTCGAGCATTCGATTGATTCGTTTTACAACCAGTTGACGCGCCGATTTCTGAAGTAGTTCGTTCGGGAGATGAAGTAGCGACAATTTGAATCCGGGAAAAGCCGACACGTCACGAGAATTAGATTCAACGAAGTCGCGAATCGCAATTGCGTGATCGCGAGTCCATGCCCAAAGATTTGTTTCGTCAACATCAACGCAGAAGTAGGCATCGTCCGGCCACATCAGTTGATGTGATTTGGCGTATCCACAAGAAGGGCAAGTGCATCTGCCGGTTTCATCACGAAGACGGTTTCCCTTCTCATCTTCGCGAATTGTAACCGTGAACCGAGCCTCAGACGCACATTGCGGACATTTGATTGCCAGGCAGTCCGGGCCACGCAATCCCCAATCGTAAACGTGTGTCATGGCAGTATTGCTGAATGCTTAGTCGGATAACGTTGGCGATCAGCCGGCGGCGACAGTTGATCTTCCACTTCCAAAACGCCCGACTTCGCCGCTCGGTTGCATCGGATGGTTCCCCGAACTGGTGTCAGAAGTTTGTGCTTGCATCCTCGAGCGTGACTTCAAGCCCACGGCCAAACGCCGCATACTCACGAGCGGTTTCGAGAAAACGCACCAATTCAACGTGGCCAGGCCAAACGTGCGACACAGCAATAGTTTGCGATCCGGGATCATGTCGTAGTTCAGCATAACCGCCAGCGACGTCCCAATTGACTGTGTCAACCGATTTGCGGATCGTGCTGATAATTAGTTCCGTTTCTTCATCTGATTTCGCGAGATCTGAAATGTCATAATCGCGTGAGTATATGTGGTTGACAGAAACGTTCGTTGGGACGATTGGTCCAAGCGAACGTCCGTGTTTTAAACCGAGTCTGTACGTTGCGAATATCACTGAAGTACATGCGACTGCAATCAATGCCGATTGGATGCTGAAGCGGCGCCAGGAGACGCGTTTACGATGTGAGGGCAAGCCTGTGCTCCTTGTCTTAGTCGGGGAACGGTAGCGATATGCGGGCGGCGGCGAACGACTCAGCCACTGCGAAAACGGCGACCACCGCCGCTCCGTATCATCGCATGGTTATCGCACTCTTGGCCGAACCAGAATTAAAGTCAGTCGATGAGAACGACATGATACCCGACGGTAACAAGTGAGACCACAAATGAAGTGATCGCAAACACACGGTGCGTGGTGGTGCGAGTGACGATCGCGCAGATCACTCCGAGAACTCCGGACAGAGTGCCAGCGAGACAGATGTAGTCAACGAATGTGGTCATGACTGCGTTGTGGTTCCACGGTCCGCCGGCGGAGGGCGTTGCGTCCGAAGATGGAACTTGACCTGTAGACCAAGCGTAGCACCATGTGTATCCAACGAGAGTAAGGAGCCCGACAAGCGAACCGAGCGCAAGCACGAATGGCAGGCGCGGCGTTTTGTGGCCACGCGATTCGGAGTTTGCGTTGGTATGGATTTGAGCGTTCGTAGGAAGCCTGCGTTTAGTTGCGATAACGGTAGAAATCACGGGGAACGGGCTAACGACTTGCAAGCTGACGAGAAAACGGACCACCCGTTCTCCCGTGCATTTCATGGTTCTGCCTGCGATTCGGGTCCTAGTGGATTGGAGTCAGTCGGGACGTCATCCGCCCACCTCGGGTCACCGCGTTCATGAAGTATAGGCTCATCCGACACGGCGTTTACATACGTCGCGACGAGTTTGTCATAGTCCGCACGAGTCTCGTATGTTGGATGAAATTTGGAACGCAACGCACGCAACTCGGTCAGCACACGGTCGTCGTTGCCATTTTCCAATTCCACGATTGTGTTTTGAATCAAATCCTTCGTGGCGGCTCCGTACCAGATGTTCGAGTTGAGCCTGTCAAGCGAGCCGACGATCCACGCAACGCCGAATGCCATCGCAATGGCTGCGAGGCCAAGAGCGATGCGTATCTCCTTTCGGGATTGGAATTCGGATGCAAGCCAAGCGAGAGGCAGCACAACCACGAGAGTGAGGATCAGTCCGAGCATGGGAGCGAATTCGCTGCTTGGCGGTTGAGGAACAGCTTCAGTGGCAGAACGGCGACAATCACCCGGCGGCGACGAGAGATTTTCAACTTCGAAACACCAGACTTCGCCGCTCTGGTGAATTGTATGGTTACCGCTAAACCGATTGCTGAACTGCCGAAAGGCGAACCACCTCAATCGATTCTGCAAGAATGAGTATAGGCGACCGGGCATCCACAGAACAACCGAAACGCCCGACTTCTATTTTATGAGAGCAAATGCACTGCCTCAGAACATGAAGCAACCGAAGGAAGACGGCATTGGCCACGCTACCGTTTGAGTTGGCGATCGAAGCACCACATTCCTAGACGACCGAACAGTGCCGTGCGATGCGATTGCCGTAGCGAAACCGAAGGCGAACGCTGCGAACCTGGCCTTCGGGCCCGCCGGTGGCACGGGCCATCAGTTCGTTAAACGCAATCTAATCATCCGAAAACGCCATTCAACATTCACGGCCAATGACGAAGCGCAGAGACCGCGCAAAACCAATTGATTAAACACAAAACCAAACGTGCCGGTGCTGCGTGCGGTAACGGTGCGCATCAGCGGGCCGGGAAAGCTGATGCTCCAATTGTTAAAACTCGCAAGCCCGGCTCCGTTGCATGCGATTGTTACCCCTCGTCTGGAGGTGTGCCGAGAAAAACGGTTTGCGGATCATGCCAATTGCGATTTTGCGGTATGACACGGCATTCCGGAAATCGAGTCTCAAATTGAAGTATAGCATCATCACTGATTCTGTCGCAGTCGATAGCGATGTACTCCAAGCCGCTGATCTTTGCGGCGTCTTGCAGGCAAGTATCAGTCAGAATGTCATTGTCCAGATAGAGATGGGTAAGTTGATCGAGACCGTCAAGTCGCAGGATTGTAGTGAGATCGCTGTTTGCGACCCCATCCCCGATCGAAAGTTGATGCACGTGCGGGAACGGGAATGCGTTTCTGCGAACAGTAACGTTGCCGTAGGCGTTCAGATGCGACAGGAGTGTCTGGTGGCGAAGTTCTGCGCGATAGACCAACGCGAGATAGACGCAAAGCATGGTTGTGGCGGTAGCGATGAGAGCTATGCCGCCGGAACGATTGAATCGCAAAACCCTGTGAAAGACGTAACCGAAGCCAACAAGAACAGCAACAAGTGCGATGGGCAATGCGACCGAACGCAAGGGTGTAAACGCAACAAGCAACAGAACAACAATCGCGCCGTTGCGTAACGCCTTGCCACCGCTGTTCTCAGAAACCGGTTTGGGTGAATGTTCGGTCATCGTTACGAGGTAGCGTTCAAAACAGTGGGGTAACGTTACCGATCAGCCGGCGGCGACGGTTGATCATCCACTTCTAAACGCCCGATTTCGCCGCTCGGTTGCATCGGATGGTTCGCCGCGATTTGGGTTTCGAGCATTGGGGTAATCGCCCGGTCTGCCCCGCGCAAAATCAAAAAGGAAACCGCAGCGTAGATTGCGGAAGTCAGGAGTGCAAGAACAGCCATTTCTCGCATGTCGCCGAAGGCCCAAGAAAATGGTTCAAACATGCGACCGTGAGTGGGCGTGGATGCTTGCCGTGCGTTCAGCGTGAGGCAGTATCCGTAGCCATACAGAAAAGCCCAAACAACACAGACGGTGTAATGCGTGAGCGTAGCCTGCAGTGTTTTGAGGCGAAATCGCAGTTGAATCCATACCGCGGTGAGTGTGGGAACGAGCGGAATGAGGAGGGTCAGAGGAGAATTCGCGTGGTCAACGGCAAGAGGAAGGTGCGCAAGATGAACGCCAACAATGAGAGTGAAGAGCAGCAAGTCAAGGATGGCCAACGGTCGTCGCACCGATCCAATCTCCGATCGAAAAATTCTTAGTCGGCAACGTTTAAGTTCACCTGCTTCGGCGGATGGACATTGGCTTACAAAAACGCCTGACGCCGAAGTCTGGTGCAACGTCTTGGTTGCTCTGGCCGGGCCATTGCTATGGACGATGGCTTGCCACTGCAGATCGTAAGCTTAGGATTTTACCAGGCCGCTTCAGCGATGTACAGTGAATTCGGGGAGCGTGACACTTGCCTCCGACAGCCTTCCGGTGAGGCGATCCCGCACCTTCGGTGACGTCGGTGACATACGCTATCCGTTGCTCGCTCATGCAATCATGCCTCCTGCAACATTGCCTTGCTTGACGCTCTGGCGATACGGCAAAGCTCCCACCGGCGGTCCGCGACCCGACGCGAATTCGTGATGACTGACCAACCGCTTATTGCACTTCGGACAACGACACACATCGCTCATCCCTGCCGCTTCGCACCAATCCTGCCAATCGCGAATCTCCTCAACCGACAAATCGTCTCCGGCGTTAACGTCAACACGAACACCCAGCGTTTCGGCGGCACACTCCCAACGCGAGTGCTGATTTCCGCAGTACAGCCCATAGCCACGCACCGTCTGAAAACGCCTCGGCGGCACATGCTGCAGCCAGCGACCGATAAACGTATCGACCGGAAGGTCCATCTTGGCCTGCCTCTTCCCATCCCCTCCGCGACGATGCGGCAAGCGATACCGGAACACAACACGTCCGTTCTTCAGCGAGAGTAAGCGTGAATTCCCGATCGGGCCCCCTTTGATGTAGCGAGCCAGATACGTCGCCACACTGACACCGTTGCGATAGGCGTCGAAGACCTTAACGTTCCAGGGAACCGCAGTCAGTTCCCTCAGTAAACGTTCGAAAGCATCGCCAGTCATGCCAGGCGGCAGCTTCATCCGTCCCTGCCGAAGCTTCTCGCGGAGCATCGCCTTGAACTTGCCCCGAAACTTGATCATCAACACCTTCCGCGGCAACAAGCACTTTTTCACGGGCTTCCGCCATTGTCCGTCGCCATCGAGACCACCGGCCGTCACGATCGTGTGCAAGTGGACGTGCGATTTCAGCTCCTGGTTCCACGTGTGCAGGGCCGCCAGAATGCCAACACGGCCGCCCAGGAACTTAACGTCACCGAGCAGTTCGCTCAGCGTCTGCGAGGCAGCGGCAAACAACGTGTCGGCGAAGGCAGCCTTGTTAAATCGCCAGAGATCGTTCAGCGAATGGGGGACGGTGAAGATGA
The DNA here is from genome assembly GCF_007741495.1 of Roseimaritima multifibrata. NCBI lineage: Bacteria > Pseudomonadati > Planctomycetota > Planctomycetia > Pirellulales > Pirellulaceae > Roseimaritima > Roseimaritima multifibrata. The sequence goes on from NZ_CP036262.1 coordinate 5,743,053, forward strand.
TGTGATGATGGGGACAGGGAAGCAACCGCGTCCGCCAACCGGCGAGCCATTGCTCTTTGGGCAGCCAACCGCACTGCGGACAACTGCGGTGCCGGCACGAGTTGTACGCGATCTGGTGGAAGTGACCGTCAGGGCAGCTGTTGACGTGGCCACCGAGCTCACGGGTCCGGCAGTGGCGTACCGCCCAAGCCGCACGAAACATGTCGCGTGAGAGACGATGCCTCTCAGCAAAAGCGTCGAAGTGCCGCTGGAATATCGATTGAAGTGTGACTGCCATCACGAATCCGTCAATCAAATAAACGCCCGAAGAAAAACCCCGTTAGGCCAGTGCAACGATCCATTATTCCCGGACGGTCCAGGTTGGAAAATGATTATGCCTTGGAGCATCCAGGGCATAATCCCTTTTATAGCATGGTTGATCCCTTTTATAGCATGGTTGATCCCTGGATAATCGGCTCCCCCCGAGAGAACTAGCATTTTTTTTATTTGGACGATTTGATTGCTTACTAAAGACTCTTCCGTGGTGTGGGCCGCCCGCTTGGATGGCTCTGCGGCATGTCCCTTTATCTTGGCGGGGCGATGTAGCGGTATTGGCCTCCGTTTTTTTCGGCGATCCGACGCATTCGGATTTCCCCTTCGCGACTGTGGTAGCCGATCGTATGCACGATACTGATCGGCCCCATGTCCCCGAAGAGATTGATGTTCCGGTTCCGCGTGGAAAGCAAGGTTTCAATCCGCTCGGGGAACTCGCCGTCGGATAACAGAAAAATCACATCCGGACGCAACGTCAACGCAAACTCAAGCGCGTCATCCGGTGGAGCCCCTCGCTCCAGCTTGACTCGCATCGCCCACCGCTGCAGCGCTTGCTTGTTCTCCGGCGTTGCACAGACCGAATATTGCTCTGCAGCATTCGGCTCCGCCAGACACATCCGCTCCATCTGACTGTCGTAGAAAATCACATAAAATCGTTGCTCGCTCTGCAAAGATTCAATCGCCTGAAACAGCTCTCTGCGAGCCGATTCGAACCGCCCGCCTTGCATGCTTTGCGAACTATCGACGATATAAACAAAATGGTTCCCGCCGCCATCGACTCCGCAAAACTGACTGGTCGCCTCGCTTGTTGACTGCAACTTAGAAACCAAATCGGCCGTATCAGCTGACGGAATTGCCGTAGCCGCCGCGGCATCGGCAGCATCCAATAACGGAGAATCCAAACTTGCCGCTGGCGGCCCCAATAACGCGTCGACCTCCGTCGGCTGGTCTAGAACCGTTTCCGTTTGCGACTCCGACAGAGTTGGCTCTGACAGCTCCACCTGCTGCAAATTGTTTGCTTCGGTCGCCTGGACCGCACTCGCTTGCATTGCAATCTGATCTTTGGGGACTTGAATGGATAACGTCAAACCAGCTAGCAAAACCAAGACGGCTGCATGGGCTATCGCACTGAAAAACCAAGGAGCTGGCCGCTTCCGCCGATTCGTCTTTTGGTCGCAACGCGACACCTTTACCAACTCAGGTGCAGGCCTCGTTGCCGACCGCGTTGCAGATCGCTTTGCAGGACGATTTGAAGGGAGGGGCAGGGGAGAGCAGGGCAGAGAAGCATCGGCTAGCAAAGGGGCCGCTGATGGGGAACGCTCTTTTTCGGACGCAATGGATAGGTCATCCGACGGATCCGGCGTTGCAGTCCTCTTTCTTGGGTGTGATTTGGGTGGAACGGAAGCGACCTTTTTCGCGGTGTCCACTTTATCCTCCGGTGCCACCTTATCCTCCGGTGCCACCTTCGGCAGACCGGTCGCGGCAGTATCGCCGCTGTCAAAGCGATAGCGATCCTTGGGACGGCTTTCCCCACGGTCATTCATGCGGCGACGCATGCCCGCTTCTAGATCCGCCCAACTTTGGATTCGCGGCAAGCCGTTAGCGGCAGACGCCCCCTCCAAGATGGCCGGCGAATCGGCATGGCTCTGAATCGGGCCAGCGAAAGGAGTCTCGGGTCGTGAAACCGATTCAGCGGCCGGGGCATCCGGCAGGTCCAATGCTGAAGACGACGACAATTCCTCGGCGGTGGAGGTCTGATAAAGCATCCACTCCAACTGGGCGGCTCTGGCTTCCAAGCGAGCGGCGGCCGCCTGACATCGCACCCTCCGCAATTCCAGTTCAATCCGTCGTGTGCGATCGGGATCACCATGCCCCCTCGCATCCCGGCCATTGATGGACTCGGCGACCGGTCTTGCGTCCCTCTCGGCAGGACGCTCCCTCCCCGTCGCGGTTTGCGGCTCCGGCATCTTCCTTTTGCCCCCAAGCTTTGCAGTGCAATGGAATTAAGACCTGCCCGTCTTGCTGCAGAGCCCACCCCTTCGCGGGCTGTCAGTTAAGTGATTGTCGCCTTTCGCTCCGCGAAAGAACGCTCCGCTTAAAGCCACTTTCGCAGAGCGGAAGGCGACACACTAAAACGACAGCCCCTTCACCGAAGGAACCAAGCCCCCCGTCTCTTATAGCGATATTTCAGGAGAAAAGAAAGTAAAAAGTTAAAGATCGCTGCTGATCGGTCTTGGAACCTGTCATGAATTCCTCCTATAGTCGCGCTCCCAGCCACACTCGGCTGGTACTCATCTCAGTCTTTCGGCCAAAGCTAAGGAAAGAATCGATGCGACTGCGTTCAAATTGGTACCTCTCGGTCCGCTCGCTTACCTTCTTGGTTGCCTGCCTGGGTCTCTCCGTGGCCGTCGATGGCCAGGGGATCGGCATGCCTCCCGCCGACCAGGCTGCGGCTCAACCGTCCACCGCGGGGCAAGGTGGTGAAACGCCGCCCAGCCTGCGAGCGGTTCCAACGACCGGTGCGCCTGCGGCTCCCCCTCGCAACAACGCCGCAACCGCCGCGTCTGGTGCGCCCGGTGCGTCTGGTGCGTCTGGTGCCGCGCCCGGTGCCGGAGGAAAACTGCCGCAAGAATCGGGACAAGAGTTCCGGCAGTACGACCTGCGCCCCTACACAGGCTACCTGACAAAACACGACCGCCCCGAACAGGCGATCATCGACTGGGTCGTCCGAGAAACCGGGACGGATGTCTGGTTTGGCGAACCCTTCGGATTCATGAATGCGAATCGCGACCGGATGTCGGTCTACCACACGCCCGAAATGCACGGAGTCGTCTCGGGAGTCGTGGATCGCTTCATCGCCGGATCGACCGACCCTCAGGTAATGAGCCTCCGCGTGATGACGGTTGGCAACCCAAACTGGCGGTCACGCATGCATCCAATGATGCAGCACGTCACGGTTCAAACTCCGGGCGTTCAAGCCTGGTTGCTGACTAAAGAAAATGCCGCGATGGTTATTTCAATGCTGCGGCAAAGAACGGACACGCGTGAAGTCCAGTCGGTGGACATCGTCACCTACAACGGTCAGACCGAGAAACTTGCCAGTACTCGCGGTCGCAACTTTGTCCGCAACATTCGCCCCGCCGGAAACCCACAAGCTTGGCCGCCGTATGAACCGGAAATGGGCGAAGTCCAAGAAGGCTATCGCCTGGAACTAAGCCCTCTGCTTAGCAAAGACGGACTGGCCCTCGACTGCGTTATCCAAGCCGATATCGACCAAGTCGACAAACTGATTCCCGTACAAATGGACTTGCCACTGCCCAGCGGGCAAACCCACCGCGCCCAGATCGAAGTTCCTCAAGTCGTCAGCTGGCGTCTGCACGAACGCTTCCGCTGGCCGACGGACATGGTTCTGCTGCTATCCTGCGGCGTTGTCGCCAGCCCCGACCGCGGGCAGTCTTCGATCCCGCTGCTAAACCTAGAAATGCTGACAGGAGAAACCGCCGGCCGGGCCGACGCTTTACTGTTTGTCCACTATCGCGGCAACGTTTCCAACAACATGGTGCGGACGCCACAGGTAGCTGAACTGCCACGTTCAAACACCGGCAACATGCGGCGTTACTAGCCCAACGATCCCGTCCGACATCGGAGCTTCCCCTTTCGCTCCGAGGATCTAACACGAACCGGCGGTGAGTCTGATTTGCGAATAGCAAGAGACTTGCCGCCGGTTTTTTGTTCCCCAATCACCACGTCGCAAGGCTGGCGGCTATCGCTATGCCGTGCCTTGGCATCGTGTCACATCGTACAAGAAAGTGACGTTTCTTGCGTTACTTCCTTCGTCCCGGTAGTGACAAATCATCGCCCCCGACGGCATTCTCTAGGATTTCATCGGTGCTTTCGGCGTCGACGGCCCGGCAGGTTTCGGTCAGTTGATCGGCGAGGGCATCCAATGGATCTTCCCATTCTTCCGGCGTCGTCTCATTGGGCGGGATGTTTGCCATTTCATCCAACAGCAAAATCATCCGCAGCAGATGTCGAAAGAGGATCCCTTCTTCTTTCTGCAGTTTATGGCTGGTGATGTATTTATTGAAATCACCGCCGAACTCTAACAATTCGCCGACGATCCATACGGGGCGGATCCGAAAATCGTTAACGCTCGGGTATTCGTTACGGAACAATCGCTGGATTTTCTCCCCCAACGTCAACGGCCAAACTCGCTCTTCAAACATCACCCGTCCAAAGCCGCGGTTCTCGACTTCTTCCTCTTCATCCGATTTGGCCCCCAGTTCTTCTGCCGTCGCCAGCCCCATCTGCAACAGCAATGGATCCAAACGGGTTGTCGCCAAGGGGCCTGCGGGCAATCGATCGTAACTGGGGACACGCACTAACCGGGCAACCGTACCGGGCACGTCCAGCACGCTCTCCAGTGCCATAATCCGTTCGTTCTGATCAGCGATTGCCAGCTGGTCTGCCAGATAGACGCCATACAGTGGATGAATACTGCGGAGCTGAACCAGAAGTGGCAAGCGTGACGTTGGCTTCGCGAATTCGGGGCGATAATCGTCCAGTTCGTAACCGCGGTTGGCAAGGGCTTCCGCTTCCTCTGCAGGCGTCAGCGGTTCGGGTTCTTTTTCCGGAGTATCCGGTTTTTTGTCTGCCAACAAATGACCAAACAGCCCCGCAGGCTGCTCGGCCTGAAAAAGTTCGATTCCTTTTTCGGCGTTGGTTTTGGCCTTGGGTTTCGGCGGCGGCCCCGAGGCGATCCGCGGTTTGGTATCCAACTGGACATACCCCGCCTTCCACATCGTGATCAACATCCGGTTCAGCTCACGCTGCGATTCTTCCATCTGCTTCGGCTGCAGCAATCGTCGTCCGACCAAATCTCGCAGCAATTGAACGTCTGGAGATTTCTCCAGCATGTAGGCCAACAATCGCCATGGCAGTCGACCGCGACTGGCCAGCTTGGCCGAGGGGGCTTCGCGCAGTTGTTCGAATTGCTGTTCCGTCCAGTAGGCTTCACCGCTTCGCCGCTTGGGCATTTTTTTCTTTAGCTGCTTTTTCATCTTCAGCAGCCCAGGATCCTTGGTGTCCTCTGGGATCTGTTCGAATTGGACACGCCACTTATTAATTTTGACATCATCTTCATGCGCCAACACATAGACGAATCCCTGTTTGTCGAACTGCGGGCGTCCTGCGCGTCCGAAGATCTGATGAGCGGTGGCCGCTTCAACAACCTTCTTTTTGTCTCGAGGGCCTTTCAGCAAACTGGGCAGAATCACGCTTCTTGCTGGCAGGTTGATTCCTGCCGCAAGGGTTTCGGTGCAGGTGCACAGACTGATCAATTTCCGCTGAAACAGTGATTCCACCAGGCGTCGATAGCGGGGAAGAATTCCGGCGTGGTGAACGCCCACGCCGCGCATCAAGATCGCCTTCAGTTTGGGGCCAGCTCCCTCGGACATATCCTCCGCGTTAAGCACATCGGCCAGTTCGGCTTGGCGAGCCTTATCGATCAGCTTTTTCCCTTTCAACATCTCTGCAACCGTCCAGCACTGGGCTCGATTGAAACAGAAGACCAGCCCTGGCGTCCGCCGCTCCTCGTCGCTGCCTGCAGCAATTTTCTCGGAGAAATCAGCCAAGATTTGGTCGTCGACCCACTCGAACTGCAGCGGGACCTTTCGCTCGGTTCCTTCGACCAACTGAATCCGTCGCTGGTGGGCGCGGGACAGCCACTGGGTAAATTCAAACGAGTTTCCGACCGTTGCACTTAGCAGCAGCAGCCGCACATGTTTTGGGAGGAGTGCCAGGGAAAGTTCCCAGACGACGCCGCGCTCGTTATCGTTAAACGAGTGAAATTCATCCATCACCACCGCAGAGACTTGATCGAAATCGAAACTCTCGTGATTCAACAAGCGGTTCAACAGGATTTCCGCGACAACAACCAAGACAGGCGCGTCGGGATTCACTTGCCGGTTCCCGGTCACCAACCCAACATCGTCCGCCGAAAACCCCCAGCGGACGGCCGATTCACGCAGTTCGTCTAACTTCTGGTCGGTCAACGCAATCAGCGGCGTTGTGTAGTACATTCGTGTGCCGCTACGCAGTGCCTCGTAAACGGCCGCCTCCGCGATCAGCGTCTTGCCCGTTCCTGTGGGCGCACACACCAGGACGCCCTCTGGATTGGTAAAATAGGCCAACAAGGCCTCCTCCTGGACAGGGTAGGGCTCGAACGCCAAGGTCTGAAAGTAATCGGCGGCGATTTCGTCGCGACTAGGTCCAGAAGACTTTTCGGATTCAGAACCCGAAACTTTAGACGATGAATTTTTAGGGGCGTCAGACACGAGGCTCTATCCTGCTGAAATAGTACAATTGCTTCGATCGTTTTCTTATCGTCCCCGAGTATAGAACGCAAACCTTTTAGGCGAGACAACCCATGGTGATCCAACAGGTCAAGTTATTCAAAACCATCGAAAGCGAACTGCCCGAGATGGAGAAAACGATCAATCGCTGGATCCACAAAAACAAGGTCAAGGTTCTCTCGATCACCGGCAATATCGCCTCGGCGGCCGGGGCAGGAGCGGGGCCGATGAGCTCCTTTTCGTCAGCCGATATCCTGATCATTGTGATGTACGAACGAGAAACCGAATAAAACGGGCGAACCTCGGATCGCAAAAAATGTCTAGAAATAAGCCAGCAAACACTTGCCGCCGAGGTGGTCAGTGCAAATGCTAGTAAGTATCGGGTCGCGATGACGCGTTGCGACAAACATTTCAGAACGAGACTTTTGGTTGTTCTGGTTGGCACCTGACCAACGGTTCTCGTCGTCATGCTTTGAAAGGAGGTGTTCAAGTGGAATATTGCTGTACTTGCCAACGGGGTGGTGAAAACCCGTAGTAAACAGTCGGCGGGCTGCACCCTGCGGCAGCCACCCCCACTCTCGCGAACATCTCCGATCGTTCCGCGAGTAAAACAGCCCATCGGCCGGGACCACCTTGTTCCCGGTCGGTGGGTTTTTCTTTGCCATAAAGGCTTTCTGGCAATCGCTGAGGGGGGAACGAAAAGCGACCGCTCATTCACTCTCCCCCAAATTGGCCTTTTCCGCATTCTCGCATTTCTGGTAGTAGGCAAGTCTACGAATACATTTGTCCCTCGGATCCTGAGACGAATGTGAAAAATCGCCCCTCCTTTCGTGACGAGAGAGATGAAACTTCCCAAATTTTTACACTTTGGCCTGGTTGCCTGGATGAGCATCAGCCTGACAACTCCTGTCGGTTTGGCCCAAGACGCAGTGACCAGCCCGACCACAACGGCCGGTAATTCCATCCCCATCGAACGAACGGTTCAAGACGTTCAACTGAAAGAGGAAGCCCTGCGTGGTGCGTTGGTCGACAAAGCGGGTAACGGCGTTGAAGACGCTCCGGTTGTGATCGGCCAGAAAGGCAAACTGATCAAAGAACTGCGCACCGACAGCGAAGGACGCTGGCAACTGGCCAACGTCGAACCAGGTGTCTACCAAGTCATTTCACACGGCAGTGCCGCGGTCTACCGAGTCTGGAGTGCAGAAAACGCTCCGAAGAATGCCAAGGCTGGGATCATTCACCAGGTCGACCCCGAAGTTGCTCGCGGTGGCGGCCCCAACCCACTGCTGAACGCGTTGACCAATCCGATCCTAATCGCCCTGCTAATCGCCGCCGCGATTGCGATTCCATTGGCGTTGGATGACGACGACGACGACGCCAGCTGAATCGATCCCCAAGCGATCGACGATATCTCTATCAATAAAAAAGGATGGACCGGAAGGTCCATCCTTTCTTTTTTGCTTCGCATACGAAAACGCACGCGGCTTTATTTCTTCACAGCGTTATTTCTTCGCGGCAGCCGCTGCTTCTTTAGCTTGCTTCATCACGGTAGCGATCGCGACCGGTTTGCCTCCTTGACGCTTGCTCTCTTCAGCAGCCTTCATGAACGCATACAGTTCAATCGTCTCGGCTTCTGGCACGGGCGATTCCCCGGTGCGGAAGAACTTAGCGATTTCGACAAGCAATGGGCGATAGCCTTGGTAAGAACCGATCGGAACGATTTTTTCCGAAGTGAACGCGGTTCCACCGTAACCATTTTTGCCAGCTCGAAGCCCGCGGAACGTACCGATGCGGCCTTCGTCCCATTTGCCAACCACCATATCGAAGTCATCGGTCGAGGTCCGAGTGACGGTCTCGCAGCCGGTTCCCATGCAGGTGTACAACGCTTCGACCCCATGGATCCCGTACCAATACAAATCCGAGTGACTTGGCTCGGTCTTGCAGGGGCTGTAGGTGTCACAGGAGAGAACTTTTCCGGCATCGCCATTTCGAACGGCCTGAGCCCCGTCGATGTAACGTAGCGAAGAGCTTGAGAACATTGGAACGTCATGCTCTTTGGCCAACGCAAAAATCGTCAACACATCGGGCAGGTCCGCAGCGACAGGTTTGTCGATAAACAAAGGCTTACCCGCTTTGATCACTTGCTCGGCTTGCTCCAGATGAACTTGTCCATCGTTGGTTTCCAGCAAGACACAGTCGACCTTCGAAATCAAATCGGCGACCGAATCGACGATCTCGATCCCCATCTCTTCAAACTGCTTGGTATAGCCAGGAATCCGTGATGAACTGGATTCGATCGTCTTGCTACCGTAGGGATAAGCAGCCACCACTCGGCAGTTCTGCATTTCCGGGTCTGCGGGTACTGCGTTGAAACCCTTTGCAAACGCTGGCGAATGCGAAGTGTCCAAACCAATAATTCCAATTTTAAGCATTGGTGCTTCCTCGGCGGAAACCTGAGCAACCGCTACGGTAACCAGCAGGCAAACGACCGAAAACGATCGCAAAAAGGTGCGCATATACATTTGAAAAACCATGGAGCCAAATCAAGAGAGTCAATAAAAACCAAAAACGAAGAAGCCTAGACCTTAGGTTCCCAGCCCGATTCGTATTCCCGAGTCCACATTGCTGCGGCGGCAGGGTTGTCTTGAATGTGGCCGTTGCTTGGATCGATCGCCAACACACTGTTGGTGCGGTAGGCGATGTTTCCTAAATGGCACAACAAAGTACTGCGATGGGCTTCCACAATGTTGGCATTGGAAGGCCGGTTATTTCGGATGGAATCAAGGAAATCTTCGACGTGGGTCGTATCTCCCCCAGGTCCGTTTCCTTCACCGATCTTTTTGCTCATCATGTCATAGCGAGTGTAGCCACCATCCCGGATGACAATCGATCCTTCCGTTCCGTGGAAACTGAGTCCGAAACGCGAATCGTGCGGTCCCAGCGGAGACCAGCTCAATCCTTCCCAGGTCAACGTCTTACCTTCGGGGAAGTCATAGGTGACCATCATCGTGTCGGGAGTCTCTTGATCGTCATCGTGACGGTATTTACCACCACCGGCGGTCACACGATTCGGGAATTCAACCTCAGCACCCCAGCGGGCAACATCCAAAGCGTGGATACCGTTGTTGCCTAGTTCGCCGTTACCCCAGTGCCAGTGCCAATGCCAGTTGTAATGGACAAGGTTGTCGCTGAAGTCACGTCGCGGAGCGGGTCCTTGCCAGCGATCCCAATTCAACCAGGAGGGAACGTCCGTGTTTTTTCCATAGCCAATCGATGCGCGGCGATTGTTGTACCAGTTGCGGACATAGTGAACTTTTCCAATCTCGCCGTCATGGATCAACTGGATCGCTTCCTGGATCCCAGGCCAGCTACGCCGTTGGCTGCCCATCTGCACGATCCGCTTATTCTTTTCAGCGGCCTCGACAGCCCATTCACCTTCCTGAGGCGTGTAGCTGCACGGTTTTTCAACATATACGTGTTTGCCAGCGGAGCATCCCAAAATGGTGGCAGGGGCATGCCAGTGATTGGGGGTTGCGACGACAAGTGCGTCGATGGAGGGGTCATCTAGAATGCGGCGAACATCGTCCGTCTGCTCGGGAGCCGGGTGGCCCGCGTCCACCAACATCTTGGAACACTTCTCCAGGGCCCGGGTATCGACATCGCAAATCATTGCGACTTCAGCCCCTTTATTGGCCGAAAAACCTTTGGCCAGTGCACGGCCACGGCCGTTGACTCCCATGATCCCGACACGAATTACATTATTGGGCGAAGCTTTCGCGGGTTCCGCTGCAGCTAGGGACCGACTTGCCATCGCGGCTCCCCCCGCCGAAACCAGGCCAGCCTGAAGAAAAAGTCGCCGGTCGTGCGCCCGGTTTTGCTGAAGCAATTCGTGGTTCGGTTCCATTTAAAAATTCCCTAAAAAGGTAGGATAGGTGAGGAGCCGTATTATAGCCTTGCTCCGCAGGCAATTCAGCGCTTCACAGGAAAGAAATCGGTCGAAACCCGCAAAGAAATTGTCGTCCAAATTCGGGTCTTTCCCCTCTGGCAGGAAACCATTAGCCTGTAGGAGGTTGTCCTTTGTCCCGTTATCCAGGGACGTATCGCGTCCCTCCTTCCGTTTAACGAAATATGTTCCACGTTCTGATCGTTTTGGCCGTTGTTTCTCGCCTTTTACCGCACCCCCCGAACTTTGCTTGTATCGGGGCTTTGGGGCTGTTTGCGGGGTGTTATCTGCGTGGTCGTTACGCCCCCATCTTCCCTTTGATGGCCTTGCTGATCAGCGATATCATCGGCCATGTGTTCAAAATCGACGGCATGGGATTCTACTCACCCGTCGCAATGGTCGGCGTGTATGCAGGCTTTGCCGTCGCAGCGATGCTGGGACGATTGCTCCGCGACCGCCAAACCCCGCTTCGAATTGGGATGGCGGCACTGGCCAGTTCGGTCGTCTTCTTCCTCTGCAGCAATCTGGGTGTCTGGGCTAGTGGGATGTATCCTCCCAGCTGGGAGGGATTGGTTGCCTGTTACACCGCCGCGGTCCCTTTCTTCCGCTATACCGTCATGGGAGACCTGATCTATTCAGGCGCTCTGTTCGGAGCCTTCGCGCTAGTCCGTATGAAGATGCCTCAGCGCTACTGGGGCATGCGTTCGCTGGCCAGCTAAACGACCGTTACAACGGTCACGACGCTGCCACCCTCTACAGTGCGGGGTAGTGCAACAGTCATAACCGTCAAAGTCGTGTGGACTTTGACGGTTAGGTTCTCTTTCAGCCCTTTTCCTTCGAAACAGTTCCTGACGCTGGGTCTAGTTTCGCGTCCTCTAACGCCGATATCGCTTGTACGGCTTCTGCTATTTCGCGGTTGCCCAACTTCGATTCTCCTGCGTAAGAGTTTGTCCTGTGAGGAAGCTACGTTCGGCACGGTGGTGCACCTTCGTCATGCTGGCAACAACAGTTGTCCATAGCGGTTGTGGAATCGCACAAAAGATTCCGCCGGGGCCTCATGATACGACGGCGTCCTACCATGATTCCGTGGGATTATCGATCGAATACCCTCAGGTATCGGCGTGCACCAATGATCCTCCACCCCAGGCGCTTGGCACATCGCAACCGCTGGCATTCGAAGATCCATCGAAATTGCCCACCCGCAATCTGACACTTGAAGAAGCGATCCGGATGGCGGTTGGTACTGACACGACCATTCGCAATCTTGGCGGAGCGATCGTCACGGCCCCGGCTTCGCAGACGACCGTCTACGACCCAGGCTTGGCTCACGCCAATCCACTTGGCGGCGTTGAAGCCGCACTTTCGGAATTTGACGCGCAGTACAACGGGCAACTGTACTGGGAAAAAATCGACCAACCATCCAACGTCGAGCAAGGGGGCCTAGGGGCTGCGTTCAACCCGACGGCCGTCCAAGCGACAGGCGCGACGTTCAATAATGAACTCGTCAAACAGACCGCCCAAGGCAGTCAGTTTGCGATGCGACATGTCGTTAACTACAACCGTACGAACCGGCCTTTCCGTGAATACCCCAGTGACTTCGTCGGCTTCCTAGAAGCCGAATGGCGTCAACCGATGATGCAGGGGGCAGGAACCCAGTTCAATCAAATCGCCGGCCCTAATTCGCAGATTGGCCAGTACAACGGCGTCTTGATCGCACGGATCAACGAAGACGTATCGTTGGCGGATTTCGAAGCGGCCATCATTACGCTGGTCTCCGATGTGGAAACCAGCTACTGGAACCTGCAACAGTCCTACCGCTTTCTGGAAGCAAACCTGCGAGGTCGTGAATCGGCGTTGCAGAACTTCCAATATGAAGAAGCGAACCTAAAAGCTGGCAACAATACGCTCGACCAAGTGGCTCAAGCCGAATCACAATTCTTCCAGTTCCAAGCTCAGGTGCAAAACGCGTTGGCAGGAGAACTGGGCGTCTACGCCACCGAGCAACGACTCCGTTACCTACTGGGGATGCCAGCGTCCGATGGTTTGCTGCTGAAACCAACGACCGAACCGATCAACACGAAGATCGTCTTCGACTGGAACAGTGCACTCGACCAAGCATTGACTCGGCGCGTCGAAATTCGTCGCCAGAAGTGGAACGTAAAACGTCGCGAACTTGAACTGATTGCTTCCCGTCTAAACCGTCGGCCTCGCCTAGACTTCCTCGGACAGTATCGCTGGCGTGGACTTGGCGACCATCTGATCGGGGATGCGGATGTCGATCCACTAGACAACCTATACGGATCGATCACTGGCGGCGACTACCAAGAATGGCAAGCTGGACTGGAACTTAGTTTCCCAGTTGGCCTGCGTGCCGCAAGCACGGCCGTCGCACACGCTCGCCTGAACGTTGCTCGGGAACGGAGCTTGCTGCAAGAAGCCGAACTTCGCATCAGTCACGACCTTTCCAATGCCACCAGAGAACTGGAACGAGCTCACACTTTGTTGGACACAAACTACCAACGATGGCAAGCCGATTTACGTCAGGTTGAAACCCTGCGTGCTCGGAAAGAGGGTGGTAAAGACGAGATCTTTATCTACCTGCAGGCCCAACGTCAGGTGGTCGCCAGCGAAGTTGAATTCTATCGATCGCTGACCGACTACAACTTGGCAATCCGTGATATCCATCTCCAGAAGGGAACCTTGCTTGCCTACAACCAGGTCATGCTAAACGAAGGCCCTTGGGCTGCGGGTGCCATGAATGATGCGTACGAAGGTGGGCGGTTCTTTACCCCTCGCAAAAACCCAGGTGCCGTCCGCACGACTCCGCTAGTCAGTGCTGGGCCGTTTGACCCAACGGCTCCCGGCGTGACCTCTCCAGTGGTCGGCAGTTCGCTGCCGTTCCAGGATTCGCAGCTAATCGATGAGGACCCCCAGAATCCACTGGATAACCCAGTCCGAATCGCTCCGGCTTCCGACGTCCCTGCGACCACCGGACCCGCCGGAAACCAAGGTGGGAGCATCGAATTCACTTCGCCGATCGCTCCTCAACCTTAACGGCAACGCAGCAAGTACAATGAGCTGTATATTCCACTGGGTCATCCGCTAGGAGGATGGCCCAGCTTTGTTAATACTCCAGCTCTTGTTCGCCCCATGCTACCTGCTAACCGACGACAATTTCTCGCCATCGCGGCGGCCTCGACCGTCCTTGCTCAACAATCCGTACAGGGTCAAGAAACGGCGAGCCAGGCGAATGCCAAACCCGCGTATGCTTCACGATACCTGGCCCGCCCAGCGATCGCAGCCTACTCACTGAGGCAACATTTCAGCTGGTCACGAGGCAAAAAGCAAAAGCCAAAATCGCCCGCCATCGACATGTTCGGGTTTATTGATTTCTGTGCGGAACAGGATGCAGCTGCCGAATTGACATCCTACTTCTTCGCTCCCGACGTGAGCGATTCAGAACTGCTGGATCTGAAACGCCATGCCTTTCGTAGTGGAGTCGCGATCTGCGGCACGTCGATCGGAAATCGGTTTGACGAACGGACGGGCGCCGAACTGGAAAAAGACATCGTCGATGCCGAGCGTTGGATCGACCGCGCGGCCCTTCTAGGCGCCTCTCACATCCGCTTCTTTGCCGGCAAAGCGGCCACCCTTGCGGACCCTGTACGGTTCCAGCGAAGCGTCGATTCCGTCCGCCGCTGTGCCAAACTTGCCGCGGACCGGGGTGTGATGATCGGAATCGAAAACCACGGTGGCATCACCGCGGAAACGTTGCTCCGCTTCCTCGACGAAGTCGACAGCGATTGGGTCGGTATCAACTTGGATACAGGGAACTTTCCAACCAATCCATACAAACAACTGGCCGCCTGCGTAGAGCGAGCCGTCCACGTGCAGTGGAAAGTAGCGATCCGTAACGAAGCAGGCAAAAAGGAACCAGCCGATTTCGCTCGGTTTGCCCAAATCCTTCGAGACGGAAAATACTCCGGTTACGTTGCTTTGGAGTACGAAGAAAATGGGGACGCATTTGAGGAAACGGAAGCCGCCTACAAGCAGATGAAATTGGCCTTGCAAACTCCCGCTTAAGATCCCGCAGGGAGTACAATTTGTCGGTTCACCCAAGCGAACCACCCCACTTGAATCGTTACTCTTAGAAGCCCCACCATGGTCGCCAAACGACGTCAATTCATTACCGATTCTATTCTCTTGGCATCCTCCGCAGTCGCGTTCCCACACGTTGCCGGAGCCGCTCAGTCCAAACGAATCAAAATCGGGCAAATCGGCACCGCCCACGCCCATGCCTCTGGAAAAATGTCTGCGATCCGCAGCCTACCGGAGATTTTTGAAGTCGTTGGGATTGTCGAACCGGATAAGGAACGTCGTAAAAAAGCTGAAAGTGCCGCCGCATACCAAGGACTGACTTTCCTAGAACAGGATCAACTCCTTAATACTCCAGGGCTAGCGGCAGTTGCGGTTGAAACCGAGATCGAGCAACTGACACCAACGGCCATTCAGTGCCTGAAAGCGGGCATGCACGTTCATGTCGACAAACCTGCCGGCACAACGATGACCGAATGCCATGCACTGCACGACGAAGCAACCCGTCAGGGCAAGACCGTGCAAATGGGGTACATGCTGCGGTACAACCCTGCATTTGAATTGCTTTTCCAAGTCATTCGTGATGGCTGGCTTGGCAACCTGACCGAACTGTCTGGGACGATGGGAAAATACGCGAACGATGCGACGCGCAAACAACTTGCCGCCTTTCCTGGAGGGGGCATGTTTGAATTGGCATGCCACCTGATCGACGCAATGGTCACCGTGCTAGGCAAACCGGACCAAGTCACGCCGTATGCGTTCCGCAGCCATCCAGAAAAAGACACGTTTGCCGACAATCAATTGGCAACGTTTCATTACCCCAACCTTGTTGCCACCATTCGCTGTAACCACATCGATCCTTTCGGTGGGCCAAGGCGAGCCTTTGAAGTGGCTGGCGAAGCAGGGCTCTTTCAGATCCAGCCCCTTGAACCGGGCAAGGTCCGCTTAGGCCTGACGCAGCCGCATGGTCCGTTCAAAAAGGGATTCCAAAACGTTCCCGTGCGAAAAACGACCGGACGATACGACGACGAATTTCGTGACTTGGCGAAAATCGCCCGTGGCGAAAAGGAACTCGCATGGGATTCAAAACACGACCTGGCCGTCCACGAAGCAGTGCTTCTCGCCAGCGGAATGCCCATTAACTGATCCCACCGAACGGCAAGCCAGCCCCTGGGTTTGGCAGCCTGCCCGCTGGAAAGACACCGCTACTCAAACCGCCTCTGAACCGACCCCATGCAAATCCAATCCTTACGCGGACTCCTGCTCGTGGCCCTGTTGGTCGCCAGCCCTCAAGTACTGACCGCACAGCAAGACTCCCTCACGATTGGCCTGATCGGAGATTCAACGGTTGCCGACACCTATGGCTGGGGCCCCGCCTTCGCCAAACGATTTAACAACAACACCCAAGTCCTAAACTACGCCAGAAATGGTGCAACGCTGAACTCTCTGTCGCGCCGGTTTGATGAACTCCTGAAACAAAAACCCGATGTTGTGCTGATTCAATTTGGGCACAATGACCAGAAAAGATATGGAACCGATGTCTATCAGAACCACCTGAATTCGTACGTTCAAAGAGCTCGCGAAGCAGGCAGCAAGGTGATCATCCTTAGTTCGGTAACGCGCCGCAACTTTGACAAAGAAGGCAAAATACAGCTGCGAGAAGAGAACCTGAAGGGGAACCTTGCGACTTTCGCCAAAGCGGCCGCAAAGGTTGCCAAAGAGCAACAGCTTACCTTCATCGACCTGCATTCGATCAGCATCGAACATCACAACAAGTTAGGTCCTGAAGCGACCGCCGCGTATAACTTCAGCGAGAGCGACACGACGCACTTCAGCGAAGCCGGAGCCAACGCGACAGCGGACCTGATCATTACCGAACTTCGATCCGCTGCCCCTGAATTGGCTCCCTACCTTTTGGCAAAGTAAAGTCACTTCGTTGCGTCCTACCGATGCTCCGAATCGGAAGGTTTTCCCTTCCCTTCGGCTTCGGTCAGCGACCCCAGATAGGCAACCAAATCGCGGAGTTCGCGAGGCGACAGATAATTCAGCAAATCAGCCGGCATCGCTGATTTCCCTTTTTCCCTGGCGACAATTTCTTCTTTGAACAGCGTCACGCGGGTTCCGTCGGCTTTGATCAATTCGACCTGTTCGTCGTCCTCTTTGGTGACGATCCCGATATGGGTTACACCGATGTCATCGGCAATCACGGCTGTTTCAAATCCTTCGGCGATCGCGGCATCCGGAAGGGCAATCGAAGCAAGCAGATAGGGTAGATCACGGGTTTTACCAATCACGCTCAGGTCCGGTCCGACGTCGCCACCAGTACCGTTCACTTTGTGGCAACGAACGCAGGAGAGTTCGGTTTTGCCGACGAACAGCTTCCGACCAGCCTCGACGTCGCCTCCTTTAAGGCTGAACATCCACTTTCCGATCGGTGAAGTTTCCTCCTGCTCCTTTTCAAAAGCTGTCAGTCGGCCCGCCATCGCTTCACTAAGCTGCCCCTTCGCGGCTTCGACCAAATTCAGCTGGGTATCGGCAGGCACCGAACCATCCAAAAGGTCCTCGACTCCGGCGTTCAAGATACCGGCGGTCGCTTCGGTTTTAATCTGTCCCAGCAGATCCCAAGCAAGTTGACGTTCCAACAGGACATCGCTTTTTGTTGCCTTTTCCAGCACCACAATATTTGCCGCTGGCTGCGTTCGCGACAGTACCCGTAAGGCTGCCAAGCGGAGCGGAACATGAGCACTTGCCAGCGAACTTTTTGCGGCCGCGGTAGCCTTCGCCGGATCTAATTTGGCCAACGACTG
The DNA here is from genome assembly GCF_007741495.1 of Roseimaritima multifibrata. Taxonomy (NCBI): domain Bacteria; kingdom Pseudomonadati; phylum Planctomycetota; class Planctomycetia; order Pirellulales; family Pirellulaceae; genus Roseimaritima; species Roseimaritima multifibrata. The sequence goes on from NZ_CP036262.1 coordinate 5,760,563, forward strand.
CAAGGCCGAAGCCCGAGACGCTGGAGGGATGTCCTTGCTCTCGACACGTTTGAGCAGAACCGGAACCACGTCATCCAATCCCAAACTTGCGGCCAGAGCAACCGCTTGGGTCTTGATGGCATCGGAAGCCGACAGCAACTGCGGCATCTCCGTTTTCAAAGCGACCTGGACTTCGACCACCGGACGTTTTGTCAAAGGCCGGTAAGCGTTCAACACACGGTCCCGCGGATCGGGTTCGCCCCACGCATCCAACATCGCCAGGGCTTCCAGTCGCATCGCTTCGTCGGCTCCGGCCCGGGCTGCAAAATGGACCAAACGTTCAGCCGCCTGAGCGGTCCCAAGTCGATAATTCGCATTCAAGACACGACGTTGAGTTTCTTGATCAGCAATCGGCTGCTCCAACCGCGAAGCCAACACTTCCAGGGCAACACCAATCGGTTCATCGTGGATCGCCCGAGCGGCCTCCGCGACAACCAGCGGGGAAGGGTCCTGCAGGAATTCGCCCACCGAAGCACTCCCCATTCGTCGCAGTGCTACGACCAGAGCCCTCCGCACCGACTCGTTGGGATGATTGCGAAAACCAGTCAATTGCTCGGGCGTGGCCGAACCAACCAAAGCCATCACCCCGGCATGCCGCAGCGCCGGGTCCCGATTGTCGTTCGCTTCCAAGAACCGAATGACATCATGAATCGCATCCGCCGCTTTGATTTCCCCCAAAGCCATCGCCGCGAAATACTGGACTCGCGCAGAGGGGCTTGCAAGCTGCTCTCTCAAACCATCCACCAACTTCGATTTCTGCGTTTCCGAGGGCAGGTTTTCACCACAGAATTTTGCGGCAGCAGCCGCGACGTAATCATCTTTGTCTTTTAGTAACGCCAGCACCGCAGCAAAGGCATCCACGTCGGGCGTCTCCTGCCGACGAACGATTTGGTCGACTCCCCAAATCGCATGCAGCCGAGCGGTACGCGTTGCCTGGGCATCGGTGGCCACTGCCAGCAAACTGGCACTCGCATTTCGCTCGGCCAATTGCAACTGAGATTCCAGTCGGACGCGACGGTCGGGATGCGCCAACCAGGCGACAAGTTTTGCTTCGTCATAATCAGCCCAATTGCCTTGCAAAATCTGCTGGACTTCCTTGACCAGTTTTTCGTCCTTTGCATTCGGATCGGTCACTCGATAAATCCGGCCTTTACCTTCTCCGTTCCATCCGTTCACCCAATCGGAAATCCAGATCGCTCCATCCGGACCAAACATGACATCGGTCGCCAAGACACTCCAGATCAACTGGTCATCGGCCGCCAATTGATAAAAGGCACCATCCGGTTCCAAACGAAACGAGCGAACACCACTGTTGCCAGGCGTCCCGCGGAAATCGGCCAGCAAGAAGGTATCTTTCAACCGATCGCCGAATCCGGTCCCTGGGTAATAGGCCAACCCCGAGGGTCCGTCGGCAAAGTTGATGATCGGAGGCACCAAGTAGGCGGGCTGTTCTGGATGAAAGGGCTCCCAGATTTTTTCGCGATTGAACGGCCCTCGATCGGGCAGGTACTGGTAATACATCCGCCAACCGCTATCGCCCCCCTGCAGGATGTGAATCAACCGAGCTCGGTCACCACTATCACTGTTGTTGTCGCCGCTAAACAAATCCCCGACGTCGTTGAAAGCAAGCTCCTGCGGGTTACGCATTCCTCTAGCGAAAACCTCCAGCCCACTCCCATCCAATTCGCAGCGAAAAACGGCTCCTGAGGCAGGATCGACCAACCGCTTGTTCTCGGCGGTTGTGACGTTGTAACCGCGGTCCCCGATACTGAAATACAAACGTCCATCGGGGCCGATGATCAGGCCATGCATGTCATGACCGCGAAAAGCAACGCGTACTCCATAGCCGTCGGACATGACGATCGATTCGTCGACTTTACCGTCATCGTCCTTGTCGACCAACTTCCACAATTTGGGGATACAAGTCAGATACAGATGGTCGCCACGGGCCAAAACGCCGGCAGCCGTCCCTTCTTCGATCCGGTTGAATCCTTCGATAAACGTGGTTGCTTCGTCCGCCACGCCATCGCCATCGGTATCAACCAAGCGGCGAATGCGATCAATTTCGGTCGTGTAGCCCTTGCCCTGATCGGGGAGCAATCGCTTGTGGTAGTCGATACGATCCTGAACGGTTTTGGACGCCAGGTCGGCAAGCAACCACGTTTCGTCGTGGTTCCGGTTGTCGGTAACGCCCATGCTCTGACGATACGATTCCGCTACGAACACGCGGCCGCGATAATCGATATCAAAGGCGACGATATTGGCCGTCATCGGCTCGGCGGCAAACAACCGAACCTGCCAGTCCTCGGGCAACCGCATCGCCTGCATCGCCGCTTTGGGCTCATCCGACGCTTCGGCTATCTTCGGCTGGTTCTGGGCAGACACGCCACAGCAGGCCCCAAAAGCAACGAACCAAGAAAAAACAACGATCCGTAACCGAGTCATAAACAGTGACTTTCTGAGGGATAGGACAGGCGAGCAGCAACAATGGATCCATTGTAAAGTCAACGACCAAAACTGTCACTTGTCCGCCACTCGCAGAAGTCACAAAGACCAACTACCCCACAAATTCTTAGCGAATGAGGAGCAGTACCTGGCTTTGGATATCGGGTCCCAAAGGAGCCGACCCGACGGCTTTCCAGGAATCTCGCTGCAAAGGCTGAAGACGGGATGGCCCGTCGGGAAATTCAAAGTTCTCCGCTCCGGCACCTTGGCGAGTCAACTGCCAAGCCGTCGATGCGCCACCTTCGTGCTGAACCTTGGCAGGATCGATTTTTTCCAGTTCCTTCACCGCAGCAACCACGGGTGGATCAAAAGCCAGACTCCACCGAAGTCCCGCGATATTGTCACTGTCGGCAAACATGGAAACCATAAACCGATCCAGCGACTTGCCAGAAGCTTCGACATACAGGATCGACCCATTCGCTCCCGCCTCGGCTTCGGCAGCAACCAAATTGGCTTCCTGCAAATAACTGACAACCTCATCCGCAACCGGCTGACGTGCTTTCAGATCAATTCCCGCTTCTTTCAAAGCGGCCACAACCGCACCGTTCGCTTTCCCAAGTTCGGTCTGCGATACCTCGTAGACCATGACCATCTTCAAATCGTCTGCGGGAACCTGAAGCGAGGGAGAAAATTCTGCAGCAGATCGATCCGCTGCGACCATTTCTGGCGTGGGGACATCGCCCATGGCAGCCGGTGGCGGAACCAGATCCGTAGCGGGTACTTCTTGCGCGGATTCGGAAGCTGCGACGGCCATCGAAGGATTCGCCTGCGGCAATTCAACCGCTGGCGCGTTCGCCAAATCACCGCTGGGGACGGCAGGAACGACGCGATTCGATCCGGCCACTTCAGGCCCATCGACACCTGAATCGCCGCCTGGCATCAACCCTAAGTAAGCCAACATCAGACAGGCAGCCAAAGCGGCAACCGCGATCACAACCGGTTTCCAGTTTTTCTTATTGTCGGCAGGTTTTAGCGGAACCGTCGGTGCAACACCCTCGGCTTGATCCACGGCCGCGAGGACGCGATCGGCAAAGCCGGCATCCAAACGAACGTTTTCAAACCGCGAATCTCCAAGCATCGCCTGCAGACGCAGGGCTCGTTCGGCCAGCAAATCATCCAAACGTTCCGCCAAAGCAGAATCGTTCGCCAAGGCGTCTTCAACCGCCTGACGTTCGTCGCCGCGAAGAGCATCATCCAGATACTCCTCTAGCAACTGTTCGATATTTTCGGGGGGGAGTGCCATGCCTCGTCCGCCTTCATCCATAGCTGATTCATAAAACCCCTGGCGATGAATCCATTCATTTTCCAGGGGACGAAGACGGCGTTAACATAGCCGTCAAGCAAATTCATAACGTTCCGATGCCCTTGCCGCCACACAAGTTCCCCCGCAGCCCGCTTCCGCACCGTATTTTTCCCGGAAAAATCTCCTTTTCTTGGGTATGCCAACGACCAAGAGCAAAAAACGCAGCAAAACCGGTGAAATGGCCACCCCTGTCGCCGGCATTCGCGGATTTAGAAGAAACCGCTGAGGGCGAACAGAAAATCATTCGCTAAGTCATTCGTTGCGGCGGGGGACCAGAACGCCGATGCCTAAGAGGATTGCCAATGGTCGCTCGCTTTCGACTTCTAAAGATCCTTGTCCGAATCCTGTTTATGTGAGCCGCTTCGCTCAGGATCCTGGGCTCTTACGAAGAAAAACCAGGCGGAACCACCTCCTGCCAAAACGATCCCCAAAACAAGAACCGCTAACCCAACGGCAACCTTCATCGCATTTTTCCTTGCAATATCGAAATTTCCAAAGATTCCTACCAGGACAATCACCCTAGCAGTTTCACCTCTAAATCGGGTAGCTGCTGCGGCAATGTTTCCGCGCTATCCTTTCGCGCCTTTTCAAGCCGTTCTATACTCTCGGAATTGGAAGTCAGCACGACCACGACCAGAAAAGATCTTTCGATGAAAATCCACGAATATCAAGCAAAGCAGCTGTTTCGCAAAGCAGGCGTCCCGGTACTGGAAGGGATTGTCGCCCGCACGCCTGACGAAGCCAAAGCCGCATTTGAAAAACTAGGCGGATCTTTGGCGGTGGTAAAAGCCCAGATCCACGCCGGTGGTCGCGGTAAAGGGAACATCATTGACAATCCCGAGCAAAAAGGGGTTGTCCTCGTCCGCAGTGCGGCTGAAGCCGAAGCGGCCGCCAACGGACTGCTGGGCAAAACCCTGGTCACGATCCAAACCGGCCCTGAAGGCCAAAAAGTCAACCAAATTTTCGTCGAGCAGGGCTGCGACATCGCTCGTGAATTGTACATGGGCATCGTCCTTGACCGCTCCACTGCGACGCCGGTCCTGATGGTCAGCAGTGAAGGGGGCGTCGAAATTGAAAAGGTCGCCGAAGAAACCCCTGAACTAATCCTTAAAGAACATTTTGATCCCGCCGTTGGCATCGAAGCTTTTCAGGTCCGCAAGATCTGCAAAAAGCTAGGAATTTCGGGGACAGCCGCAAAAAGTGCGGGCAAATTCATTGCCGCCCTTTGCAAATTCTATGTCGCTACCGATTGCGAGATGGCCGAAATCAATCCGTTGGTGATCGACGCCGAAGGGGGCATGGTTGCTCTGGATGCCAAGATCACGTTTGACGACAACGCCATGTTCCGCCATCCCGACCTAAAAGAACTGCGGGACCTGGACGAAGAGGATCCCGCCGAGGTTCGAGCCGCCAATTCCGGGCTCAGCTACGTCACTCTGGACGGGAACATTGGCTGCCTGGTCAATGGTGCCGGTCTGGCGATGAGCACGATGGACATCATCAAATACCACGGCGGAGAGCCTTCGAACTTCTTGGACGTTGGTGGTGGTGCCAATACCGAGCAGGTCACCGAAGCCTTCCGCATCCTGCTGGCGGACCCGAACTGCAAAGCGGTTCTGGTTAACATTTTTGGCGGGATCGCTCGTTGCACCACGATTGCGACCGCAATCATCGAAGCCAGCAAACAGGTTGGGTTTAACGTTCCTTTGGTCGTCCGTCTGGAAGGGACCGAAGTCGAAGAGGGACGCAAGATGCTGGCCGACAGCGATGTCGACATCATTTCCGCCGTCGACCTAACCGATGCGGCGGCCAAAGTCGTCGCAGCGAGCAAGTAAAGCGATTCGTCGCTTGCTCTGGCTCAACTACCTTTCGAATTCTCCCCCAACGTCATTCCCTGACACCGTCACCCCAATCCTGAAACTTAACTCATGAGCATTCTGGTTGACAGTCAAACACGCGTCATCTGCCAAGGTATTACCGGTAGCGCAGGTACTTTCCACACGCGTGGCTGCAAAGAATATGGCACCCAAATGGTCGGCGGTGTCACCCCGGGCAAAGGCGGCCAGTCGGTAGAAGGACTGCCTGTCTTTGATACCGTCGAAGAAGCCGTCCAAGAAACCGGTGCCGATGCGACGATGATCTTCGTCCCACCTCCGTTTGCTGCCGACGCCATCCTCGAAGCCCTCGACGCGGGGATCAAAGTGATCGCCGCGATCACCGAAGGAGTCCCGGTCCTCGATATGGTCCGTGTCTACCAACGTGTGCGAGCCAGCGATGCGGTTCTAATCGGTCCTAACTGCCCCGGTCTGATCACTCCCGGCGAATGCAAAATCGGCATCATGCCCGGTTACATTCATCAGCCCGGAAAAGTCGGCGTCATGAGCCGCAGTGGTACCTTGACCTACGAAGCGGTCTGGCAGACCAGCGGACTAGGACTGGGACAAAGCACCTGCGTCGGACTGGGTGGAGACCCCATCGTCGGCACAAGCTACATCGACCTGTTCAAGCTGTACGAAAACGATCCCCAGACCGAAGCGATTTTGATGATCGGTGAAATCGGGGGAAGTGCCGAAGAAGAAGCAGCTGCCTACGTTAAACAACATGTGACCAAACCGGTTGCTGCGTTCATCGCAGGACGCACCGCACCTCCCGGAAAACGGATGGGGCATGCCGGTGCGATCATCAGTGGTGGTAAAGGAACGGCTGCCGAAAAGGTCTCGGCACTCGAAGACGCCGGAATTGTCGTCGCTCCAACCCCCGCCGACATGGGAACCGCTGTGAAAGAAGCCATCGATCGCAGCGAATACAATTAATCCGCTGATCACGATATTGCTCCTTAACGGCAATGCAAAATTCAAAACCTCCTGCGACTTCGCAGGAGGTTTTCTATTGCGCAGCCCTCAACCCTCACTCCGCAAGCCAATCGAAAGAGGCGAACGTCATGAGGGTGAGGCGCGAGGATCGATACGGTGCGAAACGAATTTACCTAAGTGCTGGAACCTGTTTTCGCGTCGCCGCTTAGAGGAGACCCCGAGGTGGCTGGTTTGAAAACGAAGATCGGCTTCAACAACTCTCTTCTCACAATGTGCTGCAAGCGTTCGATGTAGGATTGGCTCAGCCGCGTCCCCTTTGACATCAGACGAGACCCATCGGCCTGGGATTCCACATGCTCGGCAAGCACCATCCCTTCACGCAGTTGCCGTGCCGTGACTTCGATCACAATCCTTGTCGCTCCTCCGGCATCCCGACTCCCGCACGCAGTCGGGAACGCATCGACGACCAAGCTGGGAATTTCGGGCATTCGCGCGGTGACCGCTTGAGCGATCGCTGCGGAGGGAAGGCCACTCCGCTCAAACGCTTCGGCTTCCATCGCCGCCCGCACCAACGTTGCTCCCGATTCGATTCGCTCCTGAGTGCTAGAAGGTTTCAGCGTGAATTTACCGATTGCCGTCGGATGGTTCCCGACCATCTCCGCGACCGCTTCCAATCGTGGAATGTTGCGAATCAGGCGTTTACCCGCCTGAGCTTGCTGGACGCCGATGGTCGCCGACCCGATCCCGTCAGCCGCAGCCGACTCATCCGACAAGGAAACAACACACCCAACGTTTGCCAACTGAGCCGCCAACCTATATTCCCAGCACTCCTCGATCCCTAAATGTTTCATGATTTGTGCCAGGACCGCACTGACCGCATGAGATCGCCGAAACAGTTTTGGATGGGCTAGTTCAAGGACCTCGGTTAACACGACAACCGATCCGCAGAAAGTATTCTGCAGCAAGTCCTGCTCAACTTGCAACAAACTGTACTGCTGGATCCCCGCTTCAATCGCTTCCCCCAACAATCGACTTGGGCAAGGCTTCGTCAAGAACCGAAAGACCTGACCACGATTGACCGCCTCGGAGGCCGTCGTTAAATCCTGATTGCCGGTCAGCATCATGTAGACCGTATGTTTCGTCGACTGCCTTGCTCTTTCGATGAATTCCAGACCATCCATGACTGGCATTCGCATATCACTAACCACCACCGCGAACGGTGACTTGCGATCAAATAGTGTCAAAGCATGTTTCGCCGAATCGGCCACTTGCAAATCAAATCGATCGCCAAAACGACGCTCAATTCCCTGTAACAATTTCTGATCGTCATCCACGAAAAGGACTTTTCGATTGACTAAACTCATCCGATCAAATCCTCTGTATCGCCCCATTGGCAGGCCTCAGCAAACGCTGGCTCTACCTCCTCGAAAGGCTGGCTTGTCGATTCTTGAAAAAATTCTATCTCGGGTTCTTCAACGGGTTGCTTGGGAAGCAGCACCGTAAAGACGGTTCCTTGCCCGGGCTCACTTTCCACACTCAGTTCGCCGTGATGCACATTGACAACCACGTCATAACAAATTGTCAAACCTTGCCCGGTCCCTTTACCAACATCTTTGGTGGTAAAAAACGGATCAAAGACACGTCCTAACCAGGTTGCAGGAATCCCAGCCCCCGAATCCGCGATCTGAATTTCGACAACATCTGCATGGTCGATGGTGCGGATTTGCAATGTCCCTTTGTGCTCTGGATTGTCGCCATACTTTTCGGCGATCGCATCACTTGCATTCACAATCAGATTTAGAAGCACCTGATTAACCCCTGCGATATTGCAGGTCAGGTGCAATGGACGGTCCCCTAAATCCAACGTCAAATCGGCGACATACTTCCAACGATTGCGAGTGATCGTCGCGGCGCTGCGCACCAATTCATTGATGTCCGTCGATTCTTTCTGGTTTTTACCGGGATGCGAGAACTGTTTCATCGCCTGGGTAATTCCAGTGACACGCTGATAGCCGTCTTTGCAATCTTCCAAAGAAGCTCGGATCTTTTCCTGTAGCGATTCAACTCGCGATGGTTCCGTGTCGCCGCTTCGAATCTGAAAATAGCTTTCCGCCCATTCCTGCAAACATTCGATATTGTCTCCGATGTACTGCATCGGAGAATTGATTTCGTGTGCAATTCCCGCCGCGATCTGTCCGATCGATTCTAGTTTCTGAGCCTGCGCGAGCTGAGCCTGAAGCTGTTTGTATTCCGTGACGTTATCATGCGAGACGACAATTCGCGTTTCGTCGGCGTCATGAAAGCGAGCGGCGCGGACGGTGTACCAATGGCTTCCCGATGGCTTGGTTACATCCTTATATTCACGAAACAATGAATCTTTCTGATTCGCAATGATTGCCTCCAAATGTTGGACCAAAGGGGCAACCTGCTGACGAAACGGTTCGGGAACGGACTTGCAAATTGTTAAATAATTTGCCCCGACCACACACTCTCCGGACGCCAAAGGCGATCCCCCCGGAGCCGTCGATTCCCAGGCAGCGTTTAACGCCAGGATGATTCCGCGGCTGTCGATAATTGCGACCTGCGTCGTCAGTGCATCCAATGTCGACTGCAAAAATTCTTTGGACTGTGACAACAGGCCAGCAGTCTTGGTAAGCGAAACAGACTGTTCCTCAACGCGATCTTCCAAACGTTTTCGATAGGCTTTGTTCTCGGCTTCCAACATGGTTCGTTTGGTTAATGTCGCGGCCAGCTGGGCGACTTCGCAGTTGTCAAACGGCTTTTTCAAGATCAACATTCGATCGCTGATCCCTAGCTGATCGATAATTTCGGGCCACGTGTAATCGGTAAAAGCCGTACAGATGACAACATTCAAGGAGGGAGCGACACTCCAGATCTTTTGAATGGTCTGTATTCCATCCCACCCCGGAGGCATTCGCATATCCACAAACGCCAATCCATAGGGTCTGCCGCTTTCGATGGCGGACAAGACTTTTCTAAGTCCTTCTTCCCCCTGGTAGGCCGAATCGACCTCATAGACGTTTTTTTCCAACGAGCTGACCGATTCACCAAAAATCGCGGCCTCCGCCGCTTCAAGCGCGAATTCATCCCGCCCTCCTTGCAGGATCTTCCGAAAATCGTCGTGGATCGCTGGATTATCATCGATCACCAAGATTCGGTTTAGATTGGTTGAATCAGCTTGAGCCATTTTTCTCTCGTTTTAGCGTCACGCAGAATCAAAACACATCCATCAAACGCTCGATGGTTGGCTGTTGATCCGCCCAAACGTAGAACAACGGAAACTCTCCCCGCCGAGGAAAACTTTATATTGCGGGTTTCCCTACCCGTGATTTTCTCGGCAGACGGCAAAACACCACTCACCCTCGACAACGACTCGTTTTCTGTAGAATCTCAAGAAGTATCGATTTGTGACCGTTTTGTAACCATTCATGCAAATAGACGCAGGGCTGGCCACAATGGAATCCGCCCGCCCACGGCCTACGTTGTCCATTCCCTAGAGGTTAAGAATTGACCTACCAACTGTTACTTGTCGAAGACGACCACGAACTTGCGTCAATGGTTACCGATTTTCTTCGTGGGGAAGGGTACGCGGTCACGTCCGAATCGAATGGCAAAGTAGCGGCTCAACGGATTCAGAACGAATCCTATGATGCCGTTATTCTGGATATCGGACTGCCAGGAATGGATGGCATCACGATCTGCAAAACCGTGCGTCCTCATTTCGAAGGACCGATCCTCGTCCTGACCGCTCGAGGCGACGAGATCGATGAAGTCGTCGCACTAGAAGTCGGCGCGGACGATTATATGGCGAAACCGGTCCGCCCACGTGCGCTTCTGGCCCGCCTGAAGGTCCACCTGCGAAGAAACACAACCGGCTTGCAACCACCTGCAAACAGCAGGATATGCGTCAACGATCTAACGATTGACGCGGCAAGCCGGACGGTCGAAGTCGGCTCGAAACCGGTCAGCCTAACCACTGCTGAGTTTGATTTACTGTGGTACCTTGCCGAACGAGCCGGGACGGTCGTGCAAAGAAGTGATATCTACGAAGCCCTTCAAGGTTTGCCATACGACGGCCTCGATCGTTCGATCGATTTGCGGGTTTCTAGGCTGCGAAAAAAGATTGAACTCGATTCGAATACACCTTTGCGCGTCAAGTCGATTCGCGGCATCGGCTACCTACTGGCAACTTAATATGACGCGACTGTTCCTACGGTTCTACTTAGGCGTCATCGTGATCCTGCTGATCTCGTGGCTGATCCTAGGATATATCTATCGCCTGCGGGCGGAGGCCGAAAACCGTAAGGTTATCGAACAGGCTTTGTCGGGGGGGGTCCGGTTGGCGGAACAACAATGGATCGCGGCTCTCGCCAAAGGGGAGGACGTCCGTGCGGAGGAATTCGAAGCGATTCAAAAAGCGTTTGAATACCCGGTCTACACCGACTCCTTTGCAACGCTTTCGGTCAATGACACCCGACGACAGCGATTGCTGGCTGGCGAAGTCGTCTTCGGCGGCGACCGCATGCTCACCTTGTTGCCGGATAAAGAAACCATTTTGGGGTTTGGCCCCCTGCCACGATTCGTCGGCCCTTCACAACTGGAAGCCTTTGCCGGCCTGGGATCGATTTTTGCATTCTCTGCCGTCGCGATCGCCCTCCTTCTGCGCCCCGTCGCTGTCCAGCTCCGAGCCGTTGAAAGGACGGCGACCGCCATCGCCGAAGGAGACCTGACAGCTCGTATCGACCAACCGACTGCCCATCGCAGGCTCCCTCTAGCCAAGGCGTTCAATTCGATGGCGGATCGGATCGAAACGTTACTCCGTAACCAACGCGAACTTCTACAAGCCGTTTCCCATGAACTTCGCACCCCACTGGCCCGAATTCGCTTTGCCGCAGAATTGATTTCCTCTTCCAAGACCGACGAGGACCGCAGCAAACGCCTGACATCAGTCGACCAAGCGACCCAGGAACTGGATGACCTTGTCGGCGAACTGCTGACGTACGTTCGCATGGAATCGGCTGCAACCAATTCGCATGACGAAGCATTTGACATCGTCGAAAACCTTTGCGACCTGCGCGATTCCCTTGCGCCGCTCTACCCAGAAGTCCAGTTCTTCGTCGCGGACGAATCCGAAACAGTCTTTGTTGCCGGAAACGCAAACAGCCTCACTCGCGTCCTCCGCAATTTGCTTTGCAACGCCGGCAGATACGCCGAAAGCAAGGTCGAAGCCAAGGTTCACAAAACGTCCAGCAAGATTGTTATCACCGTCGAAGACGACGGCCTAGGAATCCCTGCAGCCGATCGAGAAAAAGTATTCGATCCCTTCGTCCGACTAGACCATTCAAAAGGGAATGGGTCGGGACTGGGGTTAGCTCTTGTCCAGCGGATTGTCCTCAGCCATGGCGGAACGGTTACCGCCCTCTGCAGTGACCTTGGCGGAGCTAAAATTGCAATTGAATTACCTCAAATGCCCCCGGCTGATGAAGTTTAATTCGGTCATGAAGATTTAATGAATCGGTTTTCAATTGCTCTGCCAATCGATTAGGATGCAGTGCCCCCTCCATCCCCCCGCGATCGCAACCCCAGAGAAAATTGCATGAGCACCTCACCGTATGGCACCACAAACGGACGTCGAGCCTTTGTCAAAGATGGAGTTCTGCTTCTCACCGCAATGAGTTTGGGAAACCAAGCTTTATCAGCCCCACTTGCGAAACGAGAGTCTGTGAAGATCGGTCTGATTACCGACCTTCACTATGCTGACAAACCGCCTGGCGGCTCACGCCACTACCGCGATACCCCAGCCAAACTAGCGCAAGCCGGAATTGAATTTCAAAAAGAAAAACCGAACTTCGTTGTTGAATTAGGGGACCTGATCGACGCGGCCAGTTCGGTCAAAACCGAGCAAACCTACTTGCGTAAAATCAATGCCGAATTTTCACAAGTCTGCCCAGAACGGTATTACGTGTTAGGAAATCACTGCGTCGATACCCTCCACAAAGAGGAGTTCCTCTCCGAAGTCGAACAGCCCAAATCGTTCTATTCGTTTGACCGTGGTGGGTACCATTTCGTGGTCTTAGACTCGTGCTTCCGGTCAGACGGCCAGCCCTACGGACGCAAGAATTTTACCTGGACCGACGCAAACATTCCGGCGGAGGAATTGGAGTGGCTGACGGCGGACCTAGAAGCGAATTCAAAACCGACAATCGTGTTCGCCCATCAGCGTCTGGACGTCAGCAACAATCATGGCGTAAAGAACTGCCCTGAAGTACGAAAAGTGCTCGAAAAAAGCGGTCTGGTCGAAGCGGTCTTTCAAGGACATAGCCATCAGAATGACCTAAACGAAATCAATGGCATCCATTACTGCACAATGGTGGCAATGGTGGAGGGAGCCGGGATCGACAACAACGGATTCTCCCTGCTTAACCTGAACGCCGATGGAACCATTCACCTAAAGGGCTTCCACAAACAACAAGCCTACGACTGGAAGTGAAGTAAAGAAGACGGTTGCCCAAACGGCTAACGACTGCGGTGGGAACTCCCAGTCGCAGTCGTATAGGTTTCAGCCCATGTGCCTGAGAATGCTGCGTATCGATTCGGGAACAAAAAAAGCCCAGCCGCCACGTTTCCGTAGCGACCAGGCATCTATATCGACGGCTCTTCGGTCGTTGATCGAACTATTCACCGTCAACGTCGACATCCACCCTACCGTTTCCGACGTCGACATTCACACGTCCGTCACGCAGACGGTCCCGGAGCGGACGGCGGTTAACTTTGTAACGCTGATCCAGTTCCTTCACAAAGTTGCGATCTGCAAAGTTGGGCCAGTGATCCTGGTCGAAACCTTTGGCACCGTCCAACTGTTCTTCGGTAACATCAAGGACCAGCACAAAATCGTCTCGGTCCTCCGCTGCCCGCTTGTACTGAAAAGCTTCGAAGGGGACGGCAAACAGGTCATCGCCAAGGCCTAAGAAACCGCCGTAAGTCACTGCGACATAACGGATTTTTCCGCTTTTCTCGTCCAAGACGATGTCGTTGATTTCACCGACCGATTCCCCTTGGTTGTTCTGGATGTTCATCCCGATCAACTGACTAACACGAACGGTTGCGCCGCGAGTCTTAGCATCCATCCGCCCCGACGGGTCCGCCTGAGCGTTGACTTCTACGGATTGGCGTTTGAGTCGTTCTTTCTGCGCGCCGTCCTGTGCTTGCAGGGAAGCAACCCCGAGAAGAGCGACCGCAAGTGCAGCGACGGAATACTGAAGTGATTTGTACATGATTATTCTCTTTGTATGGTTCAATGCAAACTTGATTAACAGCGTTGAAGACTTTGCCGTTGCAGGCAGTTAACAGTTACAGGAGCCTTCGAATTCTTTCACCTGTTTCTCGGCTTCGTCCTTAGCGATGCCGTATCGCTCTTGGATTTGCCCAACAAGCTGATCCCGTTTCCCGGCAACTTTGTCCAGATCGTCGCTGGTAAGATCGCCCCATTTTTCTTTGGCTTGACCACGTACTTGTTTCCACTTTCCTTCGATTTGATCCCAATTCATCGTATTTCTCCTAAGCACTTTAGACATCGAATTAACAGACTTCCGCAAACCAACTTCGAAACATTCCAAATCGGTTAGCGGTTGCGAACTGAAAGTGAAAGATCGCAAACGTTATGCCAATCAAATGCCCGCATGCACGGCGCTGCCCACAACTCCCAGCATTCATTGACTTTCACGCAGAACGACGCAATCACGGACGGGCACCGCTGCGCAGCGGTACTCGTAAAAGAGTCAGGTTGGTCGAAAATCGACAACCAGTCGGGCAATCGTCTATTGGTCACGCCTTGAGCGTCTCACTCACGCCCAACCTTTCGGGCGGGCATGAAAAGAATAAGTGAAGAAAGTCTGGCTCCCCTCGCCCTCAAAACAAGCTCACTTAAAACAGGGTTGATACTGGATCAACGGTTCGCCAGCTAATTCAATGAAGGTCAATTAAAAGGCTTGTTTTTGGGGAGAGGGGCTGGGGGGGGGGGGCCGACAGCGTTGGGCAAGGCGTGGCATAATCGGCTGAAATCCGAGGCTTTCACTGCGTCTTCGCTGCAAAATCGCCGGCTGGAAATCTCCCCCTCTCCCCCAGCCCCTCTCCCCCAAGCAAACTCCCCTAAATCAAACAAAGAGGCAGAGATCACGCAATGAGCTAGCAGAGATTTCTTCCGCAACAAAGAGCTCGCTTAGGGGCGAGGGGAGCCAGACTTTCTTCATTTATAAATCGCACGTCCCTCGGGCCTTTCGCTGACGATGGTTCCTATTCCCGGGAGCTTGGCAGCCCCGGTGGATGCGCAAGCATAAAAGAAAGGGCCGACACAAAAACGCAATGTCGATGCCTACAGGGTATACCTGCAACGTTCGCTACCGAGGGATTACGAACATATCGAACGGCTGAATTGCAAAGAGCGCAACTCCGAAATGCATAAGCGAGGGACCAGAAACAGGGTCCCTCGCTTACGCAGCGGGTTAGGATTTTCTAAGGCACTAGCATACGGACACACAAAATGGCTCAGGTTTGGTTCCGCCAACAAATGCTTGCAACGAAGCCTTTATTGCAAATCGGTAACGCGTGAGGAAACCTGCTGCTCCAGAAAAGCATGCAGTTCTTGTGGGCGGTCGGTCCCAACAATGAAAACACCTCGGTCTAACTGCAGCAAGACGCAGTCTCTTCCCCAAAGGTTCCAGATCCAGCCACCCTTTGAACTCCAGTGGATCCCCCAACCGTCCATGAGCGACGACCGAACGACTTCCACCGACTGAATGTCGCGATAGGGTACGGTTCTTCGAAAGAGAGGCAACGGTCCGAACCGAACGGACAAGGCTTCTCCCTCGTCTTCAACTTTTAGATAGTGAAACGAGGCGGCCAACAGAAGGACGATCCCTCCGATCATCGGTAGAAACCATTGCCCCAGCCATTGATTCTGCAGCGACAAACTGATCACAAAGAGGAGCAGGGCATTGGCATAAAGCAACAGGCACAATGGAGCCCGCTGCGTGTGGCTGTAGTTCGTATCCATTCTTGGATTCCAATGCGGCTAGGTCTGCAACCGAAGGTCCCCAAGTCTACCACGCCCCATCGACTTCACCGTCATCAAAGACCGTCACAAGTTCGGGGAATCGTAAAGCGGCTAGACGGCCTTTGAAGGTACCGTTGAATTTCGGTTTCCTCCGTTCCTCCCAGCGTTTGGCGACCCCGTAATCGATACAGCGCGCATTCCGTCCCGATTTGGCCTTGGGATCCAACGAAGAGTAATGCCCATAGATACACAGTTCCTCTTCCTCGTATGAATTCCACCAAGCCACACGGTCGGTCTTCCGGCTATTGGTTTTCAATGCGAGCGGATCTTGAAGTTTGAATTCGAACCCCGAGGTGATGACCTTTACGGGATTTTGATTTTGATGAATCAGCTGCCGCGTCACATCACACTCATCGCCGCTGATTCGCTCCGCTTCGATCCGTTCATAACTGGATTGATACAGTTCCAGAACGTCGGTTGCCGCCTGGGCTTCTGCGACCATCGCTGGATGCCAGCACGCATGAAGAATACGCACTCCCTCGCCGCTTAGGACTAGGGGAAGTTCCTGAAAGAGCTCTAACGTATCCCTGCGGACTTCTTCGTCGGCAAGCACGGCAGGAGTTGGCTCTCCGCTCATATCCAAGGAGGCTGACTCGCCGTAGAACCACAAATTATCGGGCTTACGTCTTCCCAACATCAGGTTCAGATCATGATTCCCAAGAACCGATTGGGCTCTTTCTGCAGCCACCAGATCCGCGACAAAGTTTACCACGCCGGGGCTGTTGGGGCCTCGATCGACCAGGTCGCCAACAAAAACCAGTCGGCGGCCACCTGGATGGCGGCCCTGATCGTCGTATCCCAGATAATAAAGCAGGGCTTGCAGAGCATCCAACTCCCCATGCACGTCTCCCACCACATCGATTGCCCCTTTGAACAAGGGACGAACCAGAGCCAATGTCATCGTTTAATTTTACCTTTAAAACCTTCTACTAGAATCTCTTTCGCAGGCCTTGAGAGCGCCTTGATTTGCAACTCTCTTTTCAGTGCGGAACCATGATCCGCCTGGGATTCTTCGAAAGCAACGACGACGGGAGTCCGGCCGCGAGTGTACCTAGCTCCTTTGCCGCCGTTGTGTTGCTGAACTCGCCGAGCGATGTCTTTGGTGATGCCCGTATAGAGCGACCCATCGGCACATCGCAAAATGTAGACCCACCAAGCATCTACGATCGCTTTCTCCATTTCCTCGACTCCATCCGAACAAGAACCGTCCATTTCTTTTCCTTGCAGCCTGCCTACTTCGCTGGCAAGGTTTCGACAAACTCGGCCGCCCGTTGAATCCAGCGATCAAGACCTTCAGCGGTTTCAATCCCATCCGGTTCGATCAAAGCCCAACCTTTCATCACTTTGCCTGTGATATCCATCGGCTTGGCATGCGGGTCTGATTGAGTCTGTTCATGCTGATCTTTGGGCAACCGGACCATCAGATGATCCTTCCAGGGGGCAACGCACATGTTACCGTTCAACATAAAACAGACACCGCCGAACATTTTCCGCTCGGAATAGCCGTCATGATGTTGAAAGAGCCCACGAATCCTCGCCGCCAACCGTTCGCTATCTTTTCGCATGCGACCTTTCCCAGCCTTTATGGTTTGGCGATCCAGTTCAACTGAGGTGCTGCATCCGCGAAATTCCACACTCGAACTTCGCCATCAAATCCGCCGGTAAGCATCTTTTGACCGGCTCCTTCCGCGTTCGCTTGCAACGCCAAAGAGAGCACCCAATCAGCATGCCCCACAAATTCAAGATCGACTTTATTGCTGGTCAAATCGATTCGCAACATTTTGTGACTGGCACAGGGCACAAAGACCTTATCGCCAATCCGGATTAGTTTAAAGGCATCTCCCCCCAACCCGACCAGCGCCGTCCGTTTGCCATCACTGGCATTCCAACGATGCAGTTTTGCATCGGCGCCGCTGGTTAGAACCTGAGTCCCATCAGCGGTAAACGCGACCCCACGTACCGCCGCACCATGTCCGAGGTAGGTGGTCACAAGCGATCCGGTCTCGGCGTCATACACTTTGGCCGATTTATCGCGGCTTGCCGAGGCCATCTGCTTTCCATCTTCACTCCAGCAAACGGCGGTCACCCAATCCGCATGACTGGCGATGGTCCTGGTTTCTTGCTGGGTTTGCACGTCAAAGATTCGGATCGAACTATCGGACGTAGCGATTGCCAATTCGTTGCTATTGGGGCGAAAAGCAAGATCAAACAAAACGTCATCGGATCGTGCGATCACCCCTTTGATTTCGCCAGTTGAAAAATCGACCAACCGTACCTCTCCACTTTTTCCCGGCTCGCCACACGCCACGGCCAACATCGCACCATCGGATGAAAAGGCGAGGTCATAGACGCGTTGGCCAATGTTCTTGATCCTCCGGACCAAACTAGAATCGGCCGCATTCCAGACCAGCACTTCGTGAAGCCCCCCGGTAACGACCTGTGTTCCATCGGGAGAAAACTGAACGGCGACGACAGGAACCGCACGCGAATAATTTTCGGGGGGATCGGCATAGGTTGGCGGCGGAATCACGCGCATCAACTGCTCGCTACCATCCGATCCGTCAAAGACGCCTCCGGCTTCAATCCATGTTTTCACCAACGCAATTTGCTCGGATGTTAGCGGCTCGCTTTCAGCCGGCATGCGTTCGGATTCATCACAGGTCAATCGCCGCAGCAATTCACTAACCGCTCCTTTCTCTTTCGCCACCGGGACTTCTTCGGAATCCCCCGGTTTCAGCAATTCATCGTAGGTATCGACCCGGTAACCACCTTCCGCCTTTTTGGCACCATGGCACGCCAAACAATGTTCAAGCAGTAGCGGAGCAATATCTTTTCGGAAGCTGACCTCCGGTTCCGCTGCACGCGTCAGGGGCGAGCAGACGTGAAGCGTCAGTAAAACCAGTAGCAGCGATGTCAAATTTCTCATGATGTTCCTTTGCAGTCTTTTAAATCGAGGTGAAGCTTTCCGGAATCAATGCTGAAACAGGAATTCGTCGGTGTTAAACAACGCCCAGCAAACATCCTCAACTCCACTTGCTGGGTCCTCGACTTTGGCACAGTGTGCCAGCGCGGCCTTCAGTTCGACCTCTTCGGGCGGTCGACAGACAGCAGCAACATAAAGCTCGGTAATCGTTTCTTCCAACGATTTCCCAGCCGCCAACGCTACACGAAACCGATTCTTAGGATCGCGTAATTTTTTGTGCATCATCGGCCCATTAAATAACTCAATCGCCATCCCCAGGTTCGAATCTTCCGCCCGTTCACAAGCACAAACCGTGCTCCGTTCGGGCTGACCAAAGGTTTTGAGGAAATCGACTTTGACAACATCCGGAGCAGGCAACTGGGTCGCCAGCGTACCGGCGGGCAGGGTGCCATAGGTTTGCGATAAACCAAGTGTTTGGTTGATCGCGTCCAACAACTGTTCAGCTCCCAGCAGTCTTGGCTGTTGATGAGAAAAATACTTTTCATCTGGACCGTTAAATTCATTCGTTCGGTAACTTGCCTGGTAGGTTCGGCTGCGTGCGATCGCCCGCAACAGATGCTTTCGATCGTAGCCACTTTCGACAAAGTCTTTTTCCAACGCGTCCAGCAACAAAGAGTTCGCCGGCGGATTCGAATCACGAAAATCGTCAATCGGATCGACGATCCCACGGGCAAACAATTGGCTCCAAATTCGGTTTGCTTCGATCCTCGCAAAATAGGGATTGTTCGGTTCGACCAGCCATTCGGCAAACGCATCACGTCGATCCTGATCGCCTTCCGCTTCCAAACTACCGCGTTGTGGCAACCAAGGTTTCATCACCTCTCCGGTCCGCGGCTGAGTCACCTCGCCGTCGGAGCGGGCATAAACAAACATCTCGCCAGGACGCTCGGTCTTCCTTCTTTGTACACGGGTGAAGAACGCACCTAAACCGTAATAATTATCCTGCGTCCAACGTTCGAACGGGTGGTTGTGGCATTTGGCACACTGCAAACGGGCTCCCAAAAACACCTGGGAGATCGTTTCCACACACTCATTCATGTCGGTCGCCGTGCGGTAGAAATTGGCAGGCGGATTTGCCAGCGTACTCCCACTACCGGTCAAAAGCTGCTTCGCGAATTCATCGTAAGGCATGTTCTCCTGCAATGATTCTTCCACCCAGCGATGGTATTTGTGAACGCCTTCTTCTCCGACCAGTTTGCTAGTCATTCGAAGCAGGTCTCCCCACTTCAATGCCCAGAACTTGGCGTACTCTTCTCGTTCTAATAACTCATCCACCAACTTTTCGCGTTTGTCTGGCGAAGTATCCGCAAGGAACGCCTTCGTGCGCTCAACCGTCGGCAAACTTCCGATCAGGTCTAAACTCACTCTCCGCAGGTACTCTGCATCACTGCAGGTTTCCGACGGCTGATATTGCAATTGCATCAATTTCGCATTCACCAATTCATCGATGTAATTATTTGGTGTGGGGGCCGCCCAAGCGAAACTATCATTTTGTTCGACAAACATCAGAGGCAGCGATTCAATGTGTTCTAAGAACCGAACCAGGATCGCGATTTCGCCTCTCTGCTGTGGCGTGACGAAGCCATTCACATCGACCGTGGCGACGCTGGTGTCCGAGGTTTCGTACGAAGCCAATTCGGTCACATCACGAGTGGTTCCATCGGCAAAGTGGGCCGTCACCGCCAATTGCTGGCCGCCGTCGGCAACCGCCAAGACCTGCTTCTCGTTGGGATAGATTTCCAATCGTTCAACACGTGGCGTATTGGGCGGATCGACTTGGGCTCCTCCAGCAATCCAGTCATGTAGCACTTGGTAGGCTGCATCCGTTTTACGCAGTTGCTTGCCGCCGCCATGAGCAACGCTCATCATCGGTTTTAACAGCAGCAAACTTTCTGCGGGATCCAATGTATGAACCCGCCGTCCGAAGTCTTCACGGATCAACGTCAGTTCATCAAGTTTGATGTCAAAGGCACGGAGCGAAAGACGAAAGCCACCTTTCCCGCTGGGGGATCCATGACAGGCTCCCGAATTGCAGCCTTGTTTTGACAAAGCGACCAGCGCTTCCGATTCGAATGCGACCGGTCGGTCTACAGACGCCTGAACAACGGTCACGGGAACAACCTGCTTGGTGCCCCCCACTTCCACGATCACCTCGGTTTGACCATCCGATTTTGGATACAGGACGCCCCCTTCAAGAAAGGCGATTTCCGGATTGGCGACCGTCATTCGTGCTAACCGAGTCCAATCGCGTGGGGTTTGATTTGATTTCATTCCACTGACCACCAAACGCTGGTGACTGCGACGGTCCTTCAATTCAACCTTCCCTGGAAAGACCGCAATCTGTGTGGGGGCATCGATTGCCGGAATCGCAATCGGTTGGCTATCGATGGCAAAATCCTGTCCCGCATATTTACTGGCAGCATGCAATTTCACGGTCAACGCGGCCCCCGCGTCTGCAGCGATCGCCAATTCTAGTTCTGCTTGGGTTTGGTCGGCGGCAATCACAATCGATGCCGGACCTTGAATTCCTGGCGAAGGTTCCAGCAATGTAATGGTAACTGGCTGAGGATCGCTCCCCTCCCGTTTGACCTGCACACGCGCTTTTGCTTTGCCGCCCCGAATCACCGGCTCCAAAAACTCCAGCGACGCCGACAGCGGATCGATCCAAGTGATCGGTAAGTTTGCAGAAACGATTTGCCCATGCCCTCCCGATTCACCGAAAACCAGCAGCGGCAACGCGGCGACATCGGCCGCATCGGGGCTCGCGTCGGTCAGTGTCACGGTATAGGTATCTTTGTCGGCTGCCGCCGCAAGGTTCCAACCTGACGGCAGGCTGGTCCCCAGAATGGTAACACCTTCTTTAAAACCTTCTTGCAATCGCTTCAGCGTAAAAACAGCGGAATGGGACTTTAAAGGACGAGCAAACAGTGCAGGGCTGGCCGGTTCCAGTGCAAAAGGAGCGTCGGTTTTTGCCGTTCCCGTAAGAAACACTCGCCCATTTCGCCAACTTGGTGGCGAGAGGATTGCTGGGCTTTTCACCCGTTGCAATGATCGGCTTTCAACCAATCGCTGCTGAGTCGGCGTCTGCACATTGGTCGCAAGCAAATTCAAATTGACGATTTGATCCGCCGTCCAGTTCGGCTCGGCGACCACATAGACGCGGTATTCAGCCGCTTTGGCAGGGATCCTAGGATTAAGCACTCGCAGCCCCTCAACCGGCGTGGCAAGCGACAGATCGATCTCTCCATCGTAGCCGAATCGATCGATCGTCAAATCGATCGCACAGGCACCATGTTCCGTTTGGATAGCAAACGAATCCCGCGTCTTTGCATCGGGTTTTAAGGTGATCGAAAACGTCCCGGCCGGAATGATTTCAAACCAATAACCAAATTCCGCACCACCCCGCTTTAGCAAATCATTGACGACCAACTTGTAGTCGCCGTCTTCCGCGAACGTGTAGTCAAAACTCCACTCGTCAGCTTCGGTTACCTTGGTTTCTGCAACCTTCGCGCCGGCCGCATTTTGCAATTGCATCACCAATCGGGTCGGCAATCCCAGGCTCCGTGTGCGTGAGCGAATCCGGATCGCCTGTCCCTTTTTCCCGGTTACCATATATTCGTCGACCTCACCCTCTGCGGCCAGATGACCATTCAGACCGACGGGAAAGGAAAGTGGTTCGGCGACTGCAGCTTCAATCTTTTGAGGATGTTCACTAACCGCAACCGATCCCCATGCTGCCGACTTGCCATCTTTTAAACGGAGCGAAACGTTAAGAGGCTGCATGGTATCCGGGGGAACCGACAACGGATGCATTTCCATCACCTCGGGTGCCTGACCAAGCAGACCAATCGAAGCTTCCTGGCCTGCCTGAACAACCATCGGGAACGGCGCGGTCAAAACAGGAAAGTCTCCAACCCGCAGATAGTAGGCGGCACCGGCAGCCTTGTGCCGGCTATCGCTGATTTCAATCCGATAGTCGCCCGCTGTCGCAAACGTGTATTCGAAACGGCAGTCAGGACCACTTCCACCATCGTCGGCCAAATGAAGGGTTTTGCCGGCAGCGTCTAGCAACCGGACCACGGGGTCCATCGTCGACAACAATGGTTGAGTGTGAACTTCAAACGCCAGCCGCTGATTTTCCGCAACCGTCAATTGATAAAAATCACTCCGTGCTGGCTCACAGACTCCCTGAACCGCCGCCAGGACCGGAATCGCTTGAGCGGTTTCCGGCGTATGATTTTTGCCGGTATCGATCGTTAGCGGTAATCCATCGATCAACAACGTTTGTTCTTTCAATAGCCCATTGGCCGCCGTCACCCAGATTCCGGTAGGCCCTTGTTGAATATCGGCGGGCACTTTGAACTGAACGATCCCTTTGGTCGCTTCGACACTTTCATTCGTGATTTCACTCCCCGGAATGCTACTCAGCAGTCGCAGGGAATCATTCAAAGCGGCACCATGGACCGTCAATTTTGACGTCTCGCCGGGGCGAAGACCGATTGGCGCAACGGAGGTTACTGACTGGGCATTCGCAAGCGGAGCCCCGCCAATCCCCAGCGACGCGGCAAGCGTCGAAAAAATCAATAACCCCTGTACTCGTTGCAACCACATAGTCGATTCTGTATTTATTGCTAATGAACGGATAAAAGACATTTTGGTTCCCCTCTAACTCAATCCGGCGATCGGTTCGCCGTTGTAGATGTGGTGCGGACGATCCTGAGCATCCCGCCATGCGGCGGTTGCCGGAATCCCCAGCGCGTCATAGATCGTCGCCGCGAAGTTTTCGGGTTTGACAGGACGCTCCGACGGGTACGCACCATGGGCATCGGTTTTCCCAATCACGTTCCCTCCCTGAATCCCTCCACCGGCAAACAACACCGACTGTGCCGCCCCCCAATGGTCGCGTCCCGCTTGCTTGTAATGTTTTTCTAGCAGGGTGATCTGTGGCGTTCGTCCAAATTCGCCCGCCATGACGATCAATGTTTCATCCAGTTCGCCGGTCGACTTCAGGTCATCCAACAACGCCGACACAGCACGATCGGTTGGCGGAAATAGATTGTTCTTTAAATGCGGAAACGCATTGCCATGCGTATCCCATGTTTCATCATTCCCCAAATTGACCTGCACTAAATTGACGCCCGCGGCGACCAAACGACGAGCCATCAAAAGGGACCAGCCAAAGGAATTGCGTCCATATCGATCGAGCGACTTTTCATCCGCTTTGGTGACGTTCAACGCCTCATGCACCGACGACTTGGTCATCAAAGAAACGGCGCCTTGCCGCATCCGATCGAAATTCGCAACCGCTTGAAAATCCGTTAAATGGCGACGTTGGTGCTTTAGCGTTTCCAACAACTGCAAACGCCCTTGGACCGTCTTCATCCCCAGCCCATCGGGGAGCGTCAGCTGCGGGGCTTGGAACAGTCGATCGTCTGGTTTTCCGCGATCTTGATGATCGAAATGATATTCAGGAAACGCCCCATAGGATGTATTGTGAAACGGCGAAGCTTCGATCATCCACGGATCGTGCTGGGTTCCCATGTTGCCCGCGTGTTGGCCCGGAATGATTCGCCCCGATGAATGGACCAGGCGCTCAGGAAGCACGACCGCAGGAGGCAAATTGTTTCGAGGCGTGGTCGCGTACCCGGCAAGGGCTGCGATCGACGCACGATCTTCACGGCTTGGCTTATTCGGACTAAAACCGGTGGGCAAGTCAGAATGCCCGGTCAACATCACGTGGTGGGCCGCAGAATGTTCATTAATGGGATGAGTCAACGAGCGGCAGAGCGCCCACATGCGACTTCGCTCGGCCAGCATCGGTAGATGCTCACAGATCTGCAGACCGGGCGTCTGAGTCGAAATCGGTCGGAACTCGCCGCGAATGTTTTCCGGAGCATCCGGCTTCATGTCGAAGCTCTCGTGTTGTGCCAAGCCACCGGAGAGAAAGATAAAGATGCAGGACTTCGCTTTACCAGACGGCGCAACGCCATCGGCCGCGGTCGCTTCGCGTAATCCAGCCAGGTGATTCGTCCCCAACCCCAGTAGACCGACGGCCCCGATCTGCATCGCCTGGCGACGCGAAGCGGAACGGTGACTCCAAAGTTTCGAACCTGTCTTGTGTGAAGAATGCGTCATGCTTTCTGCCCCGTATATAACGAAGTAATCGGAATGCCGTTAAGAAGATCGTGAGGACGATTCAGGCGGTCATTGATCCGCACATCGTGATCGATACCAAGCGCGTTGAAGATGGTTGAACAGACATCCGCTGGCGACCAAGATTGCGTCACCGGATAGGCGGCTTGGGCGTCGGTTGTCCCCAGCACCTGACCACCCCGGACGCCGGCACCTGCAAACAAACCCGAATACGCGTGTGC
Organism: Roseimaritima multifibrata; assembly: GCF_007741495.1. Taxonomy (NCBI): domain Bacteria; kingdom Pseudomonadati; phylum Planctomycetota; class Planctomycetia; order Pirellulales; family Pirellulaceae; genus Roseimaritima; species Roseimaritima multifibrata. The sequence goes on from NZ_CP036262.1 coordinate 5,785,713, forward strand.
CCAGTGATCCCGACCGGGGAGCGTCTGTCCCGGCAACGTCGATACCCGAGGCGTACGTCCAAATTCGCCCATCACAATCACCATCGTCTGGTCCATCAATCCTGATTCGGTCAGGTCATCGGTCAAGGCAGCAAGTCCCTGATCCAATTGTGGCAACAAGCGGTCTTTTAACTTGCCCCAGTTATCCGTATGCGTGTCCCAGGTTTGCACAATCCCCATCGTCGCCTGGACGATCGGCACGCCCGCTTCGACCATCCGTCGAGAAAGCAAAAGGGATTGGCCAAATTGATTCCTCCCGTATCGATCTCGGGTCGCATCGGATTCCTGGCTGATTTCAAAAGCTTCCGTCATTTTGCCAGAAGTCAACAGATTAAACGCAATGTTTTGCTGATCGCGAAACGAATCGGAATCCGTTCCAGTAAGCGTCCGTCGCCCTTGGTTTAATGCTTCCAGCAATTCTCTTCGTGACTCCAGTCGCACCGGTGTGATTCCCTCACGCATCGCCAAAGCTTGCATGCGAAAATCAGCCGCGTTTGGATTGCCCTGAATCTGCCAGGGGTCGTGCTTCGCGCCTAAAAAACCAGCATGCTGCCCCGGCCATGTCAGCGGCCCTTCAATCAGATAGTTCGGCAAAGAAACTCCGGTAGGAACCCCATCGTTACGAGGGCGAACATAATCCAGTGCCGCGGCGAAATTGGGAAAATCGTTGCGTGTTTCCACGCGGTCCAAGTCGGAACCGCCTCTGGGAACCGGAGTTGGCCGGCCGGTCAATGCGACATGGGTCGCCAACAAATGATTGTGCTCGCGATGGGCAAGCGTTCGCACGATCGACCAGCGATCGGTCTGCTTGGCAAAAAGAGGCAGGTGTTCACAAACCCGAACACCGGGAATCGTCGTCCCAATGGTAGAAAAATCGCCTCGTACCTCGGCCGGTGCATCCGGTTTGGGATCAAGCATGTCCAATTGACTGGGACCGCCACTCAACATCACGATCAAGACCGACTTCGCTTTGCCAAACCCCTCAGGTGATTTTGGCGATGCCTGTGCAAAGGATCGCGGAACCGCCGTACCGATCACTCCCATCGTTCCCATTCGCAAGAATCCACGGCGATCCAAATGGTAACGCGGAGCACCACTTTTAGGGAAAGGAAGCATTTGCAACTCCAGCTTTCATGCAGTGCCACGTGCAAGTAGTGGCATGCCATTTATCTAGCCCACACCCGTGATTTCAATCACATCAGTGACAAACGGAGTGCAAAGCAGAAGAGGGAAGGGGGGAACGGAGGGGAAAGGGCCTGCTAAGCCCCTGAAACAATCAAGGAGGGAATTCATTGGAGCCGGCCTATTGTCCAGCATCCGTAGGTCGAATGCAACAAAAAAGGAAAAACCCGCAAGGATTCACAAAAGCGAGCCGAATCGCCGCGTTTTCGGGAATCCGATTTAGAGCTTATAGTGAATATCTATTAGAATTGCAGTTGAAGAAGCGGGTGACGGGTCCCCTTGCCGCTAACATGCCATGACGGTCGATCGTCGCTGGCGGTGTTCACGGCCCACCAACGACGCTTGATCCGCAACGTTCTTTTCTTTTTGACCATCACCGTATGCCTCTACCCAATCAACGCTCCCTTAGTCTCCTCTCATCACCACCCCGATTTTTTGCCGGGATAGGTGCGGTCATCCTGTGGACAGCACTGGCTTTCTGTGCACCACTCTCAGCAGACCAAGCAAGCAACGAACCGATCTACCAAGAACAGTTGCTTCCGTTGCTCCGCACCTACTGCCTGGATTGCCACGCGGTCGATGGCGATTCCGAAGTTCAATTGGACAAAGACCAATCGGCCCTGCAAGTCCAACAGAATCGCGCATTCTGGAACCACGTGGTGACTCAGGTTCGGTCGGGGTCGATGCCTCCTGCCGATGGTGAAGTGATGGATGCTGCCAATCGCGAAAAGATGCTTGAAACCATCGAAAAACTGGTCAACTCCGTCGATTGCGTACAGCAAGCCAATCCGGGAAAAGTCGCACTCCGGCGCCTGAACCGAATCGAATACCGCAATACCATTCACGATCTAACGGGGATCGATTATCAACCATCGGAAGGATTTCCCGGTGACGATGTGGGTTACGGTTTTGACAACATCGGCGACGTTCTTTCCTTGCCTCCGCTGCTGATGGAAAAGTACTTGGATGCAGCCGAGACGATTACAGGTCAAGCAATCATCACTCCGCTGGCTCCGCGGTTGTGGGAAATCAATATCAATCCTGCGACGATTGATAATGCCAAGAAGTATGTAAGACAAAATGGTTTGACGCTTGCCTCTCGCGGAACCGTCACTCTGAACACAGAAATCCCATTTACTGGGGACTACGTCCTCACCATGTCAGCGTCCGGGGATCAAGGCGGCGACGATCCCGTCCGCGTCGAAATCAAAGCGGGCAAGTTTCAAACCATCGTCGATGTCCCCAGCGAAGCCCCCGAGAACTATCCGGTTTCACTATCGCTTAAAAAAGGCAAGGCATCGATCGATCTGACCTTTACAAATGATTTCTACGTCGAGGGCAAAGTGGATCGCAACTTCCACCTTCACCACCTGCACCTGGAAGGAACGGAACGACAACCCGCGAAGATGCCTCCACTAAAACTGACCGACAATCATCGTAAAATCATCTTCGCCGTCCCCAGCGAAAAACTTTCGGCCGAAGACGCAACCACCCAAGTCTTAAGCCGTTTTGGAAGTCGCTCTTTCAGACGCCCCATAACGAAGGGTGAACTCGACCGACTATCCAAACTTGCTGCTCAAGTTCGCAGCGAAGGTGGCAGCTACGAAGAATCAATCCAAGTTGCAATCCAAGCGATCCTGGTTTCACCACACTTTTTGTATCGCGTCGAACAACCTGGAAAAGGAGATCCAGAGGCCCCGATGCCCTTGGTGTCACAATTTGAACTCGCCTCACGGCTCTCCTACTTCCTTTGGAGCAGCATGCCCGACGACGAATTGCTGCGGCTAGCCTATCGCGGAGAATTGCGAGACCCTGAAAAGCTGAGGGACAAGATTCGTCGCATGATTGCAGACCCTCGCGCCGCCCACTTCATCGAGAATTTTGCCGGTCAATGGCTACAGCTGCGAAACCTGGATCGCGTCCAACCCGACACCGAACAGTTTCCTGAATTTAGTGACGCCACTCGCGAGCAAATGAAACGCGAGACCTTACTTCTATTTGCTGAAGTACTGCGTAAAAACCTGCCGGTCACCACGCTATTGGATGCGGACTATACATTTCTAAACCACGATTTAGCCAAGTTCTATGGCATCCAGGGAATTAGCGGAGACGAATTTCGCAAGGTCGCCCTGGCGGACACACCACGTCGTGGGCTGCTGACCCACGCCAGCGTGCTGACGATCACCAGCAACGCCGGTCGCACCAGCCCGGTGAAACGTGGCAAATGGATCATGGAAAATCTATTAAACACGCCGCCACCACCAGCACCTCCCAACGTTCCAGAACTGGACAAGAGCGAGCTTTCGGGCACGCTTCGCGAACGAATGGAACAGCATCGCGCGAATCCTGCATGTGCTGCCTGCCATAACGTGATGGATCAGTTGGGTTTCGCCCTCGAGAACTTTGGCCCCGTCGGACATTGGCGAACACACGATGGAAAAGAGAAAATCGATAGCAGTGGAAAACTGCCGGACGGCACCGAATTCAACGGAGCCGCCGACCTAACCAATTTGCTTACCCATGCCCGACGCGAACAATTTGTACGCTGCTTAGCCGAAAAAACGTTGATCTACGCCGTTGGGCGTGGAACCGATTACTACGACCGATGCGCAATCGATGAAATCCTGGCTAAAATAGAAGACAATGACAGCCGATATGGCGACATGGTCTTTGCCATTATCGCCAGCGATCCATTCCAACGAGTGGGCTCGAGAAGCAACGATTAATCGATAGCCAGTCCCTAACCCTCTGTGATCAAGGAAGCCACTCGATGTCAAAAAGTCTATCGCGACGCACCGTCCTGCGAGGAATGGGCACGGCTCTGGCTTTACCTTGGCTGGATGTCATGTCCCCGACCCGCTTACTGGCAGCGAAGTCAACGCTCGCGGCGCCACCACTGCGGATGGGATTTTTCTACGTCCCCAATGGCATTCACATGCAGGACTGGACGCCAGACGCCGAAGGTTCGTCCTATGGCCTGACGCGAACGCTGGAACGCCTGAAAGAACACAAATCCGATTTCAATGTTCTGTCAGGTTTGACGCTTGATGGAGCGCGCGCCCACGGCGACGGGGGAGGGGATCACGCCCGCAGCGTGGCGGCTTTTCTAACGGGTGCCCACCCAAGGAAAACAAATGGTGCGGATATCAACAATCAAATATCCGTCGATCAAGCAACCGCGGCAAAGGTCGGCGATGCCACGCGGTTTGGATCATTGGAATTAGGTTTGGAAGCTAGCGCTCAAGCAGGGAACTGTGACAGCGGCTACAGCTGTGCGTATGCGTCCAACATGTCTTGGCGAGGCCCCACTCAACCGGTCGCAAAAGAAGTCGATCCAGGAGCGGTCTTCGATCGCTTGTTCGCTGCACAGTCTTCGAACGAAACTCGGCGGATGAAAAGCGTCCGCGAGAAGTACCGCAAAAGCATTATCGACTTCGCACTGGAAGATGCGAAAAGCCTGCACAAACAATTGCCTGCGATCGACCGCCGAAAACTGGATGAGTACCTCTACAGTATCCGCGATGTCGAAAAACGTGTTGCCGGTGCCGACAGGCTATCGGTCAATGAAGAAGGGGTCCCCGATTACCCGCGGCCCCGAGGTGTTCCAAAGGCGCTTAGCGAGCACTCGGAACTGATGATGGACATGATCACGTTGGCCTATCAGACCGACAGCACCCGGATCCTTTCGTTCATGTTCACCAATGCAGGTAGCAATCGCAGCTACCCGGAAATCGATATCAAAGAGGGGCATCACGAACTCTCTCATCACGGAAAAAGTGAATCCAAACAGAAGTCGATCGCCACCATCAACCGGTTTCATCTAGACCGCTTCGGCGAACTACTAAAACGACTAAAAGGAATTTCCGAAGGGGAGGGCACCTTGCTGGATAACTGCATGATCGTCTACGGCAGCGGAATCAGCGATGGCGACCGCCATAACCACGATGACCTACCAATCCTGCTGGCGGGTAAAGCAGGCGGCAGGATCGAATCGGGGCGTCACATAAAATACGAAAACGGAACCCCTCTTTGCAATCTGTACACATGGATGATGCAGCAGATGGGCGTGCAAACCGATTCGTTTGGCGACAGCAACGGAGTCATCAAGCTATAAAGCCCAAAGCGACGGGCCCAAAGCGACGGGCCCAAAGCGAACGTTCAAAAGCGAATGGAACCACCCCCACTCGCTTCCGAAAGCATCAGCATCCGATCACGCATCGATGCCATCACGAACCGACGATAGCCAGGAAGGCGGCAGATCCTGCAACTCGCTTTCCGACATGTCGGTGATTTTGCACCAGTTCTTTCAGCGTCCCTTCCCAGGCTATCATTCGCAGCGACTGCTTCCGCAGTGCTGCTAGTGGCACGCAACGAAGGAGATGCCGGGTTGAATTTGTCTGTGTAACTTCGTAAGCATTGGAAGTTATGAATGGGTTCGCCGTGGCGAAATTTCACGGTGGATGGCAAATCCATCGACGGCGCCGTCTATCGGGAAGATCGCCGAGAACGCATGAAAGCGTTAACCCGACGCATCTCAGGCGGGTGCATGAATAGATTTTGAGTTGAATTCCTGGTCCCGTTTGGAGAGCGATGGTGCTGAAGTTTTTGAGAACGATCTTGACAGACTTCAGCAATGATCGCTGTATGACACTGGCGGCTTCACTGGCGTATTACACGCTGTTCGCCTTGCCCCCGCTGCTGTATCTGTTGTTAATGTTGATGACGATCGCGTTATCGACCGCTTTCGGGCAGGTCGCAGCCGAGCAGCGCGCTAGCGATGTACTGCAGGAACAAGCGGCGGAACTGTTTGGCGATACGGCGGCGGTAAAGCAAGTCGCCGAAATACTGCAAAGCAGTCGAGACATGGGTGGGCAATGGTGGAAGACACTGCTTAGTTTTGTCGGCATCGCGGTCGGGGCCACGGGCGTGGTAGCTTCACTACAAGATGCAATGAATCGAGTTTGGCGAGTCAAGCCTGACCCGGCTCGCTCGACGATCCTCACCTGGTTGTCCAAACGCCTGCTTTCAATGTTGATGATCCTGGGCTTGGGATTCTTGCTACTGGCATCGATCGTGGTTTCAGCTGCATTGACTCATTTCGGTACGAAGCTGGCCGATTTTGTGAACCTTGGTGATACCTACGCGGTGGTCGTCAACTACGCCATGCAGTCGCTAGTTCCGCTGACTGTGTTTGCGGCAATCTTCAAATTCATGCCCGGCGCCATCGTTCGTTGGCGGGATGTACTTTTCGGTTCGATCGTCACGACCATTCTATTTTGGTTCGGCCGCTACGGTCTGCAGTGGTACATCACCAACCACAACCCGGCGGCGCATCTCGGTTCGGCGGCAGCATCGATGGTCGTGTTTCTCGTTTGGATTTACTACACCAGCATGATTTTCCTACTGGGTGCCGAAACGACGAAAAACATTTCGATTCGTTTCGGAGCAGGAGTCATACCGGATCGGCATTCGGTTGCGTTTCGAGAGGTGATTGTTGGCAACGAGCACAATCAGCGGCGAACCTAGCCAGACTTCTGCATCCCCTTGGCAAGCTCCCCCCAAATGTCGAATCCGGTTGCCGGAAAGGACTTGAGGGAAAACCCAAGCTAGACGACCGGAACATCAGGGAGATTGTTCAGTACCTGATCCCATGATTCGAAATCGTTCAAGCATTTAACAACGTTTGGCAAAGGATTCACGTAGATTTCTGGAAGGTCGAATTCACCCAAGTGCTGCGAGGCGAAAGCAAGCTGTTCCCGTGGCGGACAGAATTCCGCAAGAACATCCTCACGGTTACCACGCGCGTCCACACGGTGCCATCCAATATCTGGCAAGAAAATCGCGTTCAACCCGTGCAAGCAGTGCGGTGGAGCATCGCCGTCAACCGTTAGGCGTTGGTAGCACATTCCGGCAGGAATCCCGTTAGCACGCAACAGCGCGCAAAGCAGATGGCTCTTTGCGTAGCAGTAGCCGGTTCGGTGCAACAAAACATCCGAAGCAACACAGGTGACCGGATTCAACTTGTGGTCAGAACTATGGCGAATTTCGTCGCGAACAAATTCGAAGCATCGTCGAGCGGTTGCAAGCACGTCAGCGCCAGCAAGGTCCGCCGAAAGCCGCAGCACAGCGGGATCGCGAAAATTAACGATGTCACATGCTTCAAGGTAATCGTCGGGATCAGCCGTCATCGAGGTCGCCTAATGGAATGTCTTTTTTGTCACCGCCCTGACCGAAGCAGATGATCGGGAATTGCCAGACAGCCTACCAACAAAAGCCAAAGATGCGAAATGCGATCGCGAAACGACAGACTGTGCACCCACTGCAGTTTACTTCTAAGCTGACTGTCATCTCATTTTTTAATCTTAATCCTAATCTTAATCGTAATCCTAATCCCTCGCCCCTCACAACGATCACTCCCCCAAGTCCTGCCGGCGAACACCAAGATTCGAAATCACGTCAAGAGAGACGACTTGCGATTGGCTTGTGTCGGCCTGAGACGAAGTGGGATTAGGATTAAGATTAGGATTAAGATTAAGACTTGGATGGGAATTCGGGTGGGGTATTAGCTAGTGTTTTCTTCGGTATTCGCCTGGGGGGACTGCCATTGCTTTCTTGAAGGTTACGCTCATGTACTCCTCGTGCTGGAAACCGGTTCGCTGAGCGATTTGACTCAATGGCAAATCGGTTTCGACCAACAACTGCCGGATCCGCTCGACTCGACGATTGGTAATTTCTTGATGCGGCGTATGCCCCACCAGCTCTTGAAACCGTTTTTCAAAAACACTTCGTGACAGCGGAACCTGCTTCAGAATGCTCGCTACGTTGATCCCTTCACAGGCGTTGTCTCGGATGAACCGCATGGCCATTGCGATTTCGGCGTCGTCGATTGCCAGCACATCGGTCGACTGACGTGTGGCGATGCCAATCGGTTCGATCCGATGCGCCAAAGGTTCAATGGCTTCTCCATTCATCATCCGGTCCAATAGCTCCGCCGCCTCCCTCCCGGTCCGATGCGCTGCGGGGATCACACTGGAGAGCGGAGGCGTACAGAGGTCACACAACAATTCATCATTGTCGACTCCCAAGATTGCGATCTGCTGGGGAACATCGATCTCATGCTCACGACAGATATCCAATATCTGCTGAGCCTTAATGTCGTAGCAGGCGAAGATCGCGATCGGGTGAGGCAGACTAAGCACCCATTTCGTCAACCGCTGCCGCTCTCGACTGTAGGAATAGCCCGCGGATTCACGGTGCTTTGCATGGAACAGATGACACGTCTGCTGCTGCTGGTGAACCATCTGCACGAAGGCGTCCTCACGCCAATTCGACCAATTGAAACCAGGCTCCCCACAAAACGCGAAATGCGCGAAACCGCGTTCGCGAAAATGTTGATACGCCAATTTCGCAATCGCAGCATCGTCGGTTTCGACCCACGGGATGTTCGGAACTTCCCTCGCCGCACTGACATCAACCACCGGAATCTTCAGCTTCTGCAATGCCTGTGCAATCGCTTTGGTTTCGATCCGGACAATCAAACCATCTCCCTTCCAGCCCGCGATCCACGAAGGAGGCGTCGCGCCTCGCTGCTGCTCGGGAAGATAGACCGACCATGAATCGGTGGTCCGGATGTACGAAACGATCCCACTTAACAGATTCCTCGCGTAGGCGTTCGAAGTTTCAATTAACAGGGCGACCGACTTTTGTTTTTTCATTGGTTACTCAACATAAACGCCCCGAACCCCTTCCGCGAAATATCACATTAAGTCTACGCAATTTCACATACCATACCAAATCGCTCCCTTTATACTTGGCTGTATGCAAAATCGAGGTCCCTTGAGGCTCCGGACCTGGAAATCACCACAGCAAGGAAAGAGATCGATGAGCGAAACGAAAACAGTAAAAATGGCAATGGTTGGACTCGGTTTTGGATCCGAGTTCATCGCCATCTACCAGGCGCATCCTGGAGCCGAAGTTGTGGCGATCTGTCGCCGCAATGAAACCGAACTAAACCGAACGGGTGTCCAGTTCGGAATCGACAAACGCTATTCGGATTACGAACAGGTTCTTGCGGATCCAGACATCGACTGCGTTCACATCAACAGCCCGATTGCTGATCATGCGTGGATGTCGTTAAAAGCATTGGACGCCGGGAAGCACGTGATCTGCACCGTTCCGATGGCAACGACCATTGAGGAATGCCAACAGATCGTCGCCAAGGTTAAAGAGACCGGGCTGAAATACATGATGGCAGAAACCGTCGTCTACAGCCGCGAGTTTCTGTTCATCAAAGAGATGTACGAGAAAGGGGAACTGGGAAAAATCCAGCACCTTGCCGCGTCGCATCCACAGGACATGGATGGCTGGCCCAGTTACTGGAAATCGATGATCCCGATGCACTACGCGACCCACGTCGTCAGTCCCTGCCTGGGGCTGACAGACGCTTTGGCGGAATCGGTTAGTTGCTTTGGATCGGGAACCGTCCGCGAAGAGATCGCCCAGAAGTCAGGAAGCAAGTTCGCTGTTGAAAGCTGTCATATCAAATTGAAAGATAGCGACATCACCGCCCATATCTGGCGTTTCCTATACGACGTGGCTCGACAGTATCGCGAAAGTTTCGATGTCTACGGAACCAAGAAGAGCTTCGAATGGACGCTGATCGAAAACGAACCTCACGTTCTTCACACGGCCAAAAAAGCTGAACACGAAATCCCTGAAAAGATCGAAATCCCTGACTTTGCCCACTTGCTTCCCGAGCCGATTCAGCGATTTACGATGCCAGCGGAGATCCATGATTCGGAACACCTCTCCTTCGTCCAAGGCGGAGGACACGGCGGATCGCATCCCCACATGGTCCACGAATTCGTCTCGGCGATTCAGGAGGACCGAGATCCATGGCCGAATGCGAAAACGGCGGCGAACTGGACCTGCACTGGCTTGTGTGCTCACGAATCGGCGATGAAAGGTGGCGAAATCGTTCGCCTTCCCGATTTCTCGTAGAGGGCATTTCCGGGCGTCCGATTCCTCATCCAGGTCGCCCTCCTGCTTTTTTAAGTCATCTTTTCTTTAGCAAGCATCGTTATGTTTCGCAAATTGATTCTGTCAATCATTGCCATCGCTGTCCCCAACCTTCTGACAGCGGCGGAACCGCCGCTGCGGTTGCTCTTCCTGGGCGATCAAAACCATCACCAACCGGCGATGCGTTTTAAGGACCTGCAGCCCCCGATGGCGAAACGTAACATTGCCTTGACCTATACAGAGGACGTCGACAGCCTGAACCTTGCGACCCTCAATCAGTACGATGGCCTAATCCTCTACGCCAACATCGACACGATCGAACCGGCACAAGAACAGGCACTCCTGCAGTACGTCGCGTCGGGCAAAGGCTTTATTCCGCTGCACTGTGCGACCTACTGTTTTCGAAATTCGCCTGAAATCGTTGCCCTGATGGGGGCTCAGTTTCAGCGGCACGGGACGGGTGAAATGACCACTCAGTCGGCCAAGATCAAGCATCCCGTAATGGATGGTTACCAAACCTTTACCAGCTGGGACGAAACCTACGTCCACCATAAACACAATGACCACAATCGCGTGGTTCTTGAATACCGAGCTGGCGATGTCCAAGCAAACGGGAACATCCGCGAACCATGGACCTGGATCCGGACGCACGGGGAAGGGCGAATCTTCTACACCGCTTGGGGCCACGACCATCGCACCTGGAATCAGCCCGAATTCTTAGACCTAATCGAACGAGGGATTCGCTGGGCTTGCGGCGAAGGAGCAACCGGAATTGTCGGCGGTCCCGTCGCGGCCGTGTTGCCGCCACAAAAAGCACCTGCCAAAGACCTGAAACTTTTTGACTACATCGATGTCGGCCCCGAGATCCCGAACTATGCAGAGGGACGAGGCAAAACGTTAAACCGGATGCAACAACCGTCGCCCGCCGAAGAATCGATGAAACATATCGTAACCCCCGAAGGGTTTCATGTTGAACGATTCGCCGATGAATCGATGCTGGACGAAAAAATGTTCGCCGGCAAACCGATCGCGATGACGTGGGATCCCCAAGGTCGACTTTGGGTTTGTGAAACGGTCGATTATCCAAACGAACTGAAGGATGGCGGTAAGGGTCGCGACCGCATCCGTGTGCTGGAAGATACCAATGACGACGGCCAAGCGGACACGTCCACTATTTTTGCCCAGAACCTCAGCATCCCCACGGCGATCGCGTTTCATCGTGGCGGATTGGTTGTCCAAAATGGAACGGAGACCCTTTACCTAAAAGATACCGACAACGACGGAAAAGCGGATCTCCGCAAGGTTCTTATCTCCAACTGGACGCTGACCGACACGCATGGCGGCGTCAGTAATTTTCGCAATGGATTGGACAATTGGATCTGGGGAATGCAGGGCTATAACAACTCCGCTCCAATCATCAACGGCGAAAAGCACGCCTCCTTCCGAATGGGTTTCTTTCGTTTCAAACTTTCACAAAACGACGATCCCAGCGTCGAAAAACTGGAATTCGTTCGCTCGACGACCAACAACACCTGGGGCCTGGGAATTTCGGAAGAAGGACTGATTTTCGGATCGACAGCGAACCGCGCTCCCAGCTTCTTCATGCCGATCGCCAACCGTTATTACGAACGAGTACAAGGCTGGGCACCGGAGGGTCTTCAGATGATCAGTCCCGATCACTTGTTCCATCCGATCACCGACAAAATTCGCCAAGTCGACCACCACGGCGGTTACACAGCGGCCGCGGGACACGCGTTGTATACCGCTCGCAATTATCCGGAAGCTTGGTGGAACAGGACCGCTTTTGTGTGTGGTCCCACGGGGAAACTCGTTGGCACATTTGTGATTCAGCCCGATGGCGCGGGTATGAAATCGTCCAGCCCCATTAACCTATTCGCCAGCGATGACGAATGGACCGCTCCGATCATGGCGGAGGTTGGTCCCGACGGAAACGTGTGGGTTTTGGATTGGTACAACTACATCGTGCAACACAACCCAACGCCGCAAGGCTTTAAAACGGGTAAAGGGCACGCATACGAAACCAAGCTACGGGATAAAAAGTATGGACGCATCTACCGCGTTGTTCCCGATTCCCCCAACGCGTCGGCTCCGGTTTCGCTAAGTCCCCGCTCAAGCGCCGAAGAACTGTTAGCGGCACTGGCGAACCCAACCATGGAAGTCCGACTGTCGGCTCAGCGGTTACTGGTCGAACGACAAGATCATTCTCCCACAATCGTTGCTTCGCTTTTAGCACTAGTGGAAGACCAAAGCGTGGACTCGATCGGTCTGAATGTTGGAGCCATCCATGCTCTGCAGACGCTGCACGGGTTGGGGCTTTTGGAATCCGCCAAAGGGCAAATTTTTCAGCAGGTCACACTCGCACTAAACCACCCTTCGCCAGGCGTGCGTCTGAACGCCGTCCGCGTCTTACCCAACGCCCCTGAAACGGTAGCGGCACTCGAACGGGCTGAATTGATTCAAGACCCCAACGCCCAAGTCGTGCTGGCAACGCTGTTGAAAGTTTCCGATGCGCCCAGTGCTAACGCCAGTCCCATCCTCCGCCAAGCCATCGCGTCTGATCGAATCATTTCGGATCGCTGGCTGATCGACGCGGCAACCAGCGCGTGTGCCATGAATGCGTTTCATTTCTTAAATACAACCTTTACGGAATCGCAATCGTTACCACCTGCAGCCCTTCCAATCCTAACGCGAACCGCAGAGCATTTTGCTCGCAGCCATCCCTCGGCCGATGCGATGTCGGAGCTCCTACAATCACTAGCAGACGGTGACACGAAACAAGATTCCGGCAGCGACCGGAACTTGGACGCCGTCGTCAATGGATTAACCGCGGGCTGGAGCAACGATCACGTGATCGTTTTGGGCGATTCGGTGAACGATTCTCTGCGGCGGATTTTCAATCGCGCATCGGGAACCGGAAAAGCCTCTCTGGCTCGCCTGGCCGCCAAATGGTCAAACCGCTCTCTAGAATCAGAGATCCAAACGATCCTAGGCGATTTCTTGCAACTGGTTGAGCAAGAAGATCTACCGGTCAAAGAGCGGCTAGAAGCGGCAAGTCAACTGATTCAATTAGCTCCTGCCCGCACCGAGTCGATCGAAGATTTGGTCAGCCTGATCGGCCCCCATTCACCGAAAGACCTTTCCATCGGCCTGATCGAACAGGTCAGCCAGTCCAAGGTCACGGATGTTGGCGATCCCCTGCTGGAGATCATCGAAACGGGCACTCCCGATATCCGGGATGCAGTGATCCGTGTGATGCTGTCTCGTCCCCAGCTAACGACGGCTGTCTTAAGGGGCATGGAAAAAGGAGAGATCCAGATCAGTGACCTATCGATCGAGCAACGCGGCAGCTTGGCTTCGCATCCGTCCCCCGAGATCCGGACGACTATTGCCGACCTGATGAAACAGGGTGGGGTAGTGGTCAACAACGATCGCGCCAAATTGGTCAACGCAAAATTGTCACTCGCCGAAGCCGTCGGCGATCCCGAACGAGGGAAAGCGATCTTTATCAAGAACTGTGCGACGTGCCATGTCTTTAAGGGAAACGGAACAACTGTCGGCCCCAACCTAAACGGCATGTCGGTCCATCCCAAAACCGAATTGCTGACGCACATCCTCGATCCCAATCGGAGTGTCGAAGCCAACTACCGTCTATACACCGCATTGACGGTCGATGGCGAGGTGATCAGTGGGCTGCTAAGCGCCGAATCCTTAACCTCGATCGAGATGGTCGATGTGCAAGGTAAAAAGCACACCATTTTGCGAGAGGACATTGAACAACTGCAAGCTTCGACGAAATCAGCGATGCCCGAAGGCTTTGAACAATCCATTGACGATGCCAGTTTTATCGACTTACTGGAATACCTTACGCAGCGTGAAAAATTCGTCCCGCTAGGTCTGGAACGAGTTGCAAACATTATCACGACCGAAGGATTGTTTACCAATCGCGGAAACCGATCCGAACGTCTAGTGATGCCGCAGTGGGGCATACAGATGGTCGACGACGTCCCCTTTTCGCTGATCGATCCTGCCGGGACCACGGTCAAAAATGGTGTCATGCTAAACGGCCCCAACGGATCGTTTGCGCCTCAGATGCCGAACAGCGTCAGTGTCCGCTGCCGGACTCCTGCCAGCAAGATCCATCTGCTGGGTGGCGTCGCGGGTTGGGCTTCAAAAAGACCGCAAAACGGGGGCGTCAGCATGATCGTGCGATTACAATACTCCGATGGTCAGACGGAAGACCATCCTTTAATCGATGGTCAACATATCGCTGACTATATCGGTATATTTAATGTTCCTAAATCAAAACTCGCTTTCAAAATGCGTGATGGTGGTCAACTGCGTTACCTAGCAATCACCCCCAAACGCGATGCGATGATTGAGACCATTCAGCTGGTCAAGCCGAAACATCATTCCGCTCCAATCATTATGGCGATCACCGTCGAACTTCCTGCGAAGCATTAGTTTGACGGGCGTCTTAACCCCACCAACCGAGCCCCATCATGCGCACTGCAACGCTTTCCGTATTCATCGCACTCCAGTTAACGCTAGGCTTGGCCATGGCGCAACCGGCGGACTATCCGACAACCATCGATCTAAATGATCAAACGGATCGCCAAGTGATCGTCGATCGTGAACCGGGACAGTATCTGGGGCATCCGACCACCTGCCTACTGGAAGACGGAAAAACCATTTTGTGTGTTTACCCCAAAGGACATGGTCGCGGGGGCATCGTTTACAAGCGTAGCCTTGATGGCGGGAAAACGTGGAGCGATCGTCTGCCGACGCCGAAAAACTGGGAAACTTCTCAAGAGGTACCGACGCTTCACCGTGTGATCGGACCTGATGGCACCAAACGAATCATCATGTGGTCTGGACTGAATCCAGCCCGACTAGCCGTCACCGAAGACGATGGAAAAGAGTGGAGCGAATTAAAACCGGTGGGCGACTGGGGTGGGATTGTCGTCATGGGATTTGTGGAACCGCTTCAGACCGGGGCAGGGCACTACATGGCAATGTTCCACGATGACGGACGGTACTTTGAAAAAGGTGGCAAGAGGGAAGCAACGTTTAAACTGTTTAAAACGTTCTCCAAAGATGGTGGCCTAACGTGGTCCGCCCCCGAGGTCGTATTTCAGTCAGCCGAAGTCAATTTGTGCGAACCCGGCTGCATCCGATCGCCGGACGGCAAACGTCTAGCGGTTCTGCTTCGAGAGAACACTCGAACTCAAAATTCGCACATCATCTTCTCCGATGATGAAGGGCAAACCTGGACGGAACCGCGTCCCGTTCCTCTCGCCCTTACCGGCGATCGCCACACAGGGAAGTATGGCCCCGACGGCCGACTGTTCATTAGTTTCCGCTGCATTTCCCCAGGATCGGCCAAAGAGAGCCGCCCCTTTGAAGGAGACTGGGTCGGCTGGGTCGGAACCTGGGACGATCTAGAAAAGGGCGGAGATGGCCAATATGTCGTCCGTTTAAAAGACAACACCAAGGGTTACGATACCGCCTATCCAGGAGTTGAAGTTCTTCCCGATGGCACTTTTGTGACCACCACTTACGGGCACTGGCAGATAGGCGAGCAACCCTACATCCTTAGCGTACGGTTTCAATTAGACGAACTGGACCAGCTTGCGAAGAAAGTGGAAAACTGAGCAAGGGGTCGCATGGGAAGCGTTAAGGCCGGTGCTGACAAGGACCGGCCTTTTCTGAGCCGGTTGCGGCTGTGCGGCAATGCAACAGAAAATCCCACCCGCTGCGTTAGTTTTGATGCTGCGTTTTTTAGGGTTGACTACTTTGCTTCCGCCGCGTTTGTCCCGGTCCGGGGCAACAAATGGCAGCTACCCCATGCCTCTTTGCGATTCATCCTTCTCCGCCAGCCTTTTGATCGCCCAATTAGGTAGCTGCCAGTTGCGAGTCCTCCGGGGCAAGCCCGGAAACGGAACTCTCGATACTTGGAGCTAAAAAGGTGTTGGAATAGCCGAATGATTTCCGGCATCCGCAAGAGTACGGAAATCAGGACGATTGACCACAGCCATCACCTCAAAGACGCAACTTCAAAATGCGTAGGCAAGGGAAGGCGGAGAGTGATTGTCGCCTTTCGCTCCGCGATAGTGGCTTTAAGCGAGCGTTCTGCCGCGGAGCGAAAGGCGACAATCAACTCAGTGCCGGGCAGAAGCGATTCGATCCGACCCGAAAACCTTCCAGACATCGTTGCAAATTGAACGGTCGAATCGAAGACCAGTCACCCACAAGGGTTCTGCGGATACGGACGTTGGGCGTGAAACATTCGTTAACTGATCGTCGTATCACATGGGTTCGCGTCCGAAAAGCTATTGCAGTTCCGAGGATGATTGAACCGGCAGACGACGACTGAAATATTGTCCTTGCCACCCGCGTCGTTAGCTTCTTGTACCAATGTTTCAACGGTGCTTCGACTGCAGGTTTGCTCCAACACGACTCGACGAATGGTTTCGTCGGATAACATGCCTGTCAGCCCATCGCTACATAGAAGCAGCGTGTCGTCTTCCTTCAGGTCACAGCGAATCACTTCGGGTTGCACAACGTCCTCACCACCGCCAACACAGTTCCAGAGAACGTGCCCCCAGTTACCCTTCGCTGCCTCTTCCTCGGTCAGCGTCCCCGTCGACACCAATTGCTGAGCGATGGTGTGATCGGTCGTTAGCTGCTGAAAATTTTGACGACGCATCATGTAGCATCGACTGTCACCGGCATGAACGATGTAAAGCTTTGGCCAGAGGACATAAGCCATCGTGACCGTTGTTCCCATACGGCGTTGCCCCGCAGGGCTTTCGGACCAGATTTGTTCTTGAATGGAGCGCAGGCAATTCGCCAATTCGTCCACAAAATCGTCCTCATCGCGAGGGGTCAATTTCAGGAACCAATGCATCATATCGAGGACGTATTTAGCCGACGCCTGCACCGCCTTCCGACTGGCGACTTCCCCCGAATCGTGGCCGCCCATGCCATCTGCAACCACAAGCAGATGACCTTCTTGACAGCCAAAGATCTCACCTTGGTCATCTTCGGCAATGTCGCTCTGACGAACGACTAATTGCCGGCGAAGATCCGCGATCAGAAAATGGTCCTGATTTTCTGATCGCTTTTTCCCAATGTCGGATGCTCCAGCGATATCAAACTCGTCGACTCTCATCAAAACACCTAAGCAATTGGGCTGCGGCGTCCGAAGATCAGGCTGAGCACAAACAGCACCAGGAAGACAACGAACAGAACCTGAGCAATCCAGGCGGCACTGCCAGCGATCCCTGCAAACCCGAACAATCCGGCAATTAAAGCGATAACAAAAAAGACTGCGGCCCAGTAAAGCATGACATTCTCCAGTAAGCAAGTGATAACGATCGGCCGACGTGGCCCGCCGAAGAGCAGGGCAGTTGATAGATATCACTGACCGGCCAGCCGACGTTGTTTCTGGAAGACTTGATTACGCAAGTATCATGCCAAAGATCTGTTCTTTATTTCGCCTTCCCACGCCAGGCCGAGGAAAGCGTCTCCCGAACGAACGATGGGGGCCCCAACATTAATCGTTTCTCCCGCCCATCGATGGATTCCAAGCATTGCACCGGTTCGCACGGATTTACCCCACGCCCCGCCAGTTTTCCTAGAACGGCGGGCCTACCAGTTCGGCCCACTTTTTACGTTGATCGGGTGTCAATATTTCCAGAATGTGACGGACTGTATTTTGGATTCCTTGGGACCTCCAAAAATCAGGAGGTTGTCGATCTCGAAAATCGTTTGGCGGCCGGCCACCTGGATCATTCGGTCCATCTTCTAACCGCTCGCGTCCGCCGCCGGGAGGCCCTCCAAACGGCCCGCCTCGACCAGGACCTCCTCTTCCGCCCGGCGGACCATCACCAGGGCCTCCGCCTGGACCACCCATCGGCATCGGGTCTCCGATGCGTGGGCCGCCCCCCGGACGCGTTTCTTCGATGATCCGATTGATATCATCCGACTGTTCACGTGTCAGTCCCAGCAGCGTTTTGATTTCCGAAGTTTTAAACGTGAACGGCAACCGCATTTGTCTGGAAATCTGCAACAGCCTAGTTCGCTGCCCGCTGGTCAACCGCTGCCGCAAGTTCTCTTCAAATTCCTGCAACACTCGGTTATTGGCTTCGCGGTCGGTCGTCAACCCAACCGCAAGATCACTGGCGGCCGCTTCCCGCTCTTCCTGAAAGGCTTCGACAGCCAGCTCAATTTCGCTCGCTTCGCCGGGGCTCAAATTCAGATCCTTTTGAACCCGTGGATCGGCCAATCGAAAATACGGAGCGATATTATCAAGGACCTGTAATTCATCCACCAAACTTTGCACGCGACTGGAAGTCTCCTCCAGTTCGCTTTTTAAAGCCGGATCATCGGCTCGATCTTCTAGAAAGTCTTGATAAAACGAGAGTGACGTTTCGAGGAAACTTCGCCGCAAGTCATTTAACTGGGGCCGGTAGGCCAGTTCACTTTCACTCAAGCTGCTAAACGTATCGACAGCCGACCGAGCCTGATCAAAACTACGCTGTGCCAGTAGCCGCTGTTCCGTTGCCCGGACCAACGCATCGGCGGTGGCTCGTTGTTCACGCCAGATCATCAGGGTGGTCGCCAGCAATCCCAACGTTGCCAACAGCAAGAACCCACTCGCGACGGTTACCAAACCGCTATTTCTTCTTCGCCACTTACTGAATCGCTCGATCACCGTGGGCGGTTTTGCAGCGATCGGTTTATCATCCAGCCACGCTTGCAGATCGTCAGCAAACTCGCCCGCACTGGCATACCTTTCGGCAGGGATTTTTGCGATTGCCTTGCGAAGAATGGTATCCAGTTCCAGCGGCAAGGAAGGGTCGACCGTCTTTGGAGAAGGAGGTTCATGCAACGCCACATTGTTCAGCATCTCACGATAGCCCGCCCCTGAAATCGCTGGCTGCAAAGTCAACATTTCGTACAGCGTGACGCCCAAGGAGTAGATATCGGTTCGATGATCCAGCTCGTCGCGACGGCCTGCCGCCTGCTCGGGACTCATGTACCGCAGCGTCCCCATCGGGTCGCCGGTCCGCGTCAAATGCGATTGATCCGTCTGAACCTGGGCCAAGCCAAAATCAGCGACCCAGATTTTGTCGGTTGAATCGAGCAATAAGTTAGCCGGCTTAATGTCGCGATGAATGACGCCATACTGGTGAGCATGCTGGAGGGCGGTCGCCGCCTGGTGGGCCATGTGCACCACTTTCCGGTAGTACCGTTTCCGCTCGGACTGGCTGCTACTCAAAACCGTCGAATGACGTACAAAGGTCTCCTGCCCACGAGGCTTGGACTCCATCCCGGAACGCGTTTGGTCGCTGCGATCGGGCGTCAATCGATTTGCCGCCCGCATGTGCTCGATCAATTCAGCCAGCGTGCTCCCATCGATCAACTGCATCGCGTAGTAGTGGACTCCGCGATCACTTCCAACGGCGTAGACCGGGACGATATTGGTGTGGTGCAATGCAGCCGCCGCATGCGCTTCGTTGCGAAAACGCTGCAACCGGACTTCGTCCAATCCACTAGCAAATGGCAACACCTTCAAAGCGACGTGCCGTCCCAACGACAGCTGCACCGCTTCGTAAACAACCCCCATTCCTCCGCGGCCCAATTCGCCGACGATCTGAAAATCACCGATTGGTTTTGCGGTGAATTCCGCGTCAGGGGCCGTGATCGAACTAGAGGCTCCAGGCGGATCGGGTTTAGGGTCGGCGGCCTTATGAACAAAAGCCAGTCCCTCCAGCGCCGGACGCAGCTCTTCTGCAATCGCGGCATGCTGCAACAGAAAATCCTCCAGCGGCGGCGCCTTCCCGCCATCCAACATCACCATGTAATTTTTGACTGCGGCCACAACCCCAGCATCATCCGTTTCGTCGCTAGTGCTCATCCTTCCCCCATGATTGCTTTGAGTTTCGTGAGCCCACGTACCCATAGTTTTTCGACACTGTCGACACTCCGCTGCATTTCGGTCGCGACTTCGGCGAACGGCAGCCCTTCAACATGCCGCAGGACGATCACTTGGCGATAGTCAGCAGGCAACGATTCCAGCGCCTCGGCCAACTGCAGAAAGGCTTCGTTGCGAGCGAAATGCTGACTAGGAGAAGTTCGGTCGCCCGCCAACTGCGACTGAAGAAACCCGGTGGCACTTGCCATGCTTTGCTGCAGACGCTGCTCCAGCCTTGGATCCCGCTTCTGAGTCCCCAAGTATTTACGAGCGTGCATCGCCAGAGTGTTCGAAAGAATGCCCCTTAGCCACCCAGCAAATTCTTCGGCGGTGGTTCCTTGAAAGTCTGCAATATTGCCATGAGCGGCCAAACAGACTTCCTGCGCGACGTCCGACGGATCGGCTTTGGCTTGCAGATGGTTATGGATTCCGGTTCTCGCCAGAAAGACCAAGTACCTTCGGTAATTCGCCAGCAAATCTCCAAGAGCCGCATTGTCGCCCTTCCGAGCTGCAGCGATCAGTTGTTCCGTAGGACTGATCGATTCCTTTGCGACGGGAACTTTCCCGGCAGCAGCAGGATCACCGGCAGAGCGATTGGGTTCTTCCAAGACGCAGACCTTCGATTGAATGGGAACGGTTTCTCTAGATATTCTAACAAACCAATTCAGATCGCATTAGGCAAGCAAATCCAAGGGAGGGGGAAAGGGGACGGAACAAGCGACGGTCGATGGAGCACCCGAATCGCTGACCAGACATTGCCAGCCAACCCGGCGTAGCACGTAGGCGAGTCTCTCCGAGACTCGTGCTTGCCAAGTTCTCCGCCTCGGGGGTTGTGCGATAAATAAGTAGTGAGTGTGGCAGGGAGAAAAGGCCCCATGCCAGCTTGCCTGGCATGAAGCCAAGATTTGAAATTAGTTCGCATGGCTCTAGGAAAACGCATCCCGTTCGGATTGCCGCTGAAAGCGGCAATCCGAACGGGATGCGAAAACCGTGGGGGCAACCACCTCTAATTTCAAATCTTGCGTTCCTGTCGGGTAAACCGACGAGGGGACGTGGCGCTTGGATGTCTGGGCAGGTGCCAGCTGCTGTCAAACCGTCAACTTATATATCGCACGTCCCGAGAGGCGGAGCTACGAATAGGCGAATATTCTGTCAACGCTAAGACGCGTCCCTTGCGTTGCTCCGTCGAAAAACGCTCCGTGAGTTGGTTGGATACTGGCGGACAACCGTCAACGCTGCTTGACGCACCATATACAACTGCGAAGCAACGGTCACAGGGCCTGTTTTATGGCAGAATTCGACTGGATACGGCGGTTGCGTTTGCGTACAAAGTGCCCTCATAATGAACGGTCATGCAGTAACCACCTCGCCCCCAGCGATCCATTGGATAATAGCATCGAATCTGAAACTTCGCCCGAGCCGAGAAACACTTTCCCTGGTTCCGCAATCCCTCTACCGATGCAACCTGTTGATCGGATCCTGCGGCCGCTAGCCCGCTTCCTTCACATTGAAGCCAGCAGTGGGCTATTCCTAGTCGCCTGCACTGCGATCGCGTTATACGCCGCGAATTCGAATTATGCAGCAGGGTACCTTGCGTTTTGGAACACCGATGTCACGTTGGGATTTGGCAAGTATGTCTTTCATCACTCGCTTCGGCACGTGATCAATGACGGAATGATGGCGATCTTCTTTTTCGTGATCGGGCTGGAAGTCAAACGTGAACTTGCCCATGGCTCATTATCGTCATGGAAGCAAGCCACACTACCGATCGCGGCGGCATGCGGAGGAATGCTGATCCCAGCGGGGCTTTACCTCTCCATGCAGTATGGGCAACCGGGCATGCGTGGTTGGGGAATCCCGATGGCAACCGATATCGCATTTGTGATCGGATGCTTGGCGTTGCTTGGTTCACGTGTCCCTCTTAGTTTGCGGATCCTACTGCTGTCATTGGCGATCGTCGATGATATTGGAGCCATTCTGGTTATCGCGGTCGGCTATACCGAATCGCTCGACTACCGCTATCTCGGTCTGGCGGCAATCTGTATCGCGATGGTTCAAGGACTCTCTCGCATCGGGGTACGCAATTTCCCTCCCTATATCGTCATCGGGGCCATCGCCTGGCTGATGCTCCATGAATCAGGAGTCCATGCAACGCTGATTGGCGTGATCCTTGGACTGCAGACACCAGCCCGCGCGGTCCTGGTACCGGAGCGGTTCCGTGACTACTTAAACAACAAGAAAGAGGAATTTGGAAACGGGCGTTGGGCGAAGCGACGGCACCGAGCTGAAGCGGTTCATGAGGTTCAGCGTTTAACGCGAGAACTGGTGTCACCGCTGGAGTATCTGGAAATGACCCTTCATCCCTGGACCGCCTACATCATCATGCCGCTATTTGCGTTGGCAAACGCCGGGGTCACGATCGAACTGGGGAACCTAAATGATTCGGTTGCGATCGCCGTGGTCCTCGGTTTGGTTGTAGGCAAACCCCTGGGGATCCTGTTATTCAGCTGGGTCGTGGTCAAGCTTGGCTGGGCAAAACTTCCAGCGGGGATTGGTTGGCCGGTACTCTTCAGCGGAAGCTGTTTAGCGGGGATCGGTTTTACCATGGCATTGTTTATCGACGGCCTTGCATTTGGGGATGCCGGACCGGATACCGCGAAGACCGGCGTGCTGGTTGGATCCGCGATCAGTGCCGTGTTGGGAATGCTGCTTCTGTGGTGGACTCTCCCGGTTATCCCGAAACAGGCAAGTCCAACAGAAGATTCTGTTTCGAACGAAAATACGTGATTCCGCAAACGGTTTTGACGCTTGGGGCCGCAAAAAAAATCACTCGGAAGCGTGATTAATCAAAAATAACGCGGGTTGGCTGCGGCAAAAGCAATTATAATGGCAGGGTTCTGGTGTTCGATTTCATCCCCCTAACAACAGGAGTTCTTTACGCTCGGTAACGCAAACGCAGTGAAGTGATTGTCGTTTCGAAAGTCTTTGTTGACTTTAGGTTTCGACGGAACTCACGAACAGTTTCATCGAGGCCATTTTTTTCCGTGTTGCTACTCATGGAGAGTTTTCAATGAGAGTTTTGGTTTCCTCATCGATCGATCGATTCAGTGCTTCCACTCGGGAGTCCGTCCAAGATCTACTGACAGGCACGTTAGCGCGATTTACGCCGCGGATAGCCGAAGTTTCAGTTCTTGTCAGCGATGAAAATGGCCCACGCGGAGGTGTTGATAAGCTTTGTCGCGTCAACGTCCAGATCCCCGGCCTTGGAATGGTAACCACGACGGGACGGCACGAAAAAATGATGGCCGCCGTTCACGAAGCGGTCCGCCGAGCCAAGAAAGTGGTCGTGTCAAAACTGAAACGAGCACAGTCCTTGCGTGAACGGCAACGCTCCAAGCATGAGTGGTTGGACACCAGCGGAATGGACCCCGAGCCACTAACCTCGTAGGTTCATTCAGCGGCGGAAAATAACCAATCCCCGCAAACCTATCTTTCGCCCGACGACTCCGTTCGTCGGGCATCTTTTAGTCTCCGACATCGAAGGAGACTGGCTGCCCTGAAGACTAATTGTCACGTAGACTAATTGTCACGTAGACGAATTGTCCCGTAGATTGGCTGCCCCGTTCAGATCCTCACGCATCGCTACCGTTGAAACGCATCTTTCAAATCTATCGCTGGATCGTTGCGCACGAACGAATCACCCTTTTCTTGTTGCTTGTGATCGCACTCGGAGCCGCCGGTTTCGCTTCCCTCGCAGACGAAGTCCTTGAAGGGGATAGCCACGACTGGGATCAGCGGATCCTGCTAGGAATGCGTTCCCCGGGGAATCCCTCCGACCCTCTTGGCCCCAGCTGGTTCGAGGAATCGGCGCGTGACATCACGGCACTTGGCAGCGTTGCGGTTCTAACCATTTTTACCGCAACCATGGCTGCGTACCTGTACGTCAAGAAGCAACCCTGGATCGCATTGTTTGTGGTCGCCGCCATCCTGAGCGGGACGGCCGTAAGCGGTGCGATGAAATCCGGTTTCAACCGTCCTCGCCCCGAACTGGTCCCTCATCAGACTCGGATTTACACCAAAAGTTTCCCCAGCGGCCACTCGGCCCTTTCGTCCCTTGTCTACTTAACGCTGGGGGCGGTCTTGGCACGCTCCGAACGTGATCGCAAGACCAGGTTCATTCTGATCGGTGTCCCCGTTCTCCTTAGTTTGCTGATTGGGGTTAGCCGCGTTTACCTGGGCGTCCACTGGCCCACCGATGTGCTCGCTGGCTGGCTTTTTGGCGTCACATGGGCTGCCGGAGCTTGGCTGATTTTCAGACTGATCCAGCGACGTTATCGACTGCCTGTCGAACAGCCTCCCCAACCGTGATCGTCGCCTCCACAGCAGTAATGTCGACGACCGTTTCTTTCCAGTAGCGGTCTCACCTAGACAAGAGCGGACGCTGGTCGTGACTTCATTTACAAGGGCTTTCGAATCCCTCGTTGCTGCCCACCGGGATCAAAGTGGTTAGAATGTGATTCATGCAGAATCATTTCACTTAACGTTTTCTACAATAAGAATGGACCATGAAGAATCTAGTTCTCTTGACGTTTGTTGCCGCCCTTACGCTTTCGGCTCCATACGCTTCTTCACAGGAAACGACGGCCACCGTCGATTTGGTAGAACCAACCTTACCCGAAGGCATCAACGACGGGTTCAAGGACCCGGAGCTGAAAGTTGACGAATGGCTCCAGCGGTTCGAAGTCGAAAGCCGCGAAGTCTACGGTGCACGCGAGGCGGTACTGAAAGCATGTCAAATCACTCCTGGCGAGCGGATTGCGGACATCGGTGCAGGAACAGGGTTTTATAGTCGCCTTTTCACAAAAAGGACCGGGCTGGATGGCTGGGTGTTTAGCGTCGACATTTCGACTCAATTCCTTCAGCACATCGCAGCGCGAGCGAGTGCGGATAACATTCCGAACCTGACCCCGGTTCTTGGCACCGACACTTCGATTCGTCTTCCAACCGATTCGGTCGATCTGGTTTTCATCTGCGATACCTATCATCACTTTGAACAACCGCTCCACACACTTGCTTCGATCTATCGAGCCCTAAAACCGGGTGGGCGTTTAGTTCTAATCGATTTCGCGAGGATCCCTGGCAAGTCACGTGAATGGACGATGGGTCATGTGCGAGCCGGCCAAGAGGTTTTTCAAGCGGAAGTCGAACAGGCAGGTTTTGTCTTTGACGATGAAGTCGACATCGATGGCTTTGACGAAAACTATCTGCTTCGTTTTCATAAACCGAAAAACGAATCGAACAAGTAATGAGCTAGACGGAACGTATCGGAAACCGTCACGCACTGAATTCACGGCGCTACATGTGCTGTGAAAACAACGCGAGTCATTTACGAAATCTTCATACCGAATCATGCCTCCGACCGCCGGCAAACCAGACATTTCATTGCCGGCGGCAGTCCTGAGGAAACGTTGCTTGTCGATTTCGACTTCCCTACAATTTTGGGCAGATCGAAAACAAAACTTCGCAGACAACGTACAAACCGTCTTTCGCTGCTGCAACAGAATTGAAGCAGACCTTCACGACGTACATCTCTTTAGGATTGGTTGCATGATGACTTGGACTCACCGGACCTTCGCCGTTCTGATCGCTGCTTGGTTCTGCAGCAGCCCGGTTACCCGAGCAGACGAAGCGGACACTCAGCGTCACGTGGTCATCGTCTCTTTGGATGGGTTGGCGGCCTACTTGGTGGACGATCCCAAAGTGCCGCTGCCAACCATCCGGCGATTGGCTCGTGAAGGGTGTATCGTCGACGGAGGCATGACGGTTTCCAATCCTTCGGTAACCTGGCCCAATCACACGACGCTGTTGACCGGAGTCCGCCCAGAGAAACATGGGGTGCTTGCCAATGGGGTCCTTGTGCGTGGTCCGATCGGAATGCCAACGGTCATCGATTCAAAGCGAGACCAAGCAGACCTGGTTCGCCTGCCCACGATCGTCGACGTTGCACATCAAGCGGGGATGAGAACGGGTGAAATCAATTGGCCATGCACACGAGGTTCGGAATCGTTTGATGATCAGTTTCCGGACGTCCCTGATGCTCTTGAGCACTCGACGCCGCGACTGCTGAAGGAACTGGTCGAACTGGAACTGCTGGACGAAGACATTGCCGGTTCGTTTAAGCAACTAAGTACGGTGGGACGAGACCACCTTTGGACGCAAGCGGCTTGCCATTTAATCCGCAGCCGCAAACCCAATTTGATGCTTGTCCATTTATTGAATGTCGACAGTGTTCATCACACGCTTGGCCCGCAGACGGCCGCCGGTTACACAGCCAATGCGTATGCCGACATGTGTTTGGCTCAAATCGTCGACGCGATCGACGATGCGGGGATTCGCGAACAGACAACATTGATTGTTGTTTCCGACCACGGCTTTGCGGCCACCCCCAAAGCCATTCGCCCGAATGTGGTCCTACGCGAAGCTGGCATGTTGGCGGTGGATGCAGGCAAACTTAGCACTGCTCGTGTACACGTCGTTCCGGAAGGTGGGATTGGTCTGGTCTACTGCACCAATCCGAGCGAGAGCAAACAAACCATCGAAGCATTCAAAAAGCTATTCCTCGGCAAAGAAGGGGTTGCAGACGTCATCTCACCAGACCGTTACCGCGAAGTCGGCTTCCAACATCCTCGCGAATACAGTCAATCGCCCGATGCAATCCTGGTGGCAGCGGACGGTCATTCCGTTTCCGGATCGGTTACGGGCGACACATTGGTTGCTTCGAACACCGAAGCAAGGACCGCGATCGGCTCTCATGGCTTCTTGTCCACCATGCCCAAGATGAAAGCGATGTGCATTCTTTCTGGTGCTGGAATTCCACCGGGAACCCACCTGTCGACCATCGAGAATATCGACATCGCGCCAACGGTCGCTCAGATTCTTGGATTGGATTACCCATCCGCCGACGGAAAAGCGTTGACGGTTCTCCAGAAACCATAACAGCCACCTACGGGAATTTAAATTTGCCAAACGCAGAAAAAGTCGCTAGGGTGAACCGTGGACGAAGTTACTTTTCAAGTTACTGAGGCTAACACGGGGTACCCGCGATGCGTTTGGCATTCTCTTCTCTTGCCACAATCTTGCTATTTCTAGCCAGTGGCCCATTTCAAAATCCGGCCTTGGGCGCCGAGCCCTCAAGGAGCCTTGCCGAAGATATATTGGCAGCAGAGGCGGACGGCGATTTAGAAAGTCGCTCGAAACTGCTGCAGCAATTGGACGCGGAGGCGTCTGAGGAACCGCTAGCTCAATCTTTACAAGGCAAAGTCCTCGGCGAGGACAATCTATGGCGGTCGGTGGAGGAATCGATTTCAGCGAATCGAAAGTCCTCGCTGCTAGCATCCTACAAAACATACCGACAGACGCTTCCCGACACAGAAGCTGGGAATTTACAAATCGCGAATTGGTGCCAAAAGGCACGGCTCCCCGAACAGGAAGCCGCCCACCTAGAACGAACGCTCCTTATCAATCCGAACAACTCGATCGCCCGCCTACGACTAGGCCATCGCTACCAGAGCGGAACCTGGGTCAGCCCCAAAGAAGCCGCACGGGTGCAAGCTGAAGCAGACATTTTGCAAAAGTCGCTGAAGAAATATGGTGCCGACATTCAGAAGATCCGTCGCAACCTAGAGAGCGGAAATTCACGTCAGGTCTGGGAGGCGATGAAACAGCTGGATGCAATCAAAGATCCGATGGCCATCCCAGCAGTCGCAAAAGTTTTCCAGACCGCAAAGTCGCCTGCCAGTGATGAAGCGATACTGTGGCTGTCCAATCAAGAGGAACCAGTCGTTTCGCGAATCTTAGCTCAATGGGCCGTGGAAAGCCGCGATCCCGCTACGCGAAACTTTGCTGGTGAACGATTGGCCGCACGACCAATGCACGAATTTGTCCCGCAGCTTCTGAATCAGCTGGAATCTCAGATCGTCAGTCGTGTCATTCCATCCTTCCGAGCCGACGGATCGCTGGCAGGGGTTCGGCATGCCTTTGCGAAAGAAAACGCCGACGATATCGATGTGACCGTGGTCGATTTCGTCAATGCTCGAAACATTCAAGATACGATAATACGCCCTGATCGGTCAGAAAATGCTACAAGCGCCTGGCGGGGAAGGGCATTTGAACGAGAAATTGCAGAACAGGAGATCCGTCTGCAAAACATCGAAACAGAAAGGAAAATTCGAACCCAGCAGGCCAAAGAAATCGCCCAGCGCGAACAGCGAATGGCGCAATCCAACGTCGCTATCCAAAATGTCAATGAACGCATCGGTTACGCGATGTCTCAAGCGACCGGCACCCATCCAGGATACTCGGAGAAACAACTCTGGGATTGGTGGTCCGATTACACGATGCGCGAACCGCCGCCTCGAAAATATGTTTCGATGCACTACTCGAATAAATACTCAACAACGAATTTCTACAGCCCACCTCAGTTTGCATGTGAGTGCTTTGTAGCGGGCACGCTGGTCACCACCTCGGAAGGGGCTAAGCCAATCGAACAGATTCGCGTTGGGGACCAGGTCCTATCAAAGTCGATCGAGGATGGCACCCTTAGCTGGGATACGGTTTGTGCGACGACGGAGCAGCCCGCCAAGCCGTTGGTAAGGCTACAGTTGGAGGACGAACAACTCGACTGCACGCAGGGGCACTTGTTCTGGGTTTCGGGAGCCGGCTGGACGCAGGCCAGAAACCTGCAAAACGGGGACGTTCTTCATGCGATCGCCGATCCGATCCGGATCCAAGACGTCAGCTCCGCAGAAGCTGCCCCAACTTACAACCTGATCACAAACGAAAACCACACCTACTTTGTTGGTGAAACTCAGGTCTTGTCTCACGACTTCAACGAGCAAGCCCCCACGGCTTACATCGTCCCCGGGCTGCACTACGCCAAGAACTAATATCCGATGAGAAGGTAGAGCCGGTTTCCACGGGTGATAGCAAACCACACCGTCCAGACGATGACTATTTTTTTGGTTTTGCTGGACTGGAGGCTGCATGGTGCCGAATGAGAGTATTGGGGGCGGGGACGATATGCGCATGGAACCGATTTCGGTGACTCATGACAGAACGACCCGCATTGATGCTAGCTTTCTGCAAAATGAATTTCCTTCTAGGGATTTCGTTGCTTTGGTTTTGCGCTGGCTGTAGTGCGATTCCCGATGTTCGCCATGCAACCCAGATCCACAATCCGTTTCCACAACTGAAACGGGTCGCGATCCTTCCTTTTAATAACCAAAGTAATGAGCCGACCGTTGATCAAACGGCGGTCACAGAGGCTTATTATGCGGCGGTGCAGGGGACTCCTGGATTTGAAGTCCTGCCTGTGGGCGTCGTCCGGAATCAACTGGAAGCTTTTGCTTCCGTCTATGGTCCTCCAAGTTCGGGCAAGGACTTCCAGATCTTCGCACAGATGATGGGTGTGGATGCGGTGGTTCAGGGCTCGGTTACCGATTTCAGCCCCTATTACCCGCCGCGTTTAGGCCTTGCAGTTCATTGGTACGCGGCCAACCCTGGCTTCCACCCCATTCCTCCAGGCTATGGGCTTCCCTGGGGAACCAAAGCAGAACAGGACATTCCATCGCGAGTCGTCTTGGATACCGAATTTGAGCTAGCACGCCAGCAAATGGCGACGCAAACTCCTCTGATTCCAGACTTTTCGGGGGCGGGATCGACGGGTCAAACGGTTCCAAAGCGAAGGCCATCCGCACAAGCCGTTCCCCCAGCTTCGCCGTCACCCTTCCCAAGCAACGCTCCTCCAGCGAACCATCCAGCAGGGGCAGAGGAGGGCATCCAAAATCGCGCGGAGCCACCTCACGAGAATGATTTCACTACGGTCGTCGAAGTTTCGGACGTCGATCCTGTCAGCTATTTTGAGGATGTCGATAGCAACGCTGCCGGTGATGGAAAGCGTGGGACGCCGCAAGAGTGGCAGCCAAAGGGTCGCTCGAAAGCAATCGTTTCCAGCGATCAACAATCGATTCCTTCGCCGATCCTAGATTCGACATCTTCACAGGATTCCGAGCAAGCCGTTCCATACGTTTACGAATCAAATGAAATCGATCCTTATGGAATGGGTTCCCCCGTCGAGGAATCGTTTAATCCTGCAGCGGCACAGCAGATGGCCAATGAAATGGCTGCGGCGATGCTGCCTCCTGAGTGGCCCGATCCTACCGGGTTGATTCCCGATCCGCCGCTGCCGGTACGACCCGTCAGTGAACCGCAGCATGAACCGGTACTAAGCCACACTCGTTTGTACGATGGTGCGGACAGTGAATTCACCGAAAGGCTAGCAAATCACGTCTCTGTGTCGGATGAAAAACGTTCGACCGGTTGGCAGGCGTACCTGAGAAGAAGTGACGATTTCATCCGATTTTGCTGCCGCTTGCATCTGACAGAAATGCTTGAAGCACGTGGTGGGGCCGAACAGAGCGATCTGATTTTGCGTTGGCCGATTAGCCGATATGAATCTCAGTGACGAAACCCAAGGGGTGGTTTCGC
The DNA here is from genome assembly GCF_007741495.1 of Roseimaritima multifibrata. Taxonomy (NCBI): domain Bacteria; kingdom Pseudomonadati; phylum Planctomycetota; class Planctomycetia; order Pirellulales; family Pirellulaceae; genus Roseimaritima; species Roseimaritima multifibrata. The sequence continues at coordinate 5,816,497 of NZ_CP036262.1, forward strand.
ACGAGTGCCAATAGCATATAGGCTTACCAAGGATGGACAGCGAAATCAACGTACTCGCCTTGGTCAAAGGTGAAGAGCGTTTCATGTTTATGTTCGACGATCATAATCGCGACGAAACGCTGCGAACATTGGCCCGCTTTGCAGCCGACCCGGACCTGGATTTTTCCTGGTACGACGCTGCGATGCTTAGCCGCAAGATCCGCGACGCCGTTCCCGCTCCACAGCCGGTAGCACACACGACGCGCATCGACGCAAGCCTCCGAGGCCGAGACTAATATGCGGCGAGCGGTGGGACAATTCCTGCGTTACCTAGCGACCGAACGCAACGCTTCAGAATTGACGACCAAAGCTTATCGTGAAGATTTGCTGGGGTTGGTTGATTGGCTGGAGAACACTCATGGAGCTCCGCCAAAGGTCGACCAGCTTACCCCGCAAGACCTTCGTGGTTTCCAGGCAGCTCTGCAACAAGCCGATTACGCCCGTAGTACGATCTCGCGTAAATTGGCTTCAATGCGGAGTTTCTACAAGTTTGCCCAGCGGCAAGGTTTAGCGACATCCAACCCAGCCAAACCGCTGCGCAATCCCCGACGCCAACGCAAACTTCCGCTGGTCCTTTCCAATTCGGAAATGGGAAAACTGCTGCAAACTCCGCCGGGCGGAAACGTCGCAGGACTGCGGGACCGAGCCATCCTGGAAACGATGTACAGCGCAGGGCTGCGTGTCAGTGAACTGGTCGGGCTATGCGACGGGGACTTAGACACCGCCGAACAAATCATCATGGTTCGGGGAAAGGGCCGCAAAGAACGTATTGCTCCGCTGGGCTCCTTCGCGATTCGCGCCATTGATCGCTACCGAAGCCTCCGTGTCCATGATCCCAGCGAGGCGGCCAATGGAGTCGCAGCAGCGGTCTTTCTAAATCGCTTCGGCCGACGTTTAACGACGCGAAGTGTCGGGCGGATGTTAGAAAAACATATCGCAGCGGCCGGGCTGGATTCACGGACCAGCCCGCACACGCTGCGGCATAGTTTTGCCACGCACCTACTGGATCGCGGCGCGGACATTCGCAGCGTGCAAGAATTGCTGGGACACAAGAGCCTCGCAACGACTCAGATCTACACGCACGTCAGCACTGCCAACCTGCGAGCGATCTACGAAACAGCACACCCGAGAGCGAAGTAGTCATCACCAGCGGCGACGCTTTAAACCGTCAACTCTCTTATCAGTTCGTCGATGACGGTGTCGGGGCGAACCGATTCGGCTTGCCCTTCAAAATTCATCAAAATTCGATGACGGAGGGCGGCGTGTGCCACCGCAGCAATATCTTCTCGAGCGACATGGAAACGACCGTCTAGGATCGCTTGAATCTTGGCCGCCAACAAGACCGCCTGCGCCCCGCGAGGGCTGCTGCCATACCGCACGAACCGCTTCACCAGCGGAGTCGCCAGTTCGTGTTCCGGGTGACTGCCCATCACAATTTCAATCGCGTAACGGCGAATCGAATCGGCGATGGGAACCTGACGCGCCAGTCGATTCATATCCAGAATCCGCTGCTGCGAAAGAAGCTTTTCCGCCTTCTGGGACTCGGTTCGCGTCGTTCGATCCATGATCAATTCCATTTCCGCGGTCGTTGGAAACGGGACCATTAACTTGAAAAGAAATCGATCCAACTGAGCTTCCGGCAGCGGATAGGTCCCTTCCATCTCAAGCGGGTTCTGCGTGGCCAGCACAAAGAACAATCCGTCCAGCATGTGCGAAATCCCGCTGACCGTCACACTATGCTCCTGCATCGCTTCCAGCAATGCTGACTGCGTTTTAGGAGTGGCCCGGTTGATTTCATCCGCCAAGACGACATTGGCAAACACGGGGCCTTTTTCGAATTGGAACTTCTTCGAACCGTCGGCCGCTTCGACAAGCACATTGGTTCCCAAGAGATCCGCAGGCATCAAATCAGGCGTGAACTGAATCCGCGAAAACTGAGAATCCAACACATCCGCCAGCGTCCGAACCAGCAGCGTTTTCCCTAGCCCTGGGACTCCCTCAAGCAAAACATGTCCCCCGGCGATCAAACCGACCAATACACTTTCAACGGTCTCTTGCTGGCCAACAATCACTTTGCCAACTTCGTCACGAAGACGGCTAAAATCTTGGCGAAAGTCTTGAAACGCGCCGCGTAAAGATTCCGAGACGTCCGCGTCATTCATCGATGTGGCTCTTCGTAAGAATTAATAGCAGGTAAGCATTGCCCCGTTGGACCACCTATCCTAACCAAAAATGGAACTCTTCGAAGGAGCACTACCAAAGAGGCGTCTTACAGGAAGGATCGCCTCTTAAAAGTAGCGTTTTCTCAGAATCGCAAGGCTATTACCTTCACGGAACAGGGGCCTGAGAATCCCGCCTGGCGTCCCTAATTCAACGACGTGCTTGGAGTCAGCCCATTCAGATCTTGGTGGGCGATGATCTCGGTGAAATCCTCAGGCGGACAGGAGATCCGCATTCGATAGGCCTCCAGCCATAGCCGCAACACGTCGGCTTCGATCCCGCCAGTCGCGACCAGGGATTCTTCCAGGTCTGGAACTTCGGCATTCTGCTGAAGCATCATCAGCCCGAGGTCTTCCCGATTGAGAAACCCCAATTCGATCGCAAGTTTTCCAAAAGGGCGTCCGGTTTCATGCTGAAGAGCCAACACTTCGTAAACATCACGCAGGGTCATGTACCCAGCATCGATCGCCAACTGGCCGATCGGTCGACGAAATCGCATCTGCCGGCGCATCGCCTTGCAAAGCGCATCGGGTGAGATCAATCCCTCGTCCACCAAATCAAATCCGAACCACATTTCAACAGCCCCATTAATTAAAAAAGTCAACAATCCGCAAAGAAGCCCCTGACTTGAGCGTCAGCAGATTCCCTAAAGGGACTGTAGGTCACGGTTCGGAAAGGTCCAAATAAAAGAAGAACGACCTTGCTCATTTTCCCACCATGGGTACTGACGGTATGACGCGCTCCCAACAAATACGTTACTCCGGGGGGGCTGAATCCATGATTGCGGGTTCCCGACTGCAAGTAAGAAAACAGCATAAATCGGCAACCAATCCAATCACTTATGCCAGACGATCTCCCCTTACGCCCAATTAACACCAATTTCTTAGCGGCACGCCGCGAGCCCTCCGGCCCGAAAACTATTCCAAAACCGCAAAAGGGCCGGACGGCTTGCGCCGTTCCGCTAAGAAAAAAGCGAGCCCTCAAATACCAGCGGCCAGCCACTGCGGATTAGGAAAGCTTCACGATTTTATCCGCGCAAGCGAATATTCGACTTTTGCGGTTATTTCGGTTAGTGCTTCGGGACACGAAAACATGAATTCCCCGGAAGATTTTCACGAAGCCTAAAGATGTGGTCAGCCCCCTCTGGAGAACAGATTCCGCACAGAGCATGTCCACGCCTCACGAGTCTACATGTTCCTTACGTGACAGAAAAAAGGGAATTTTAATGTCAGTACAAATCAATCGGACTTCAATTTCACGAGCCATGGCTTCGTTAACTGGAGTATTGTTGACGGCACTGGTGATGTCCAACTGCGGTTATGCAGATCAGCCATTCGCCTTCACAAAATCAAATTGTGATTCGGCTTGCGACTCGCTAGGGGGACATGAATGTGTGTACGACTGGTCAGGTCCTTATGTGGGCTTACACAGCGCCTGGTCGTTCCTTGATCCTCAATCCGAAGCACTGAACCACGTCCAAAATAGCTCGAACGGCTTTGCGGGTGGAATACACGGTGGGATAAACCGTCAAAAAGGACATGCCGTTTTTGGGGTCGAGATGGACTATACCTTGACGGACCTTGATAACGTCTCCCCTTGCTTCAACCCCGCATATAACTGCGCGGCCTCTTCCAACTGGAATGCTTCGGTACGTGGCCGCTTGGGCTTTGCCTACGACCGATTCCTATTCTTTGGCACTGCGGGATATGCGTTTGCTGACTACCACGGTTACACACAACTTGTTGCGACTGCCACCAAATTTGCCGACGACGCGACGCTTACTGGCGGGACCTATGGTGGCGGTATTGAGTACGCAGTCTCCAGAAATTTGCGACTGCGAAGCGAATATCGGTTCAGCAATTTCTCAGAAGAAACGTTGAACTATGACCGCGGGTACACCGTCAGCCCGAACATCCAGTCTGTGAATTTCGGAGCCACCGTCGCTTTCTAAGCGGCGAATGGACTTGCGTTCCAGCAACCAATCAAAGCAGATTTTTTAAATCTGCTCGGGCGGCCTAACGGCGGCGGATAAACGCAGTGTCTCTTCCAACAGCTGATCCAAACGGACCAGTGTATTCTCGTCGCTGATCTGCTGACCTTCGTATGCGTCGCCGACGGTGTAGACAAAACGGGGAACGATCACACAGCGAAAGTCCAGCATCAAACTGTTGGCCAATCCCATCGCCGACATGTAGCTCCCTTGCCCACCTGCGGCCAGCATGATTCCGACCACTTTCCCCGTCCACGCTCGCCCGGTGATCTCCACCAAGTTTTTTGCGGCCGCGTTGACGTCGAAATTGTAAACCGGTGCAGCCAACAGGATCGCCGACGCATTGGTCACCAATTCGGTGGCTCGGATTGAAGTCGGGTGCGCGTAGGCGGAGGCTCCATCACAAAACGGCAGGGGATCTTTTTCCAAATCCAGCAATTCGTAGGGGCGGTCGCTTTTTTCCAGTCGCTCACAAGCGGCTTGAGCCAATAAGCGGCTGCGACTATTCGGATTCAAACTGGCACTAACAACTAAGATCATGAGGATGTCTCCCGGGGGATATCGAGAAAGCGGAGCAGGGCAGGGTGCCGAAACGGTTTACTTAAGACCGTATCCACCCCGCCTAACTTGGCCGCCTGCATTTGTTCCCAGCGAGGATAATTGACAATCCAGGCATGGCGAACCCCAGCCGTTGTCGATACCCCCGCCAAGCGATCGCGCCATCGCTGCGGATCGCCAGCTGGCGCCGCAGAATCATCCCAGATCACATGGCTCGCCCCACGTACGGTTCCCATCGTTTCCGGCGACGCCCAGACGGCTGCCCGGTTCTGCACGGTCAACAATTCAAGAAACGGCACAGCGGTCAAATAGTTGGCCGAAACCACCAAAGTCATGCCTGTCGCCGATCCCGCAGCGACCGCGGAATCGGGTGGTCCAAACCAACCAGGAACCACCTGCTGCCAAGCGTGCCAAGGCAAACGCTGCCAACCGGGAAACGGGACCCCCGTCCGGCCTTCGCCTTCGCACCCACTACCGACCAACAAGGTCTTGGGGACCAGCGGATAGATCTGTTCAAGCTTACTCAGAAATTCCGATGCAACCAACTGTCTCACATGCCGTGCCGCCAGAATATTGGTCACTCCATCGGCGGGTCGTGCGATCGCGTCCGCAAAATCAGCACGCCAAGCGAGCTGAGTCGCAAACCGTTGACAGTACTCAAATGCCTCGACGAATTCACGTTGGTTTGAATTCCCGATCCACAACAAAGTTCCAGACGACACTGTCATTCGGATTCCTCGATCAACTCTTCCGCCGCTAACAAAGCATCCCGAATTTCTGCCGGCGACTGAGCCTCACGGATTCGTGGCAAGCATTCGCCATCGGAGATCAAACGGCTAAGGCGAGCCAAGATTTTAAGATGGGAACGGTCATCGTAGCTGCAGACCAAAAAGAAGACGTCCGTTAAATGGCCTTGGTCGGAGAATGGTAACGGCGCAGAACAAACACCAATCGCCAACAACGACTGCGCCAAGATGGAAGTCTGCGGACGCCGCGGATGCAATAAAGCGACTCCGCAATCGAGTGCCGTTGGATGAAGGTCCTCTCGCTGCCGAACGGCTTCGGCCATCGCCGGTGCATCCCACAACAATCCCGTCGCGCCCGCCAAATCGGCCATCGCCCGAATCACCGACCCCTTGGTCCTGGCGTTCAATGGAACTGCAATCCCTTCTTCGGGACATAGATCAACAATCCGTCCGATCGGCTCGTCGGCCGTTTTCGTACGGTGAAGCAAATTCTCGACGACCCCCAGCTCCGCCTCATCACTGTCGCCGATGCGATCCTCCATGTAGTGATGAATCTCCGCTTCCGCAAATCGCCACTCTCCTTGAACCCTGCGCCCCGGCAACTTCCCACGTTCGGCCAACTTAATGACCTGGTCAGGAGTCAAGTGCAGAAACGCAGCCAAATGTCCGACGTCAAAATCTTCCACAGGAAAAACTCGCTATTTTTTTATTGCTAGCATTGAGCCACAAAAAGGCTAAACCGTTGCATTTCCTTGCATCGTGGCAGGCAAGGCGGTCTCTGTCCAGAGAGTTTGATCAATGCAAGCATTGTAAAAGGTTAAAGGACCGAGAGGAATTCGACTTGACCAAACGAAGCGAAGGCCGACAATCGTGAGCACGCTGATCGAAGCGAGTCGGTTTAGGAAAAACCGGCGACGATGAAAACTGAAATTGGAATCACTGCGGCAAGGAGGCCGAACATGGTTGGAACCGAATCGCGCACGCTGCGTCCAGCAAGTCTTCGCACATTGCTCCCTCAATCACGGATGGTGGGTGGCGGAGACATTCAGGTAACTCGCCTAGCCCCTTCGCCGCGTGGCTGCTTGCCCGGCGACCTGGTTGTTATCGACTGTTCGGTCGATGACCCACACCTGGCCCTCGCCGAAGCATTGGCTCGAGGCGCATCCGGCATTTTATGCGAACAGCTTCAACCTTGTCCGCTTCCCCAGTGCATCGTTCCCGATGCCCTTGCAGCGACAGCCATGGTGGCCGACGCATTGGCGGGGCAACCGACGAACGACATTTTCACCGTAGGCGTCATCGGCGAAGCCGGCAAAACGACCACAGCATTGTTGGTCGCCGCGACCCTCCGTGCTGCCGGAATTCGCACCGCATACAACACGGACCTGGGCAGCTGTGATGGGATTGTTCAAATCACGCCACGCCAAACCGCCGACACGCCTTTGCTTCACTCGGAATGGCTGAGTGATTCACGCGATGCGGGAAGTGCCACAGCCGTGATGGAACTGTCCGACGCGATGCTGTCCAATCACTGCCTTGAACCCCTTCATTTGGACCTGTTGATCGTTACAGGGAATCCAGGTCGTCACGCCGACTTTGGACCGCACCGCCTACAGCAAGCTCTCGATCACCTCAACCCAAGCGGTGTTGTGATTGTTTCCAGCGACGCACCTCAAGCCGTCCGAATGGTCGACGAAGCGGGCGCCCAAAAAGTGACCTACGGGCTGCGAAATGATTCCGATGTCACCGGAAAAATTTTCGAACAGGTTCCTGGCGAAACGACTCTATTGGTTACTGCAGGAGACTGCACCGCGGTTTTAGAAACCGGCCTTACCGGCCCCGCAATGGCAAGCAACCAACTGGCGGCAATCGCCGTTGGGCTATTGTCCGAACTGGACCTCCCTTCCGCCTTAGAAGCACTGCGAGCGGTCAAACCGATCCCGGGACGCATGGAACGTGTCACCGGGTACGACACCGCCTCGGTAGTCCTCGATTCGGCAAACAATTCAGCTCGCCTAGCCGCGACCATGCGTGGCCTACGCCGCGAACGCCAAGGCGGACGTCTCTGGTGCATCACGACACCATCGGCTCACCTGTCAGAAGACCAACTGGCACTGCTGGGACGAACCGCAGAACGATTCGCGGACCATGTCATCTACACTTCAGGAGCCGCCGGGAAAGAAACATTCCTCCAAGCGACTCACGCGATGTTGGATGGAGTCCACAACATTGCTGCTCCGCGTTTAATTGCAGATCGTAAACGAGCCATTGAGTGGGCGGTCACGCATGCGGAACCTGGCGATACCATTTTGATCGCCGGTGGCTACCAGCAGAACAATCCTCACGAACAACGATCGACGATCGACGCCGATCGGACCTGCATCGAACAAGCTCGTGAGCTTGACGCAACCAGCCGGGAAACACGTCCGATGACGATCCCTTTCCCAAGTGTTGCTCTGAACTAAGCCTCTCTAAACATCTAAATGCCGCAGCGGTTCTCCAGCACCAGGCTTATCGGCCGGTGCTAGCCGGTGCCTTCCGTCGCTTCGAAATTTCAAGGGATCCCAAACGGCAGGGTGGGATTCCTGCTTGGTTCGATTACCGAGCCACTGGCCTTCTTATCGCGAACAAGACCAAGCCCCCGAGAACGGCGGTGAGGGTTAACGTTGACGCGGCCAGAGGCACATATTCTAAGACCAACAGTGGCAGCGCGATGGTCAGCATCCCGCCGCCGATAAACGGCGCCGAAAAAGGGGCCGCCAATGCGTAGTCTTCGCTCGCCCCACTTTTCAGATTGGGATCGATGACGCGAAGCAGCACAAAACCGGTCGCGGTCGTACCGGTCGACATGCCATAGTTAAGCAGCCCCAAGGGGAACCAATAGTGCTTTGGCAGGATTCGGGGGGACAACACAAACAGGCAGAAGGTCGTCCAGATTGCCCCGCCAGCAAACAGATACAGAAACGGCAGCCAAAGCGTTTGAACGGTTTCCAGATTCAACGTTGCAACAGCCGCGATGACTAGAACATCCATCGCAGAAGCTACCAGCCGCGAGATGGTTGTCGGATCAATCAGGTTCCCCTGACCGACACTGCGGAGGAAGCGACGCAAAAGGGCTCCGCCAAACAACGTGTAGATAAACAACGGAAACGTTCCCAGCACACCAGCGAACGTCAACTTCTGCTGCAGCGTCGATTCACCGCTACCCGCTTCTTCCGCCAACTGGACCGCACCTCGCCAAGTGTCCAGCTGCCCACCGCCCAATGAAACTAATTGTTGCAGGGCCAACCCAATCCCCAACGCAAGCAGAAGCCACAATGCCTGCAAGAGGAGCGGATCGACAACGTTCCCTTCGACTCGGGCCTTTCCTAGCGATTCACCACCTTCGGATCGTTCTGCCGTTTCTAGCGTGCCGGATTCCAAACTCTTGGCCGGTTGATACCAGCCTCGCCAGATCGCCAGATTGATCCAAAGCATTCCCGACACCAACCCCCACGCCAATCCTGCAGTCGCCATCAACAGCCCTAGATCAAGGCCGGCCGGAAAACCGATACTTGGATGTGCAAAAACGGTTCCCATTGCCGCTGCCGTACCGTGCCCTCCGGCGAACCCTGTTTCGATCAGCATCCCCATCGAATTTGGCAGCGATGTCCCACCGGGATCGATATTCGTTGGCTGAATAAGAAGCCATGTGATCCACAACCCAACGGTCGATTGCCCAATCACGATGATCCAAACCATCAACGCTTCGCGTCCTACTCGACGAAACCTTTCCGTTGCACCGGTGCCTCCCTCCATCCCTGAAGCGGCCAACGCTTGCCCTCGATCGGATTTGGTAAGCAGCAGTCCAGCAAAGACAAACGCGATCAGAACGCCGGGCCAGGAACGCATCGTTTGCGTCCAGTCCGCGGCAGATTCCGACAACCAATCAGACAGCGCATAACCTTGTCCGTCGGCGATTGGCGATTCAGTGACTCCCCAGTCAAGGATTTGAAAGTACGCCAATCCGATCACTCCAGCCAACAGAGAAGCGGGAATACGGGCAACCGCAAACAGCCCGATCCAGCGCCGCAAAGCGAGGGCAAACAGCAAACAAACAGCGACAAAAAGCAACGCAGAGAGCATTTCGATCCGAAGATTTGAAAGGGAAGGGAAGTGGGCAATTGAAACGCCCAATGAAAAAATGCTCTTGTGAGCGTTGGCGGGAACCGATATTTAAAAATTGGAAAATGTCGGGCTCCGCCCCTACTACCGGGCCAGCCCGGCCGTCCACTATTTTTTGCGTCCCGTCGCACCTCGGTGCGGCTTCCCCCAACATGGGAGGGAGTGCAATGATAAGGCGACCGCGGCTGAGCGTCTTGCTTGGCATCGCTATTGTTGCAGTTTTTTTCAGTCAACCGATAACCGCTCATGCCGATGAGCCCAACCAAAGCGGAGGCCTAGGACCTCCAATCGACCTACCAAACGGATCGAGCGGCCTGATCCAACAAACGGGGATCGTCCACTTTCAGATGATTTTAGGGAGGCTGGAACTGGATCCCCCCAGGCACCGCAAAGGGACCAAATCACTTCGACAGACCGAACCATTTGAACTGCAAGAACGGATTACCGTCAGCAGTGAACGGGGAATTCCCTCTCTCCACTACAGCTGGGAAACCAACCACCACCGTGTGATTGTCAACGTCTCTGACGCCCTTAACCTTCATCTTCATTCCCAGCGTCCTGACCTCCGCACTCAAATCGCATTGGTGCAACCCGCCAGCGGCCCGATCGACGTCAAACTTCAGTTGGACACGGGCGAGCTTCTAGAATCGATCGAGGTTCCCAGCCTGTACCACTTACAGGCCTCCCATCCTGAAATTTTCTCTCAGCACATAGAGAGACTTCTGCCCTACTTGCTTCCGGGCCCCTCGATCCGTCAGCTTCGCTTCGAGGCCGAGAGACAGTTACTGACCGTAACCCCAAACCGGCCGATCCCAACCTACGGCAGCGTACAAGCCTGCGTCGAACGACTAAGCGATTCCCGACGTGCTGTTCGAGCGGCTGCCGAAGCGGAATTATGTGCCTTTGGGCTGCCGGTCCTTCGGCACATAGACCGATTTCCTGCGGAGCTACTGGAAACCGAACAACGGGCTAGGTTGCAGCGAGTCCGCCAACACTTGCAACCCAGAAGCTCCGACACACCAGCGCGACTGGCAAGCTGGTTATCCAGTGATCATCGATATTGGAATCTTGCCACGGCCAATTTCAGTCACGAAGAGTGGCTGATTGCCGATCGATTTGTCCACAAAACCTGCGGCAAACACCTCGATTCCGTTCAACCTTCACCCTCAGGATTACGAATTGCCGACGCAATCGCCCCCCATATGCGGAGCGAAAGTTATCTCGGTTCCCCGTAGAATCGCCTATCCCCTGAACTGGCTCACTCGCCTATAATACGGCAGATTCGTCCGCGAAGGAAAATCGATTCCCTGATCACCCGGAGTTACTGAATGGAAGGGTACGGCGCCTACAGCGATGATTTCTATCTAAACATGACCTTGGGCACCGAAATGGATTTGCCCGAAAATCGTGAAACGGTGCTACATCATTTCGAGCAATTCAAACGTCGGTTTCCGACGCTGCAAAATTTTTATTCACGGGAATCGAACGAATACGTCCTGGAAGAAGAAAAGGAACATGGGACCTATCGGTGGACGTCGATCGAATCCCGCCGAGTGAATAGCGGCGCGGTCAACCCGCCATCCTTTGAGGCGGCCACCGAACTGCATCGGACCCTGCTGGAGATGGTTCCGTACACACTTTCGGTCAGCCCTCTCGATTGTGAATCTCTCAGTGTGACGATGGGATTTGACTTTACGTTCCGAGGTGACCAAAACGAGGTCATGCACGAAGCACTCGGCATCCTTCCCGGATTTGACAAGCTGCTTGAGATGCCGAACAGTCGGCTACTCTGTCACGAACCGACAATCCAGTTAGCACTCGACGATGATTGCCGAACGCAGTGCCGCGTCAGTTTTGAAACCCGGACAACCGCCTACCATGTACGGACGCGTGATTTCCCCGAAGACCAACTGAGTGCCTACCTAACCGTTCGCCGCTACGACAGTCTTTCCAGCGACGAAGATTACGTGACCGAATTTGACCGCCTAGCCACCCTCTGCCGCGAGCTTGTCGACGGATACATGGTCGCCAATGTCCTCCGCCCACTGCAGCAGGCGATTGCACTGAAGTAAAAGCTTTCTCGCAATTTAGCGGACAGAGTTTTCAAACGGTTGATCACTCGTTCGCCTGGGACGGGCAATCGGTTGGTGACGCATTGCCGGGCAGGTTGCTCCTGTTTGTTTCCGCCGGGCTTGTCCCGGTCGGTACAGCAACTGGCAGTTATCTCAATGCCTCCGCCACTCTCTCCTCCTCCGCCAGCCGGGGCAAGCCCGAAAACGGAACGCTTTCGGAAGCCTGCGGGCTAGAAGCGCCGGCGCAACCAATCCCAACACGCTGCGTAAGCGAGGGACCGGGAACACGGTCTTTAACCCCTCGCCTACGCAGCGGGTTGGAATCTCGGCTACCTGCAACTCCTACCGGCGGCTTGCGGGTTCAAGCCGGTCGTGATTGCGGCTGAATCGCTGTTGGTACGCAGATTGCTACTAATCCAGTCCAAGGGCTTGCTCTGGTTTACTAAGCCGTCCCAAAATCACCTCCTTAGTCAGAGGGCGGGATTCACCCGGATTCCCTCTACGTTTGCTGGACCGCCATGGATTTTCTAAAACAAACCTTTTCGGAGTTTTCTAAGAATCGCTGCAGCACTCTTGCCGCAGCCTTAGCTTATTACACTGCGTTTGCGCTTCCACCATTGATGTACCTGTTACTGACGATCCTGACGTTCGGGCTTTCCGTCGCGTACGAGGGTGAGCAGGCAGAAGAGAATGCACAAGCGATCCTGCAAAGCCAAACCGCTCAAATGATCGGCAATCCCGCAGCAAGTGATCAGATTGCTGCCATCTTGGAAAACAACCGACAAGCGGAAGGCAAATGGTGGAAAACGCTTTTAAGTTTTGCCGGTATCGTAGTGGGGGCGACAGGGGTCGTTGCGGCACTTCAGGGAGCCCTGAATCAGGTCTGGGAAGTTAAACCCGACCCCGAAAGAACGGGTTTCTTAGACATGATCGGGAAACGTGTCCTGTCATTCGGAATGATCCTTGGACTTGGATTCTTGCTATTGGTTTCGCTGGTGGTATCGTCCGTTCTATCCGGCGTCGGCGATAAGATTGGCGGGCTGATTGGGATGTCCGAAGCGGGCGCGAACGGCGTCAATTTTGTGATCCAAGCGGTTGTTGTGTTTGTCATCTTTGCTGCAATTTTCAAGTTCATGCCCGATGCTCAGGTCCGCTGGAAAGATGTCGGCGTCGGGGCGGTGCTGACAACCGCCCTGTTTCTTGTCGGCCGACTTGCGATGCAGATCTACTTCTCGTTCAGTGAACCTGGCGCCCAACTGGGCGCCGCTGCGGCTTCACTTGCCGTATTGCTTGTGTGGGTCTACTACACAGCAATGATCGTTTTGCTGGGCGCCGAAGCGACACAGGTCTACGCCGTTCGATACGGCGATGGCATTACCCCCGAAGACAAAGCGGTACGAACGGTTGAGACGATTCGACGAACAGGTGACGCGAACGACTTATAAAGTCTACCTGACTTCGAATCGACCAACTTTCCACTTCGTAGGATTTACTGCATAAGCGTCAACATCATTCACCTTTCACCCCAATGAGCATCAGCTCCATGGAATCCATCACAAAAGAAACGCTAGCCGGCTGGATGAAATCGGCATTGGCGATCGCCGTCGAAGGGATTGCGAAAGGAGAATCTCCATTTGGAGCCTGTATCTACGGTCCGGATGGTGTCCCGCTATCAAGAGAACACAATCAGGTCGCATCAACGAATCGCCCGACCGCACACGCCGAGATATTAGCCATTGAATCCGCGTGCGTTAAAAAGGGCGAAAGCCGCTTGCCGGACCATTGGTTGGTCGCAACTGGAGAGCCCTGTCCGATGTGCTTTTCCGCCGCTGCACTGGCTGGAATTCGGCACATCGTCTACGGCGGTCCCACCGAAGTGATTAAGCAGTCCGGATACGAGACCCTTGATATCTCCGTCCGCTCGCTGAGCCGAATCGTCGAAGATACGTTCGATATCCACGGACCAATCCTCCAATTCGATTGCTCGGCGCTGTTACTCAATCATCCCAGGGAGTCTCAAACCGATGGTTCAGTTAACCAATAACCGGTCGCTACAAAGTCTCCACTCCATAAAAGGCCTTGAAAGAGGCTTGATAGTGGACGATGTCCCATCCATTCGGATTCATATCAACAAGACAATGCGCGGTATGGGAATAGAAACATGGCATGCGGGCAACGGCGATCAAGCTTATCGATTACTTCATCGACACCCCTTCGACATCGTCGTGACCGATATCGAAATGCCAGAAACCTCTGGACTCGAACTCCTCTCTTCAATGCGACAGTCGACCAACCAACGAATTAGCAAAACGCCTGTGATTGTCACTAGCAGCGTTCGAGATCAGCGAATCGAACAGCAAGTGCGATTCGTCAAGTTTGCATACTTCCTTCCGAAACCAATCCGTACAACGGAGCTGAAAGTGCTTCTTCAAATGATCGCGACCAGTCGCACGTTGAGGGCCGAAAGAATGTCACCGAAGCGTTGATGACGTGTCCGAAATCACTTCACTGTGGCACGGCAAATGCTACTTGGGTTCCTTCGCCAGCAACGACTGGTTGTCCGAACGATCGGCATGCTTCGATCGTTCGTTTCCTCAAAACCCAAGATTAGGACCAAGAACATGTCGACTAAAAAAACAGAACGAGAAGAGACCCGTGAAGAACTGCGTAACGAAGACGCAATCACCGGCGAACCGGGCTCGCACCCCGTTGGGACCGGAGTTGGCACAGCACTCGGCGGGGTTGCCGCCGGCGCAGCGGCAGGCGCTGTCGGCGGCCCGATCGGAACCGTCGCTGGGGCGGTCATTGGTGGCGTTGCTGGCGGGCTTGCCGGGAAAGCGGTCGCGGAAAACATCGACCCCACCGTCGAAGCCGCGTACTGGGAAGAGCAGCATCAAAGCCGCCCCTACTATGACGATGCGTATGAATACAATCACTACCACCCCGCCTACCAAGCGGGCTGGGAAGCGTACGACGCCGATGCAAATGAAGACTGGGCAGCCCGCGAGGCCCTCGCCAGACAACGCTGGGAAAACGAAGGGGGGGCGGAACACATGACATGGGCAGAAGCACGCCCCGCTGCGATGGACGCGTTCACACGAGTGCATACGCGGACCAACAAACCTCGTTGATGCAGTGGGTCCTCAACCCCGAGGCCAAAACGCAGAACACAAATCTACTCGGGAACCAGCATCTACAAATTTCACGCCCTCCAAGGAGGGTTAAGGCTAAGTAAGGAGAGGCCCCATCGTCGGCTACGACTTGCTATTTATAAGTCGGCGGATTGCAGTGGCATATCCCGTGACTGGTGCGGTCGCCCGCTTCTCGCTGGATATTGACTTGTCCCGACAATAGAGGGGCCGCCGACTCCTCGTCAGAGAGACGCCGGTTCGCCTCCCAGAACGGACATTTCCCTACATATCGCAGCGAAACGAATGGAAATTCGAGACAAACTAGCCGTGTTAGCCGATGCGGCAAAATATGACGCTTCCTGCGCAAGTAGCGGGTCAAAAACAACGCGTGCAGGAAGCGAGATCGGCAGCACCGAGGGAATGGGCATCTGCCACAGCTACACACCCGATGGTCGCTGCGTTTCTCTTTTAAAAATTTTGTTAACCAATTACTGCATCTACGACTGCCAGTACTGCGTCAATCGTATTTCCAGCGATACGCCCAGGGCCCGCTTCACCGTCAATGAAGTCGTCTCGTTGACGATGGAATTTTATAAACGCAACTACGTCGAAGGGTTGTTCCTCAGTTCCGGGATCATCCAAACCTCCGACTACACGATGGAGCAACTGACATCGGTTGCCAAAAAACTACGGACCGAACAGCACTACGGAGGGTACATCCATCTGAAAACGATTCCAAACGCCTCCCAAGCGTTGATCGAAGAAGCCGGGTTGTGGGCGGATCGTTTAAGCGTGAACATCGAACTACCGACGGAAAAAGATCTTTACACGTTGGCCCCAGAGAAAAAGAAGCCTCAGATCGTCGAAGCGATGCAAGGGATTCACGATAAAATCGACGAAACAAAACAGGAGCAAAAAGCGGGCTTCAAACCGCCTCGCTTCACCCCTGCCGGCCAAAGCACCCAGATGATCGTTGGTGCGACCGACACACCAGACGTGGAGGTGCTGAAGACGGCTTCCCAACTGTATACCGGGCAAAAACTGCGACGCGTTTACTATTCCGCTTACAGCCCGATACCACATGCAGATGCCCGACTTCCCGGTCAATCCCCGCCGCTTATCCGTGAACACCGCTTGTACCAAGCGGATTGGTTGATTCGGTTTTACGGGTTTGACGTCAGTGAAATTGTTGCCGAATCGGACCAGAACCTTTCTCTGGATATCGACCCTAAACTTGCCTGGGCGCTCGCGAACCGACACTTCTTTCCTGTCGATGTCAACGCTGCCAGCCGCGAAGAGTTAATGCGAATCCCTGGCATCGGCACTCGAAACGTGAAGCGGATTTTGCACATTCGCCGCTACCAATCGCTCCGAATTGAGAACCTCAAAAAGCTGCGAGTCGCTTGGAATCGAGCTAAATACTTTGTCCTAACGGCGGACCATAATCCGGAACTCCTAAACCTGGACCGATTGGACTTACGAAAGAAGGCGAAGCCCGCGACGGAGCAGTTGATGTTATTTGACGCTGCCGGTTCGGCGTTATCTGGAGAGGTCTAGTGGTTGCCACTTTCAATCATCCAGAAAAACTTTGGTCGCCAATTAAACAAGATGCCCCCGGCCTTTTCGAAGAGGAGGACCGTGGATGCATTTCGTAAACGTGGAAACTTTTGAAGATTGGCGCGAGGCGTCGCGTCACTTAATCGCATCGAAAACAAAACCTAGCGACATCCGCTGGACGACGGGCGATGATCAGCCATCCTTATTCGAATCCGATCAACCGAATCCAACCGGTTCCGCCTCAGCCACCTTTTCCGTCCCCAAAGAGTTTTTGCAGCTTGCACGGAATGTGGCTTGCCATCGCGATGATCAGCGATGGGCATTGCTGTACCGGACTTTGTGGCGAATCGTATTCGACGAACGCCACCTACTGGAAATCACAACGGACCAGGATGTTTATAAGTTAACGCAGATGCAAAAAGGGGTGACCCGCGACGTTCACAAAATGAAGGCGTTCGTCCGCTTCCGAAAAATCACATCCGACATCTCCAACACGACGTCGGATGTGACGGAACGGTTTATCGCTTGGCATCGACCTGATCACCGGATCCTGCGACTGGCAGCTCCCTTCTTTGCTCGCCGGTTTAAAGGCATGCATTGGTCGATATTGACGCCCGATGAATCGGTTACCTGGGATCAAAAGATGTTGAATTACGGTCCCGGAGTCCCCGTATCGGAAACGCCCGACCAAGACGCACTGGAAGAGCTTTGGAAAACATACTATGCATCCATTTTTAATCCGGCACGCGTCAAGGTCGCGATGATGAAACGGGAGATGCCGGTACGCCACTGGCCGACACTACCAGAAGCTTCTCTAATTGACGACCTGTTACAGAAGGCTCCAGGGCGAGTCACCGAAATGATCGCTGACACCGAAGGATTTGCAGAAACAGCGACAAACTTTATGCCGGAGCATAAAGACTTGGTATCGCTTCGCCGCGCCGCGGAGTCCTGTCGGGCATGCTCGCTTCATCAGTCGGCAACTCAAACCGTCTTTGGCGAAGGGCCTCGGGATGCGCGGATTGTTCTTGTTGGAGAGCAACCGGGGGACCGGGAAGATTTGCAGGGACATCCTTTTGTCGGCCCCGCAGGCGAATTGCTCGATGAAGCATTTCAGCTTGTCGGGATTCAGCGCAGCGAAGTCTATATCACCAACGTCGTGAAACATTTCAAATTCACCGAAACAACAACGTCACGGGGAAAACGGCGATTGCATCAAAAACCGGACTCTCGGGAGATCTTTGCTTGCCGGCCCTGGCTAGAAGCCGAACTATCCGCGATCCGGCCGAACGTTGTTGTCTGCTTAGGGGCGACCGCTGCCCAGGCGTTGTGTGGACGGGATTTTCGCATCACCAAAGATCGAGGCAAGATCCTACCGACCGAGTGGTGCACCCAAACGATTGCCTCTTGGCATCCCGCTGCGATCCTCCGCATGCCCGATCGCCTACGTCGAAAACAGATGCATGAGCAATGGCTTTCGGACTTAACCCTGGCAATGGACACTGCCGGCTAGATGGCTGGCGAAATCTTCAGACGGATCCAATTTGCAAAATCAACAGGTTTCGTGACCAAGCTTCTCGGCTGGTTTCACGGTTGAAATGGCACCGCGACACGTTGCTGGCTATTTGGCATGCGATTCGCATCCCACTGGAAAACAGATCACAACCGGATCCGCAGCCAGCAAGCGAAGGGATCGTATTGAAACAGACATCGTAAAAATTCTTCCGCAGAAGGGCAGGGCAACACGGAGCGTACGACTCCACGAGCCCCCGATGGCGGAAAGAAGTGCTGTCTGTTACCCGCTGAAAAACCAAAAAACTAAGGACCGACGACCATGTTCATTCTCGAATCGATCTTGACGGACGGGATCGCTCAGCTCTCCTATCTTGTCGGCGATACCGATTCTGGAAACGCCGCGGTGATCGATCCAAGAACGGATGTGGAAGTTTATGAATCGTTGGCTCGGAAGCACGGGGTTGCGATCACCCATGTTTTCGAAACGCATATCCATGCTGACTTCGTCTCTGGTAGCCGCTCGCTGGCTGAACGCGTGGGGACGGCGAAGATTTACTTGAGCGACGTGCAAAGCAACTATCAATTTGAAGCCGAACCGGTTAGCGACAACCAGGTGTTCGATTTTGGAGCATTCCGTCTGATCGCACGCCATACGCCGGGGCACACTCCTGAACATCTCTCCTTCGAATTGTGCGAATCCGATAACGCTAACACGCCATGGGCAGTCTTCACGGGTGATTCGCTGTTCGTAGGATCTGCCGGGCGTCCCGATTTGTTAGGGGCAGAGGAAACAGAAGGTCTTGCCAAACAGTTGTACGAAACGCTGTACGAATACTTTTTAAAGCTGGAAGATTTCGTAACGATCTATCCGGGACACGGAGCAGGATCGGCGTGTGGAGCCAACATTGGTGACCGTCTTATCAGCACCATCGGATACGAGCGGCGTCACAATACCTTTCTGAAATTTCCGAACTTCGATGCATTTCGAACCTTCGTTGTCGACGACGCCCCTCCGGCCCCTTGGCACTATCCAAGGTTGAAAAAATTGAATGCGGCCGGACCGGAGGTGATGGACCGTCTGCCAACGATTCCTGCACTACCACCATATGCGTTCCGACGATCGGCTAGAGAGCCTGGTGTCACGGTAATCGATACGCGATCAATGCTCGCTTTTGGAGGCGGACATATTCCGGGCGCGATCAATATTGGGAACCGGCCCGAGATGTCTGCATGGGTGGGACAGATGCTTGACCTGGATGAACGGATGCTGTTGATCGTTGACCAGGCTTCCGACATTGAATCGATCGAGCGGCTGATTGTGAGAACCGGGCACAGCAACTTTGCCGGATATTTATGCGGTGGCATGAAAGCCTGGGAAATGGCAGGGCTGCCGCTTGAAACACTGCCCCAAATATCGGTGGAAGAAATGCAAGTGAGGCGACTTGCCGATCCTACATTAAACATCCTCGACGTTCGTTCTCCCGACGAATGGAATGGTGGCCATATACCTGGAGCCGAGCATTATTTCATCGCCGAGATGCGAGATCGCATCACCGGACTAGATAAAGACGCGCGTTACGCAGCGTACTGTGCAAGTGGCTATCGAGCCAGCATCGCTTCCAGTTTGATGCGTTCACGTGGATTTAAGAATGTTGCCAACGTTCCAGGCAGCTGGAGTGCTTGGATGGCCCAAGATTGTGAAGTTGAAAAACCAGAGGAGTTAGACGCATGAGTCCCATACCTTCAACGGCGATCTTATTCGCCGAAGTCAATCCACTGCAGTACGACGGGGCAGCTTGGTCACCGTATCTTGTCGGTGCACTGATCGGGGTGCTCTCGATGCTGACGTTTTACTTTTCAAACAAACCTCTTGGGGCTTCGACTGCGTACGCACGGATCGCCGGATTGGTCGGCAAACAGGCTGCCCCCACCCATACGGCAAAATTGAAATATTTCCAGGACAACCCGCCAAAGGTTGGATGGGAGTTAATGTTGGTCGCCGGCGTGGTGATCGGGGCGTTCCTTGCCGCTTGGACCGGGGGAGAGTGGACGGGACAATTCCTCCCTGAAATGTGGCAAGCCCGATTCGGTCAGGACAGCTACGCCCTGCGACTAGGGGTCACCTTCCTCGGTGGAATAGCCATGGCATTCGGCGCGCGGATGGCAGGGGGCTGCACTAGCGGCCATGGGATCAGCGGGACGCTGCAGCTAGCCGTTGGGTCGTGGCTTTCGGCAATCTGTTTCTTTATCGGTGGTATCGTCGCCGCCTGGCTCATGTTTGGGATTTAAGGAAATGTCAACGACAATCGAAGAACCGATTCAGAAGAACGAAAAATCGACCACATCCGAATCAGACGCACCGACCGCCCCTGTAAAGCAGTTGATTCTTGGACTGCTCTTTGGCGTCCTCTTCGGATTCTTGCTGCAGAAAGGTGGGGTCGCGAAATTTCATGTTCTGATCGGCCAGCTATTACTGGAGGACTTTACCGTCGTCAAAGTCATGCTCTCGGCTGTGATTGTTGGCATGTTAGGAATTCAAGTATTGCATCGGATGGGGCTGGTGGAACTGCACATTAAACCAACACGATTTGCATCCAACATTCTTGGGGGGCTCCTTTTTGGAGTCGGTTTTGCCCTGTCAGCGTATTGTCCTGGCACGGGCGCCGCTGCATTAGGGCAGGGCAACTATGACGCCTTGGCAATGATCGCGGGCATGATAGTGGGGTCGTATCTTTTTGCGGAAGCATCCAATTGGATCGCCACGCATATCGACCCGATAGGTGATCGCGGGAAACTGACGGTAGATCAATTTCTACCTGCGAGCCGCACTGTGATCGTGGTGGTTGCCTCGATCCTTCTCGTCCTGATTCTATTAGCGATTGAGCAAATGGATAAAACCTAATGACTTGCGGGACATGCCATCGCAAAGAGCAGCAACCACCTTCTGGCGACAGCAGCTACGACAACGACGTAGCTACGCCTCTCGGGATGTGCGATATATAAGTTGACGGTTTGACAGCAGCTGGCACCTGCCCAGACATCCAAGCGCCACGTCCCCTCGTCGGTTTACCCGACAGGAACGCAAGATTTGAAATTAGAGGTGGTTGTCCCCACGGTTTTCGCTTCCCGTTCGGATTGCCGCTGAAAGCGGCAATCCGAACGGGAAGCGTTTTTCTAGAGCCATGCGAACTAATTTCAAATCTTGGCTTCATGCCAGGCAAGCTGGCATGGGGCCTTTTCTCCCTGCCACACTCACTACTTATTTATCGCACAACCCCCGAGGCGTGCGATAAATAAGTTGACGATTTCCGCTCGCGCTGCTCTTGTTTGTTTCCGCCGGGCTCGTCCCGGTCGGTACAACAACTGGCAGCTACCTGAATGCCTGCCCCCACTCGATCCTTCTCCGCCAGCCCCGAATCGCCTAGGCGATTCGGGGCTGGCGGAGAACCGCATTTTGATCGTTCAAGAGAGTAGCTGCCAGTTGTGAGCCCGCCGGGGCAAGCCCGGAAACGGAACTCTATCAACCAGAATTCCAAATTTTGGCTTCCTGCCAGGCAAGCTGGCATGGGGCCTTTTCTCCCCGCCACACTCGCAACTTATTTATCGCACGCCTATCCGAGGCGGCGAACTATGTGCACGAGTCTCGGAGAGACTCGACTGCGTGCGACGACTGCCACCATCCGCTATGACACAGGTCCTGTCAGTTCGGCGACCTTTGCTAACAGCTTGGCTTTATCGATTGGCTTGCTTAGATAATCATTGCAGCCCGCTTCCAGGCAACGGTTCATGTCGCCTTGCATGGCGTCGGCCGTGAGGGCGACGATCGGACCTGTGTAACCGAGCGAGCGGAGCCTTTGGGCGGTCGAAAAACCATCCAGTATTGGCATCTGAATATCTAACAGAATCAAATCGGGACAATTCCCATTTTCAAAACAGGCGGCAATATGTTCGACGGCAAGCAATCCATCTTCGCATTCCACCGCGGTCGCTCCGGCGTCGGTCAAAATCCGCTTGCTTAGGAAGCGGATATCCCGTCGATCGTCCACGATCAGCACATGACAGGAAAGCTGGACGAGGGATTCGCCATGGGGAGAATTAAGTGATTCCGACTTTGCTCCCGGGACGGCGTATTCGATCAAATTCGCATCCATCGATTCACCGATCGCGATATGGACGGTGAAGGTGCTACCGACACCGGCAGTGCTACTAGCGGTGATGCTTCCGCCCAGCGTTTCGGCCAGTCTTTGGCTGATCGCAAGTCCCAGTCCGGTCCCTCCAAAGTTCCGCGTGACACTTGCATCCCCCTGTGAAAAGGGTTTGAACAGACGAGCCATCTGTTCATCGGAAATACCGATGCCCGTATCGATCACGTCAAACTGCAATTGTTGATCGGTGCCATCAAATCGAACGCGAATCTTAACTCGACCTTTCCTCGTAAATTTGATCGCATTACCAATAAGGTTGATCAGAATTTGCTTAAGCCGCTTTGGATCCGACCGAATCACTTTGGGTAGCTTGCCCGCATATTCGACCGCCAACGTCAACCCATCTTCCTTCGCGCGGACCTCCATAATGCTGCGTACGTCTTCGACCAGACGATGCGGTTCGAAACGTTCACAATCGACCTCAAGCTTGCCAGCTTCAATTTTGGAGAGGTCTAAAATATCGTTAATGATTTCAAGCAAATAGTCGCCGTTCCTGCGAATCGTTTTCAGATGTTGCTTGCCTTCATCATGTTCCACCAATTCCCTCAACAATTCGGCGTAGCCCAAGATGGCCGTCATCGGAGTCCGAATTTCGTGAGACATATTCGCTAAGAACGCACTCTTCGACTCATTAGCGGCATCGGCGAACGCGCGTGCTTCTTTCAGTTCGGCTTCCGATTCATGACGGTCATGAGCATCGATCACGGACCCGACGTAACCGAGGAACTTTCCAGACGCATCCATCCGAGGTCGGCCAGCATCGATAACCCATCGATAGTTGCCGTCGACGGTCTGCATTCGGAAATCGATTTCGAAGGTCTCTCTCGCTTCGGCCGCCTTCAGAAACAGCTTTCGGGCTTCCTCGCGGTCTTCGGGATGAATAACATCGGTCCATCCAAAACCAAGCCCTTCTTCTTCCACCTGGCCCGTAAAGTCATACCATCGCTGGGAAAGGAAATTGCACCGATGGTTCTCATCCGTAACCCAGATCATCGCCGGAGCGGTGTTGGCCATGCTGCGAAAACGCTCTTCACTTTGAGCTAGCGCGAACTGCATTTCTCGCGTTTTCGTGATGTCCATGATAATTCCCGAGCACGTCTTCGTCCCGTCATTGAGGACCACAACGGATCCTCGGCCCTGAAAGTACCGTGTCGAACCGTCGGGCAATTCGACCATATAGTCTTCGTTAAACGCTTCTCCCTCTTCCAACAATTTCGTGACCGAATTTTCGACCCGATCTCGATCTTCGTCAGCGATGCGGGACATAAAATCGTCATACGTGCTGGGCTGCGCCCCGCTCAAGCCAAACATCTGCGCGAGGCTCTCATCGGCGGAAAACATCCCCGATTCCAAATCAAAACTCCAAGACCCAACGCGGCTGACCGTCATGCTTAATTCAAGCAATCGTTTCGCCTGAGCCAGTTCGGCTGCGGCCGCGTAGCGTTCGGTAATATCGACACCTGACGGAATCAGATACTCCACTTTGCCTTCGTGATCAAAAACCGGTGCGATCATGAAATCAATCATCACGCCTTCGCTGCCATGCGAGAACAATGAGACATCGAAACGGACCACCTCGCCGGCCATCACAGTCTGCATCGAATCTCGAATTTTCGCCGCAACCGCCGAATCGTAACTCCACCACGGTGCTTCAGCGAAGTGTTTTCCAATAACCTCCTCACGCCGTGTATGTGCAATCTTCAATGACCGGTCGTCAACTTCCAACAGAATCCCATCACGGTCGATGACGCCGACCAGGCCCAATTGGTTGTTGATCACACGGCGCAGATGCGCTTCGCGATTCGCCAGTTCTTCCTCAGACCTTGCACGTTCAATCCGGATACCAACCCGGTCGGCAACTTCCTGCAGCAACCTCCGTTCTTCGCTTTCCCATACGTGCGGTTGAGAATACAACGCGGAAACGACAAATTTGGTACCGCGGTCGGTGACGTAAGCGGAATTACAAAATGCGCCGATATTGAACTTGCGAAAATTCTCCGCCAGGCGGACATCACCTTCTCTACCTTGCGTGTCTCGCAAGCAGACCTGCTGTCCATTGACCAATGATGCCCGTTCCGATTCCACATGGAAATCATGCACCGAGTGTTTGCCCACCATACTTGGGCGATCGTCCATGTGGTAGTCGCACATAATATCTGCGGATTCGCCATGCTCATCAAATTCGACCAACAAACAGCTTGCCAATCCTAAGTAGTTTGCTGTCAAACGTGTGGAGACTTCCATCAACGCGTCGACCGATGTGAGCGGCACCAATTGGGTCTGCAAATCGGAAAGAAACGCCAGGTTCAGTTCTTCCCTTTTTCGCTCGGAGATATCCTGCACCAGCCCGGTCACCTGTAGCGGATTACCACCTGCATCCCGGTGGATGACTCCACGCTCCTCCACCCAGATCGTACGCCCATCACTGGGTCGGATAAGCCGGAATTCAACAAAATGTTCATCGACACCCCCGCCCAATCCTTCTTCAATCTGCGTCCAAACGTACTCACGATCTTCCGGATGAACCAATTCCCGAAAACTAGAAACGGTGCCATCGAATTGATCTTGGCGACATCCGAACATGGAATAGACCATCTCGGACCAGTCGGCACGTCCTGTCTTGACATCCCATTTGAACGTTCCCATTTTGCCGGCGTCTAACGCCAACATGAGGAACTGCTCCCGTTCGATCACCGCCGCTTCTGCCGCTTTGCGTTCACTGATATCGACAGCCGAGGGAATCAAATGGGTGATCTTCCCATCGCTATTACGAACAGGATTGAGCATAAAATCAATCATGACCCGAGAGTCACCGGCCATGCGTGCAAGCACGTCGTAGCGAACCGATTCTCCACTCGCCGCACGCCGCACAAACTCTTTCAGACCGGAGATCGATTCTTCGTCAAAATTCCACCAATGACAGTCCCAGAATTTTTTGCCGATGACTTCGTCTCGCTCGATGGCTGCCCCTTTGATCGCCGCTGCGTTGGCTTCCAGCAGCGTTCCGTCGACGTCCAGGACCCCGATCATAAAGAGGGTATTGTCGATCACACTGCGCAAGTGGGATTCTCTGCCGGAAAGTTCCTGCTCCCACTGCATCCGTTCGGTGATATCGCTTGCGACGGCCGTGATACTGACCGGTTGATTGGATTCATCGCGGTGGATGACCCCACGTCCCGAAGTCCACACCGTACGGTGATCGTCGCCTCGAATGATTCTAAAAACCATTTCATACGACAGACAGTTCCCACTGAAGACGGACTCTAGTAGGTCGACGACGTATTGACGATCGTCGGGATGGATCACCGCCAAAAACCCAGCTTTCGTATTGTGAAACTGATTCTTCTCGTACCCAAAGATCTCGTACAACTGATCGGACCAAGTGACGTGGTCCGCACTGACATCCCAGTGCCACGTTCCCAGGTGCCCAGCATCCAGAGCCAGATTCAATCGCTGCTCACGATCGACCAATCGTTGCTCGGATTCTTTCCGGGCAATGCACTGGGCGATCGCGTCGGCCATCGGCATCAGTTGTTCGAACACGACGGGGGCAAGCCGGTTTCGAGCGAACAGGGCAACCACCCCAACGATGCGATGCTCGACCACCAGAGGGTAACCGGCGAACGCCACCAGCCCTTCATTTTCGATCCACAGCACATCCCCGAAACTCGGATCATTTGACACATCGTTGGATAGGAACGGTTGCCGCGTCAAAGCAATTTGTCCGATCTTCAATTTCCCCAGAGGAACTTGTCGCAGGGAACCATCCAGATGCGAATCGATTCCCCCGCCAGCTTCCAAATACAGCATCTCCTCCGTTTCGTTCAGCAACCAAACGCGAGCAAACGCGGCGTTCAATCCATCAACAATGCGTTGGCAGCAGGTTTGAAGTATTTCGTTTAGCGGCGCCTCGCCCGCCAGCGATACCGCCAACGAAGCGTGCAACGCTGCCAACTCGGCGCGTTGCAACAACGTCGCTTCCGCTTGCTTTCGCTCGGTGATATCGCGGATATAGCCCGTAAAGAAGGGCGTATCGTCCCGACCGCGTGAGACGCTAATCGCTAACTCGGCGGAAAACTGACTCCCGTCGGCGCGTTGAGCGGTCAATTCGGTCCGCTGGCCGATCATTTCAGATTCGCCGGTTCTGAGAAATCGCGTCAATCCCTTTCGATGGAGATCGCGATATTCTTTCGGGATGATCGTATCGGCGAGCAATTTACCGACGACGTCGGTAGCGGAAAAACCGAACGTCCGCTCGGCGGACGGGTTAAAATCAACAATTCGGCCTGCCTGATCCATCGTCACAATACAGTCGATTGCGGATTCCAGGATCGCGCTTTTGCGAGCTTCCTCATCGCGAAATCTTGCGTCCAAGCGACGTTGGCGAATGAACTGGCCGATCTCATTGCCGACCGATCCCAGCAATTGAATCAACTCAGGCTCGTGCGTAAGACGTCGCGAGGTGAAAATTTCAATCACCCCTTTAAACTTGTTACCGACGACGATCGGCGTCCCCACACCGCTGCATAAATCGCTTTCCGCAGCCGATTCTGCGCGAAGGAATACACCATTGTCTTGGACATCCCCAAACCAGACAGGTTCGCGGTTTTTCCAGACGCGGCCAGGTAGTCCTTCCCCCATTGCCAGTCGTATTTCGCGACTTTGATCGATAAAGGGCTGCCGCAAACTATCAATAGCATCCGCTTCGACACAGTTCAGGAACTGTGCATCATCGTCGGCCCGCCACAGCACGCAGACTTCCGCCGACAGCGATACGCGTAGAGCTTGCAGCACAAGCGGGATCACGGTTTCAAAGGAATCAGCATCCGCCAGCAAGCGTGTTACAGCGTGCGCAGTCGCCAATCGCATCCGCAAATTTTTCTGTTCAGTCACTTCGTAAAATGTGACCACTAAACCATCGTCAAGTTTCTTGTCATTTAGGTAGGGGCGAATACGCCGCATGTACCAACGACCGTCTTGGGTTTCGACTTCATCCTCGACCACAGCAACAGCGTCTCCGAGGAGCGACGATACGTCCGGAAACGGCGGCATCTCCACTGCGGTGTGCGTAATATGATGCAGGGGGCGGCTGATGTCGGTCGGGATCAAATTGTAGATCGCGGTGACCCCCGAAGTAAAACTTCGGATGTTCATTTCATTGTCAAGAAACAACGTAGCGATCTTTGTGCTGTCCAGCAGGTTCTTTTGGTCGGATTCGGATTGAGCGATTCGCCCCAGCACAACTTGGATCTCTTCCTTCGAAGTTTCTAATTCTTCGTTAGCCGATTGAAGTTCTTCATTCATCGACAACAGTTCTTCGTTGGACGACTTCAATTCTTCGTTGGCGGCCTCCATGTCTTGCAGCGTTCGCTCCAGATCGCTGCGAGTCGTTTCAAGTTCACGTTCCATATGAGAGATGATCGAATCCGCATCCTGATTGCCTGTGATACTGGATTCAGGAATCCCATCGTCATCGCGGCGTACCGGTTCGCCTGAATCGTGAAAAACGACCATCAACAATTCGTCGTGCTCGCCCAATTGCGGCATCGGCTGAACCGTTAACATCACCCGTTGAACCAAATCACCATCACGGATCGAGAGATTATCGTGTGTGACTTTTTCACGTTTTTTGACCGCTTCGTTGATCGCCGCTCGCAACCCAATCCGCAGACCGGATAGTGCCATTTTGACGATATTGTTTTGGAAATCACCTCCCGAGATCGAAAGGTATTTCTCCACACCTTCCGAAGCGTTCAAGATCTGACCAGCCTGATCGATGATCACCGCTTTCGGGGCGAATTCGTCCAAGAGAATGCGTTGCCGGATGCCATTCAGATCGGTTGTCGTGTCGGGCTGGGTACCGCCTCCTTGAATGACTTTGACCGCCCCTTGTCGCATCGCCAAAAGACTGGTCGAACTGACCGCGGTCTCCTTTCGCTGAGAGAGGCGAAACTTAGCATCAAGGGGCCGGAAAAGTTCACCATGCGACGAAATCGTTTCACTCGGTCCCAAGAACAGGAAACCAGAAGGGCGTAGGGCGTAATGAAACAGCGGGATCAGTTTTTCCTGTAGATGATTCCCCAAATAGATCAACAGGTTGCGACACGAAATCAGATCCTGCCGCGAGAAGGGAGGGTCACTGATCAGATTATGCTTTGAAAACAACACGGCATCCCGAATCGACTTCGCAACCTGGTATCGCTTGCCTCGTTTGACAAAGAACTTTTTCAGGCGTTCGGGACTAACGTGATCCTCAATGCCCGTCGGATAAAAACCCGATCGTGCAATCTGCAAAGCACGCTCATCGATATCGGTGGCAAAGATCTGTATTTCGGGAACCTCGCTTAGACTTTCGGCGTATTCGTGGCAGAGCATCGCCAGCGAGTACGCTTCTTCACCCGTACTACATCCAGCCACCCAGATCCGCACCATTTCGCCTGGCGATTTCCCTTCAAAGATCTTCGGCAATACAGATACCGCAAGCGCATGGAACGCCTCTGGATCCCGAAAGAATGCGGTGACGCCGATCAGTAGTTCCCGGAACAGAGCGTTGGCTTCTTCTTTGTTGCCTTGCAGTCGAGTCAAATACTCCGCAGCGGTTGCGATGCGAGAAATCTGCATTCGCCGCTGGATGCGCCGCGAGAGGGTCGTGATCTTATAGTGCTGGAAATTGTGGCCGGTAACCGAAAGCAAATGCTCGGCAATGCGCGGGATCGCTTCACCGATTTGTTTTTGCACACGCTGGACGTCGGATTCGTCGCCATGTTCATCGACGTGGGAGGCATAGCGAAGCAGTTCCAGGGCGATATCGCGCGGTCGGCAGACATGATCGGCAACTCCGGTCGTCGCCGCGCTGCGTGGCATGCTATCGAACTTCGCCGAATCAGCATCCTGCGCGAACGTCAAACCACCCGCGTCACTGATCGCCTTCAACCCGACCGCACCATCACTGCCCGATCCCGACAGGACAATTCCGACGGAACGCTCCCCTTGATCTTCGGCAAGGGACAGCAGGAGGTGATCGACCGCGGTCAATGGAGATTCATCGACATCCGGGACCACCGGGCGAGCGGCTCGGTTTTTGAATTCCAAGAACTGTCTAGCCGGTGCAACGTAGACATACCCCGGCTTCAGTTTTTCCCGTCCTGTGATTTCGACAACGGTCATCTCGGTCGCTTCAGCCAACCGTTCCATCAGCGATGCCTGAACAGCAGGATCTAGATGCTGCACGAAAACGATGGCCAAATTGTCTGGTTTGCCAAGCTGAGCAAGCAATTCCGTAAAGGCTTCAAATCCACCAGCCGAAGCGCCCACACCAACAGTGATAAGCCTTCCCGCAGTTTGAGAAGACAAGTTCGTTTGGCCCTGCGTCATGGGTCGCCCAAAAAAGATGTTTCAACAACAATAAAAAGAGATTGCAGCACTTGATCGATGTCGCCCGCGTTCCCGAGGACAGGAAAGGTCCGTCCTGAGCAAAGGGAGTTCCATTATGCGAGAATTTCTGACAACGCCTACGACGCATGAGCAAGAATCCGGGCGAAGACCGCTATGATTCGCGGATCAAACAGGTCCTCGCCCTTGGGAGTCCTCTTTGACCCCCGTCATTCTAGCGAGTGATCCGAGGTGCGAATATGCGATTTCCCAGATTCCCAGGTTGTTTGCTCCCTTAGGAAAAACCGTTTGGTACAGTGTTTGCTTGGTGTTTATTTCGGGAGCGTTTGCTTGATGTTAAGTGAGAGTACATCCGCATGGCCGTCCTGGACAGTAACCTTAATCCCTCTGCGATCCACTGAATGGTCAAACCCAAATCCGATCTTGCAACCATCGCTGCGGTTGCTCAATTGCTTGCGGTTGTCCTGACCGTCGCGGCCCTGTTCTTTGCACGTGACGTTTTTATTCCACTTGCACTCGGATTGTTGCTTTCGTTTCTGCTCAGCCCGGTCGTCAATCGCTTGCAAAGAATGGGAATTCCCAATGTTGCCGCGGTTGTTTCGACCGCCTTAGTAGCCTTTCTTCTACTAGCTGCCGGATTCACGCTGCTTGGTCGTGAATTGACCACTTTGGTCGGCGACCTTCCGCAGCACAAAGACGAATTAGTCGCCAAGGCAAGGAGTGTCGCTGGATTGACCAGCGGCGTCGGTGGATCCCTGGACAAACTTGCCGACGAGGTAAGCGAGGCAATGGAGAAGGGTGCCGAAACCGAAAGGAAAGTAAAACCTTCGGAGAACGATTCGATCTTCCAGGAGTGGACCAAAAAGCTTCTCCCGGTGGACGGAAGCGAAGATGCGGAAATTGCCAACGATGGCACTTCGGCGAAGACGCCCCTGTTCATCAAAGAGGTTCAAAGCGATTTACCACTGGCATCCTGGGCGACGACCGCGGGTACCGTACTGGGCCCGCTGGCAACGGCTGGCTTGGTCAGTGTCTTTGCGTTGTTTATGTTGATTCACCGTGAAGATTTACGCGACCGCATTATCGCGGTCGTCAGCCACGGCAATTACGTAACGACGACCGAAGCAATTGACGAAGCCGCTGCCCGGATCAGCCGCTACTTAATCGCGCAAACGATCGTCAATACTTCCTACGGTTTTGTCCTATCGATCGGCTTGGCTGTCATCGGGGTGACGATGACCGAGGAGGGATTTTTTCCTAATGCGATCCTTTGGGGTGCCCTGGCAACCTGCTTACGCTTTGTTCCCTACCTTGGACCAACCGCCGCAGCGATCTTTCCGCTCGCAATCGCACTTTCGGTCTTCCCAGGCTATGGCGTTTTTGCCGCAGTGCTGGCTCTGATCGTGGTAATGGAATTGCTAAGCAACAATATCCTGGAACCGTGGCTATATGGAGCCAGCACAGGGATCTCCGCAGTAGCCGTCATCATCGCAGCCGTATTCTGGGGCTGGCTTTGGGGCCCTGTGGGGCTCCTGTTGTCGACTCCACTGACCGTTTGCTTAGTGGTGCTTGGGCGTTATGTCCCACGTTTCAAAATCCTCTCGACACTGTTTGGAGAAGAAGTCGAAATTAAAGCGTCGATGCGGTTCTACCAGCGAATGCTTGCCGGGGATGAACACCGAGCGGCCGAATTACTGCAGCATCAGGTCAACCATTCGGACTTCAATTCAGCCTGTGATGACGTAATCGTTCCGACGCTAAAACGTATTCGCATGGACCATGACTCGGAACACTTGAGTGGTACCGATGCAAGTCGCTTATTCGCGATGGCAGGAGGCCTAATTGCCCGGCTGGACAAACCAACCGACGCACCAGCGACCGATCCTGACGTGCCCGATGCAAACATTACCGATGCAAACGTTCCTGCTACAGACGTTGCCGCGGAACTGCCGGTGGTCATCGGATGCACGTCCCATCACTTCAGTGAATCGCTGATCCTAAATCTGCTTCGTATTAGCGGGGCAGGGGAGCATGCACTGATCAGCATCGACGACGAAACCCTCCCTCAAGAAGTCGTCCGGCGAATCGTAGATAGCGAGCCAGCCGTTGTTGTTATCGTCGTTTTGCCACAGGGTGGGTTTGCTCAGGCCCGCTACCTTTGCAAATCGATTCGCAGCGGGAAATATAACGGACCGATTGTGATTTCATGCCTGGGGAAATTCAAGAACTTCGACAGGCTATTTGTCCGGTTTCGCAAGGCGGGCGCGACCAGTATGACGACCTCCTATTCACAGACGCACGCCAAAGTTCAATCCATTGTAAAGCGAAGGCGTGTCCCACCGAACACAGAGATTCCGACCGATCCCGAAGCATCGCTTGAAGTAACTTCCTGAATCAAACAAACAATCAAACAATCAAACTCCATCCAACGGTGCGACGATGACCACAATACTTCTTGTCGACGATCACGACGACATCCGCGAAATGATGACGATTAAATTACAACGGCAGGGGTACACGGTTGTCACTGCAAAAAACGGGCTGGAAGCCGTTTTGGCGACCGCTCAAGCGGCTCCCTCGTTGATTCTGATGGACATCAACATGCCCGAACTGGATGGTCTGGAAGCGACCATGCAAATCCGCGCGGCAGACGCCGAAAACAGAATCCCCGTCATTGCTCTAACCGCGTACGCGCTGCCGGACGACGAAGCACGAGCGATCGCAGCGGGCTGCGACGGTTTCCAAGCGAAACCCGTCCAGTTTGATGAATTGTTCGACCAAATCAGCCGACTGTTGGGCGAAGGCATCCCCCAATCCGATGCAGTGGAACCCTGAGCAACATCCTTAGGAATAAGAAGAGTTCTTATTTCCTTAAGCGATTCGCCCAAGATTCCAAACGCCCATAAACCAATTTCCTTTTTACTTCTTACTGCCCTGTTGGAATGACTTCATCGTTCAGACAGCAGCCCCAACCGAGAAGGTAGCTCCGATGAGTACGGACGTCAGATTAGGACAAACGCATACCGCTGAATCGAACTTACATATTGAGGGCATGGGAGCGATCATCCTTGAGGAGGGAGTCGCCTTTCGAGTCTGGGCTCCCAATGCTTCCAGCGTCTGCGTCATCGGTGATTTTAATGAGTGGGCTTCTGACGCGAATCCGATGGATCGCGAAGAAAGCGGGTGCTGGCTGGCGGTTGTTGGAAATGCCAAGCCGGGTGACGAATACAAATACGAAATCACCAATGGTGACAAAACGTTTCAACGGATCGATCCACGAGTCCGTGAAGTGACCAACTCCGTCGGCAATGGTATCGTCCACGACCCGCAATTCGCGTGGCAAGGCGACGATTTCACGATGCCAGCTTGGAACGAATTGGTTATCTATGAAACACATATCGGGACGTTTTTTCGCGATGGCGACAACGAGGTCGGAACGTTTGCCGAATTCGCCAAGAAGTTTAACCACTTGAAAGCCCTTGGCGTCAATGCCCTGCAAATCATGCCGATCGCTGAATTTGCAGGAGACCTTTCATGGGGCTACAACCCCGCACATCCCTACGCGATCGAATCCGCTTACGGCGGGCCCCGTGGATTTAAAACCTTCGTCCGCGAAGCCCACAAAGCTGGATTTGCGATCATCTTGGACGTCGTCTACAACCACTTCGGCCCCAGCGATCTAGACCTCTGGCAATTCGATGGCTGGAGCGAAAACGGCAAAGGCGGAATCTATTTTTACAATGATCACCGCAGCAAAACCCCGTGGGGCGACACCCGTCCCGATTACGGCCGAGGTGAGGTGCGATCCTACATCCGTGACAATGCATTGATGTGGTTGAAGGACTATCACGTCGACGGCCTACGTTACGACATGACGCTGTACATTCGCAGCATTGATGCCAGCGGTCAGCATGAGATCCCCGAAGGCTGGGGACTAACGCAGTGGATCAACCGAGAAATCCATGCTTTCAAACCGTCGGCCATCACGATCGCCGAAGATCTTCAAGACAATGAATACCTAACAAAGTCCGACATCGAAGGGGGAGCCGGTTTCGCTACGCAGTGGGACGCTGGGTTTGTTCACCCGATTCGCGAAGCGATTACCCAGCCCGACGACGCCAGTCGTGACATGAACAAAGTCCGAGACGCATTAAATAACTATTACAATTGTGATGCTTTTCAACGCGTCGTTTACACCGAATCCCACGACGAAGTCGCCAACGGAAAATCACGTGTTCCCAGCGAAGTGGATGAGGCCGATCCGGACAACTGGTACGCGAGAAAACGTGCCACGCTGGGGATCGCTTTAACGTTGACGTCCCCCGGCATTCCGATGCTGTTTCAGGGTCAAGAGTTTCTCGAAGATGGCTGGTTTCAGGACGCAGACGAACTGGACTGGGACAAGGCAAGCGAAGAAGGCGGCACAATCAAACTGACTCGTGATCTGATCCGCTTGCGATTAAACGAAAAGGGGAACACGAGAGGTTTGACAGGTCAGCACATCGACGTCTTTCATTTCAACAACCATGACAAGGTGATTGGTTATCGCCGCAGTTACGGCGGCGGTGCTGGTGACGACACCATCGTGATCGTGAACTTCGCCAATCAGCATTTCAGCGATTACGAATTCGGGTTACCCGCTGACGGAACATGGAAACGTCGCTTCAGCAGCGACCGCGCCGCCTACAGCGAAGACTTCGGCGGCAACGCCACCGGTGACCTGCAGGCGATCTCCGCCCCCTACGACGGACAGGCCTTCCGAGCCCGCATCGACCTGCCGCCGTACACGGCCCTGATCTACTCGCAGGACCCAACCTAAAGGGCAAACGTCACACCGACCGTAGTAGGCGACTGGGACAAAGTATGGAAGGACAAACCATGCTCTCGGTTTCCAACGGTCGCCCCAAGGTTATCCGCCCCGACCAGTTCAACCGGTCGGGTAATGGCGCTGTTCGATAACTTCCGGGCAACAGTGGAACCGGACGTTAAGGCTGACAGCGTTTCGCGAGCAAACACCTTACCGCCGAGCAAAAGTTCTGACCGGGAGGTTCACTTGATTAGTTTTTGCACAAGTCGCTGCGACAAACGTTTCGCGAGCTCGTTCGCAATGCGAAGGTTTCCGATGAAAAAGGATCGCCTGCGTTTGCGTTCTGGACTGCAAACCACGACAAGAGATTGAAGGCTGGCGTCAGTAAGTCGACCGTTGCTCGGCCATGCAGACCGCGAAATGGTGCGACACGACAACCACCGCAACGACGAAGAGTCACGTCGCAAGATGGATCAGCTGCGACTGAACGGCGGCGACAACACCCCATCGAACACCGACAAGGATCACGATAAAGGTGACAACCTTGCAGCACAGCAGTGTGCCAATAAAAAAACACCGCCTAAAACTTGATGTTTCAGGCGGTGTTTTGAAGCAAGCGGAGGACACGGGACTCGAACCCGCAACCCCTTGCGGGGCAACTGATTTCGAATCAGCCTCCTCACCAATTCGGATATCCTCCGGAGCTATTTCCCATGTTCCCTAGGAGGGACGTTGCCGTCAAGAGTGCTTGGCGGGGGGGAATTTGAAGGACTCCCCGCGATGCCTCCTCTGGAACCTGAGCCAAGATTCTGGTCAGTTCCGGATCCTGATTCAAGGCCTCCGGCAAATTTTCTAGGGATTCCGTCTCATTTACCTCGGGCGAGGTACTCTGAACGCTTGTAATTTGCCCTTCGGAGAAGCTTAGCTGCAGCCCCGAATTCATCGAAATCCCACGTTCTGACAGCCATTCCTGGACTCGAGAAATTGCCTGATCGAGTATTTTTTTTTCGGAATCGGCCGCCGATATGGCTTCCGTACCCTCGGTCGATTGACCAATCCCCGCTAGCTGCTGGGCAAACCCCTCGACGCCCTCGCTGGCCATTTGCATCGCAGCTCGCCCCGAGCGGAGGGCTGTCGATAAAACCAATGAGCTAGCAATGTCCATTTAAGGCCAATCGTCGAAGTCGGGAAGATCTCCGGCCCCATTTCGCCAATTTTTCGATGGAACCAAGGCACGCAAGTAAGGTATCGGTCACGGGGAGTCTAACGATTAGTCAAACTAGCCCCCGTTTCAAATCGTCGCGATTTATAGCCGCAGGGCAAGCATTCCTTGCGGCAGGGGGCGAGCCCAATGCGATCTACTTTCGTAGCGGAACGACGCGATCCGTCCGGCAGCGGCGCCCAGGATTGGCCGGAGGGCTCGCGTCTGACACCATCTACCTTCTTAGCGGAACGGCGCGAGCCGTCCGGCAGCGGCGCCCAGGATTGGCCGGAGGGCTTGCGTCTGACACCATCTACCTTCTTAGCGGAACGGCGCGAGCCGTCCGGCAGCGGCGCCCAAGATTGGCCGGAGGGCTCGCGTCTGACACCATCTACCTTCTTAGCGGAACGGCGCGAGCCGTCCGGCAGCGGCGCCCAGGATTGGCCAGAGGGCTCGCGCCCTGCCGCTAATAAAGGATGGCTGAGTCCGGTGGCCGGTCGGCTTGCTCGCTGCCGCTATGCGATTGAAACTTGCTTGTTCGTCTACTCGGCCTTTTCTGGAACCTTTTCTAGGATCTCCAGCAACACTTGGTCGGCGTCGATCCCTTCTGCCTGCGCTTCGAAGTTCAATAAGACTCGGTGCCTCATCGCCGGCAGGAAGACTCGGCGGACATCTTCGAAACTGACGTTGTAACGACCTTCCAACAGCGCCCGCACCTTGGACGCGAGGGCCATCGTCTGAGCACCGCGGGGACTGCTACCCCAGCGAACGTACTGATTGGTTGCCGGGGCGGCATAAGGGCCGTCCGGATGAGTCGCCAACGTCAGCCGCACCAAATAATCCTGAACGTGAGGCGCTAAGATCACCTCGCGAACCAGTTTCTGCCAATTCAAGATTTCCGAACCGTCCATCACCTTTTCCAGTTCGATCTTCTCGCCACGTGTGGTCCGGTCGACAATGACGGCCAAATCTTCGCGGCTGCTATAACCGACCACTAGCTTAAAGAGAAAGCGATCCAACTGAGCTTCAGGCAGAGGATACGTCCCCTCTTGTTCGATCGGATTTTGTGTCGCGAGAACGAAAAACGGTTGGTCCAAAACATATCGTTTACCGGCAGCGGTCACCGTCCCCTCCTGCATCGTTTCCAACATTGCCGATTGAGTTTTCGGCGTTGCTCGGTTGATTTCGTCCGCCAGTAGAATCTGAGTGAAGACAGGGCCCCGCTGGAATTCAAAGCGACGCCGACCATTGTCATCTTCGACGATCATGTTGGTGCCCAGGATATCCGCGGGCATCAAGTCTGGAGTGAACTGCACGCGACTGAACTGCAGATCAAGCACCTCCGACAATGTTCGCACCAGCATCGTCTTGCCAAGACCAGGAACCCCTTCCAACAAACAGTGTCCGCCGCACAGCATCGCGGTCAGGACTCCATGCACAATATCATCATGCCCCACAATCACTTTGCCGATCGCCTCGCGAACGGCAGCGTAACGATTTCGGAATTCCTCAGCACGTTCCTGCATGGATTCAGCGACGTTCGACATGGGCATAGATCAGAGCGAGTAGAAGATGAAGGGTAGGGCAGAGGAGTTTAACACGTTGGACACGTTGCGGCGACGCGAAGAGATCTTCGCTGACCTACAATCGGTGCAGGTTCATTCTGTCAGACACTGGGACATTGTAAGGTTCGATTGTAACGGAGCCGATAAAACCGATCGGTCCCTCCGCACCGGAGTGCCCACGCTGCATTTCCGAGGGCAATGGGAACTCCAAACACGGTTTGGAAAGACAAAGCCGTCGCTGGAATCGCGTTTCGCTTGATTCGACATGCTATTCCTCTTTGTCTTTGCGGGCTCTTCGCTTGGCTTCGAGCAAACGTTCGGTATAGGTTTTGGCATCTGGCTGGGGCGTCAACGAAGCGGGCGCATCGGAGGGTCGAGTTTTGGGAAGATCGCTGCGATCCTTCCGGTCTTTGGCTGCCGACGCTTTCCCTTGGATCGAGCTGGCATCCGCTTCGGGTTCCGGTTCAAATCGAACGGCGGCACGACGACGATCAATCGATTCGCCTAACGCCTGCTTCCGTTCCTGCAGGGCCTTCAACCGCGAGGGGGCCTCTTGCGATTCGTTCCCTGGCGTGGCAAACAAGCGGCCGACCCAATCGAATGAAATGGCGACGCGGCGAACCATCACATCGCCCAAAAACAAACAGCATGCGACAAACACAAACCATGGCCAAGCATCCCGCATGCTCCGTGCGAGAGCCAACCCGGTGCGAAACGCATCGTGACCGACGACGTCATCCATCGATTCCGCTGCCAACGGCTCGGTAACTTGGCCTTCCGATCCGCCACTTGGCTTCGATTTGGCAAGGGCGTCCAACAGAGCCTGATTGGTGTCACGTACGCGAAATTCTTCCGAATAGGGGACGGTCACTCCCGTGGTCAGCGGAGCCGAACCGGCCTGCGGAGAAATATTGACGAAATAGCTTCCCGCTTGATCGGCGGGAAATGAACCAACGTAACGTCCCGGAGCGGTCTGCTGCATTTGCAGAGGGATGTCTTGCATTTCGGGGCCGACCGCAGACGCGTTCATATCAAGAAAATTGAGGAACGCATCCTCTTTATCAAGTGCAGAGACCACAACCTGCACTTGGCCATCACGAACCTGGGTCGCCAAATCGAACTTGCCCGTGTCACCTGTCGGACGCATTAACCAGCGAACCGTTTGACTGAAGAATTTATCGTAGTCCCCCCAATCATTCCAAGATTGAGCCCAGCGTCCGCCACTATCGGTGGTAAGGACAGCGGTTCGCCCCAATCCATAATTCCAAACCGCAAGGATCGTCGAATTTTCTTCTTCAACGGGCAGCGGCGAGCGAATCAGAACCTGTGCCAGAGGACTATTTTTGGTTTGAGTCAGAACAAACCCGGTGATCGGCGGCAGCAGCGTATCGATCCCCTCCAAGGCTGGATGCGGATAAACGATTTCAGGAGCCACCCCACTGGCATTTTCGTAGACCAACGGTCGTGCGACGCGGCGGGCTTCGCGTTGGAAGATCCTTGGCAGCGCCTTAGCATTCCGCACTTCGTAATACTTCCCACCGGTCTGCGTTGCGATATCCCGCAGGCGATTACTTCCGGTTGTCCCATGACCGGCGACGGCGACCGTCGAAATCGTAATTTTGTTATCGCGAAAAGCTGCGATCGTGCTACCGGTGGGCGGCGAAGGATCCCCGTCACTGATGATGATGCAATGTTTCATGGAGGCATTCGAACGCTTTAGGCTGGCCGCTGCCATCCGCATGGAATTATCAAACGCAGGCATATCACCGGGGGTCATCCGCCGGACCGCCGCCAGCATCGCAGGTTTGTTGGGACCGACGGGCAACAACCCATTACTGCCTCCCCAAAGCCAACTATCACCCGCCATATTCCAGTGCAGGACTCCCGCTTCATCGACCGGACCTAATTGTTCCAAAGCCGAATTGGCAATCACCTTTTGCCAATAGTTACCTTGTGCCATTTCGCAGGCGTGCATGATCATCGCCAAGGCCCCAACCGCTTCGACCTTCTTGTTCTTTACCTGAAAGTCGACCGGCATCGCTTCTTCCAGTTTGGTCCCGGTCCATCCACCGGCTCCGAAAGCTTCAGGGCCTCCAATCATCAGCAGCCCCGCCCCCAGTCGCTGTGTATTGCGAACCAGCATGTCGACTTTATCATCATCAAAGGTGACGATCGTATCGCCGGCGTCTCCGCTTACGCGAGGAACGCCGGCAAGGATCACCGCATCGTAGGCTTGCAATTCGGCCAGCGATCCAAACAGTTGATCGCTGGGGCGGATCACGACTTCAATATTGGCCGTTCGCAACCGCTGGGCCATCAAATCGTATTGACCTCGATTGCTAAAGTCCTCAATCAACAGCACCCGACCTTGTCCACGGATATAGGTATAGGCGGAGGCTTCGTTGTTCTCTTTGATTCCATCATCGAAACTTTCGTCCGGTACAAATCGAGCCTTGTAGGTGTAGGGAGCAGGTTGGTCGATTTGATCCTGAAGGGAAAAAACGTTTTTCCCTGACTTAAGCGTCGTGGGCTGGTCCAACAGCAGTTCTTCACGTCCGCTTGATTCACTTGCTTCGCTGTTAAGCCGCGTGACCTGCAAACGTCCCTGCACCGGAGGCGCGTCTTCCCCATCGGTATAGGCATTCACGACCACGCGAGCTTCAAAGGGCTGTCCTTTGCGAATGTCGCTTGGCAGATCGACTTTTTCGACCAGGACTTCCGCCTTGGATTCCAGCACAATCGGGACGACATCGATCCCAATTCCGGATTCGGCTAAACGAGCCGCAAGCTTTTGGCCATCACCAAGATTCTCATTCCCGTCGGTGACGATCACCAACCGGCGTGAGGTATCGGCGGGCATCGCCGCCTGAGCCAGGACCAAAGCCGATTCCAAACTGGTGGCGTCTCGGCGGCCGATATAACTTTCCAGCCGCCGGATCTTGGGAATATTGTCGTCAAACGGCGGAATTTCAATCGTCGCTTCGCGGCCGAAAACAATGATCCCGGCTCGATCCTCTCGAGCCACATCGCGGTGACGGCTGACATTGCGGATCACATAGTCAAGCATCAACTGGCGTTTCGCTTCGGGGATGCTCTCACTTTGATCAAGCAGGTACATCACCGTCACTCGATCACTGGTCCAAACCAACTGCACGCCCGCCAAAGCGAGAACCAATCCCGTTAAGACCAACGTCCGAAAGAAAAGGGCAAGCCAGCGGCGAAAGAAACCGAGTGGCGCTAACGCACGAAAGCTGCCCCACCACAGAAAGGGAATTCCAATCAGCAACCAGAGGTAACCGGGAAATTCGAAAGCGAGCCGAAAACCAAACATGGGGTTCCTGGAAACAGGATTGCGACGTGTGCCAGAGCGACGCCATTGTACCGTCCAGACGGGGGTGATGGCGAGCGGAATTAGCGGAGTTCAACAGGCGGGCAGACGATTCATCAAAAAGCCTCTAAGATGTCGCTTCCTCACTTCCTACCTTGCCGCTTTAGTATCAGATTCGGAATGCCCAGCGATTTCTCGTCAATCGATATTTCCTTTGCTATTCCGCAAGTCCATCGATTTCGGATGACGGACGACGTATTTGGTAGCGATGCAAAGGTTTTGCTTGATTTATTGCAACCTTCGGGGACCGAACCGGCCAAAGTTCAGGTTTGGATCGACAGCCACCTAGTCCAAGCGGCTACAGGACTTTGCGAACGAATCGATGAAGTCCTCAACAGCCGGCCAGACAGCATTCAGCTAACCAGCCCGATCGAAACCATCGTGGGGGGTGAGAGCTGTAAAAATGATCCGAAATTGATCGACCATCTGCTCAGCCGCTTCAATGAAGACGATCTTGACCGCCGCAGCTACGTGATCGTGATCGGCGGCGGAGCGGTCCTGGATGCCGTCGGATTCGCCGCTTCGATTGCACACCGTGGGATTCGCTTGGTTCGCCTTCCCACCACCACGCTTGCCCAAGCCGATTCAGGAGTGGGCGTAAAAACAGCCGTCAACTGGTTCCATAAAAAGAACTGGAAGGGAACGTTCGCGGTCCCTTGGGGAGTCATCAATGACCGCCAACTGCTGAATCATCTGCCCGACGCTGCCTTCCGCTGCGGTTTTAGTGAAGCGGTCAAAGTGGCCCTGCTAAAAAGCCCTACCGGATTTCAGAACCTATGCAATAACGCTTCTAAAATTGCCGCGAGGGAACCGCAGGCGGTGACATCGGCAATCGCCGCTTCGGTGCAAATGCATCTGGAGCATATCACCCGCGGTGGAGATCCTTTCGAAATGCTGGAGGCACGCCCTCTCGATTTTGGACATTGGTCGGCTCATCGTATGGAACCGCTGTCGGATTACGACATTGCCCACGGGGATGCGGTCGCCATTGGCGTCGCAATCGATACCGTCTACAGCTCGTTGGTCCACGGCTTTCCCGAGGCCGCGGCCAAACAGGTTCTCGATTGCCTGCTAAACCTAAAACTACCGATTACCGATCCGATTTTGGCTGACCCTGAAAACCTCCGTATCGGACTGGAAGAATTCCGCCAGCACCTGGGTGGTCGTCTGACGGTCACCATGCTGGAAGGGATCGGGCAACCAATCGATGTGCATGACATCCTATGGCCTGAAATGCTGAAGGCGATCGAAACGGTTCGCGATTACCAGTAGGTTCGCTATCTGCAATGAATAGGTTTTGCCAATCTATTTAAGAAGCTGCGATGCGGTATCTTTGCGAAACTTAAGCGGCACGCGAGAATTCTTTACCGGCCTGAGCTGTTTGCCTTTCAAACGCTCGGTTTTTTTTGCGATTCGAAACCACTCGGCGGCCATTTCCTCAACGCGTTGAGGATGCTGGTCAGCCAAATCATTGGTTTCCGTCCGATCGTCTTGCAAGTTGTACAGCTCCCACTTTCCAAGTTTGGCAGAAACCAATTTCCAGTCCCCCTGGCGGAGTGCTCGATCGGTGCCGAAATGAAAGTACAACGATTCGTGAGGCTGGCGGTTCTGTCCTGCGAAAATGGGGAGCAGTGTCTTACCTTGAAGCGGATCGATCTTCCGCTCAGCGATTTTCTGCGGATACGACGCGTCGGCTAGATCAAGACAGGTCGCCATAAAATCAACCAGGTGGGCCGGTTGCCGAGTGAGTGTCCCTGGAGCGGTTTTCAGCCCCGCTGGCCAATGGACGATCAGCGGACTGGAAATACCTCCCTCGTGCTGATTCTGCTTGTACAACCGAAACGGCGTGTTCCCCAAGTGGGCCCACGCGGCGTCATAGGTCCAGTATGAATCGGGATCCCAAGGCCGTAGATCCCGCCGTTTGGTTCGCTCGAACGGGCAAGCTCCATTATCGCTGCAAAACAGGACGATCGTGTTATCTAACGCATTCTGCTGACGCAGACGATCCACAATCCGGCCGACGTTCTGGTCAAGCAGGTCGACCATCGCTGCGTAGACTTCCATTCGTTCCGCTTCCCAGGCCTGTTCCTTTTTCGACAAACGGTCCCAAGCAGGGATGTGATCGGGACGCGGGCTGAGCGACCACTTTTCGGGCAGCAAACCCGAATCCAGCTGCCGACGGTGGCGGCGTTCGCGAAGCACATCCCAGCCGGCATCAAAACGTCCTTTGTATTTACGCACCGCCTCTTCGGGAGCCTGCAACGGATAGTGCGGCGCATTAAACGCGCAATAGAGAAAGAAGGGGCTTTCCTCCTGCACCATGGCGTCGATCGACTCGATTGCAAAGTCGGCGACCGCATGGGTCGTATAGAACGGACGCCCATTCAGTTCGGCGGGCACCTGCCATGGTTCTCCGTTCTTGCGAAACGTTTGATCGCCGGTGAAGTAGTTGGTCGCTCCTGACAGATGGCCCCAGTAAGTCTGAAACCCAAAATCGGTCGGCTGCTTGGAGAGATGCCATTTACCAACCATCGCCGTCTGATAGCCGGCGGGCTGAAGCGTTTCGGCAATCGTCGCACCTCTGTTCAGGCTTTCACTTCCCGCTTGATCGCAGTACAGCCCGGTCAGCAGAGAGACGCGTGAAGAATGGCATTTTGCAGTGTTATAAAACTGCGTAAAGCGAAGCCCCGCCGATGCCAAAGCATCCAAGTTAGGTGTTTCAATCTCTCCGCCATAACAGCCCAGATCCGAAAAACCAAGATCATCAGCCATGATCAAAACGATATTGGGGCGAGCCCCCGATTCGGCTTTGCTCGATCCGACATCGACGAACAGAGCCAAAAGAATCACCGCCGTCACCCCAACCAGAGGTCGATTCACTCGCATCGCTAAAGCTTTCAAGGGAAACATCATCAGTGCCGTGGAGAGGAGGCTGGTTCGTGGTGGTTTTGTTTAAAAGTTATTTTACACGGTTGAGGAGGCGGAGTTGGGAGCGGGGAGGTGGGAGTGAGGAGCGGGGAGGTGGGAGTGGGGAGTGAGGAGCGG
This sequence comes from Roseimaritima multifibrata, assembly GCF_007741495.1. NCBI lineage: Bacteria > Pseudomonadati > Planctomycetota > Planctomycetia > Pirellulales > Pirellulaceae > Roseimaritima > Roseimaritima multifibrata. Next base: position 5,860,092 of record NZ_CP036262.1, read on the forward strand.
GGAGGTATCTGACGCAAAGGCTTCTTCTGATCGCGTTGTGTGGTACGAGATGCTACGAACCGCGTGCGAGATTGCAAATTACAAAATGAGAATTGGAAAATTCTCCATTCTCCATTCTCCATTCTCCATTCTCCATTCTCCATTTTCCATTTTCCATTTTCCATTTTCCATTTTCCATTTTCCATTTTCCATTTTCCATTTTCCAGCTTCCATTTTCCATTTTCCATTTTCCATTTTCCATTTTCCAGCTTCCAGCTTCCAACTCCCAACTCCCAACTCCCAACTCCCAACTCCCAACTCCCAACTCCCAACTCCCAACTCCCAACTTCCAACTCCCAACTCCCACCGGGTGTTTTCTTTGCTAGCGTTTTGGATGAGGTTTGGGCGGGTTTGCTAAAAAGCGGCAAAATTCCTATTTCGTCTAAAGTCGATTCTCCGTACTCTTGGACACGTGATCATTGGCACCAAGGAGGGTCCTGTGGCCGTGCGGCAAATCCAACAAATATCGATTTCTCTAATGACGAAGCTAGCGATTGCGCTAGTGATTGTTTGCGGAGGGATGCCTTCGGTCGCTGGGCAAGAGACGCTGCTTCCTGAACAGGCCGTTGAAATGTCGGAACCGACGTTGCTAACGGCTGAAGACATGGGGCGCCCGGTCCTGGATTCGCCTCTTGATTTCGTTGCGGGAGGCCCTGAGCGATGGACCAGTCCGGAAGGATTAAGCAGCAGTCTGCAGATCATGCTGCTGCTAACCGTTGTCAGTCTGGCTCCGGCCCTATTGTTGATGACAACCTGCTATGTGCGGATCATCGTCGTCCTGGGCCTGCTTCGACAGGCAATTGGTTTGCAATCCCTGCCTCCCAGCCAAGTGATGACCAGCATCGCGCTGTTCATGACGCTGTTTGTGATGACACCGGTCTGGAAACAGGTCTACAACGATGCCATCGTTCCCTATACCGACCCCGAAATTTCGATGGATTCCACGGAAGCTTGGGAAAAGGGAGTGCAGCCGATCCGTGACTTCATGGCTAGGCAAATCGATGTGGCCGAGAATCATGACGACGTGTTGTTGTTTTACCGGTACGTCGACCCGAATGGTGCCGAGCCCGAGAACTGGGAAATGATCCCGCTTCAAGCTTTACTTCCTGCCTACATGCTCAGTGAACTCAAGACGTCGTTCTTGATGGGGTTCCAGATTTACCTCCCCTTCCTGATCGTCGATTTGGTTGTCGCCAGCGTCACGATTTCGATGGGGATGCTGATGCTTCCGCCCGCCGTGATTTCGCTTCCGTTCAAACTGCTGCTGTTCGTCTTGGTCGATGGATGGCACCTGGTCGTCAAGATGTTGATGGACAGTTTCGGAACCTTTGAAATCGTCGAAACCGTAACCGCGATTGCCACCTGACGGACAAGGACAACCTGAATTATGAATAGTGACCACGCCGTCGATCTTTGCCGCGAAGCCTTGATCTCCGCGATCCTGGTGGGATCACCGATCTTGGTGGTCGGAATGATTGTCGGACTGCTGATCGGATTGCTGCAAGCGTTGACCCAGGTGCAAGATCAAACGGTTTCATTTGTACCGAAGATCTTCGCGATGGGGGTTGTCATGATTGCCTGCCTTCCATGGGTGGTTCAACGCATGGTCGATTTGACGCGTGTTGCATTTGAAAATGCTGGGATGCCGTGATTGCCGAAGCGACCGATTTGCTTTTGTCGCACTTGGTATTGTTTGTCCTTGTGCTGACTCGATTAAGCACGTTGTTGATGGCGATGCCTGCGATTGGGGTTGGCGTTCCCAAACGAGTCCGCGCGTTACTGGCCATCAGTTTGACCTTTTTGGTTCTCCCCACACTTGCATCGGTCATCCCCGCAAGCGATCTGCCCCAAATCCAAAACATGATCGAACTGGGGGTCGCGATCGCGCGCGAGGCCTTGGTAGGCATGCTGATCGGGACGGTGGTTCAATTGTTAGTGACCGGAATTCAATTGGCAGGAGAATTGGTCAGCAGCACAGGGGGCATGCAACTGGGTGACGCCGTCGATCCCACCACCCGCTCCAGCATGCCAACGTTGGCACGGCTAATCGGTTTATTGGTGACTACGATCTTCATTTTGGTCGGCGGGCACCGCTACATGCTGGAAGCCTTGATGGACAGTTTTCGAGGTATGGCTCCAGGGCAAGTCGTTCTTCACGAAGGGATGTTGGAACTGGTCGTACTAGAATTATCACTCGGCATGAATGCTGGAATTCGACTGGGAGCTCCGGTCGTCACGGCTCTTTTAATGGCCAATCTGGTCACCGGATTTATCAGCCGAACCCTCCCCGGTTTGAATGTCCTGGCGATTGGACTGAATATCAATGCGATCGCACTGCTGGCGGTGATGGCAATGTCGATCGGAAGTGCAGGCTGGATATTTTCCGCAGAACTGAATTCGGCACTCGAACGAATCGTGGAGATTTGGTAATCGATCATGGCTGATTCCAGTGGAGAAAAAAAGCATTCAGCGAGCGAACGCCGCCGTCAAAAAGCGCGCGAGGAAGGTCAGGTCGTCAAAAGCCAAGACCTAACATCCGCTGCAATGTTGATGGCAGCGGTCGTAACGCTCTATTGGTTCGGACGCCAAACCGTCGACCGCCTGGCGGCACTCTTCGCGCAAACATTCAGCCAAGAAATCACCGGCAAGGTCAGTACCGATCTAGCGATCGCCAACACGTCGGCTATGGCGATTCGCTTGGGCTGGATCATCCTGCCTCTCATGTTGGCGATGTTTGCAGCAGGAATCCTGATCAATGTCTCGCAGGCAGGGCTGTTGTTCACGCCCAACAAAATGATGCCTGAATGGAAGCATATCAATCCAGTCAGCGGCATCAAACGCATCCTCTCGCTGCAAGGAGTGATGCGACTGGCCTTCGGCATTTTCAAGATCATCATCATCGCCGTGATCGCTTACCTCGCGATCCGTCAGCAGCAGGACGCCATCCTAGGAGTCGCCGGGATGGGGATCCCACTGCTTGCCAAAACGATTTTTGATTGTCTGTTTCAAACCTGCCTATGGGTCGCTGCCGCCCTCCTATTACTGGCGATGCTGGAATATGCCTACCAATGGTGGAAACATGAAGAAGACCTCAAAATGACCGACCAAGAGGTTCGTGACGAAATGAAAGAATCCGACGGAGACCCACAAATGAAGGCGCGTCGTCGCCAAATCCAACGTCAGATGGTCATGCAACGAATCTCCTCGGAAGTCCCCACCGCGGACGTCATCGTTACCAACCCAACCGAATTAGCGATCGCGATCAAATACAATCCCAATCAGATGGTTGCCCCGATCGTGGTCGCCAAAGGAGCGGGCATGGTAGCCCAGAGGATTCGGCGACTGGGCCTGGAACACGGCGTCCCAATCGTCGAACGCAAACCTCTCGCTCAGGTCCTTTATAAAACCGTCGAAATCGGAGAAGCGATCCCGCTAGAACAGTACCAGGCCGTCGCAGAAGTGCTCCGCTACGTCTATCAACTACAAGGTAAGAAGGTCCCCGAGATCAGCATGTAGAGCGTCGTCCTGCATGAATCCCGCTGCCGTCGCCAGACGAACAACCACGTCCCAGCGAACGCAGCGCCGGATCGCAGGCAAGAGTGCTTAGGAAAGAGAACTCACGATCTCTAGCGAGATGGAACCGGTCAGGCAGGGAAGAGCAGGGGAGGGAAGCCGCAACTGCAAATCAAGCTGGTTATGCGGTTGCAGCTGCTCCGTAATCGGAACACGAACGCCTCTTGCATCGCCGGCCTGAGCATCTGCGGGAACCTGCCATACGATCGCATCGTTCAGCCGAATCGCGACCAGGTGATCGATCGCCTGCACGACCAAATCCACTCTGTCGGAACCCTGCAAACCGGTCGGACAATTAAACGAACGTCGGTAGCAGTGATCCCATCCATCTGCCGCACCGGAGCCCGAAGATAGATCCTGCGACGTCACCGCCGCGTCGTCTGATTGCGATGGCAGGCATTGTTGGGGCAGCTGAACTCGCTGCGATGATTCCGAACAGAAACGAGCCCCAGCAGATCTCTGCCAGGGGCCACGTAACCGAATCGAATGCGTTTGGCTAGGACGTTCCATCATCCCCGTCCTTAGGACTAAAAGTCTTCGTTGGTGAGGATGCTGTCAATCGCATCACGATAGTGAGCGAATTCATCCTCGATTACGTCTTCGATGCTTTCCTGGAAATTGAAATCTCCGTAATCGCCAAAGAACCTCACAACGGTCCGTTCATTTGCGTCGGGAATCGCTAAGAACTGCGACGTCGAAAGCTGTGCTGTCAGGACTTGGCCGGCTTGATTCAGCACGGTTAGCAGGGCTGCGTCGTGATCTTCATTCAAGACCAATTCGGCATGCCGAACCCCTTCAAAACCATCCAAGATCCGCATGAAGTCAAACGATCCGTCCTGATTCAGAGACGCATAACCTCCCTCAGCTCCGTTGGAAGATGCTTCCGAAGCGGATGCATTTCTCTGCAGATAGCTGTTGATGAACATATCAGACGTGCCACCGGCGGCTCCAGTCAATCCCACCAAGGAGAATCCGTAGGAGTTCGCATCGATGCCACCGGGCTGAACGATTTCGATCGTGAACTGATTTTCAACAGTATCCAGATCGCCTTGCGTCCCTGCGGTGTCGATACCGTCAATCGCTTCGGCGGGGATGTCAGCGCGGACAACGTATCGCCCAGGAGCCAGATTCGAGAAATTGAATGCTCCCGTTAGATCGGTTCGCAAACTGAGCGCGACCGCTTCGCCAGAGGCATTGTCCGCAGCCGCACTTGTTAAGTGAACGCGAACTCCGGCCAGTCCGTCTTCGCCTTCGACTTGAATCCCATCGCGGACAGGATTGTCCAAGCTGTAGATGTTGTCGATGAAGACCGAACCGGAAATCGAGCTTGGCTGGAATTCTTGAACTTCAACATTGACCGTACCGGTCGTCGATTCGATTCCGTCACTGATGGTGTATTGGAAACTGGTGCTTCCAATGAAATCAGGAGTCGGAACAAAGCGAACCGTTCCGTCCTGCTGCAAGGTCACGGTACCTTCGGTGCCTGCAGTTGAAGCGACCGAGACGATACTTAGCGACTGTTCTGCTTCGCCGGCACTGTCGTTGGCCAACAGGCGTTCGGCGGTGTAAGTCGCAGGAATGTTAACGAAGGCGACAACGTTATCCGTGGCAGCCGTTGGGTCGATGTTATTGACCTGAATGGTCAACGTCGCGACCGTGCTTTCCTCGGGGTCACCATTGTCGGTCACCGTGTAGCTGATCGTGTCGGTGCCCTCAAAATTTGCGGGAGGGTTGTAGACGATCGTGGTTCCGTCCAGCGTAGCGGTCCCGCCACTGCTGGTGGCTCCTTGAACGGCTGTCACGCGAATGTCTTGTTCAGGTGACTCGTTAGGACCTGGCGAATCGTTTGCCAATAGGGGAGCAATATCGATCGTCAATGGAACGTTGCTGGTCGTGGTCTGAGCCGGATCGGCTCCGATGATCGGCGGATCGTTCACAGGTCCAACCGTTACCGTTACCGTCCCAGTTGCGGCGGCCTGATCGGTCACAGCCCCACTGGAATCGCTGATTTGGTAGGTGAAGACAACGTCGCCGTTGTATCCTGAACTTGGACTCAGGCGGACCTCTCCGTTGACAATTTCAATCGATGCGTTGCCGGCTCCGGTCGTGACCGCACCCAGGCTTTCCAGGGTCAACGTCTCTCCGCTGTTCGCTCGGTCGTTCCCCAGCACGTCGAGGAGACTGATCGTATCTTCTTCGATATTAAACGAATCGTCGACCGCCTTCGGACGCACCCCTTCGACGACCGTCATCGTCACGGTCGCCGTGCTGGTCAGGTTGCCCGAATCGGTGATCGTGTAGGTGAACGTGGTCTGCCCGGGGAATGCCATTCCAGGGTTGTAGACGATCGACTGCTCATCGGCGGAAATCGAAACCGCTCCGGTGGTCCCCGTGGTATCGATCGCAGTGATGCGAATCCCATCGCTACCTTCCCGACCGCCACCATTGTCGTTGCCAAGAACGGCAAGGGTTGCGTTACCGGTTAATTCCGTAACGTCGAAGGCATCGTCATCAGCTTCTGGAGCGTCATTCACAGCGGCCAGGCTGATCGTGGCGGTCGCCGTATCGTCGCCAAGCGAGTTGGTCGCCGTATATTCAAACGTGGCGACGTTGCCAAAGACATCGTTGTCGACTGGAGTGTAGGTGTAAGTTCCGTTGCCGTTATCCATCAAAGTCCCAGCAGCAGCCCCACCAACCAGACTCGTTAGCGCTCCGACACTGTCGATCGTAATTGGCGACGTCCCGACGACGTTGGCCAACAATTGGGCGTCCGTAATCGTCAGCGACTGACCTTCGGTGCCAGACAAAGTGAAGTTGCTTGCAGTCGGTGCGGTTGGCAGTTCACTGATCGTCACCGTGACGGTTGCGGTCGCCGATGCTCCGGAAGAATCTTGAACGGTGTAGGTAAAGGTGTCGGTCGGCGAGGTGCCTGCAGGAGGCGTGTAGCTGACCGTGCCATCTCCGTTCAAGACAGCGTTTGTTCCGCTGACGGCGGTAATCGTCAGGGTTTGGTCTTCATTCGAAGGACCGGCATTATCGTTTCCGGTAAAGACGGATGCTGCAAACAGTTCCGGGTTTCCGCGGTTGGCACTGATCGCATCGGCGACGGCCGTTGGAGCGTCATTAACCGACGCGATGACAACGTTTACCGTTCCGGTTGCGGTGTCCGTTCCGTTGGAAGCGATGTAGGTGAAACTATCGGATCCAAAGTAATCCGCGGCAGGCGTATAAGTCGCGACGCCACCGGACAGCTGGACGGTGCCGTTACTGCCATTTACAACCGACGTAATCGTGATCGTCGCATTGGGATCGATAATGTCCTGAACCAACGGGATCAAGTTGATCGAATTGTTTGACACGGGAGTCAAATCTTCCTGGATCGACAGACTGCCAGCTCCAGCGACCAAACCACCTTCGACCACATTGAAGATGACCTGTCCGTACAATTGATCATCGTCGTCGACGTAGACGTCTTCGATACCAAGAACCAATTCGTCCGTTTCATCATCGACGCTGCCTGGAAGCAGCAGAATCTCATTCGCATTCGATTCGCGTGGATCTTCTAAAGGTTGGTCGACCTGAACGACCAACTGACTGATGGCTTGCGTGAATCGAACAGGAATGCTGTAAGCGTCAAACGAAGTTTGATCGTCGTCATCATCGAAAGCGGTGCTACCGAAGTTCTGATTGCCTGCCCCGACGTTGTCAAAACCACTGGAATTGAAATCGCCTTCGGGGAACGAATCAAAATACATCCCGCCGCCAGGAAGCGAACGGCTCTGCAGATCCAGATTGTATTTAATCGCTTCCGGATTCACTGCACCGCCAGCCAAAACGGCAGGTATTTCAGTGACTTGCCCGGTGACAATAGCGCCAGAAACACCGTCGGTGTTGATCACCAAATTAGGAGTTGGAACATTGACAAACTGCTCACCCACAAAGCGAATTTCAAATTCGAATCCGCCGCCCAAATCTTCGATCGTGTATTCAGAGGAATCGAAGCCAAGCGATTCCATCACATTTTCCATCTCCCCCAAGCCATCGTCGTACAGATCGATGGGCGTCACGGAGACGCTGCCGGATCCGCCTTCAAGCGAAAAGACGATCGAACCAGTAATTCCGTCGTCTCCGATGTTGCTGGAGAACAACACATTTTGAGTTTCGGTGACGGCAGGCTCGAGGTAATCCCCTAGAGAAATCCCTGAATTAGGACTGAAGATGTCCGTATAGATCGCGAACGCTCCGGTGTCCTGATTACGCGTCCGGTAATCGATCCAGGAAACTTCAAGATCGACGATTTGACCAACCTGGACGTTCACCGTCCGGCTGCCCTCCGTCATCAGGTTCGCATCGGTGACCGCGTCGCGTGCCCCCAAACGAAGTTCGACGATTTCATCGACTCGTTCTCCTTGGGAGAGAGCATTGATCACCTGCAAGGCGTCCAGCGGCGTCAGCTGGTTGTCTCCATTGACATCGACAAACGCGTCTACCTGCTTAGCCGATTCGCCTTGAGCTCCGCCATTCTGGTTCATCAAGGTATCGAGGTCTCCTGAACCGTAGCGATTCAGGTAATTGATGATGACCAAAGCATCCATCGGCTCAAGCCGATAGTCCTGATTCACGTCGGCAGGAGCGAAATCGTTGTGATAGGCAAGAATATCCCCCGCCAACAGCTCGCGACGCTCTAGAGCTTCACTCCGAAGCTGACGCTTGCCCCCTAGCCGACGCTGCTTTTTTGCAGCACGTCGAGTTTCAGGCGGCTGCGGTTTGCTGGAGCGACTAAATAGACGGCCAAAAGATTTCATCGCCAAATCCAATTTCGTTTTCGACAGCTAAGGAATGTTTAAGTGAGCGAGTTCGTATTCAACGAACACCTGCGAGGATCAGTCGCTCACGTTTTTGACAAGACTCCGGAGGTGCAAAGCGAATTTGTTCACACCAATTAGCCTCTTACACCGATACAATTGCCCCATATTAACTGACTTGCCTGCGTTATCAAGCTTATCATCCATCAGGAATTCTTATTCGGAGGGTGGACTGACTGTTAGAATCCTTCGGACCGGAAAGGTTCCGAAAAAAACGGATTCGCGGCATCTTTCGATTTCGCCACGTCGGCCGCCTCACTACCCTGATAATCGTTAATCTTTAACAAATTCGTTGCTTTTGCCCCTCGCTGCGGTTCTGCTTCAGACCACTGCCCTAAATTTGCCAAGATCCGGTCGGTCGCCAAAATTCTCGATTCCGATTCATCCTGGCGTTCCTTCTTCTCCTCCTCCTCCGACAGGCTCTCTCCAGCAGCCGTTCCCTCTACGGGCAAGGCTGGCGCCCCAGGAATCGCGACTTCCTTCGCACTTCCCGACGTGGAGCGTTGCATCTGATTCAAAACATTAATGACGGTCAACGCATCGATCGGAGCGATCAGACCATCGTTATTGGTATCGATTGCATTTTCCAGCGAGACACCGACGGTCAGCGGCCCACTTTGATTCTTATTCAGATAATTGATCACACGGAGCGCATCGACAGGTTCGACCCTTCCATTTCCATCAACATCCGCAGGTAAATCGACGTTATATCCGGGACTATCGACGCGCCGCACAGCGACAGCGAATGTTGGATCCGCCGCCTCGGTCAACGATAGGTCACGGATGGCTGCGGGGGAGACTTCATAAATGACCGAATTGGTTTGCCACTGCAGCTGATAATCTTCCACCGGCAGGGCTTGCAGCGCGACCAGTCCCAATGCGTCGGTTGCCCCTTGAAGCGTTGGGCCGACCGAAAGCTTAGAGACTTGAATCGTGGTATCCGAATGCCCGAACACGCGGACTTCGCGAATCGATTGCTCAGCGGATTCAACCCGCAGTGTGACCGATTCCCCCTTGGCTAGCGATTCTGAAGTGGCACGTGCGACCAACAGCCCACTTTCGTCATAGGCTTCAACCCTGCCGATCGCGCCAGCCGCATACCCTTGCAAATCGACTTCGACAAAGGTCGTCGGCAAATCCAAATCGACCTTCATTTGATCGTCTTCGGTCCACTCGCTTGACCAGCGATCAGCCGTAAACCGAAACCAGGTAAAGAGCGGCGTTCCTTCATCGTCTAACTGAACCGAAACGTCTCCGTTGCCATGAATTGCGGTCGTCGTAAACTGAGCATTTGCCCGGTTTTCCAAACTAACGCCAACGGCCATCTGGGCAGCATCCAGCACTTCCGTGACAGGAAAAGAGGATGAATCGACAGGGTTCGCGACGACTTGAAGTCCTGAAAAAGGGTTCTCATTTTCGCTGGGAATCCCATCGCCATCGGTATCCAGAAAGGCATAAGCCTGAAAGGACTGTGATCCTCTTCCAGGAACGCTTTTCGTGGCGGAAAGGATCGGACTGGTGACACCGACGACGGGATCGATTGCTCGGATTTCGATTTTGTCGATTCCCGGCCCCACAGGCACGGCAAACTGCACATCCGTCTGCTGCAAATCCGGTTGTAGTGCGGTCAGCCAGGAACCTCCATCCAGTCGATATTCCACACGACCGATTCGGTTCAGAGTGATATCGTTCTGCAGGCCCTCGGAATTTTTATTGGGCAAGGGGACCGCTTCGGCAAACCCTGTAAACAGAAACTGCGAAAGGTCGCCGTCATAGGTAACCGTCCCTTCAAGATGGAGCGGCACATCCGCTAAATCAAAAATCCCGTCTTGATCGCTATCCTGCCAGCCGACAGACGCGAGCGTGGAGGCTGGACTGACGAAACTGTCAAACGCCGCACTCCGCGACGCCTCCCCAGCCATGATGCTGACTTCTTGCACAAAACCGGGGGCGGGATTGTCTTCCGCATTTAAATTTTGAGTGTCGTAGTAGCCGCGATGCTGCTGATAGCTACCACCGCCGGAATACTCATCATTGGCCCAGAACAAATGCCCTAGTTCATGAGTAAAGACGGCGGTCGGCCGGGTCGAGGGAACGACCATGTACATTCCCCCCGGATAGGCAAACGCGGTTCGAAATCCCCCGGGGGCGAACCTTCCGTCCAGGTCATCCGACGCATCGACGACCACAATCGTGACCCCCCAATCGGCATCTAGATCACGACGCTGCTGATCATTGAACAACCGAATCGCTTCGTCATGGCTATTGCTATCGCCCCAGCCCTGGTCGATTAAGAAATCATTGATGTAATCACGACTGGTATTGGACGAATTCGCGATCGGTTCGAACGCGGTCTCCACCGGATTGATCGCGTACTGCGTGTCGTAGACGAATTCCAAAGAATGAACGGTATTCAGTCCGTCCAGTGCGGTGGACCACCAATCCATGGCGGTTTCGATCTTGTTCAGAACTTCGGTGATTTCTTCAGAAGTCCAATCCTGCTCGCTATTAACGCCGGTGCTTTCAAAGAAAACAGGGGTTACCGCGACCCGTCCCAGCAGGAATTCAGCCGTATCGGTAGCTTCGGCCCCTAGCGGAACGCCGGTCAACAACCGACGGGTCTCAAGCGACTCTAGTCGCAGGCGTCGAACATGTCGATTTCGCGATTTTGGAAGCATGAACGCCTGTTGGAATAGAGGTTACGAGTGAGCGGCTTCCTTATAGACGCAAAATCGTCGAACTAATTCCCGCAAAGCCACTAAAAAGCGAGCCGTCGGCGACCTTTACCTAATCGGCAAAGGTCGCCGCGACGGTTTTGGCTTAGCTGCCTAGCTGAGAGAAGAAGTCATCATGGCTTGCAGCTTCCGAATCGGACACAGCACGATCACTAGCAATCGAATCAAGAATATCTTCGACTTCGATCTCCGCTGCGGCGTCAAACACAGACGAATCCCGTCCGGTCACTTTCTCGGTCGTGGCAAAAGTTTCCACTGAATCCGAGACAGGATCGGCAACCGATTCGCCTTGTGGCTGTGCATAGGCGGTCGAAACCGAAGCGAGGACTCCATCGGAGGATGGAACGTAGGCCGAGGAAACCTCTTCCCCAGATGCACCACGAGCCCCTGCCATACGGTTCAGCGTATTGATCACCTCCAACGCATCGATCGGCGTCACAAACCCGTCCCCGTTCACATCGGGGTATGGGGGAAGTGCAAGTCCAACCGGAGGCGGTTGCAGCGAGACACTGCCTCCACCCTGATTCAGAACATTGATGATCTGCAGGGCATCCAGCGGACTTACAAACCCACTATCGTTCACATCCGCGACGAGCGATTCTCCCGTGGAGGTGACGTTTGGATTCTGGTAAGGATTCCCGCCAATGGTCACTTGCAGGTCTTCGATTTCGCCCACTTCACCATTCTGATCACTCAGAATGACTCGAGCGTAGGTGTTCCCTTGCACGACTCCGCTATTGGGGACCGTAACCACCAGGGAGCGAGCTCCGGAAGTGCTTCCAGCCAACCCGGTGACAACCCGTTCGTCATCATCGTCGAAGTCGCCATCCGAGTTCCAGTCAACCATCACGTCCAACGTGTAGGCTCGGCCGTCCGTATTGACAAGAACTTCCAGCGTGCTGGTAAATCCAACCTGCAGCGTGCCACTCAGGGAAACGCCATCGTCATCATCCGCATCCGGCAATTTAGCATCCGAATCGGCCGTGACGATATCTCCTAGGCGTAGGCCTTCGTCAACCTTTCGGCGAGGGCCCCCTTCATCGAAGGTCGATCCGTATCCCGGTGCATCCCCGTAATCGAATCCGGTCCCGACAAAGATTGTCAGTTCGGTGTTGCCATTGGCCTGATTGCTTTGCAACAGGTTGCCAACTTCGTCCTGAATCGTCACCAGGTCCAAGACTCCGGTGCCAGTCACGTCCGTGCTGCCGTCCACAAAGACTCGTGGACCAACTTGCGAAGCGGTCACTCCGACGGCAGCGGAACCGTTGATCGCATTCACGATCGCAGTCGCGGCTTCCACATCGGTCGCGGCTGGTGAGATCACCACTGGAATGCTCGCGGTTTGGCCCGGAGTTCCCAGCTGTTGCAGCACCGTGTCGGACATGTCCAGGCTGTAATTCACGTCACCGCCAAGGGCAACGCGGCCCCCACCGGCATTCACAGGGTTTAGTCCCAATCCCGATCCAGAAATCGCCCGCACCAAAGCGTCGGCGACATCGTTTACCGTTGCGTTTGCAGCAACCGTAACCGCGATGGCTCCAGGATTGGTGACCTGCGTAGTGGTCGTGATTTCGAACTGAACCTGTTGAACTGAACCACGGTTGATCATAAAGGTCTGGCCCGCTTCCAAGCCATCGGCGATCGCCACGTTAGCAGGGACCGAAATCCCAAAGCCAACTTCCGTTCCGACATTGCCAGCCACTGCCATTCCACTGGTCAGCGGATCAAACTCGGTCAACGAGTTGCTTCCAACAATTCCTAGTTTGCCTTCGCCAACATCGACGGCTGTCACGTTTAATGCCGTGCCGTTGATGGCATTCACCATCGCGGTTGCGATGTCTTCAATCGAAGCATTGAAGCCAAGCTGAACCGGAATCGATCCCGCGGTGGTCTGACCGTCATCATCAAGTTCGAAAGTGAACAAGAACTGACCATCGGTAACCGTGAAGGATGCTCCATCGGCCCCGACAACTTCAGGCAGAGTCTGAGGAATGGTGACCGTGATTCCCGTTTCGTATTCAAACGAGAGTCGTTGTCCGGTTCGATCGACGACGGTATAGATGCCGCCATCGGTCAGTCGACTGCCTTCCAGAGCAAGGATCACCGAATCGGTTGAATCAAGCATCCGTACGACGTAGACCGAATCGGTCTTGAACACGCCGGCCAGCGGAGTCAAACGAATCGTGTTAGTGCTTGGGTTGTAGCCAAAGGTGTAATCAACGCCTTCGACCAACGGCTGACCGTTTTCCAGCAACAGCAATGAATTTCCAGTTACCGAGCGGTCATCCACACCAACCCCGGGGGTGGGGTCGGTTGGAGCAATACCGTCGACCAACTGAATTTCAAAGAATGCAGGGGCACTGCCGGTGATTTCACCGACGCCGGCTGACAAGCCCAATTCATCGGCACGTGGCGAGATCAAAATGGCTCGTGGTCCGGTCTGGTCACCGCGATCTTCAGCACCACGATCCTTAAAGACCAGCTCACCCGATCCAAACGGCGATTCGACGGTTGGATCATCAACACGAAGTTGACCATTAACGTCTAGCCGCGGCGCCAAGATTGGCGACGGTGGCAATCCAAGTGGATTGCGAACAGTGACCAGCGACGCTCGGTCTTGAAGCGAGTCGATCGAACTATCGATCAGCGACGATCCACTCGAAGGAGTGAAAATCAATTCACCTGGGCTGACAAACAACTCTTCCGAATCGCTGACAATCTGAGAATAGGTTCCCAATGAGGTCGTGCCGCTGACGTTGGTCGTGTTGCGATAGAGCGTCAAGGCTCCCATCACCGAACCGGCACTGGAAGCGTCAATATCGACTCCCAATTCCGAATTCGACACGACGTTATTTAGCAATGTCGGCGATGCGTTCTGGCGGACGGTAATGCCCGTTCCGCCGGAGACAAACAAGTCGACCGAAGTGCTAAAGAGTGCTCCGACAGCGTCGATGTCCGCACCGATATTCAAAGCCGTTGGATCGCCTTGGCGAAGGTCGGTCAAGCGAACGAATGCCAATCGATCTTGCAGGCCGAATCCGGCTGCATCGATATCGATTTCCATCGAAAGTCCATCGACGACTCCAACTTCGAAGAAGGTGACACCATCGCGGCTGACTTCGACCAAAACGGATTCGACAGCTCCCGTTTCAAAGACCACCAAATCAGGCCGTGAATCGCCGCTACCGGTCAACCGGTTATCGACAAATTCGACCGTCATCGTTCCACCGTTACCAAGGGAAACCGTGGCGTCGCCATTGGCCGGTTCGGGGCCTCGACCATTGCAGTCGGGAATCCCCAGTGCGGTGTCAGTATCCTGGAATTCAATATCGGGTGCCGGTCCACCATTTGCGATTGGGTTGTAATCAACGACCCGGTCAGCAAAGGACAACGCCCCCTGGCTGAAGGTGAATCCGTGATACGTTTCTGCCGCGGCCGTGACCCCGGCGGAAACCGTTCCACCGATAATGGTGTTATTCACAATGCGGTCAAACGGAACCGGATCGAGGTCAGTCCCCGAGGTACTCAGCCCCGACACACGAATGCCGCCGACGCTGTTAAAGGCCATAACGTTGCTTTGGACAACGACGCCGGGAACCAACGCTTCCGAGTTCAATTCAACAAGGTTTCGTGGGTAACGCACCAGGCTATCGGTTGTGACTTCAGCGACTTCGGCCGTGACGTCGTGTACCAGATCGATGCCGTACAGCGAATTGAACAAGAAGCGACTATTTTCAACAAGAATCACTCCCTGAGCTTCACGGTCGCGATTCTCGTCGCCGCGGGCTCCAAGGCGAACCACTTCGGCCAAAGCTCCGTCTGAATTGTCTACCAGAGATGTCCCCAGCAGGTTGATCCGAACGTCGGCCAAGGTATCGACACCACTGGCAGGCTGAGCGGAAACATCCAGCACCGACTGCACAGCCGCGCTGTTGATCGCTTCTAAAATCGCAGCAGCGACTTCACTAGCGGTCTGCGGCCGGACGACGCCGGTTCCTGGAATCGGCAATCCACTGAAGGGATCGATCGACTCGGAGCCTGGTTCAATGACTTCGAAGGAGTAGGGGATCGCGACATTGCCAGGTTGAACCCGGGTCGCCGAATCCACAAAATCGAATTCGAAGGTGACCGTCGACGTTCCATCTCCGATGGTGAACGTGCTTCCATCCACCAGTTCCGTTGCCGGACGTGCGGTGATTGTCTGCGAATTCGCCAACCGAGTGTTGGTATCAAAGGCACGGAAGGTTGACCCCGCAGCGGAGGCTCCGGTCGATGAAGCAACGTACTCGCTCGCATCCCGGATTTCCAACTGGTAGGAACCGGTGACCAGGTTGCTGGTCGGTTGAGCAGGCAAAGTCAGGTTCGGCGAAGGATCGACAATGAAGTCGGTCGCGGAACCCAAATCCTGCAACGTGGAGGCTCCCGTCGCCAATTCACCACGCTCTGCGAAGCCGATGATGATATCGTCGATGTAGACGCCTTCATGATCGTTGTCGGCGGCACGAGCTGCCCCTTCGTCGCCGAAGAGGTCGCCGTAACGCGTTCCCGATTGCCCGAATGGCCCAGCATCCTGAACGGTTAGGTTCACCAAGTTGACCAGCGAACCGTTGCTACCATACCCGGTTAGTTGTCCGTTCGAGAACTGACTGGCCAAGCTGTTTCGGACCGCAACGGCGATCTCAGCAGCCGTCATCCCGCTGTCAACCTGAACCGGAATCCCGGTGCTATTCAGCGACTGATCGATCGCCAACGGGCTTCCGTTTGGCAAACTAACGGTGTAGCCGCCAGTGATTTCAATTCGGTTATCGTCCTGCAACACGCGGAAATCGCGAGTGATCGAAATCGACGTGGTGTAGGTCCCGATGTCGCCATCGCTACCCGATCCAGCCACGTTTGGATTGTAAGCCGTATTCAAACTGCTGCTGACGCCCAGGTAATAGGTCGTTTCACCAACAGCGGTAACCTGCAAGCCAAGCGATCCGGCCCGAGCCACTTCGTTGCCCTCCGCATCGAACAACCGAGCAAGCGGAGTCACGGTGGAACCAAGAGTCGGACTGGTGGAAGCATCCAAAGTTGCTCCCGCAGGGAGGTCGATCCGAATCAGATCGACATCGCGAACATCATCGATCTGTCCGATTCCGGAAATCGAGATATCCCCTTGAGGAACCGTCAGCTGGGATGCTGTCGCAAGTTCGTTGTTTGGTTCGTCGGTGAAATCATAAGCGTTATCAACAACCGCAGTCGGTTGATTCGCTGCGATCGCATCGGCCAAAGCAACACTGATCTGAGACGCCGTCAATTGAGACAGCGGAGTCGCTCCGGGGATACTGGAATCGACCAACAGGACGTCGACTTCGCCGCTTAAAGGATCCACATTTCGCAGACCATCATTTAAGACAAAGGTGATTCCACCAACCGAAACCGTCACACGGGTATCGGGTGCTGACCCTGCGACGCCCGCATCGGCTGCGGTATAGAAGGCAGCCAGCTCGCTACCGGGAACCGTAACAATCGTCGGACCGAAGTCCAAGGAGAATTCTTGGTTGCCGATGACAAACGACTGTCCGTCTCGCAGTTCGGATCCAGGCAACGTTCGAATCGAAGCGTCTCCTCCACCGACCTGTCCGGAAGTACTGAATTCGACTCGCAGACGCAGGTTATCCAGTCCGGCGAATTCACCGAGGGAAACCCTGGCCTGACGCCAAGAATCCGAATTGTCGTGCAACTCCTGAACATCGATATCGATGTCATCAAACGGATTGGAATCGTCGTACTCGTCATCCAAGCTGCCAGGTTCACGAATCGAAGCGTTGGTCGCAACCAATTCTTCCGAACCATCGTCGGTGATCACATAGACCCGGAAGGCATCCTGTGCGTCATCACTTTCGAGGAAGTAATTGAAGTACAGGAAGGGCTGATCTTCGGAGGAGTAACCGACCAAACTGAATGGGTTACTTTCCAGAGCTCCTTGAGCACCACCAGGGAAGTTGTAGGTATTGGTCAGCGACTGACCATCCAGTCGAGGCAACGACGGGGTTCCACCGCCAGCGGTCGCTCCGTCCTCGTAACCGAAGTACAAGCTATTGCCGCCGATGGAAGCGTCACGAGTCCCACTGAAGTTTTCATTGATCCCGTGACCGGCATCTTCATCGCGGTTTTCAGTGACGTGCCAGAGGTTCTGATCAAGGGTACTAAACGCGAGGCCGCGGGCTGCGATCCCTTGTCCAATCGCCGTACTCGTCTGCCCACCAGCAAACACAGGCTGCAATACACCAGCGGTGTTGAACGCATACAGGCGTCCGTTAGCAGTCGTTCCGAACAGGAGGTCCGCATATTGGCCTCCGTCCACATTCTGTGGCCCGGTAGTCAAACCGGTGAACTGCAACCCGACCAGGTCGGTTGCCGTACCAACATAGGTACCGATATTTCCTTGAACCGCCGACGTCGGACTATCGACCAGATACAGACCACCCGCATTCGAAACGGCGTACAGGTCCGAACCGATTGCTGACAAGCCCGTGATCAAGCCACCCGGGGTAACGTTGGTTACTTCAAACGCAGGTCCCACCGAATTCCGGGTCACTGCCGCATCAACAAGAGAAACCGTACGCCCGTTTGCGGAAGCCGTGATGGTTCCCAATCCGGCGTCATTGATCGCCTGAACGATTCGCACTGCGATATCTTCATCGCGATCCGATACCGAGAACGGAACGCTGATGTTGCCAATCCCTTCAACGCCGCTTTGTCCCGTCTGATTGACGATCACGCCGCGAATCTGAAGCGATGTGACATCCACCGAGGTCGCTCCGCGGAAATTCAAACGGTTGCCAGCCGAACTGACGACCACTCCGTCTCCGATCGCGTTGGTCAAGGCCCGAGCAAACTGCGTCGCAGTCGCGGACTCTTCAACGACAATCTGGTTGTTTTCTAATCCTGGAGTGACTGCGTAATCCCCTTCAACGCCCAATCCCGTTCCATTGACAACCGGCAGGACGGTCAAGGAATCGTTGCTCAGGCTGATGCGTCCGTTGGCAAACGTGGCATTGGCGATCACCGAGAAATCAGCACGCGTAATCGTGTCGCTTAGACTGACCAGCAGTTCATCGGCAGTCAGCAAGTTTCCGTTGACGTCTCGCATTGGAACCGCGATCGAACCGCTGGTGACACCACCAACACGGTTGAATTCGAAGGTTCGTACTAGCCCCGCGTTGTCGGTCAACTGAATCGAATCCCCGTCGACAATCAAAGTGGGATCGACAGTTAAGACAGGCCCGGTGTTGACTTCATAAACCTGCGGTCCGGAAACCGACGTGACCGTAATCTGATCTCCATCGCGGACGCTAACATTTAATTCATCGTCGTACTGGAACTGGAAAGTTGGCCCCGAATCGAATTCGAAGGTGTACTGACTTAGATCCGTTGCGGTGATCGTGAAGGTCGTAGGTCCTCCCGCGGCCAATCCATCACGGATCAGCGCGGTCGTCTGACCGCTGGCATCCACTTGGGTCGCACCGGTTACGACAAACTGAGTTCGAACCGCTGTCCCTGGATCTTGGATATTGCCAAACGTATCGACCAAGTTGGTTTCAATGTAACCGCGTTCGCGGACTTGAGTCCCCGCACCATTGGCTCGAGGATCGATCGTGACCTGCCCGACCGTGATCGGCACGCGGTCTCCAGCAGCTCCGCTAAGAGCTTCCCCGGTATCTGGATCAAACATGTAAAGGATGTTTGACAAGTAATCGGGGCGGCCAGCAACTTGAGGAGTAGCGGTTACGCGATTCCCCACAAAGAAACCTAGCTCTTCCTGGTTCGTTCCCGCCACTCCTGGCATGAACGTAATCGCTTCGGGATGGATTCCGGTGTCCGAAGGAACGACCGTGACAACTCCGTCGGCATCGATCGCCGCTTGGAAAGTTTCAATGTTGCTGACATTGACTGCGGTGATCGCACCATTGCTGGAATTGATCCGGTAATAACTAATTCCATCATCGGTTGGCGAACCGTAATCACGATTGAACCCGAACAGTTCACCGTTCGCTCGGTATTCGAAATCGACGATGTCGGCGTTCATCCGGCCGAGGCCCGACGTTCCGAAATCTCCTTCGTACGATTCTCCGGTAAAGGGATTGGTCATATTAACCGTTCGTCCCAGCCCATCGTTGCCGATCGTATAAAGAACGACATCGTTCAAGGTGTAGTCGATCGGCGAGGTCACCGGATCAAACAGGACAGGAACCACCGGATCGGCAGCCGTCCCGCCACCGGAACTACCAATTCGATCTTCCGCGATGCGGACGATGGAATCAATCGGTTCCAGACGAAGCAGCGGATTGGATGCACCCGCTGCATAGAACTGATTCAATTGCTCAGGAATTCGCGACTGGTTGGCAACAGCAACATAGTACCGGCCTTCCGACAATTCGGTGGTTCCCAAATAAGGATCCAAAGTCCCGGCAGATCCGCGACTTAAATCGGTGCTATCGGCGCCCTGATCGGCCCGAGGCTGATCGTCAGCGATATTGCTATCGCCAGCGGTCATGATCAGTTGCCCAGCTTCATTGAAGACATAGAACGCCATGTCCGCACGAGCGTATTTATCGGCATAATCGAGGTCGAAGATTGTCGCCAGATATAGGTCGGCCGAATCGCGAGTCAAACGCTCGTAATTGATATTGAACTGATACCAATCGATGTCATCTTCGGAATCCAGAACCCCGGCAATCGTCTTGGCCAAGACGTCGCTGCTTAAAGGACCCGTGTCCTCCGTCAGGTTGGCATCGGTTCCAACGCCGTACGGCCCCAATGGCTGTGCCTGTGAAAACGCGTCATTAACGGCCGACTGTTCGTACTCTTCACCAATCAATGGCGAATGGAACGGTTGACCAATGATCTGCAAACCGGTTGTCGCATACCGAATATCGGTAAACTGAACCTGCGTACCAGGGGATTCATCGGTTTCTTGTAACCGGACCTGCAGTTGGTAATTGCCGCTGGTCAGACCATTGCGTGTCGCACCTTCTTCAAGGATCAACGAATCCGGTTTACGCAGCGTCACGTCAGGATGGGCACTGCGAACACGAATGTGATACAGATTCAGTGCGCCCGATTCGCCTGGCAGGACGACTCGCATCCCTGGGTCACGACGGTTGGTCGAGTACAGGTCTTGCAAGGCGTCATCATCGATGACTTCCACCATCGATCCGGTGACGACAGCACCACCCGTGATGACCAGGCTGCTGGTATCTGGAATCAGATTGGGAACATCGCTTCCCAAATACAGGTCATTATTGAAGCGAACTTCAAGGACATAATCGCCCCCTTCTTGCAACACAATGCTTGGATCGACAGGGTCAAGCTGACGTGCTTCACGGCGTGCCAACGTCACATCAACAGCACCTAACTGGCCAGACATCACCGCGTTGATCGCGGCCTGAACGGATCCTGCTGGATTGACCAAGAAATCTTCGACCGCGACAACCGCTTCGGTCGCAACTCCGGTCAAACCAATAATCAAAAAGCCATCCGCGTCGGCGATATTGCCGCTGATCGTCAGGACTTGGGTCTCGGTACGTTCACTGACTTCGGACATCGGACGAACCGCGTCGCTATCCAGGCCATTGCCTGTGTACAGCAAACTTGGATCACGCTCTTCTGCCAAGGAATCATTAGACAACGCCAAAATATTGCCGTTGGCATCGATCAATTCCAATACGGCGTCAAGCGAATTGGCCGTGCGGTCAATGTCGAACCAGACTTCGGTTCCCGCTTCGGCAACAAACGAATAGACGTCCACGTCATCCCGTTGGGCGATAACGCCGTCGATGACGTATCCAATCCGTCGATTCTCATCACCGGCCGAGACACTCGGAGCAAGTTCTCCCAGATACTGAGCCTGCCCAGCGATACTGTTTGTGCCTGGCGAAATTGCTTGAACCGATTCATTCTCAGAAACCCCAGCCACGTTGCGGTCGCTGGCAGCTTCGCGAACGGTGATACCATTCCACAGTCCCGGAGTGACCTGCGAAAGGATGCTTCCTGTCGTTGGGTCCTGCGGGATCAGTTCTAGGAAAGAAGTAATACGACTGCTGGCCGAGACAGGGTCTGTCGACCATGCAAAAGCGGTCGTCACGTCGGCAGGACCATAGATGGCCCCTAATCCGGCGTCGATACCCGCAGGTAGATCGGTCAGGTCGATGTTACCAGCGACGGTGTAGGTTTGCGTTCCCGCTTGAATGGCAAGCTGAAGTTCGTTGTAGATATCCGCGGCCCAACCATCGTAGGTCGCCGACGTCTGGTTGACTCCATCCTCGGTGTAGAAACCACCGTGAGCAAACCCAATTCGCCTAGCACCATCGATCGTGTAAGCGCGGAAATCAGCCTGCCCAGGCGTTCCCGAAGTATACATAATGTCGTCGCTAGGCAAGTCGACATCTTCATCCAAATAACTGACGATTTGGATGTCCCCCAAAGATCCGCTGGCGGCTTCAAGGTCCAACGAACTATACATCGTTGGAATTCCATCCAAGAAGTACGTCGTCGCCGTCCAATTAACCAGACCATTAGGGCCTGCGAAAGTACCGCGACTTTCCACCCGGTCATCGGAAACCAAGGTCGGCTGTTGCGTGATCGTCGACTGACTTAATTCCGTCGCCGTAGTCCCGACAATCACATAAGTGCTGTATTCGAAAATGTAGTTTTGATCGATCAACAATTGTTGATTGGTATCCAGAACCGTCACTCCGGAACCGGTATTCAGGAACGAAATCGAATTACCTGCACCCGGCGTTCCCGAGAAGAAACCAGGCGTCGCTTGATTAACGTCATTGTCAATCAGCAGGCCATTGTTCACTTCAGGTCCGGTCGGCAATCGGGAGGCTTCCCCTTCGCCCGTCAGGTCACCACCCAACAATCCATCGTTATTGGTGTCCAGCTGTGGTGCACCGCTTGGCGTGAAACCAGCCCCCGAGAAATCGTCCGCCAAAGTGGTCAAGACAACGGGGAAATCGGGATGCCCAATCAACTGCAACGAACCACCGATACGATCGGCAATCCCACGCAACTGCTCCTCTGCGGTCAGCAGAGTCCCGCCGACAACAATCCCAGCAGGTTCGCTGTCATTTTCGAATTTCGTAACCAAGCTACCGCGAGCATCGCTGCGAATCTGAAGGCCACCGTAAACGAACTGATTGGGGATTTCGATCGTGTCACGAACCACGTGCACGATATCGTAATCGTCCCACACGCCCTGGGTCGCTAGTTCGCCGCCGCGAACCTGCATCCCATTGATGTCGTTGTTATCCAGGCGGTTTTCACGAACCAATGGGCCCGCGTTGCCGACCGAATCAAATCGGTCAAGACTTCCAGTCATCCGGCCAGGGTCTGCCACGGCTTGGAATGACAAGGAGTTTAAATCAACAGAGATCGCTGCCCCCGCTCCGTCGGTGAATTGGTTCCCCACGATGATCGGAGCCGCAGCCCTTACGAAGACCGTGCCCGCTGCATTGCTGCCACGGCCAACTCGGTCAGAATCGTCGTCGGACTGGCCATCCGCGTTGAATTCAAAGCGACTGTTTGCCAATCGCAGTTCAGCCTGATGGACTTCGATAGGATTGAAAGCTGCAAAGCCCCCTTCAATCCGAGTCACACCACCGGCTCCGGCAACGACGACATGGTCCAAGCTCGCCATCGATCCTTGACCGAAGTAGAGCCCACCCCAATCGCCGGGAGTGACTTCAAAATCATCACCGCGACTGTTGGTATCGAAGGTTCCGCCACCACCATAGCGTTGGTCTTCCAACGAGGTGAAGACAATCGGCAACCCTTCTTCGCCTTCGGCAAACAGGTCGGCACCAAAACGGGCTTCGATCCGAGCGCTGTCGATCTTAATGACGATGCCGGGATCGATATCCAAACGGGCATCCAAACGAGCCCCGAAGGCCTCGGTTCGCTCAACCAGTTCGACACCAGGATTGGCATTGGTATCCAGGAACGCAGTGCTGCTTCCATTCAACTGAGCAACCAGTTCAAACGGTCCAGTCACCTCTTCACCGGTAACCGCATCGATCGTGACAACGGCTCGATAAAGCCGACGCGACTGAAAATCGCTGTCACTGGGAACCGCTGGCAGTCGTGTTAGTTGAACGGCACCGGTCGACAACAACTCAACCGAACCGGTTCTCGCACTCGGAGCACTCTCTTGGCCATTGCTGTCAACATTCGTCAAGCGATAGGCATACGTTCCCGCGGGCACTGTCGTTCCAACAGCGGGAGCAACACTTACCAGCAACGCCGATGGTGAAGTGGAATCGACAAAGGCTCCGCCAGGAGTCCCATCGATTACCAAGTTTTCCGTCAAGATGTGCGGGATATCGGTATCGTCAAAGCGTGCAAAGACGGTCAACGGTTCCAACGTCGAACCGGCACGCGTTACGACTCGCAAGAACAAACCATTGATCGAATTGTCAACGACCGTGTTGCCGTAGATATCCGGACCAACGCGAGAATAATCAGGTACAAAGGCACCAGCTTCCTGGTAGCGTTCCTCATCAAAACGAGTTTCTTCAAACGTGTTCGGAGTTGCGGCGATCGCTGCATCCGCACTGTTTGAAATCATGGAATTGGCGATCGTCGGACGAGTGATCGCCATATCGATTGGCGAAACAACCACGCTTCGGCCGTCGACGGTCACCTGCCCACCACCGTATCGCAGATCCGCAAATTGAATCTGATTCAGGAACAAGCCTGCATCTTCAGGGCTGTAACGTGTTTCGTTTGCAGCATCGATATCTCCGCGGAAATCGATCCCACCCCAGTCACCCGCCTGAGCGGTTGGCGTGAAGGTTGGCGTATTTCCCGAACCGACAGTATCGTCGTTGTAACTTGTAAAGATCACACTTCCGGAAATCAGATTCCCGTCTGCATCTTTCACGGGACGGCCCGCTGAATCGAGCAGTGTGGGGGTCCCCAACAACTGCAAAGTCGCTCCGCTGTAGTCGATAGTTGCCGAGGTACTTCCGACTCCAACACGCGACCGTTGCATCTTAAAGATGACGCCCGCATCGAGGACCAGATTGACCCCTTGCGGGACATTCAGATCGCGTCCGTCATCCAGGGCACCGCCGAAGGAATTCAGTCCGATCTGGTAGGAAAGGTTATCTTCCTGGGTGTATACCAATCCGTCCGCACCACCATTGGCGACGACCCGAACCGTATCACCAGGTCCTGCGACCCTCAGTGCATCATCAAGGTCTTGGAACGGCGATCCAACACTTCCGCTGCCAGAATTGCTGGCCATTTTGTCGACATACAAAGTCGTCGTCGGGTCCGCAGGGACGAACCAGAAGTTATGAACCCCTCCTGGTCGGCCGTCGCTGTCACCATCGAGGGCGACGCCGGTCGAATCACGCAGAACTCCAGTATCGTTCGCTTCGAACTGGATTCGCAAATCGTAGCCGCCTTCGGTAAGGCCACCAAAACCAGACTCGGTGATGTGAGGATCGTAGGTATCGTTCCCGCTAGAGGAAACACCCAGCATGTACTCGCCGGGGGACAATTCCAATTCGATCAACGAATCATTGCTGAAGTAATCGTCGTTGGCGGCGACTTCTTCATAACGGTCGGTATCACCAACTCGCTTATAAAGCCGCAGCGTCGAATCAAGCAGGCTTGAATCCGGAAGCCGTTCTGCAATCGTCTGAATCGAAATGTTTCCAGATCGACTTAGCGTGAACTTGTAAATGTCGATATCGGTGCTGTCTGGACGATACAAGTATTGCCCATTAACGATATCGGCCACGCTCGGATACGAAGATTCGTTATCCGTGCTGGGGTTGAAGATCGAATTGGTGCTTTGCGTTACCGGTTGAGGCAGATCGTCGGCATAGCCGTACCCCAACATTTGGCCCACGGCCAACATTGCACCACGGAAGAATTCTCCGCCGTACTGGTCGTCCGTCGATTCGTCAAAGTCCTGGAAATCGAGGACCGCCAAATCATCGACACCGTCGCCATTGCGGTCACTGGTAACCACGGCCAAACCACCGTCGCCACTATTTGCCGCAGGGTCGCCCCCGTACAAGTCGCCGACAGCGATCGTAAAGAACGCATCGCCCGCAGGTTCACCATTGGTTTCAACAAACTGAATGCCCAGGTATTCACTGAACATCGACAGTGCTTCCCGGACCCGTTCTTTCTGTTGGGCGGAAATATTGTTCTGGTAGGTGATCGGGTTGTAGCCCGCGCGACTTGGATCATCCCCAATAAAGGAGGAAGCGAAGTCATAGTAGACCGTGCTGATCCCATCGAATCGGTCGCCACCATTGCGCAAGTATCCCAGCGGGACCACTCGGTCCAGACGATTGGGATCGTCGGGACGCAGGTTACTGACCCCTGGCGTACCCTCGCCACCTGGAAGATCCAAGCCGTACGGGGTCGTGTTGAAAATCTCGCCGGAGAGAATCGCCGATTGAGGACCGTTACCGTTGATATCGAATTGGCTGTCTAGATCGAACGCATCTCCAAAGCTGTCTCCAGCTTCTACGGGGTTGATCGCAACTTCGACAGGGACCAACTGATTGGCGACGTTCGGGCCGACTTCCGACTGACCGATACGGAGCCGTGCACCCGAGGTCAAGAAGGAACCAGGATTGTCTGGATCAGGCAACCGAGCCAGCGCCTGAGCAAACTGCAAAGTCGCAATGTCGGTCGTGGCGTCGTAGCTTACCGAAGTCGGCTTCACCAAGACGTCATCATTACCGCTGGCGGTGCCACGCGAATAATAAAGCTGATAGAAATCGGGATTCTCAGCAAGGGCGATATTCAAATCGTCATCGCTGAAGTGAACTTCGATCACTCCAACTTCAGGACTGAGGCTACCATTGGCCAAGCGGCGAACCGGTTCTGGAACAACGGCTAGAACCGTGGGGCCCAAATTCAAACTGAACTGCAGGCCACTGTTTTGGCCGTCGTTGTAGGCTTCGCCATCCACATTCAACAATGCGGTCGGACCTTCGCCAAACACGCTGATTTGATACTCGTCGTCCGGCAATGGCTCGGCAAAGCGGAACACGACCTCACGCGCCGAATCGCCTAATCCGACATAACCAGGCGTGACAGTGATGTCACTGGCACCCAGCAAAGTCAGCGGCGAATAGCTAGGGCTGATCCCGCCGATTTTCGTCGTCCCCGATCCAGCCTGAAGCTCTAGCGTCAGCAACTGCGACGCCTGAGGATTCGAATTGATCGCATTGACCAGCTGCTCAACGGTCGTTTCATTTCCGAACGCGGAATTGACCTGAACCGTCACGTCGTTGCCACTTACCAAAACGGCGGGCAGGGCAGGGCCCAAGAAATTTCGCTGCTCGACGATCAACTGCTGACCGCGCCCCTCGGGCCCGGCAAGTGCAGACAAGACGCGAACACGGACCGCATTACCGGTCCCCAAATCAGTCACTGCCGACGCCGAATTGGCGCCGCCCAACGTAACCTGCAGCCCACTAGGCGTTGTTTGCCCAATCCGAGCCGAAGTCGCTCCGGAGACGCGGATCGCCGTGACCAACGCGCTCGCTGCCGCATTGTTCTGCAAACCGGTAATCAAACCGGCAACGGTGGTCGCCCGACCTGGGTTGCTGTTCAGTTCGACCGAAATCGTATCGCCACTGACGGAAATAACCGGCAGGGAGGTATCGACTCGGTTTGCTGTGGTGAAATTGACCTGAATGCCATTCCCGCCAGCTCCGGCCTGAACGGCCCGAAAATCGACAAGAACCGCTCCGTTGGTGCCGAAATCGGTGGTCGCCTCAGCCGATTCGAACTGACCATCACCGCCAGCCCTAGTGATCTGAATACCACTCAGCGTCGTCGGATCGATCTCGGTCGCATCATCGAACTGAAAGACCAACTCGCGGGGCTGAGTCGTTAAGAGACCCCCGTCAAAGAGCAAGGATCCTTCGTTCGGCTGAATCGCGATCAAGTCCGGACCAGCCAGCAATTGACGCTGTTCAAGCGTCTCCAGCAAGCCTTTACGGTCCTGTCGTCGGCGACGAGCGCGCATCCGATCGGTAGCCGAGAATAGTTTTGTACGTCGTGAGCCTGATTTACGGGTGGTCATTAACCATCCTCTTTCGAAGCCAAGGTGGCAAACGGTTATAACTGTTGAAAAGTATCTAGTGTCCCAAACCCTGCCACCTGTCAAAACAGGAAGGCGTGGCAAGGTAGGCAATTTCGTTAGATAGCCTGATGAATTCTAATTCACACTTAGTGATTCGCAACGAAAATCCTGTCCTAGCCAGCGTTTACAGCAGGGTCGTCCGGTCGTGCGGGTTTTTCCGACGGTGTTCGAACGCGACTTTTGGACTCGGTCCACCAACAAAAAGTTCCCTAGCCCCAATTTCCGGTTCAGATCTCTCTTGCTCTGACCGTTTCCGGCTTGATATCGTCCGCCTCTCGCAGCGTGCGACCTCGCACCCTTACGAACTGATTTTCTGGCCGCTGACGCGAAAGCCTGTACGGATGAACCCACAAACCAACTCCGCCAGCCACCGAGCACAGGTGGTCACCAGCACCTTGCTGCTGATTTCCATGGCAGCCCTAACAGGGGGGTGCAAATGGGCATCAAACGGCCAGAATGCCCAAGGGCGTCAGATGTACGAACAAGGCCAATACACGGCCGCGATGCACCAATTCCAGGAAGCCATCAGCACCGACCCGACCGATCCTGACGGTTATTACAATCTTGCGGCCACCGCCCATCGGGTGGGAACTCAGCGTCAAGACGCAGCTTTGCTCGAACAGGCCGAAGCCCTCTACAACCAGTGCCTCGATCACGACGAGCACCATGTGGAGTGCCACCGAGGCCTCGCCGTCCTGTTGGTCGATACCGGACGCCCCGACAAAGCCTTTGACCTGATGAAAAACTGGGCATCCCAAAACCCGTCGCTTCCGGACGCTCGCATCGAACTCGCACGTCTTTATGAAGAATATGGGGATACCGAGACCGCAAAACGCTACCTCGAAGACG
Organism: Roseimaritima multifibrata; assembly: GCF_007741495.1. Classification (NCBI taxonomy): domain Bacteria; kingdom Pseudomonadati; phylum Planctomycetota; class Planctomycetia; order Pirellulales; family Pirellulaceae; genus Roseimaritima; species Roseimaritima multifibrata. The sequence goes on from NZ_CP036262.1 coordinate 5,888,324, forward strand.
CGGTTCAACAGGACCCCAACAGCGCCCGTGCCTGGTTGGCACTCGGAAAATTACGTGAATCCTCGGGCGAATTAACTCAGGCCCTAGCCAATTACCAACGCAGCTACAGCCTAAACAACATGCAGCCAATGGTTGTCGAACGAATGGCCGCCCTCAATCGCCAACTTTCCGACAGCTACGATCGCTCCCTGGCAACGGGAGACACCCGGCTCGCTCAGCCGCCACCGACCACCAGCGTCGGCCAGCAACGCTACTAGCGCAAAGGCTAACGGGCCAGCATCGACAAACCGTAACTCTTTTCTATTAAGCAAGTTACGAAAGGCACGGCCCTGCGAGACCACCTGGCGAAAAGTGCCGCAAGCGGACCAGCGTTACTCGAAACGAGCTGGAAACAGCCTGCTCCTCTTACGATTTCGGGGAACCACAGAGAAGCGACGAAACAGATCGCAAAGCAGATCGCAAAGCAGATCGCACACGCTTCCGAACGCCTGCATGGCCGACCAACCATCCAGACGAACCGTCCAAACGGAGGTGAATCTCCGCGTCATTCTGCCCTAAATGGGGTCAATCCGCCTTAATGTGCGGCGTAAAAAAGGATTGACCGCTAGGCAGAAGCAAGAATCTGATCGGATCCCGCCTCCCAGTCATCCCGATGGCGCCATAGAATCCCATCTGGTTCGGTTGCGTTGGGCACCGGACATATCGCAATCCGATGGGAAAGGAACTCAGAGCCGATGGCCACTCTCGCTACGGACCAACGTGTCTACAATTTCTCCGCTGGTCCCGCTGTCCTTCCGGTTTCCGTGCTTGAACAGGTCCGAGATGAAATGCTGTGCCTTCCCGGTGCAGGTTGCTCTTTGCTTGAAATGTCCCACCGGGACAAACGGTTTCTCGAAATCCTCGCAGATGCACAAGCAGGAATTCGTGAGCTTTTAGGGGTTAGCGATGACTACGAAGTCCTTTTCCTTCAGGGAGGCGCCCGTCTGCAGTTTTCGATGATCGCCGCCAACCTTCTGCGTGGCCAAGACAAGGCTGCCGAGTACATGCTGACAGGATCTTGGAGCAAGAAGGCGATTGAAGAAGCCCGCAAAGAAGGAAACGTGAACGTCACGTGGGACGGCAAAGCGAACCAATACAGCCAATTGCCAACGGCCGCCGACTACCAAATTCCTGCGGACGCCCCTTACCTTTACTACTGCAGCAACGAAACGATCCAAGGGGTTCAGTTCCAAAGCGAACCGACTTGCCCCGGCAGCGTCCCCCTGATCTGCGACTCCTCAAGCGATTTCCTCAGCCGCCCACTGGACATTGCCAAGTACGGCATGTTGTACGCGTGTGCTCAAAAGAATGCGGGACCTGCTGGAGTCACCGTGGTGATCATGCGGAAAGACCTGCTGGCCAAGGGAAGCGATGACCTGCCGGGTTACCTGCTTTACCGCAATCACGCCGAAAACGATTCCGAGTGGAACACCCCACCGACCTTTGCGATCTATGTCTTGGGACTGGTCACTCAGTGGCTGAAAAAGCAAGGCGGACTGCAAGCGATCGAAAAGCAAAACCACGAAAAATCGCAATTGCTTTACGACGTGATCGACGCTTTCCCTGATTTTTATCAAGGGCATGCCAAGGTGGATTGCCGTTCGAAGATGAACGTCACCTTCAAACTTCCCAGCGATGAATTGCAAGCGGCATTCCTTGCAGAAGCGGCTTCACAGCAACTGCAGAGCCTAAAAGGGCACCGCAGTGTTGGCGGAATCCGAGCCAGCCTTTACAACGCGATGCCAGTCGCCGGGGCAGCGAAGCTTGCTGACCTCATGCGTGCCTTTGCCGAAAAGAATGCCTAGGATCGTCTTGAAATCGACGACGACGGCCCCCTAAGAAATCTCCCTTATTCTGCTTGAGAATAGATCCATGTACCGCATCATTGTCCTTGACGACATTGCCCAAGAAGGCCTTGACCTGCTCGACGCTGCCGACGGAATTGAATACGAAATCCGCAAGGGTTTACCAGTCGATGAACTCCGCTCCGCGTTGACCGAATTTGACGGGGCAATCCTCCGCAGTGGCGCCAAATTGACAGCGGAAGTCCTCGAAGGCAATCGACGCCTGAAAGCGATCGTTCGCGCCGGTGTTGGGACCGACAACATCGACAAGGTCGCAGCGACCCGGCAAGGGATCGTTGTCATGAACACGCCGACCGGGAACACGGTCAGCACCGCAGAGCATGCATTTGCTTTGATGCTGGCACTCAGCCGCAACGTCGCCGCCGCCAACCAAAGCTTGGTCGAAGGACGCTGGGACCGCAAGAAATACATGGGCACTCAGCTTGCCGGCAAAACGCTGGGCATCGTTGGGATGGGACGCATCGGCCGCGAAGTCGCTTCACGGGCGATGGCTTTTGACATGCAGGTCGCCGCCTACGATCCGTTTCTTTCGGATGAACAAGCTCAGAAACTGGGCGTCCAACGTTGCGAAACAATCGACGACCTGCTGGGCTTGGTCGACTACCTGACCGTCCACACTCCGCTGACGGACGAAACTCGGGGCCTGATCGGCAAATCCCGCCTGGATAAACTGAAACCGGGGATGCGTGTCATCAACGCCGCTCGCGGTGGCATCTACGACACCGACACTCTTGTCGAAGGCCTGAAAAATGGCCAAATCGCAGGCGTCGCCCTCGACGTTTACGAATCCGAACCATGCACCGACAGCCCTTTGTTTGGGATGCCCGGCGTTGTTTGCACCCCGCACTTGGGCGCCAGCACCGAAGAAGCTCAGACTCAGGTTGCCGTTGAAGGCGTTCACCTGTTGATCGATTTCCTCACCACGGGCGAAATCAAACACGCCGTGAACGTCGCCGCGCTCGACCCCAAAACATTGGCGGAAATGCGAGGCTTTATGGATGTTGCTTACCGCCTGGGAATCATGCTTTCCCAGTGGCACGGTGGTGGTATCGATACGGTCAAACTGACCTTCCGCGGGGAAGTCGCCGGCAAAAACACCAAGCTGCTTACCAATGCATTCTGCGTCGGCTTGCTGGAACGAGCCCTTGATGGGGACATCAACATCGTCAACGCCGAAGTCCTACTGCGGGAACGCGGCATTGAACTGACGGAAGAATCCCATCGCGAAATGAGTGCGTTCGCTTCGTCCATTACCGCGGAAGTCGAAGGCGGAGACCGCAAGGTTACCGCAGGCGGGACGATGCTTGGACACAACATGCCTCGCTTGGTCGTGCTGGACGGGCAGCGTCTGGAAGCCTTCCTCGATGGCGGAATGCTGCTGTTCAGCCATCAGGACGTCCCCGGAATCATTGGCAAAGTTGGCAACGTCTTTGGCCAACACAACATCAACATTGCCCAGATGGCTGTCGGCCGAAGTGGTGAGCAAGCGGGCGGCAACGCGATCGGCGTGCTGAACCTGGATACCGTTCCCACACCGGAATCGATCGACGCCGTACAGGCTGTCGAAGGTATCAGCCAAGCCCGATTTGTACAGCTTCCCAGCGCTGGCAGCCTACCGACCTGGCTACAATAACGCGGCTCTCCTACGGACGCTGCACTGCAAATCTGTGATCCCCTGTCCGAGCTACTGAAATGCCTGCTTCGAACGCGATTCCTGACTCTCCAGATCCTGCGGAAGCTCTTCCACCGCTTCCCGACGATCGTTTCTTTAATCGCGAGCTTAGCTGGCTTGAATTCAATCAGCGTGTGCTTGACCACGCTGCGGATTCGCAGCAGCCACTACTGGAACGGGGCAAGTTCCTGGCGATCACCAGTTCCAACCTGGACGAATTTTTCATGGTCCGGGTCGGCGGGCTGAAACTTCAGTCGATCCAGAATTCTGGGATCCGTGACCCTTCGGGGCTGTCGGTCAACGAACAACTGGCAGCGATTTCCGATCGCTGCCACGGGATGCAACGCGAGCAGTACCGGATCCTCTCCGAAGACCTCTTTCCTGCCTGGGAAGAACACGGGATTCATCGCGTCGATTTGTCGGCGGCTCGACCCAGACATCAGGAATCCGCGAATTCCGTCTTCCAGGATCTGAGCGCAACGCTCTCTCCACACGCCCTCGATCCCAGCCGTCCATTACCTTTGCTGCAAGGATTGCAGCTGCACCTATGTGTACGCTTGGCGGCCTTAGATGGGGACGACAGTCCGTGGCAATACGCCTTTATTCCGCTCGGGCGGACGATGCCGCGAATCATTTCGCTCCCTTCGGATCGCGGCTACCACTTCACAATGCTGGAGGACCTGATCAGCCATTACGTGGAGGATCTATTTCCCGGCCGAGAAGTACTGGAAACGGTTGCGTTTCGAATCACTCGAAATGCCGACATTCGCTTGCGCGAGGAAGATTCCCCGGACCTAATGGTTGGGATGGAAGAAGTCCTAGAAAGCCGCAAAGAGTCCGCCGCGGTCCGTCTGGAATTAGCCGCACATGCCAGCGAACACGTTAAAGCCTTTTTGACGGAAACCTTCGAAATTCGTTCGGAAGACCTGTTCATTACCAACGGTCCGGTCGACCTGACCTGCCTGTTTCAATTGATCGGCATCGAGGGATTTGACGATCTAAAAGACGAACCATGGCGAGGGCAAAGAAGCCCCAACATCGATCCGGCGGAGCCGATGTTCGATACGATTGCCAAAGGGGACATCCTGCTGGTCCACCCCTACGAACGCTTCGATCCTGTCGTTCGGTTGGTGGAAGAGGCCGCAGTCGACCCCGATGTTTTGGCGATTAAACAAGTCCTCTATCGGACCAGTCGCGACAGCCCCATCGTCGCCGCCCTCATGCGTGCCGCCGAGCGGGGCAAATATGTGACTGCGATCGTCGAACTAAAAGCCCGTTTCGACGAAGCCCGAAATATGGAATGGGCACGGGAAATGGAACACGCCGGCGTCCAGGTCATCTACGGGATCAAAGGCCTGAAAACCCATGCAAAAATCTGCATCATCGTCCGCAGTGAACCCCATGGAATCGTTCGCTACGTCCACTTCGGGACAGGAAACTACAACGAAGTCACCATGCGGCTGTACAGTGATGTATCGCTGCTGACCTGCAATGAAGAACTTGGATCCGATGCGACCACGTTTTTCAATGCGGTCACGGGGGCCAGTTACCCGCTGAAATACCACAAGATCGCGGCGGCACCGACCTCTCTCCGGTCCCGCATCCGTGAATTGATCACCTCCGAGATCGATCGCAAGAAAGAGGGTCAAAAGGCGGCGATTACCGTAAAAGTCAACTCCTTGGTCGATCCCGCAATCATCGACGCCCTCTACCGAGCCAGCCAAGCGGGCGTCAAAATCCGCCTGAATGTCCGGGGCATCTGCTGCCTGCGGCCCGGAGTGAAAGGGTTAAGCGACAATATCACCGTCATTTCTATCCTGGATCGCTATCTCGAGCACGCTCGAATCATGCACTTTGAGCATGGGGGCGACGACCAAGTCCTGATCAGCAGTGCCGACTGGATGCCGCGAAACCTTGACCGCCGGATCGAATTACTTGTCCCCGTTGAATCGCCTCCACTGCGAAAGCGGTTGATCCGAGTCCTACAAACCTATTTCAAAGACAATACCAACTCCTGGAAATTAACCGCCAAAGGGGAATGGAAACGATCTCGCAGTAAATCGGGCTCGCAAGTACAAGCTCAACGCGTCCTGTACGAACGAGCTGTACACGCCGTCTCCGAGGCGGATCGAAACCGCCGCACCGCCTTCGAAACCCACGCCCCCCCCGAATAAGCGAGCAATTCGCTGTTGAGCACCCTTCGTGGGGTGCGTTAAAGTGCAAGGAACCTCCTTAAAGCTCGTGAATGCCGTTTCGGTCAACTTTTACATTCGATATCATGAGCTCGCTAAAGAACCCACCAAAGCGACCCTCCGAGTGCATCGCCATCGGAGAAATGCTCAACATCCAGGAGTCAGCCTCAGTGTTGTCCTATTTGCTCCGCGCCGTTTTACTCTCCGCCGTCACATTGGTAGGGAGCATTGCATCTGCCCAACCGGTGAATCCAGCTGATGGAGCTCCCTTTCCATCGGCGGTCCAATGGCTTCCCGAAACCACGGGAGGCTACCTGCGGGCAATCAACATGCCGGCACTCCGCGTCGCCTGGGATAAAACCACCATCTCCCACCTGCGGACCGACCCCGCCATGAAACCTTTCTGGGACGCTCAGCAAAAGCGAGCGGAACAGGACCTGATGGCAGCGGGAATGAAAGTCGGCCTGAACATGAACGACCTGTTCGACATTAGTTCGGGGGAAGTTGTCTTTGCATGGATGACCTATCCCGACCCGAAACGTCCTTACACCGTTGGCCTTGTGAGTGATATCCGAGGACGCATCCCCCAAACCGATGCGGCTTTGGCGACGCTCGACCAAAACATGCAACATCGCAATGCGACTCGCAAAGACATCTCTCATCGCGGTCAAACCATCCGCCTCTACACGCTTCCCAAAGCGCCCGGTCAACTGAAAATTGACCACATCGCGGTGACCTACAACAGCGATCGCCTGATCGCTGCGGATCGCGAAGCAACCGTAAAGCAACTTCTGGATGCCGCTGCCGGAGCTCCCATTGGCCCAGAACTCGTCGCAGCAGCGGACCATCAGGAAATCTGGGATCAAGTTGGCGACAGCGATCCAGCCGAAGTTCGTTGGTTTGCACGCCCATTGCCATTTGCCCGGATCCTCCGCGAACTTGCCGAAACCGACCGGGGACAGCAAGTCGACATTGTGAACCTTCTTGAACGTCAGGGTTTCGCAGCAGTCCTTTCCGCCGGTGGACGCGTCCAAGTGGCGACGGGAGAGTACGACCTACTTCATCAAGGGTACATCCACGCTCCCAAACCAGAAAACAGCAAAGACCGGTTTGAACTGGCCGCCCGCATGCTGGATTTTCCCAATCAGCCTCCGGCACCACTGCCGAACTGGATTGATTCCGAAGCTTCGACCAGTGTCCGCCTGAACTGGAAAATGGAAGACGCTTTCTGGGCAGCGGAATCCTTGGTCGACGACGCTTTCGGTAGCGAGATCTTCCGTCCGACCCTGAAGGGAATTCTGGAAGACCCCGAAGGCCCTCAGATCGACATCCCCAACAACATCATCGCCAACTTCAACAACCACCTTTACCACGTCACCGATCACGTTCATACCGAAAGCGATCGGACCCTGGTAGCGATCGAGCTGAAGAATGCCGACGTGGTCGCAGCCGCTGTCAACAAGGCAATGGAAAGCGAACCAGACGCCAGCCGTCTGCCCGAACCAGCAGCACACCCGATCTGGAAAGTGGTTCCCCAAGCGGCTCCCGATTTCGGAGAAGGCGAATTCGGGGACTTCGGTTTCGAATCGGACTTCGGACCTGTTGAAGAAGAAGAGCGTGCACCGCCTCTCCTAGAACAATGGGCGATCACGGTCATCAAAGACCCGTCGTTGGAAAATCCAAACGGTGGCTACCTGTTCTTCTCCAGCCATGCTTCGCAGTTGGTCGATACCGTTCAGCGAATCCTTGATGGAACTTCTGGTGAATTTGAAAACCAGGCCGATGTAAAACGAATCAATCAACACCTGATTAGCCTGGGTGGCGAAGAACGTTCGCTCAGCCGTATCAACCGGACCCGCAAAGCGTGGCGAGTTAAATACGAATTACTGCGAACCGGAAAACTGCGTGACAGCGATTCGATTCTTGGCAATCTGATTCGGCGTTCAGAAAAACAACGTCAAGGGAAAACCAAGCACGAACCACTCGATACCAGCAGCCTGCCACCGTTTGAGCAGATTGAGCAGTTCCTACAACCTGCTGGTTCGTTGATGCAAACCGAATCGGGTGGTTGGCGTCTACGTGGCTTCTTGCTGAAGTAACCTCGCATCGAAAGCCCCCCCGCAATTCATTTGCTGGACCAGCGTCAGTCGCCTGGTCCGGCAAATTCGCGGAACAGAACGAGCCGCAGGGCCCCCACGTAAAAAGGGGAGCCTGCTTCCGCTACAATCGTCCTCGATGAACGATTTGTGGATGGCTCCTTCAACGAAAACAAGCATGCTCACCTGCCTACAAGGTCCCGCGAAAAGACTGAATGCGCGCTGTTCGGTTTTCCTAACGCTTCTTTTCTCCTTGCTCGCGATCGCGGCTGACGGACAAGCTCCCAGCCCTCCGAATCCGCAACGGCTGGACTGGCAAGAACTACCCGACCTCCCTGCAGAGCTGGGAGTTGCCGGCCCGTTTGCTGGAATCCATAACGATGCACTGATCGTTGCTGGCGGTGCCAATTTCCCTCGCCCCGTCTGGGAAAACGACGTTAAATACTGGCGAGACCAAATCTTCGTACTGACGAAGTCCGAAGAAGGCTACCGATGGATCGACGCCGGTCGCCTGCCCAAACCACTTGCCTATGGCGCCGCGGTTTCAACGCCGCATGGTGTTCTATGCATGGGCGGCAATGACGCGGAACAGACTTACAGCGATGTCTTTCTTCTTAAGTGGAATGCCAACGAGCAGAAAGTAACCTACCACCCGCTCCCCTCGCTTCCTTTGCCGTCGGCCTATGGCGCGGCCGCCATGATCGGAAACACCGTCTACCTTGCTGGCGGGCAAACGGGCTCTGACCTTGCATCGGCGACCAACAGTCTTTGGTCGCTGGACTTAGACAACATCGAGGACCTCCCAAATCTTTACTGGCAGGTTCTTCCAGTCTTGCCGGGCCCCACCCGCGCCTTCAACCTGACCGTCGCACAGCACAACGGCTACGACGACTGCCTGTACGTCATCAGCGGACGACGCCAAGGCGAACAGGAAATCGAATTCCTTAGCGACACCTGGGAATACAACCCGCAGCGAAAAACCTGGCGACAACGTTCCGATGCACCAAGATGTGTGATGGCAGGGACCGGAATGGGAATGAACCAAAGCCACATCTTTGTACTCGGCGGGGCCGACGGGAAACGATTCCACCTGGGGAACGAACTAAAAGACGACCATCCTGGCTTCCCCAAAGAAGCACTCGTGTACCACACGATTACCGATACCTGGACAAGTGCTGGCCCCATTCCGGAAAACCATGTCACGACGATTGCGGTGAAATGGGACGATTCGATCATTATCCCCAGCGGAGAAATACGACCTCGCGTTCGGTCCGCCAAAGTCTTTCGCGTGACGCCGGTTCGCTCGACACGCGAATTCGGTCGCCTGAACTACGTCGTGTTAATTGGATACCTAACCGCCATGTTGTGCGTGGGCGTCTATTTCACTCGCAAGAATAAAACGACCGACGACTTCTTTCGCGGCGGCAAAAAGATCCCCTGGTGGGCAGCTGGCTGCAGCATTTTTGCCACGATGCTCAGCTCCCTTACCTTTACCGGGCTCCCTTCAAAATCGTTCGCACAGGACTGGGTCTACGCGATCGGCAATTTCATGATTCCAGTGGTCGCCGTGCTGGCGGTCTTTGTCGCGTTGCCATTTTATCGCCGGATCGATGCGACCAGCGCTTACGAATATCTGGAGAAACGTTTTGATTACTCCGTACGCTTTGTCGGCAGCCTCAGCTTCACGCTTTTCCATCTGTTTCGCATGGGCGTGGTGATGTCGTTGACCGGACTTGCGCTGGCGGTCGCGACCCCTTTAACCCCGACTCAATCGGTACTGCTGATGGGAATCCTCAGCATCGCCTACTGCACGCTTGGCGGGATTGAAGCGGTGATATGGACCGACACGATCCAGACCGTCGTGCTGATGGGAGGCGCAATCCTGGCACTGATCCTTTTAATCACCGGCGTCGATGGAGGCGTCGACGGTTTCCTTTCCGTCGCATCGGAGCACAACAAGTTCTCCATCGCCAATTTGCACTGGGATGCGACCAGTCCACAGCTTGCAATCTGGGTCATAATCGCGGGTTCGATCGGTCAGAATATCTCGTCCTACACAGCCGACCAATCGGTCGTCCAGCGTTACATGACCACGGCGACTTCGCAGCTGGCAGCCCGCTCGATCTGGACCAGCGCCCTGTTAACGATCCCATCAACCTTGCTCTTCTTTGGAATTGGAACCGCCCTGTTTGCGTTCTATCATTCGCACCCGGAAAAACTGGATCCAACGTTCACCACCGACCAGGTCTTCCCGCTGTTCATCGCTAGGGAAATGCCTGCAGGGCTGGCGGGATTAATTGTCGCGGGTGTTTTTGCGGCGGCTCAGTCAACCGTCTCCACCAGCATGAATTCAACAGCGACCTCAATCGTCACCGACTTCATGCGTCCGTCTCATATTTGCAAATCGGAAAACCATTACCTGTGGGCCGCACGAGCCTGGACGTTTATCTTGGGCGTACTGGGGACGCTGATCGGATTGCTGTTCATCGACCCTGACATCAAGTCGCTCTTCGACACCTTTATCAAAGTCATCGGCTTGTTCATGGGCGTGCTAGGAGGCCTGTTTGTCCTTGGTGCCTTCAGCCGACGGGCAAATGCCCCAGGCGCTTTGAGCGGTGCGATCGTCGGAGCGTTCGCCATGTTTTGGATGTGGAAATTCACTCCAATCAATGGCTATTTATACACATCCTGCGGGATCATCATCTGTGCTTGTACAGGGTTTCTTGCCAGTTTCGCCTTCGGTAAACCGCCGCAAGATCTGAGAGGACTGACGATTTACACGCTTCATTCGCCTCTGGCGGAGTAGCGGGGTGGGAGTTGGGAGGTGGGAGTTGGGAGACACGGAGACACGGAGACACGGAGAGTTGGGATGGTTTTGTTGTTTTGTGATTTGGGCTGAAAATTGAAATGGGTTTGATCTTGTTGGCCGCCTGGGACCGCTTAAGAGAGAGCGCGTTTCGTTCTTTGTTATCTGGCAGTGGGGAAGTGGTCTGTTGAAAATCATCCCACGGTGGACGGCTGGGCAGGTTGCGACGAGGTTGCCCGCCTCGAAGCTGGCTCGCGGGTGAGCGGAATTGCAAAAGTTAAAACGTGAAATAAAAATGCAAAATGGCTGTCACTGCTGGGCATTTCTCATTTCTCATTTGAATCGTGGAGTTTCGTGCTACGAAACGCGAACAGGAAAAGTCTTTATTGGGGGGGTACCCTCTATAATGGAGCTGGGGCTCCCCAAGTGATCTCTTTTCGGTGGAACGTTTCCCGAAAAGGTGTAAGATAAGGGTCCTGAGAGCTTCGCCCGCCTTTCCTCCCGACCTCTCCCCAAGAACGCACTCCATGAAACGACGTACCTTCCTGCAGTCTTTGGCAACTTCCGCCGCAGCTACTCCCCTCATTGCCAACGCCAACGAAGCCGTCTTGGTTCCGAAGGGCAAAGCCGAGCACTGTGTCATGTTGTGGCTAGGTGGCGGAATGGCTCAAATCGATACATTTGATCCCAAAGCGATGGGGGATGCGAAAGCCAAGAAAGCCGGATCCTATTACCGTGCGATCGACACAGCCGTTCCAGGAGTTCAGGTCTGCGAACATCTCCATCGCACCGCCAAGTGGATGGAAAACATAACCGCGATGCGGACGATCCATCACGACGTGATCGATGAACACGCGGCCGCAACGAACCGTATGCACACTGGCCGCGTTCCTAGCGGAACCGTCCAGTACCCGTCGCTCGGTTCCATCATCGCCCATGGGCGTGGAGCCGCTGCGGAGAAAGTTCCTGCATACATGCTGATCGGCTACCCCAACATTACGCGAGGCCCTGGGTTCCTCGGCCAAAAAGCGGGATTCGTATACTTAACCGACCTTAAAAGTGGCCCCGCCGGTCTTTCACAGGCCCCCGGAATTGATACCCAACGCCAAAATCGTCGTCGCGAACTGCTGGACGTGGTACGGCAGAGCGGGGCAGGGCGGTTTGCCGGCGACCATAGCTTCGAAGAATACAACACAGCGATGGGAGAGAGCCTGCGATTGTCAGGCCCTGATTTCATGCGAGTCTTCGACCTGACCGAAGAACCGGCCGAACTGCGTAACCGATACGGAAGTGAACTGGGGCAGCGTTGCCTGTTGACTCGGCGACTATTCCAATCGGGTGTCCGGTTCGTCGAAGTATCCCACAACATGAATTTCCGCAACGGCACCGGCTGGGACACCCACAACGATGGCCAGCTGAATCAACATCTTTTGATCGATGAATTAGATCAAGCGTTATCGACGTTGATGGCAGACCTTCAAGATCACAAGATGCTCGATAAGACTCTCATTGTGATCAACAGCGAATTCGGCAGACCTGCCCAGTTCGATTCCGGTGGCGGACGTGGCCACTACTCAAAGTGCTTTACTTCGGTGCTAGCCGGAGGCGGACTGAATCACTGCGGCGGATACGGGGTCAGCGACGACCTTGCAATGAACGCCGTGGAAAACCCGGTCTCGGTTCCCGACTTCTTTGCCACAATCCTAGCGGCCATGCAAATCGATCCGACGGCGTATCTGTATGACGGAGACCGCCCCGTGCCAACAACCGACGGTGGACTCCCCGTCGGAAAACTATTTGCATAGCGATTAGAAGCGCCGTGCCGCAAAGTCAAAATCAAAATCTTAGCGGCAGGGCGCGAGACCTCCGGCCCGTTCACACTCCCAGCGCGAAGGCCGGACGGCTCGCGCCGTTCCGCTAAGAAAGACCCAACCTCTTAGCGGCAGGGCGCGAGCCCTCCGGCCCGTTCATACTCCCAGCGCGAAGGCCGGACGGCTCGCGCCGTTCCGCTAAGAATGTGGATGGCGTTGCGTGCAAGCTCTCCGGCCCGCTGCCAATCCCGCGCGAGGGCCGGACGGCTCGCGCCGTTCCGCTAAGAAAGTGGATGGCATTGCGTGCATGCTCTCCGGCCCGCTGCCACCCGCGGGGATGTTTGTCACTGCGATCAAGAGTTTGAATTAGCCGGAACATTGCCGGAAGGAAGCGCAAGCGGAGGAACCGTGGCGGCAGCCTGAAGCGATTCCGATGCCGCGATGTTCGCCGGGCCGACAGCGGCCCATTCCAATCGATCCAAATCGGTAGGCTCACTCCAGCACACTCGATCGCGTCCTTCTTCCTTAGCCCGCAAGGTTTGCTGGCTAACACGTTCGATCACATCTTGCGGGCAACTATCTGCTGGAACGCATTCCACCACCCCAACGCTAATCGTTAAACGGAGGGGATCTCCGGCTGTCGAATCAAAGACGGTTCCGGCCGTGGCCGCCCGCAAACGTTTGCAAACAACCAATGCATCCTCCAGGCTTGTTCCTGGCAAAACGACGCAAAACTCTTCGCCACCGTAGCGTCCCACCCAATCGCTCTCGGCACGGATATTCGCCAAGATCACATCCCGAAGCGTGGTCAATGCACGGTCGCCCGTTGGCCAACCATACTTTTTATTGAACAGCCCAAAATGGTCCAAATCGAGCAGGGCGATCGAAAGGGGCTGCCCACTTTCTTGGTGGTGTCTGAACTGTAATTCCAGCCGGCGATCGAGATAGCGACGGTTATAAAATTCGGTTAACCCATCGGATTCCGCTTCAGCGCGAAGTGCCTGCAGAATCTGGCGACTTCGCTGAGCCACGAAACTGGTGACACGTTCGCCCAGAACACGCGACTTATTTTCCAAACTGACCAGATTGGGATCTTCGCCGCTAAGCAAGGACTCCGCGGTGATTTGGCTGTATCCCCGCACACGATCACGTCCCTCGGCTTTGGCTGCGAAAAGAGCCTCATCGGCGATTTCGTGCAACTGATCCAGCCGCTTCACATCCTTCCGTGATGCGACGCCGATACTGACGGTCGTTTTTCCATCGCGACGAACTTCCAGATTCCGGGCCGCCTCACATATCTGTTCAGCAATGTCCATGGCAAGCGGTTCTTCAACATTCAGAAGAAGCCCAAACTCCTGCCCACCTAATCTTGCAATGAGAGGACTTTGAGAACCCAACTGCCGGACTGCCTGAGCAAATCTCTGCAGCGTTTCATCGCCGGCGGCCTGCCCGAAACGATCATTGAAACCCTTGAAATGATCCAGATCGATCAATAGCAACGACAACGGATCTTCCTCCGTAGCCGTCATGCTCCAACGCTGCACAAAGTTAAAGAAGGCCTCTCGCCGCTGGACTCCGGTTAACGGATCGACCATCACACGCTGCGCTTGCTGTATTTTTGCCAGCCGTGCAGCCACCAAATTCAATGGCGAACCGGCAAGACAAACATCGTTCTTCGCGAGCAACCCATTAACGATCCCATCCAAATCCTCCGGTTGGGCAACGAACAGAACAGGGCAAGCAAATTGATTGCAGTACGCTTCGCACTGACGCGTTTTCTCGAAACTGGCCGTCTCGACGACCACCATATCGACGTCCAATGCCGGCTCCTCAATATCGAGAGCCTGCAGATTCCAGTCACCAATTTCAGCAGGCAAGCGATCGGGAATTCCCGCACCAAGCCAACCTACAGTGGTGTTTAAAAATAAGTGATTCAACGAAGCCCCTCCGATGTTTTTGCGTCTTGCAGACAATGTGGCTACAGGAAAGCTAGGTCACAAAAACCCGGCAGGCAAACGGGACTTTATCAGAAATTTGACAAAGTCAGTGCAGGTACTACGATCATGCTCAAAAGCACAAACGGGGGGGGCACAGACAGCCGATGAACGGTCGCGAACCGCGATTTGACGCACCATCGATATGCAGCCAAACTGACACGCCTCCTTTCTCTCTCTTCACGCACGAGAAATCTTATGTTGCCATGCTCTCCTAGCAATTTCTTAAGTCGAATCCTTCTGGCAACCTTATGGGGATACTGCACCTGCCAAGGCATCTACGCTGCGGAACCCGAATCGCCAAACATTCTATTTATCTTTGCGGACGACCAGTCTTTTGAAACGATGGCGGCGTACGGGAACGATGAAATCGAAACACCGAACCTGGACCGTCTTGCAGCGAGGGGCACCCGTTTTTCGCATTGTTACAACATGGGATCCTGGAGCGGTGCGGTTTGTGTTGCCAGTCGAACGATGTTGAACAGCGGCCGGTTCCTTTGGCAGGCGAACGCCATTTACAACGAATCCGAAGCCGAACGCGAAGCGGGCCGCTGGTGGCCAAGCCATCTTCGCCAAGCCGGTTACCGAACCTACATGACGGGAAAATGGCACTGCAAAGCGAATGCAACAAAATCGTTTGATGTTGTCGCGGATGTTCGCGGCGGAATGCCCCAACAGACCCCCGCGGGATACAACCGCCCGCTGGCCGACCAGCCCGATCCGTGGTCACCCTCCGACCCCTCATTTGGTGGATTCTGGAAAGGGGGGACCCACTGGAGTGAAGTGGTCGGCAACCACGCGACGGAATTCCTGGCCACGGCAAGCAAACGTTCCGAGCCGTTTTTCATGTATGTCGCCTTCAACGCGCCCCATGATCCACGCCAGTCGCCGCAAGAGTATGTCGACAAATACCCAGCAGCCGAAATCGCCATCCCTAAGAACTTCCTGCCGATCTACCCTTACTGCGAAGAAATGGGGGCCGGTCGCTCGCTTCGCGACGAAAAACTGGCACCGTTCCCACGCACTACGCATGCGGTACAAGTCCAGCGGCAAGAATACTACGCGATCATCACGCACATGGATGTCCAAATCGGACGGATCCTGGATGCCCTTAAAGCGTCAGGGAAAGAAGACAACACGTGGATTATCTTTACAGCCGACCACGGCTTGGCAGTCGGCCAACACGGTTTAATGGGCAAACAAAATCTTTATGACCACAGCACCCGTGTCCCCTTCATCGTGATCGGCCCCGACGTCCCTGCAAACGAAACGATCGATACTCCGATCTATTTACAAGACGTTATGCCCACGACGCTTGAGCTGGCAGGAACACCGCGACCTGCTCACGTTCAATTCAACAGTCTGCTGCCGATCCTACGTGGGGAAGGGGAGGGGGCTTATCCGGCGATCTATGGCGCCTACCTAAACCGCCAACGCAGTATCCGAACCGAATCGGCCAAACTGATCCTCTACCCGCAGGCGGGGGTTGCGCGCCTGTACGATATGAAGGCCGACCCGCTGGAACAAAACGACCTCGCCGGCAACCCCGATTCGCTTCCTTTGATGCGAACATTATTCGCACAGTTGCAAGACCTACAAGCCGATTATCAGGATCCGCTGAAACTGGAAGAGACGTTTCCACGCTTGGCTCCTTAAGAACGGTCCCCCCCTGCTATAAACTGCCGGAATTTCATAAGATTAGCGATTCGAATGCTTGGCGAGACGTCCCGTCCTGGGTCGAATCCCCCCTGCATTTTCTTTCCCCTTGCTTGCTTACTGGAAAACCTACCGTCATGGCATCGATGGAAAAAATTGTCTCGCTGTGTAAACGCCGCGGATTCATGTTTCAATCGAGTGAGATCTACGGCGGATTCGGCGGATTTTGGGACTACGGCCCATTGGGCGTGGAACTGAAACGCAACGTGAAAGAAGCGTGGTGGCAGGACATGATATCCAGCCACAACGAACTGCTGCTTCCCGAAGGCGCGCCGGCAACCTACGAAATGGTTGGGCTGGACAGCACAATCATCATGCATCCACAGGTCTGGAAGTGCAGCGGTCACTACGACCTTTTCCATGACTACATGGTCGATTGCCGCCAAAGCAAAAAACGTTACCGCTTCGACCAGGTTCGCGGTCGCTGGGTAGAGTGCAAAGACCAAAAGATCTTCGTCACCACTCTGGCAGACATTGAAGAAGAGGACGCCGAAGTTCAACGGCGCGCCCTAAAGTTCTTCAAGTTGCGTGGAAAAGACGCAGATCGCCTGAGCTACGACGGCGATTTCATGACGCTGGATGCTCTGGACAATATGGATCAAGTCCTCGGCCCCGACGCAAACGAATTGGGAACGCTGACGGAACCTCGCGAATTCAACCTAATGTTCAAGACGACCGTCGGTGCCCTCAGCAGCGAAGAGGATGGCGCCGCCTACCTGCGACCAGAGACGGCCCAAGGAATTTTTGTAAACTTCAAAAACGTTCTGGATAGCACTCGGGTTCGCTTGCCATTTGGAATTGCACAGGTTGGCAAGAGCTTCCGTAACGAAATCACTCCGCGAAACTTCACGTTCCGATCGCGTGAGTTCGAGCAGATGGAAATCGAATTTTTCTGCCCTCCCGATCAATCACAACAGTGGTACCGCTACTGGCGAGACCGACGAGTCGCTTGGTACAAGGAACTGGGACTGTCGGGAGATTCGATCCGCATGCGTGAACACCACGCGGAAGAACTTGCCCACTACAGCACCGGCACCGCGGACATCGAATACGCATTCCCGTTCCTTGCCGAAGGCGAATTCGGAGAACTGGAAGGGGTTTCCCATCGAGGCGATTTTGACCTTCGCAGCCACATGGAAGGCAAACTGGATCCCAACACCAATCCCCTCACCGTTGAACTGAACGAGGACGGGAAACCCCGCCACCGTGGCAGTGGACGCGACCTGAGCTACCGCGACGAAGCGACCAACGAAAAGTACATCCCCCACGTGGTCGAACCGTCCGCTGGTGCTGACCGGGCGACATTGGCATTCCTTTGCGAGGCCTATCGTGAAGACGAAGCTCCGGACGAAAAAGGGAAAATGCAGACCCGCACCCTGCTGAAGTTCCACCCCCGCTTGGCACCGCTTAAAGCAGCCGTCTTCCCACTGGTTAAGAAAGACGGAATGCCCGAAGTGGCCAAAGAAATTTACGGGGAACTGAAAGAGAACCTTGCCGTCTTCTATGACGAAAAAGGGGCCGTGGGACGACGTTACCGACGTCAGGACGAAGTCGGCACCCCCTACTGTATCACCGTGGACGGACAAACCATGCAGGATAAAACCGTAACGATCCGTGATCGCGACTCCCTGGAACAATGGCGAGTCCCGATGAAAGAAGTATCGACGGAGATTCAGCAGCGAATTCGCGAGGGCTCTGGTTTCACCCCCGACGATCAACGATAATTAGGGTCCCTTCCTTTTTTCCACGCGGACGCGTTCCTCCCGGAACAGCCTTCTCGCCCTACCTCACGCAATTGGACCAACCGAATGCGACGCATCCTGCAATTTGCCGCCACCCTGATGTTCTTCTTGGTTGCCTGCTCAGGTGAAATCGCATTTGCGGATGGCCCTTTGGATGAAGACGGCAACCTCGTCCTCTTTTCTCGTGACATCGCTCCGATCTTTCGCGGCCACTGCCTTGAGTGCCACGGCCCCGAAGATGCGAAAGCAGACTTTCGCATTGATGATCGCGAACTAACCCTGGAATACATCGAACCGGAAGACCACGCCGCAAGCCCTTTGTACGCGGACTACATCGCTTCTCAATACGAAGACACCCTGATGCCTCCAACGGCTCACGGGAACCCGCTCCTTCCTGCTGAAATCGCCCTGATTCGCACCTGGATCTCAGAAGGTGCCAATTGGCCTGAGGGGGAAAGTATCGAAGCGATTGGAGTGACCCCAGAAGAAGTGATCGAAACGCTTGCCGAACCGAAAAGTTTGCCTCTCCGGTTGTGGGTGTTCCAAGGATTCTTCCATCCAGCAACCGTTCACTTTCCGATCGCCTTATTTTTGGTCGGGGGACTGTTTGTTGTCCTTGGCCTGAAATGGCCAAGTGTTGGTACACAGGTCCCGCTTGTTTGCCTACTAATCGGCACCCCAACGGCGATCGCATCCAGCACGATGGGCTGGGCCTTTGCCAAGCAACTCGGATACGGTTCCCTGTTTGACGCCAGCAAAGAAATCTTCTGGCATCGCTGGTCGGGAATCATTGTGGCGGTCCTTTCCGTCGTGTTAACCATTATTGCGATTCGTGCAATCCGATGCGGAAGTGCCGGACTGAACAAAACGTGGAAGATCGGACTGGTCATCCTGGCCGGAATGGTGGGACTGGTTGGCCACCAAGGGGGCGAACTGCACTACGGTGAAGACTTCTACCCAAAAGCGTTCGAACAACTTTTGGGATCCCCAGATCAAGCCCCAATAGACGAACCCGTGGTCGATGAACATAGCGTCGATTCGGTTGACACCAGCGAGTAGATCCAAGCGACGGTATCCAAACCGTGTCGCATGCCGGCCGGTTTCTTGAACGCCCCCTCTCTCTCTTAGTCTCTTTGACACAACAAAAGACAGAGAACGATCGAGTTAGACTTTCTCTCGCTTCGGGGGGGAATATCGGGGCGAACCGAGCCGAATCATCGAACCGGTACGAACGGCCGTTGGCAATCGTTACAACCAGCACGTCGTGCTGGTTCTCTTCGAAACAGGCGAAAAACGCCCTCCGGCAAGAGCCCTTCCTATACCGCCGATCAACGAAATGGAACGTTTCGCGTTTCTTCTGATCATGTGGTTTGCCGCAACGGACTTGATCTTCAACTCCAGACGGTCGTTCCAACCTAGTCTTGCGTATCGGGCAACCCATCACGTGCACACACCGTGCAGGATGTCAGCCCAGATTTCCAGCAAGCGGGGCTGAATTGGTGAGCGATAAAGACGCGATTAACATTCTTCTGATCGATGACGACATCGATGATGTCCGAGTCTTGCAGCGATTGCTTTTGAGAATGCCTCAGCAGTACAACGTCGATCATGGATCAACGCTTGGCGAAGGCTTGCAGCTTACAAGCACCTCTCAATACCAAGTCATTTTCACCGACTTAGGTCTTCCCGACGCAACCGGTTTAGAGGCGATCACAGCCTTGAATCAGGCTTGCCCTGATGCTGCGGTCATCGCGCACACGGGACTGAATGAAGAACCGCTCCGGATTGAAGCGCTATCTCAGGGGGCAGTCGACTTCCTCTCCAAACAAGACCTTTCGGCGATCTCTCTGAAACGCTGCATTAGCGAAAACCTGCACCGCAGCCAGCTTCAAGAAAACATTCGCTGCCTGTATCGCGCGATGCGCGAGAAAAAAGAGATGGTGGAAGCCCAAGCGGCCAAACTAACGGAACAAGCAAGAGAGCTAGAGGAAAAGAATCAGAATCTTAAAAAGCTATGTGACTCGGCTCAAAAGTTCATCAATAACGTTTCCCACGAATTTCGCACGCCACTTTGCGTGGTCAAACAATATTCCAGCTTGATCGCCGATGCTGTCGTCGGTCCGGTTAACGATGAACAGACCCGAATGCTGCGAGTCATCGAAGATCGCGTCGACGACCTGAACAATATGGTCGACGACATGCTGGACATCAATCGACATGAAGCCGGCCTGTTGGCAGCCGCCAGAAAACAGTGCCACGCAACCGAGATTATCGAAAGAGTCCTACCGGTCCTGCAACAGCGAGCCTCCCTCCGCGACATCCGATTGGATACCGAATTTGATCCCTCTTTGCCGGCAATCTTCTGCGACCCTGAAAAGGTGACACGAACGCTGATCAATCTTGCGGTGAATGCGATCAAATTCTCGCCACCAAACAGCACCGTTCGGATTCAGGTCACCAGTGAACCAACGAAAAACCAAATCCGAATCAGTATCCAGGATCAAGGTGAAGGGATACCTGCCGATCAGCAAAAGCAAATATTCAAACGCTTCCGGCGACTGAACGAGCCTCGGGAATCATCCACGATTGGCTTTGGCCTGGGACTGAATATCGCGGAAGAATTAGTGGAATTGAATCTGGGGTCGATGGCGCTTCAGAGCACCGTTGGTGAAGGGAGCACATTCTCCTTTACCGTTCCTTTTCAAGACGCTGCCGAAATCCTCAAACGTCATATCCAACATTCCACCGCGGCATCGGGCCCGACCTACTTCCCGATTTCCGTGGTACGCATTAGCAACCCCAACGCAACATTCGACGGAGAGCAACACGAATCGGAAGAGATTCAAGCATTTCTCAATAACTTGCTCTTTTCGCGGGACCTCTTACTTCCTTTTCCACCAAACGAATGGCTGGTCTTTCTGGCGACCAATAGCCAAGGGGTTGAGGGATTCGCAAAACGCCTGAACAAGCAAACCGAAACGGCCAATCGCAATCGACCGATTGGAAAACTACCCGCTCTGCAGTTGGAGCCAATTGGAACCTTTGATGCCGTCAGCCAAGCCAAACGGCTTTATGACCTAATTCCCGTCGAGGCCCATGTGCAATGAATGACATCCATAGACCTGCAATTACTGCTCTCCATAAAAAAGAGGAGGACGTTTGCATTGCAGCAAAACCGACGCTGCCCAGCAAATCGACGGCTCGCCCTGTTGGCGAAACGAGCATTTTGATTGTGGAGGATGATGAAGCGATACGTATCGGAACTCAAATGCGAATCGCGCAAAAAGGATACCAAACGATCACAGCAATCGATGGCTGGGAGGGGTGGGAAATGGCAACCGAACGATTGCCCGACCTGATTTTGATGGACATTCGAATGCCACGAATGGACGGCCTAACCGCACTGGCCAAACTGAAACAAAACCAACGGACGATGGCGATACCTGTCGTCATTGTTTCGGCCAGTCCAGGTGACCAAAACAATGCACTGGAATCAGGTGCAGAGTACTTCCTGCGAAAACCTTACGCGCATGAACATTTGTTTGAAATCCTCTCAACGGCTCTAACACAACAGGAAAACTAAAGCATGAAACCTCTACAAATCCTTGCGATCGACGACGACATACATTTCGCCGAAATCCTGCGTATTCGACTGGAATCATGGGGCCATGACGTTGTGATCAAACATAACTGGCTAGCCGTCATGATCGCGTTAAATCAGCCCAACTTCGATCTCATCATCGCGGACGTGGAAACCCCCACGGGCAATGGACTAACAGCGATCGAGCAATTGTCGCAAGACCCTGAAATCGCTTCGATTCCTAAGTGCTTCGTTACCGGCCTGAGTGATTCGCAAACCATCCAGCGATGCTGCAATTCGCGAGCAACGTACCTGCACAAGTCACCAATCCTTTTTGATGAACTGCAACGTTTAACAAAAAAACTTGCTGCCTCCGCTCCCGTCTGCAGCTACTAACTGATCACCTGAACCCTGACTCGTTTCATCGGAAAATCCTATGACACAATGCACCGTCCCAGCTCCATTATCGAAACTATTTTCATCTTTTAAGTGGGCCTCTTCGGCGGACGTAAAGGTTGCGGAAATCCCCGAACAATCCGCGAATATAGATCCGTGGATTTTGTCGATCGATGACGACCACGACTACACCCTTGGCCTGAAACTGCGATTACAAGAACGCGGATATAAAGTCGTCCGCGCTTTCGATGGCAATGCAGGGTTTCGCTACGCATTTGAATTCGAACCGGTCGCGATCCTCCTTGATTTGTATCTGCCCAACACGACAGGCGAAGAAGTCCTTGCTCAGCTTCGCGCAAACGCACAAACCGCTCACATCCCGATCGCGGTCGTTACCGGCCTGCAAGAACGCGGACTCGACTATCGACTTCTTTCCAACGGAGCCAATGATGTCTTCCACAAACCGGTTCCGCATTCCCTGCTAGCCGATACCGTCGATCGCTATGCCGCCGAAGTAAAACGCAAGAAATAAGCAGCGTTTACTTGGCAGCCAGCAATACAAAGAAAGATTTCTTCGCGGGCAAACAGACCGATTTCTCAGGACTCTTACCGAACGGCCTGCGCCCAATACCATCGACTCTGGCATCTGCAGACGGTTTTCTAGCGGATCGGCAAGTTCATTGTGTTTTCTATACGATGGCCGTACGGATCGCGCCGTTCCGCTCACAAAGTAGAGGGCGTTTGCGGCGTGTCACGTCGGCGGACGATCACGCAGAGCCTTAAGGCTTCAAAGCCAATTTCAAAGTGAAAACCTTTCAGCTCTGCGTTTACGACTGACAGGCAACACTAGAGGAAGATATATCCTTCTTCTCCGTGCTCCGAAATATCCAGTCCCTGCCGTTCGGATAGAACGGGAACGCGTAGACCGATGGTCGCGTCAAGCACCTTCAGTAACACAAAACTGACGATCGCCGCGTACGCAATCGTTATCCCGGTTGCGACGATCTGACCAACGATCGTGTTGTAGTTTCCTTCGATCATGCCGACCGGTTGTCCGCTGGCAATATCCCAAACGGCTCGAGTTGCAAAAACTCCGGTCAAGATAGCACCAAGGGCTCCCCCCATTCCGTGAATCCCGAATGCATCCAGGGAATCGTCGTAGCGAAATTTCGACTTGAGGGCCGAACAAGACAGGTAACAGACCAGGCCAGCCAGAGCTCCCATCACCAAAGAAGACATCGGGCCGACGTGTCCCGCAGCAGGTGTAATGCAGACCAACCCGGCAACGGCTCCGGAACTTGCGCCCAGCAATGTCGGCTTTCCGCTGCGAACCCATTCGATCATCGCCCATGTAAACGCTCCGGCGGCGGCGGAGAAATGGGTAACGGCAAATGCACTGGCGGCGATACCATCGATCCGCAGGGCACTTCCAGCATTGAAACCGAACCACCCCACCCACAACATTGATGCTCCCAAGGCGGTGTAGGTCAGGTTGTGTGGCGGCATCGGTTCCCGCTCATGTCCGATTCGTGGGCCGATCACGATCGCGGCAACCAGGGCGGTGACCCCGGAACTGATATGCACGACCGTGCCACCGGCAAAATCAAGGGCACCGCCAGCGATCGAAGCCTCTTCTCCAAACGCAAGAATCCCTCCACCCCATACCCAGTGTGCCAGCGGACAATAGACAACGGTCCCCCACACGAGCGAAAACAAAGCCATCGCTCCAAATTTCATTCGTTCTGCGAAAGCACCGCAGATCAAAGCTGGGGTGATGATGAAGAACATTCCTTGGAACATCATATGAGTTAAACGCGGCAACGCTTCGTCATACATCGGCGTCACCGGTTGCTGAAGTTCCGTGCTCCACTCACGTGCGACTCCCTGCATCAATGTGAAATCCAAATTACCGATGTAAGGACCACCGCCGCCAAATGCCAGCGAATATCCATAAAGGGCCCACACAATACTCATCATTCCCATCAAGAAGATGCACTGCATGAGCACGCTGAGAACGTTTTTCTTACGAACCAAGCCACCGTAGAACATTGCCAGCCCTGGTGCCGTCATAAACAGAACCAACGCACAGCAAACCAACATCCACCCATTGTGCGGGGCCGACAGAGGACCGCTTAAGTAGCTGTCGGATTCGCCGCTTACGTCCTCCGGCGCGACCTCCGCCTTGACGTTTGCAGACGGCATTCCTGCTTCGCCTCCCTCAACCACCAGGGTGTCAACTTCTACAACCTGCACACTGACCGGCGCAGCTTCGCCCGCCGGTTCCTGCCCCACCACGACAAGGGGAATTAGACAAATCAGAAGGGTCATGACCGCTGCACAGGCGGCCTGTCGGTCTATTTTGAATGGATACACGTTGAAGAGACTCCCAGCCTAAATGGAGTGAATGGAAAAAGGTAACCGTCTGCCGCTTGAGCACTTCGGGCTCAGATAAAGGTAGACAGCAGGTTCCAACGCAAACTCTTGCAGTCGCCAGCGGTAAAGGATGAGAAACGAAGAAGAGAAGGGAGGTCAAATTGCCTTGTCGACCGCATCGGGAAACCGCTAAGAATTTAGCGGAAAAATCTATCGCCCCCCAGCCCGCGGTGGTCTATTAGCACGCTGGAGGCTTTTCATTTCCAGAAATTTCCCCGCGAAGGACCCTAAAAGAACTTTTCGGAAACGAAAAAGACTCGTCGATTCTGCCTCCGATTCCGCCTATTCCTGGAATGAAAACGCAAAACGCGTACGCCATTCGGCAGAGATTGCCCAAAAGAGCAGGGCAGGGGAGTCCAGCGGGAAACCGCGAAAGGATCCGCCCAACGCAGGCGAGCCGCTCAAGACGGGAAATCTATTTGTGACGTGACTGACGTAGATACCGTCGCCAGACGTTGGTCCTTGCAGTCTGCCCACGCTCTGGCGAGCGTAGCTACATGACTGCCCCGGAAACCATCATTGATTGCTTTTACGTCCCCCGCGAAAGTAGCTTTACAGGGCGTTCTTTGGCCGAGCGAAAGGCGACAATAGGGCTTAACGTGTGAACTTCAGCAACAACCAATCCCCTGCGGCGGGCCACAGGTGGCCGATCGCTACCAACGGACGCAGATGCCAGGGCATAATGATGTCCGGTTTCCGTTTGCGAATAATCTTCAAAACGGCTTTTGCGACTTTCTCGGGCGGCACGCCTTTGACGCTGGTGCCTCCGCCGGGGCG
Source organism: Roseimaritima multifibrata (assembly GCF_007741495.1). Lineage (NCBI taxonomy): Bacteria > Pseudomonadati > Planctomycetota > Planctomycetia > Pirellulales > Pirellulaceae > Roseimaritima > Roseimaritima multifibrata. The sequence continues at coordinate 5,913,443 of NZ_CP036262.1, forward strand.
AGAGGCCTTGGCGGGCAGGCCGGTTTGATCGCCTACCTGTTTTTCATAACGTGCCCCCGCGTCACTGCGTCGGATTGGCCCCGGGTTTAGCAACCCCACGTGAACTCCACGCACCTTCCATTCCAGCCGCATCTGTTGCGTTAATCCTGCCAGGGCGTGTTTCGCAGCAGGATAGCCTCCCAGATAGCGGGCTCCTACCTTGGCCGCCAATGAGCCGATATTCACGATCACGCCGCCCGATTCCTCCAGCCACGGCAAACAAGCCTGCGAGCAGAGCAGGGAAGCATTCACATTCGTTGCGAATAACTGCTCAAGCTTTTCAATTCTTAAATCGGCGACCAAGCCACGATCACTCTGGCCGACCACATTGACCAAAACATCGATTCGCCCCGTTGCTTGAATCAGGCTGGCTACCATTGAATGCACCTGGCCGCCAACGGTCACATCACAGGCGATGGGCAAACAGGAACCACTTGGCTGCTCAAGCACAAACGCGTCTAGTTTTTCTCGATCCCGTCCGATAACTGCAACATAATATCCTTCTCGGATCAGCTGGACCGCGATCACTCGCCCCAATCCTTCGGACGCCCCTGTGACGATCGCGACCCGACGATCTTGGATTCCAGCAATGGTGTCGGCAGGTGCCCCCCGATTCGATTCAAGAGCAGCCATCGGATCCTAACGCATCAGAAAAGGAATACGAACAACAGCCAATACGGCAGACACAACGCCACAAAAAGGCACCAACGCCCAGAAACACGCCCTCGCTACCAGCGGGCTCCCAGAAAGGATGCAATCCTTTACATTCTCATTAGTAAACGGCAATCCTGCCACACCCCTTAGCTTATATCCATGGTGTTATATGGCTCGTCCAACCCTGCAAGAAGCTTGCACCAAGATTGTCGCGACTGTCGGCCCAGCGTGCGATTCGGTTCCTCAGCTGGAAGCATTGATTGCGGCGGGAGTGGATGTTTTCCGAATCAATACGGCCCACGGCAGTCGCGAAGCGCATGCCGCCACGCTCCGAAACATCCGCGAAGCAAGCGATAACACAGGATTTCTCGTTGGTGTCCTTCTCGATTTATCAGGTCCCAAAATTCGATTGGGGAAACTGCTTCAAGATCCGCTGCAGTGCGATCCTGATATGGAAGTCACCTTCATTGCAGGGGATGTTCCAGAAAATGAAACCGAATTAACCAGCTCTTACAAACGCCTGCTGCAAGAATTGACGGCGGGGGATACGGTAATGCTGGCCGATGGAATCGTCTCGCTGGAAGTGATTAGCAACGATGGCAAACGTGCGGTTTGCAAAGTCACCGCACCGGGGGAACTGCGAAGCCGCCAAGGGATCAATCTCCCGGGCGTGAAATTGAGCGTCTCGGCCATGCGACCAGAAGATGTCGACAACGCGATCTGGGGAGCCCAGTCGGGCATCGATTTCATCAGCCTTAGCTTTGTCCGCTCCGCCTCGGACGTTCGATCCCTGAAGGATCTTCTGACCAGCTATGAATCGCAAGCATTGGTGATCGCCAAAATCGAGAAACGCGAAGCCTTGGATGATCTTGAAGCGATTGTGGATGCTGCCGACGGAGTGATGGTTGCCCGGGGAGACCTAGGAGTCGAAATTGACGTGGCCGAAACCCCCGTCGCACAAAAACGTATTATCGCGATGTGCACCGAAAAACTGAAACCAGTGATTGTGGCAACCCAAATGCTGGAATCGATGCACCATTCGCCGAGGCCCACCCGCGCCGAAGCCAGTGATGTCGCCAACGCGATCCTTGATGGTGCCGATTGTTGCATGCTGAGCGGCGAAACCGCGATCGGGGACTACCCCGAAATCACGGTAAAAACGATGCGCCGAATCATGTCCCATACCGAACAGAGCATGCCCTACGCGATTCAACGCGCCCAGTTCATACTCAATCGAGTCCATCCAATCACCTCGGCGGTGACCCAAAGTGCCACAATGCTTGCCGAAACGATCGAAGCGAAAGTGATTGTCATCGCGACACGGAGCGGTGGCACCGCATGGGTGAAAAGCAAACAGCGAAGCTTGGTCCCGACGCTTGGGGTGAGCGATAACGTTGAAGCGTTGCGGCGAATGAACCTGTTCTGGGGCGTCAAACCACTCCGAGTCAAGCAACTGGACGACGCCAACGAATTGTTTAACGAAATCACCGCGTGGGGCTGCCGGTCGGGGATGCTGCAAGGAGGCGATCTGGTTGTTTTGGTGACGGGGAACCGAGTCATGGAGCACGCCCATAACTTAATTGCGGTCCATACCGTCGATCCGGACAAATGCAACATTCGATCGACGACCAAGCCTTGCTAGCATCATACAGCGACGGAACCGAGGGGGCTTTGCTAGCGTTTGGCTCACCTCGTAACTATCTCGCTTTAGCGTTCGCCCCAAATGGCTCGCTTCCTGTGAATCGCGGGAAATCGACGCGAATTCCATGACGTGGCCTCCGAATCCCGATCTCTTCGTCAGCCGCTCTAGACCTACAACGGCCGCTTTCGCTACTCTCTCACTCCACGATGGATGTGGGCCGACAGGATGTTGGAAAAGAGATCAATGGAAATCCTTAAACGCTATCGAGACTTAGTCCTTCCGGTCGGCATTATATGCTGTCTGTTGGTTATTCTCGTACCGTTACCTCCCTTTTTGATGGACGTCCTGTTAGCGGCCAACATTACGGTGGGTCTGATCGTCTTACTGACGACGGTCTACGTCATTACACCGCTAGAATTCAGCATTTTCCCTTCGCTGCTGCTTGCGACGACACTGGCTCGCTTGGTCTTAAACGTGGCAACCACACGTTTGATTTTGACCCGAGCCGACACCGAACAGATGGATGCGGCCGGTGGAGTAATCCAAGGATTTGGCGAATTTGTCGCCGGAGACCGAATTGAAGTTGGTTTGATTATCTTTGGGATCATCATGCTGATTCAGTTCATTGTGATCACCAAAGGGGCGACGCGAATCAGTGAAGTCGCAGCCCGTTTCGCCTTGGACGGAATGCCAGGCCGCCAAATGGCCATCGATGCCGACATGAATGCTGGCCTGATCGACGAAAAGGAAGCCCAACGCCGTCGCGAAGAGGTAGGCGCCCAAGCCGACTTCTACGGAGCGATGGATGGTGCAAGTAAATTTGTCCGCGGAGATGCGATCGCCGGCTTGGTGATCATGATCATCAATGTGGCGGGGGGGCTGTACATCGGCGTGTTCCAAGCGGGCATGACGTTCACCGAAGCGGGCGCTTTATATACAAAACTGACGATCGGTGACGGCTTGGTCAGCCAGGTTCCTGCACTCTTGATTTCGTTGGCCGCTGGTTTGTTGGTGACGCGAAGTGCCCAGAAAACCAACCTGCCTCATCAATTCCTTAGCCAGCTCTTTGGCAACCCTCGAGCGTTGATGGTGGCCGGAGCCTTTTTGGGGCTGATGATCCTGACCCGTCTACCTCGGATCCCGATGGCATCCCTTGCGATTGGCTGCATCGGATTGGCCATCGTGATGAACCGTCAAACCGCCAGCGACGAAGAAGAAACCCGTCGTCGCGAAGACGAAGAATCGGCGGCCGCCGCTGCCCCACCTGAGAAAAAAGTCGAGGACTACCTCGCCGTCGACCCAATGGAAATGTCGATCGGGATCGGTTTATTGGGACTGGCGGATCCAGCCCGTGGAGGCGATTTGATGGAGCGGATCAAAGGGGTCCGCAACGCAATCGCCGAAGACATCGGGATCCTGCTGCCCAAAGTACGTGTCCGCGACGGGATGCATTTAGGCGACTTGGAATACGAAATCCGCATCGCAGGGAATACAGTGGCTCGCGCGGCAGTCTACCCCGATCGCTTCTTGGCGATCGATTCCGGGGGCACCACCGGGGTTATTGATGGCGAACCGACACGGGACCCAACGTTCGGCGAACCGGCCGTCTGGATTGATCCCGCTCGTCGTGAACAGGCAGCGATCTTCGGCTACACCACCGTCCAGCCCGCAGCCGTGCTGGCAACCCACTTACAAGAGATCTCTCGCCGCCATGCGGACGAACTACTCTCTCGCGATGCCACCAAATACTTATTCGATCAACTAAAAGAAGTGGCGCCCGCGGTCGTTGAAGAACTGATCCCCACCCAAATGAAGCTAGCCGAAGTGCAGCAAGTTCTGCACATGCTGCTCCGTGAGGACGTGCCGATCCGGCAACTGGGGATCATTTTGGAAACACTGGGAGATTATGCTTCGCGGACGAAAGATCCAGTCCTGCTGACCGAATATGTTCGCAACCGATTGGCTCGTACCATCTGTTCTCGATACCGAGATTCGCAACAACGTTTACACGTCGTCGCCCTGGATCCAGCCGTGGAAGATCGGATCGCAGCGGGAATCGACCATACCGACCGAGGGCTATTTGTTCGCATGAGCCCTGCGGCGATCGAATCGACCTGTGCTCGAATCGACCAGGCGGTAAAAAAACTGACCGCTACAGGGCATCCTCCAATTGTGCTGGTCAGCCCACGCGTACGCCCTGGTTTACGGCAGATCACCGCATCTGCATTGCCACGCCTTCGAGTTCTTTCGTACAACGAAGTCACACAAGACACAACAATCGAGTCGGTTGGGATTGTCACCGACGTCTAAGATTGATTAGACCTCCCACTTCCCCAGACGCACACTTCCTCGCTTAATCAAATTCATGTACATCCGCACCTTCCAAGCCGCGAACCTCCAAGCCGCCCTGGCTGAGATTCGTGAACAAATGGGGACCGACGCAACGGTACTCCATACGCGGCAGGTCAAGGACGGCTGGATGGGATGGCTAGGGCGAACTCAAGTCGAAGTGACCGCGGGACTAAGAACCGAAAACAATCAACCTTCTCTGGCAGGGCAGGCTCCTTCGGAATCACTGCCACGCCCCGAAGCCGAACAACTTCGCGAACTATTGATTCGTGAAGGGGTTTCCGACGCGGTTGCAGAACGCTGGACACGGCGTTCCATCGAAACCCTTCGCGTCGAGCATGGCGGACAGGCAATGGCCTTTTCCTCCATGGCACTTCAGAACGCTTTACAACGAGTGGTCGCGGCGGACATCGAATGCGGTGCTCCGATCCGAGCCCTCCCCAACGAACGACGGGTGATTGCACTGGTGGGACCAACGGGTGTTGGAAAAACCACCACGGTCGCAAAACTAGCGGCTGGATTCCGAATCCAGCAAAAACGTCGAGTCGGTTTACTAACGATCGACACCTATCGAATTGCTGCAGTGCATCAACTGCAAGCCTATGCCGACATCATGGACCTTCCGATGCAAGTCGTCGAACGTCCCGATCAGATGCAGGCCGGATTGAAGGCACTGGGCGATGTCGACTTGGTCTTGATAGACACCGCCGGCCGCAACCCACACTTTACGGCTCGGATCGAACAACTTCGCGCCCTCCTAGCCGCCGCTGCACCGGATGAAACGCATCTGGTACTCAGCGCGACGTCCAGTGCGTCGACGACGGCGGGTGTATTAAAGGGATTCGCCAGCGTGAAACCAACAGCTGCGATCCTGACAAAGATGGATGAATCCGAACAAACCGCTGGCGTCCTGTCAGCCTTTTACGAACAAAATGCTCCGCCCCTAAGTTATCTGACCACAGGGCAACAAGTTCCCGACGACATCGAAGTCGGGAACCGTGATCGCATCGTCAAAGCCCTCCTGGGCCGCCCGCAAGCTCCCGCGATCGCTGCATAAATCAAAACAGATGGGTCTGTCCAAACGCACGGATGCACCTAACAAGAAGAATTCGAGAAAACCTCCTAAACCGACCAAAAGGATTAATACCCAACAACCTCAAGTGCCGATAACGAATAAGCAGTCGAACGGTTATCATCTTCCGATGATTACTTCGATTCAGAAGTGGATTTGATTATGCAAAGTCGATTTGCCGTTGTGCTTGGTGCAGTTGCCCTAGCACTGGTCGCCCTCCGGGGCGGACTACGCAATGAAGTCCCTTCGGATGTTTTGTTTGAAGGCCTACTTGCGATGTTGATATTTTTCGTAATAGGCGCGGTAGCAGGAAAAATAGCGGACTACTTAGTCCGACAAAGCGTAGAGACACAGTTCCGCCAACGTGTCGCAGTTTTTGAAGAAGAACTGCAGCAGACACAGCAGCGGGACTCAAAATCTGATGATTCTTGACGGCACGGATGTCGGGATAGATCGTCAGTTATCTGGAACCTTACCGAGTCGACATGGATGTCCTTTCGGCAGGGTTCCGCTTATACAAGATGCCAACTAGGTCACGGAGGATTGGATGGCGACCACCACGGCTGATGAAGAGATCAAGCAGGTTTGGACCGACTTCAAAGCAACCGAGAAACACGGTCTGGGCTATGAGGATCTTCGCAACCGTTTGGTAGAACGTTACATGCCACTTGTTCGCTATAACGGTGAACGAATCTGGCAACGTTTACCCGACGGTGTCGAACTGGACGACTTGATCAGCGCTGGAATTTTCGGACTGATGGATGCCATCGACGCATTTGACCTCGAGCGTGGTGTCAAGTTCGAAACCTACTGTGTGCCCCGAATTCGTGGAGCGATGCTCGATGAACTTCGGACCATGGACTGGGTACCGCGTTTGGTTCGCAGCAAAGCGAGCAAACTGAATGAAGCACGCAAAAGGCTGGAGACCAAACATGGTCGTCCACCAACGATCCACGAGCTTGCCGCTCAGATGGAAATTACCGTCGCCGAATGCGAAAAGATGCAATCGGACGCCAACGCCGTCGGTTTGGTATCACTGAATAAAAAGTGGTACGAAACGGATAGCTATAAAGACGTTCGTGAAATCGATATTCTCGAAGACCAAAAGGGTGAAGACCCGACCATCCGCGTTCAGAAGAACGACCTTATGCGGTTGGTTACCAAAGGTCTGAATCGGAACGAACGACTGATTATCATTCTGTACTACTACGAAGAACTGACGATGAAAGAGATCGGGGCAACGCTCGATCTGTCGGAATCGCGTGTCAGTCAGATGCACAGTTCGATCGTCAATCGATTGCAGATCCAGCTCGGCCAACGCCGCGTTGAATTCGGAGCCTAAGGCACGAGGGACGACACAAGCATGCGGTTATCGATTTGGAACCGCGTGCTTCCGGGATGTCGCCGATCTTAACAGCACGGCGCAAGCCGTCCGGTTCGGTGATTGTCGCCTTTCGCTCCGCGACGTGAAATTTACAAGTGGGCGATTTGTCAACGACAATAGGCCCCATGCCAGCTTGCCTGGCATGAAGCCGAGATTTGAAATTAGTCTGCTAGCCCCCCAAAAACGCATCCGGTTCGGATTGTCGCTGAGAGCGGCAATCCGAACCGGATGCGTTTTTTTTGAGTGGCCCATCTCTAATTTCAAATCTTGCGGTCCTGTCGGGCCAGCCAACGAGGGGACGTGCTGATCGACTTCCTGCTTGCCCGCTTGGCTAGCTGGCACCGGGCCGATTCTTCTGCAAGCCGATCCGATGACCGGGCGGTACACTCCGCGCTGCGACAACTACAACCCCTGCGGCTATCGGCACGTCGTCGGTTACAATAACCGGCATGTTATTGCTCATCGACGGCTACAACCTACTCCATCAATCCGACTTGCTTGGGCGGGGCAGGGGAGAGGACTGGCTGCGCCGGGCTCGCAACCGCTTGCTACGCCAGTTGGCCAAACACCTAGATGACTCGCTGCGTCCCCAGACCTGCATCGTCTTCGATGCAGAAGATCCACCGCCGGGCCGCCCAAGCCAAATCTTCTATCACGAAATAGATGTTCGGTTTGCCGTCAACCATCCCGAAGCAGACGACCTGCTAGAAGAGATCATTGCACACCATCCAGCCCCCAATCGGCTGACGGTGGTTTCCTCTGATCACCGCGTCCAGCGTGCAGCCCAGCGACGCCGCGGGCATTTCTTCGATTCCGATTCCTGGTACGTCGCCTTAATCGATGCGGAACACGTCCTCGGCATCCGCAACCCAAAACAGGCGAACTCGAAATCGACTGCGAAATCAAAAGAATCGCTGATCGCCGACCTAGCCGCCCAATCGACAGAGGAGTGGCTAAGAGAATTTGGGTTAGACGTCCCGTCAGCGCCCACTCCCTCCCCGGCATCACCGCCGAAAGAAACTCCGGCACAAAAGAGCCCTCCCAGTCCAGACGCCTTAGATTCTAAACCCAAGGTCGTAGACGATCCTCCCAGCTCAAACATCTTGGGCGACAGTCCCGGTGCGAATATCCTTGGCGTTAGTCCTAGGCCGGCGAAAAAACTTAAAAAACCTAGCAGACCACCAAAAGCCAAGCGTGCGTCGACGACCAAACCGAGTGCAAAACCTGCGGGCAAACGTCCCTCGAAAAAACAACTTCCGCTGCCCAAAACCAACAAACTGCCTAAACCCGAATCAAAACAATCGGATGAAACAGAGCGAGAGCGGGCCCGAAGACAACTGAAAGGGGACGCCGATCAAATCTTTCCTGAAGGCTATGGGGAAGACCTTCTGTAAAGACCTACCAGCGAAGACAGAGGTGGCACCCCACATGAATGGCACCATCCCCATTCACATCCTGCTAGATTTTTTCGCCGAGGGCTTTTGCCAATGCTTCTCGCACGTAAGGCAAAACTTTTCCTTGCACGTCGTGCAACGTTCCTTCTTGGAACGCTCCCGCAGCGGCTTTGTGCCCGCCGCCGTTGAAGTGCTTGGCGATCTCATTGCAGTCCAGTGCACAGCGACTGCGGAAGCTCAACTTAAAGCCTCCCTTTAATTGCTCAACCATGATCACCGCCGCTTCGGTTCCACCGATTGCCAAAGTCAGATTGATTGCGTCTTCGGTATCGCTAGGCAGGGCCCCGGTCGCAGCAAAATCTTCCTTGGTCACATAGGTATAGACCAGTTTTCCATCAAGTTCCGCCGTGGTCCGTGAAAGCACCAACCCGCGAAGCTTCAGTCTTCCCAAAGTATCCCGCTCATACAGATCGCCATAGATCTCGGCAGGAACCACACCAACGTCAATCAGACGAGCAATGACTCGGTAGGTTTCGCTTGTCACACTTCCAAACCGGAACCATCCTGTATCGGTCGCGATCGCTGCAAACGCGGGGAACGCCATCGCTCGTGTTAGCGGGACCTTGCATGCGTCCGCGGCCTGAACGACAAGGTGACCGGTCGCTTCCGCAAGATAATCCTTGTACATCGTGGCCCCCAAATCGTCTTCGCCGACATGGTGATCCAAAACCATTCTGTCCGCTCGCAAGCCCCGAATCACATCCGCCATATCTCCTAATTGTTGCCAGGCGCTGGTATCCAGAACCATGATGCAGTCGGCCTTCACATCTTCGGGCTCAATCGAATCTCCCAGCACATCGATCCGTCCCGCGGGATCCAAGAACTGCAGGGCAGGGGGAGTTCGATGTGCATTGACGATTCGGACTTCTTTACCGATCGCACGCAACACCTCAGCCATCGCCAGTTCACTTCCCAAGGCATCGCAGTCGGGGCGAATGTGACTGGTCAAAACAAACGATTCGTAGTGACGGATTTGGTCGACGAACGCTTTCCAATTAACACTCATATTATTTTCCAATATGGATCAGCGACCGAACTTTCTGAACGTCACGCTGCAACTGTTGCCTGAGAATATCTACAGATTCGAATGAAGCAATGTCACGCACATGCTCAATAAAGTCAACACTTAGGTCTCTTCCATAGAGGTCACCGGACCAATCCAAAAGGTGAACTTCGATCTTCTCTACCGATTCACCAAACGTTGGATTTGGACCGATATGAGTCGCCGCTCGATAGACCTGACCATCCAACTGAACCGACGTTGCGTAGACTCCATGGACAGGAACAAGGCTGGTTGGTTCCACTAGATTGGCCGTCGGAAAACCAATCAATCGGCCTCGCTGTTCCCCGGTCCCAACCTTGCCGGTCAGTTGGTAAGGAGCCGTCAGCATGGAATTTGCCGCAGCGATATCCCCAGCCAACAAACTCTGCCGCACCCGTGAGCTACTAATCATTTGCTCACCAAATGCGGTAGCGGGCACAATGGTCAATCCAATTCCGGCATCACGGCAAAGCGTTTCTAACCGTTTGGTGTCCCCTTCGCGATTACGTCCGAAGAAGAAATTCGGCCCCTCTACAATGGCCGCCGCCTGCAGCGATTCCAGAACCGTCGACTGAAAGAACGCCTCGGCAGAGCGATTCAAAAAGTCGCGATCCACACGACAGACCACGACAAAATCAACGCCCTGTTGCTGCAGTAGTTCCGCACGACGCTCCAGACTAGTCAGCCGAGCCGGTACCGCTTGGGGACGAAGCACGGCGGCGGGATGCGGGTCAAAGGTCACCACCACCGCAGGCCCATTCACCTGCTTGGCCGCCAGCTTCAGGTTCTTTAACAGACAGGCATGGCCGTGATGAACGCCATCGAAATTACCGATACTGACCGCACCGCCAAGCATTTCTTTGGTCAGTTGATCAAAATAGCAATAAGAAGCGGCGGGCACGGGAAAAGATCTTTTTCAATCGGAACAGAAGGGTGTCAGGGCAACAGTATGACTGACAGATTGAACCTGAACAGCCACCGGAGCAACGGTGCTCTACCGCAGCGGGCATTCAAAAAGAGCAGGGATGCTAATAGGTGTCGGCTGACTGACTTCCTGCCCAGTGATTCGCCGCAATCAATCCCGCGACATAGCCTCCTTTAAAACCGGCATCGATATTGACCACGGTAACATTGGATGCACAACTGTTTAGCATCCCCAGCAAAGCCGCCCAGCCACCGAGGGATGCGCCATAGCCCACGCTTGTGGGGACTGCCACAATGGGGACCGCAAGATGCCCCCCCACCACGCTCGGTAAAGCGCCTTCCAGGCCCGCGACAACCACCACTGCCTGGGCGGTCTTCAAATAAGGAACCGCTGCCTGCAAACGCTGGGGTCCCGCGACTCCAATATCATCGTACCGCTGGACTTCAACCCCCATCCATGCGAGCGTTTCGGCCGCTTCACGCGCCACGGGCAAATCGGTGCTCCCCGCACATAAAACGGCAACCGATCCCTTCGTTGGCTGCCCTGTAATGCCCGATTGGCAATATTCCGCAGTCGGCAGATCGCGTCTCAGCCGAAGCGTTCGTGCGACCGATTGATAGAAACAGCCGACAAAATGAGGGCGAAGTTCGCTGGCGACCGCGGGATCACAGCGCGTCACCAAAACTTCCTCCTGTTGCTCCAGCAGCTTCGCGGCAATCGCTCCGATCATCTTGGCCGGTTTTCCCTCACCGTAGATCACCTCCCCGAAACCGCATCTCGCTTTTCGCCCCAAATCGACGGTCGCCCCGTCAATTTCAGCGAATTGGTCTCCATCGGATCCCCCCGCAGGAGCCGGTTGCGATCGCTCAGCAGCCTGCTGGACCGTCAATTCTCCACGTGCAACCGACTGGAAAAGGGCAATCAAATGGGGGTCAGGCAATGTCATATAGCAGTGGAGTAGGGTAGGGGAGCAGCATCTCGGAACTGGGCGGCTTGCCAGAACCGGTACGATGCAATCACAATAATCGTTAGAGCTTTCGGAAGCCACGGCTTCCGGACAACCCGTTGTTACAAAAACCACCAGATCCACAAGCCGCCCGCGGCTGGGAGAACAGAATTCGATGACCAAAAGCTGCGTATTAGCCTACTCGGGCGGCCTAGATACTTCCGTTATTTTGGGTTGGCTGCAGGACGAAGGGTATGAAGTTCACACCGTTTACGTCGATCTTGGACAACCGGGCGAAGACAAAGAAGCAACGCTCCAGAAAGCTCGCGATTGCGGAGCCGTCTCGGCTCGGATCGTTGACGTCCGCGAGGAACTCTGCCGCGACTTCGCGTTCCCTGTCCTCGCTTGGCAAGCCAAATATGAATCGATCTATTTGCTGGGAACCTCGATCGCACGGCCTCTGATCAGCAAAGTTTGCTTGGAAGTCGCCCGCGAAGTCGGAGCAACCGCCTACGCTCACGGTGCCACCGGGAAAGGAAATGACCAATGTCGTTTCCAACTGGCTGCCGAAGCATTGAACCCGCATATCGAAATGATCGCTCCCTGGCGAATCAAACGCTTCCGCGAAGCGTTCCCAGGACGAACCGAACTGATCGACTACTGTGCCAAGAAAAACATCCCGGTCAAAGCCTCCACAGCCAAACCGTACAGCAGCGACGAAAACGTTCTTCACATCAGCTACGAAGCTGGTCAGCTGGAAGAACTGGATGTGAACGGTGTCGAAATCGTTGACTTCGAAATGGGCGTCAGCCCCCAAGAGGCTCCGGACAAAGTCGAAGAAGTGACCATCGGTTTCGAATCGGCGGTTCCCGTTACCTTGAACGGCAACAAACTGACCGCCCTGCAAATGGTCGAACAACTAAACGACATCGCAGGACGCAACGGAGTAGGGCGGATCGACATGATCGAAAACCGTTTCGTCGGTATGAAGAGCCGCGGAGTTTACGAGTCCCCAGGAATGACCGTACTGTACGACGCCCTGATGGTGATCGAACAACTGACGCTCGACCGCGACCTGCTTCACCTCCGTGACCGGTTGGCTCCCGAAGTCGCCGAGATGGTGTACTACGGATTCTGGTACACGCCGAAACTGGACGCGTTGATGGCCTTCATTCGCGAAGCCCAAAAACCTGTCACCGGGGAAGTCACGCTTCAACTGTACAAAGGAAACATCATGGTTTCCAAACGAAGCAGCCCCAATAGCTTGTACGACGCTGAAATCGCAACCATGGAAGGAGGCGGATCTTATAACCAAGATGACGCCGAAGGATTCTTGCGAATCCAAGGCCTTCCAAGCCGCGTCCAAGGTAGCGTCAGCCCTCGCGCCTACTAGGTCGCAGCGGTTATCAAGAAAACGGCAGGCATCGCCTGCCGTTCAAGCAGAACGGAGCGTCCCCAACCGACCGTTCACTAGGGACGTGAAAAGATTTAATGACGGTTGCTGTCGTGCGGCAGCAAGCCAACTTGAAAACCGTCACCTATAAATTTCACGTCCCATGTGAGCGGCAAGACGCAAGCCCAATCCCATCTACCAGGGCATCCGTCAGATAGCTTTCATAGCGGATGGGTGCGAGCTAACCAGCAGCACACGATGCTTCCAAGGCGTCAGCAGTCCCAAGTCGCGGCCAGCCGCTACGAAAGCCGCTGGCACGCGGCGCGGCCTTGCCGATCGTTTCCAGAACAGCCGATTAGTCCAGAATATCATCCGACAACGGTTCGGAACCGGCTGGACTAAACAGGCCTCGGATCTCCGCGGACGAGAGAGTGTCGCGGAGGAAATGCGTTCGCTCGTCAACGGTTGCGACCATCGCACCACCGGCATGCCGTCCGCCGATTTCGATCCCGTCCGAAGCGCCCACTGCAAACTGCATGGAACGGATATCCAAGTCACTCGGCTCCATCCAGTGCATCAAACTGCCTGCGGGAGCTCTTGCTTCAACCAACAAGATCGTCTTGGACGGCTCGTCTACCAAATCTTTAGGTCCCAACGATGCGGTGGCGGTGGGAAACAACGTCCCTGGACCGACGACAAGATAGTAGTTTGCCTCCGCCCCAAACGGACTTTGCTTGTCGGACTGAAAGACCTGAGGTGTCTCATAGATTTGCTCCATATTGATATCCCAAGGCTGACTTTGATCATACTGCATATAAAGATCATTCCGGTTCAGATAAGGAAGAATCAGCACTCGCCAGCTATGCATTTTTTGCCCACTAGCGTCCAGCGTCACCGAGGGCGGATAGGTTCCATAATCATTGGCATATGCATTTAATGCGGCGGCCAATTGTTGTAGGTTTGTAGCATCGTTCATCCGCATCCGAGAAGCCTGCATCTGCTGCATCGCCTGGCCACCATAATTGCTGACGACAAATAGCAGACAGACCGTTGCTGCCAACGCCATGACTCCCGCGATCGCCATGCGAATCTTGTGACTGCCAATCCACCCCCCACGTGCCGTTTCGGTCACCGGCCCTAAACCCGCGAAATCAGGCAACTCCACTTGCTGATGACACTCCGCGCAATCACCTGCCAAGCCACTATACTCATCGCCCACCAATGTCTGAGAATGGCAATGTGGACAGGTAAACAGATAGGTCATTGGAAGCCCAAAGCCTCAATCGAGTACGAGGAAAACGCGCGTCTGATTTCATTGTAGCGTCCTGTTTCTCGCCCATTCGAATCTCGCTTAACTTCCACCACACACAAACTGAAAAGGCTTCCATATGCGATGCGTCCTGCAACGAGTCCTCGAAGCTCGAGTCGATATCGACGGCGAAACCGTCGGTGCCATCGAGCAGGGATTGATGATTTTAGTTGGGGTAGGGGAGGGCGATACGGAATCGGACGCCCGGTACCTTGCCGATAAAACCGCGGTGCTTCGGATCTTCTCCGACGACGCTGACAAAATGAATCTTTCCATCTTGGATGTTCAGGGATCCGCCCTGGTCGTCAGCCAATTCACCCTGCTGGCCGACTGCCGCAAAGGACGGAGGCCCGCTTTCACCGGAGCCGCTGAACCTCAGATTGCAAACAGGCTGTACCAATCCTACTGCCAGCGATTGGTAGAGCAGGGGATTGAAGTCCAAACCGGACGCTTCGCTGCCGACATGCAAGTTCACCTGATCAACGATGGCCCCGTAACGATCCTGCTGGAATCGCCGCCCAAAGCGAAAGAAGATTCAAACAGCGGTTAGAAATCCGATGTGCAGACATGGCTTCAAAAACGATAACCAATCCCAAACGATCTGCGGCTAGCGTTTTTTGAATGGATGACGCATCGTTTGCAACCAGCTCTCCGCAGGCTCCGATAGCTCGGGAATCGCCATCTGGTTTTCATGCAATTGATGCCGATGCAAAAAACCATGATCACACCAAGCCAGATAGGCTAGCAAGAAAAACTTTGCATAGGTCGACACATTCGCCCACGTGCTGTTGCCTGCAAATTTCATCGCCGTCCCAAACGACTTCTTCAACCGAGTTCGACCGCCTCCCATACTGACCGACCAAATCTCATCCATCGTCAGGTGCGTCCCGAAACCAAGAGTCACTGCGGCGGCTTTGTAGACACGAATCGCTTCACTGGGACTTGGGACAAGCAAATAGGTCAGCAACCCCGCGGAAAACATCGCCGGTATGCTGTGCCACATCCCTCGGTGAACCGTGTATCGCTTAAAAAATTTGACCAGCACGAATCGCATGAACAGATAAATCAACATCGCCGAGAACGCCATTTCCTCCGGCGTCATGTCGAGAGCTCGGAATCGATCGATCATCAACATCGGCACCACGGCCGAACCAAAATTAGTCGTCTCGCGAAGTGGTACACCGGTGTCACTGTCCAGGTCGGGCAACATCCCGCTGACCGCGCACAACCCAGCCGCCAGGACGCCGCTTTCAATCGACATCCCTTGAAAGAAAACTCCCCAGTAGCCGTAGGCAACTCCGACCATCGTGCTACCGGTGATATGGGCTTTAAATCCAGCCACCCAATCCACTTCAGTTTTGCTAGCATTCAGGCTTCGCAAACGATCGCGAAACACGCCCCTCTCTCATACTCCGATTCGCCCCGGTTTGCCAAGATTGATCTTCGTCCAACGAACTGGGTTTGGTATGAATACTAGGCTTCACCAAGACCTTCGGAGTAACGGTTGGAAACGTACGACATCCTGATGCTGATTGTGCTAGCTGGCACAGCACTCTACGGAGCGATGAAGGGATTTGCCTGGCAAGTCGCCTCGATCGCGTCGATCGTGCTGAGCTATTTGGTGGCGGTTTGGTACCGCGAGCCATTTAGCCAATCGATCAGTGCGGAACCGCCATGGAACCGACTACTGGCGATGCTGATTCTGTACGTGGGAACTTCGCTGGTGATCTGGGTCGCTTTCCGGATGGTCAGTCGATCGATCGATCGCATGAAACTGCGGGAATTCGACCGCCACATCGGGGCGTTATTTGGGCTCGCCAAAGGCGTGCTGTATTGCTCGGTGATCACGCTGTTTGCCGTCACAACCCTGGGAGCGTCCAACCGCCAAAAAATCGCTCAATCGCGAAGCGGCTACTACATCTCCAAAGTGCTCGCACACAGCAACGGCATCTTGCCGACCGAAGTCCAACAGGTGCTCAGTCCGTACATCGAGCAATTTGACGAACAGATCGAATCGGGCGGTACCGCGCCAGTCGACCGTCCCGAGATGCCTTGGAAGACGCCAAGCGATGTCGATTCACTGTGGCCTGGCGAAGGCGGCGAAGCCCCAGCGATCGATCCCAGCAAGTGGCTACCGGCCGATCTCTTGCAACAAGCCCAGCGCGAACGAGCCATGCGAAGATAGCG
This sequence comes from Roseimaritima multifibrata, assembly GCF_007741495.1. NCBI lineage: Bacteria > Pseudomonadati > Planctomycetota > Planctomycetia > Pirellulales > Pirellulaceae > Roseimaritima > Roseimaritima multifibrata. Next base: position 5,929,839 of record NZ_CP036262.1, read on the forward strand.
ATCGCCGCGTGACAGCGCAGCGCAATCCAAGCGGCACGACGCCTCAAAAGATCCGGCACTCAAACAGCCCGCAGGGGACGCCCATCACAACCGACGAAGCATGGGCCTAAGCAAAGCGGCCACAGAACGCCTGAAAACATCAAACAAGAAGCTGCAAATCAAAGAAAAGCCTGTTTCCCTAGGAAAATCAAGGTCTGAATACAACATAAGAGGCATTATCGGACGTTGCTAATAGGGCGATTTCCCAATAGATTCCCCGCATTGTCGCCTTTCACTCCGCGTAAGAACGCCCTGGTAATGCAACTTTCGCGGACCGAAGGTTGCGACAATCTTTCTCCGCTCACCCATGACTTGGCACCGATGACTCGGCTTCACTGGAACCGCCTGCTATCCGATTTCCGCTGCCCTCGCCCTGGCCAGGTGCCGCGACGTTCACGCGACGAACCATTCCGCACGCCGTTCGAAGCGGACTACGACCGGATCGTTTACTCGCCCGCCTTCCGGCGGCTCGCCCGCAAGATGCAGGTCTACCCGCACTCGCCGCACGATCATGTCCACAACCGCCTAACCCACTCCATCGAAGTCGCCAGCGTCGGTCGCTCCTTTGCGAAACGGATCGCGGCCCTGCTGATCGACAAACAGGAGATGCCCGCCAACCGAAAAACGGAAGATGTGTGCCAGATCCTTCAAGCCGCATGTTTGGCACATGACATCGGAAACCCTCCGTTCGGACATGGAGGCGAATACGCGATTCGCCAATGGGTCCAAGACCATCCCACCGACGTCTTTGGCGACGACCTTTCTCAGACCGACGAAGGACTCCGCCACGATTGGCTGATCTTTGAAGGCAACGCCCAAGGCTTCCGCCTAGCCAGCCGCGCGGACAACCCACAGGCCGGCTACATGCGACTGACGTACGCGACCCTTGGAGCGATGGTTAAGTACCCGTGGCACTCCTGCGATCAGCGTGCGATCACCCATCAAAAATTCAACATCTTTTCCAGCGAGCGTGAACTGTTCGAACAGGTTTGGAACGAGATGGACCTGGGCACACAGGACGCTGCCAAACGCCATCCGTTATCCTTCTTGTCCGAGGCGGCCGACGACATTTGCTACCGGATTCTTGACCTGGAAGACGCGGTCGAAATGAACATCCTGAACGACAGCCATGTCCGTCCGGTGCTGCTACAGATCATGAACGAAGATCATTCGCAACTTCCCTTATCGGTTCTGCGAGGCAAAGCGATTCACACCCTGGTGAACGCTACCTGGCAGGTCTTTGAACAAGACTACGAAGCGATCATGCATGGCGACCGAATCGCCGATTTGAAAACGAACTTAGATTCGTCTCTACTAAATGCACTCGAGCAGGTCACCGAGCACTACACGACGATCTTTGCGCATCGCGCCAAGGTAACGGCAGAACTTGGCGCGTACCAAGCGCTGGGAAGGATTGTCGGCGCACTAAGCCAAGCGACGCGCAGACTAAGCCAACAACAGATGTTTCAGAAAACCGATTTCCTCACCAAGCGAACTCTAATGCTCGCCTGGGGAGAGAATTATGTTTCTGAAAACCAACAGCGTCCGTATGCATGGTGGCTGCATCAAGTCATGGATTACTTTGCCAGCCTGACGGACACCAACGCAACGACGTTGTCGCAGCAGATCACGGGCAACACAGCAGGGTAGTTTTTTAAAAAAACCGCCCTGCCCCTCGCCCCCGACACCTTCTCTCCCTTTCCCTCTTGCTAAGAAGGAACGATCCCACGGGAGACCGAAAGGCTGCACAAGTTTGGCGAAAACAGCCGGAGCATCTGTACGGACGCCCCGTCGCTCACGCTCTCAACAAAACTTGTTAAACGATCGACTGTCCATCTGCTTTAGAAAGGGACATCATCTTCGTCGAAGGCAGCTTCCGAAAGACTGTCGTTGGCTTCAGCGCCACCGGCACCGTTGGGTGCATCCATTTTCGTGAAGGAGATACCTTCCACGTTAACGAAGAATTTGACTTCGGAGTTCGCATCGCGTTGCCATTTGCGACCGCTCAATCGATAGGTCACTTCGATCGAATCCCCGACCTGGACTCCGTCAACCGAATCACATGCATCACGAATAAATTCAACCGGAACATAGTTGGTAAAACTGCCCAACTCTTGCTCCAGGACCACTAGTCGTTTGCGAAATCCTTTCTGTCCGTAAGTTTTTGTTTCTTCAACCAAGTGGACGATCCCAGTTACTTTCGCATCAGCACTCATCTTTAATACTCACTTTCAGCCACCACTAGCGGCAAGGAACAACAATTAGGTTTAGGCTTCGACGGCGCCATCCAGATAGACGCCCATCTTACGGAACTTTTTGTAGCGGCTTTCGATCAATTCATCCATGGGGATGGCCTCCAACTCTGCCAAGGTTCGTGACAGATAGGTTTTCAAACGGCTAGCCATTTGATGATGATCGCGGTGAGCCCCTCCCAGAGGTTCGTCAATCACATCATCGACAACCCCCAACTTCTTCAAGTCGCCCGAGGTAAAGCGGAGCGAATCGGCGGCGTTCGGTGCGTACTGGTGACTTTTCCACAAAATCCCCGCACAACCTTCAGGACTAATCACCGAATAATAGGCATTCTTCAAAACGGCAACGCGGTCCCCTACCCCGATCCCCAAAGCGCCTCCGGACCCTCCTTCTCCGATCACAACACAGATCACCGGAGTCCGCAAGCGACTCATCTTGAACATACTTTCGGCGATCACCTGAGCCTGCCCGCGTTCTTCGGCACCGATCCCCGGGTACGCACCTGGCGTATCGATAAAGCAGATCAGCGGCAACTTGTATTTCTCTGCCATCGCCATCTTACGCATCGCTTTGCGATAGCCTTCAGGATGTGCACACCCGAAATGGCATGCCGCCCGTTCCTTGTATGTACGCCCTTTTTGGTGACCGATCATCATCACCTTAAAGCGATCAAGTTTCGCAAAACCTGTCAGCATTGCACGGTCGTCGCCAAAATGTTTATCCCCATGCAGTTCTACAAAGTCATCAAAGACCAACTGCAAATAGTCCCTCGTGTAGGGACGATTTTGATGACGAGAAACCTGCACAGTTTGCCAAGGAGTCAGATGCGAATAGACTTCGCGAAGCTGCTCATTCACCGTCTGCCGCAACTCTCGAAGATCTGCTTCTTGGGCTGCCGAGCGATCTGCAACTCGCTCCAGTTCACCGACTTGGTTTTCAAGTTTGACAATTTCGCGTTCAAACTCCAGGCCCGGTCCAGCATCCATATTCATCTCACTCAATACGTTTTCGAAAATTCCAGTGACGCGATACGCGTCCGGCCCTAATTATTGCGAAACAAGTCATCAGGATTTTTAAAGTTAGGCAGGTCATCAAAGACACTAACCTCAGGAGGCTTAGGGACTCGCTTAAACAACTTCATTGCCCGCACCTCCTTCAAGAACTCCCACATCGATTGCGGGCGATTCTCTGGCGACTTTGCCATCATGCTGCGAATCAATGCCGCGAATTCGGAGCTTACGTTGTCGTTGTAGACCAAGGGGGTGGGAATGTTCGCTTTCAAGTGCTTGGTCAAAAGCTCGTTCGGCGTTGAACCGGTGAACGGGGCTTTTGCGGTAACCATTTCGAACAGCACACAGCCAAAACTGTAAATATCGGCTCGCTCATCACATGCCTTGCCACGAATCTGCTCGGGCGACATGTAGCTCTTGGTCCCCTGGATTTTGGACTTGGAAAACAGCTTTGCCAGCCCCGATTTCTTTTTCTCAGCAATCTGAAAGTCGATTAATTTGGTCTCCCCTTCCCTACTAACCAAAAAATTGTCGGGCTTGATATCGCGGTGGATCCAACCTTTGTTGTGCATGAAGTAAAGCCCCTCTGCCGCCTGCTCCACAATGGTGTGAAGCATGAACGCAAGCGACTCCGGTCCCCGCCGCAGGGCCTGCTTCATGTTCAGTTCACTAAACAGTTCCATCACCAACATCGGAGTGTCACTCTCGATGGTGTACTCGTAAATTTTGATGATGCGATTGCTGGTTGTCAGCGTCGAAGCGACCGCGTACTCATGCTTCAGCGTCGCCAATTCTTCTTTATCGTGCCGTTTCTGGGGGCGAAGAATTTTCAGGGCAAACCGCTCATCCGACTCCGAATGCACCGCCTCCCAGACTTCACAGGTCCCTCCACCTCGGATCAAACGGACAAGCCGGTAGGGTCCCAGAAAATCGCGGATTTTTGTCATGAGCACGGCATCGGTTAAAAGCGGAGAAATCTTCCTAACCATCTTAGGCAGACCCGCAGGTTACGAAAAGGCGATGCCCCTCGGAGGCCCCCGCCGAATGACAGCCCAGCCCCCCTCCCCTCCCAAAAAAAAGGACATTTGGCAGTGAAATGAACCTTTTATGCGTTTCAACAGCGGATTCAGCCTAAGCGAACGGACGCCACGTCGTAACGCGTTCAGCCCGGAGGCTGTTTTCGGTGGGGCCTGGGAAATCCCCACTCCCCACCTCCAAACGCTGAAAACCATCTACTTCAGCAGTTCCTCGTAGATTTCCCTCAACCGCCGGGTCATCGTTTCGGCTTGAAAAGGCTCGGTAAAACGCTCGCGGCCAGTCGCCCCCAACCGCAGCCGAAGCTGCGGATCCCCTGCGATCTGGATCAAACGGCGAGCAAGTTCGTCGATACCACCTGCGGGGACTAAAAACCCCGTCTCGTCGTTTATGACGACTTCTCGAGCCCCATCGACGTCGTAACTGACGACCGGTTTTCCCGCGATCAGGGCCTGCGGAAGCGCTCTCGCCAACCCTTCGCGGTAGGAAGTGTGAACCAGCGCGTCCATCGCCCCGATCAGCGAAGGGATTTCCACAGGCGGGACCAGTCCAGTCAACAAAAAACGGTCCGTCAGCCCCAGCGACGAAATTTTCTTTTCCAGCTCTTCCCGAAGGACCCCATCGCCGACCAACAAGAACTTCACCTTCGGGTGCTCAGCGAGGACCCGCGATGCAGCGTGAATCAGGTCATCGTGCCCTTTCAGATGAAACAGCCTGGCAATTTTTCCGATCACAATATCGTCAGGTTGGATACCAAGCTTCTTACGTGTCTGCTCGCGAGTTTTATCAGCGGCCAGGAACGGCGCGACATCCATCCCACTGTAAACCGTCGTGAATTTCGAGCGATCCGCAACTCCGCCCTCGACCATTAAATCGGTCATCGCGTCGGCGACGGAGATCAGGCGATGGCACTGCTTGGCCGCACGGCGTTCACACTTGCGATAAAACCAGCGGATCGGAGCGGGCTGATAGGGATAAAACGGAGCCCCATGAACCGTATGCAAAATTGCCGGAACCTTTAGCGCCCACGCGGCCTGCCGCCCCAGGATCCCACCTTTTGCACTATGCGTGTGGACAACATCCGGCTTGAAATCCCGCAGCGCCGCCTTCAATGCAGCCAACGCTTTCGCATCGTTCAGCGGATGGATGGCTCGCCGCAGCATAGGGAGCTCCTTTGTCGGCAACTCCCCTACCCTGCCCTGCTCCAGCAAACCGCCTTCGGGGCCCAATGAAGGCCCGGTCAAAAGCAGAACGTCGTCTCCGTAATCGCGCAACAATCCATGGCAGGTCAACAATGTGTTTTCCTGAGCCCCACCAACGATCATTCGAGTGATCACATGAGCGATTCGCAACACAAGCCTTTCACAACAGCCTCAAACATAAGGACTAAGGCAATTCGCCCTGGTCCAAGATGGGTTGAATATCGTAGTCGACGCGGATTAAGAACAGCCCCAGTGCCGGAGCCGTTGGGCCTGCCTTATCGCGATCTTTCACATCAAGCAAGAAATCGATCCATTCTGGAGTCTGTTTACCACGCCCAACCTCCAGTAGGCTTCCCACGATATTGCGAACCATATTATAAAGAAACCCATCGGCTTCGATTTCGATATCCAGATACACCGCGTCTCCCCTACCCTCTTCCACGATCAGGTCGAGTGCACGGACATCACGGACGGTGGTTAGGCGGTCCGCCCCGGCCGCTTGGAAGCTAGCGAAATCCAGCTTACCGACCAAGCGTCCAGCCGCATCCCGCATTGCCGGCACATCTAAACGGTAAGGCACGTGCAAGCGATAGCGATGCTCAAAAGCATTCCGGATCCCGCCCACCTGCACTTGGTATCGATAGCGTTTACCGACGGCGTCACGGATAGCATGAAAATAGAGCGGCATTTCGGCAGCTTCCACGACCACAATATCGGGAGGCAATTTGGTATTCATCGCCCGCATCAGGCTAGCGGCCGAAGCCCGCCAAGCATCGGTGGTAAGGCTGCCGACCTGAGCCAACGCATGGACACCCGAATCGGTCCGTCCACTACCGGTAACCACCACGCGTTCGCCCGTCAGCTTAGCCACCGCCCGTTCCAGCATCCCCTGCACCGTCAGCTGCCGAGGCTGAACCTGCCACCCAGCATACCCCGTCCCATCATAGGAAATCCCCAGCTTAAAACTACGCAGCATTTGGTCGACTCGTAAAAGATGGCTTGGCGCGTATTCATTTTTAGCAAACAGGCCATTGCAATGCAGCGTCCGACCGGGCAAGGTCGCAAGGCAATCATGCTCCTGCAAGTTGACGACGGAAATTTCCAATCATGGATCTCACGTTCCAGAATCACGCAGCGCGTTTGAATACTTCGGGTGTTGGAATGCTGGTCGTTGAATCGGCCTGACAAACCCCATCGCTGCGAAAAACCTTCACCATCGTTAGGGCGACGATCTTAACATCAAACCAGAGGCTTTGTCGCTGGAGATACTCGGCGTCGAATTCGACCTTCTCGTCAATCGATAATTCATCACGCCCATTGATTTGGGCCCAACCGGTAATCCCGGGTACCAGCTGATGCGTCATGCAAGAGGTTCTCGCTGCCACTAAATCATGCTGGTTATAGAGTGCTGGCCGGGGCCCCACAAAGCTCATCTCTCCAAGCAAAACGCTCCACAACTGCGGAAGCTCATCCAAGCTTGTTTTACGAAGGATACTACCAACGGGAGTGATATGGGATGCCGAATCACTTAACAGATGCGTCGCCAATTGTGGCGTCCCCGTAAACATTGTGCGAAACTTTGGCATATCAAAAAGAACGTTGTTCCTCCCAACACGTTTCGACCAATGGATGACAGGCCCCCGAGACGTAACTCGTACAGCCAACGCAACAACAAGCATGACGGGCCCAAGCAGCAAGATGCATGCAACCGCTGCGGCGATATCAAACAAACGTTTCACAGGAACCCTTAACATTATGCGGCACGGTATGAGTTGACGGTATCTTCCAATCCATCACGAAGAGAAACCGACGGTTTCCAGCCGGTCATCCGCTCAATCTTGCTGGTCGAAACGGTTAACGAATCAACCAACCGAGAAATGGGAGCTTCCTTTTTGGTCAGCCAGCCTAGCGTTCGAAGTAATGGAACGGGCACAGGAAAGACGCGAGGCTTTCTCGCGAGCGCAAACGCCATATGACGAGCGAGCTCATTCGTCGAAACCGCCTCACCGTCAGCCAAATGAAATGTTTGATAGGCCGCCCCCGAGTGCTTCAGACAGATCGCAATCGCATCTACAAAATTGCCCACGTACAACAAGCTACGCCGGTTCTTCACACACCCCAGCGGCAATGGCATACCTCTATCGATGGCACGAAGAATCCGACTAAAATTTCCTAAAACACCCGGCCCATAGATCAACGGAGGCCTGAGAACAACGGGTTCGATCCCCAACCGTGACGTGGTCTCAAGAACCAATTGTTCAGCTTCCCGCTTGCTAACACCGTAAGCATCTTCAGGTAGGCAATCACTAAGTTCGGTGTAGGGTTCGGAATTCGCTTCGCCGACAGCCTTGATCGAACTTACAAAAACGAATCGCTTCACCTGCGTCCCTTCACATCCATCTAGCAACCGCTGCGTCCCCGCAACATTTACCTGCCGATACAAGGGAAGAGGATCCTCGACGGTTTCATTCATGACATGCGTACGAGCGACTAAGTGAACCACTGAATCAACCGAATCCAGAGCGGCACCCCAATTCTCGAACGTCGCTATATCACCGATGACAACGGGCTGAACCCCTACGGCTAATTCAGCGGCCGACTCCGCACGCCGTATCGTCCCGCGCACCTGCCATCCATCGGTCAGCAATCGTTCACACAACTGGCGACCAACAAATCCGTTTGCACCTGTTACCAATACTCGTTTCATTCAACCAATCCAGTCCATTGTTCGGTTTTAGGCAACTGAGATTTTTTAAAGCACCAAGCCAATCCGCAACCTAGGCGGCTCTTCGAACCGTGGACTTCGGCAAAGGTGCTTGCACCTTTGGGCTTTCTTGACCATCGGGGTCACCAAACCGAACCAGAACTTCCAGCATATCTGCGGCAAGCTGATTCCGATTAAAACGCCGGTCAACGAACGGGCGTCCCGAGGCATAACGCGAGGGTGCTGCGGCGATGGTTTCAATACACTGAAGCAACGAATCGGCGTTATCAGGCGTCATCGCAACCCCTCCCTCAGCCTCCATTACCAACTGCTGGGCCGGTCCCTCAACACCCATGATGATCGGTGTCTCCATTGCCATCGTCTCAAATATCTTCGATGGAATCACGGTCCCGAACAACTCGGTTCCCCGGAGATGGACAAGACAAGCGTCGCATGTCGCCAAGACGGTCTGCACATCGGATTTAGTGACTTGCCCTAAGAAACGCACATTATCAAGAGATCGATCTTTGGCCTCTACTTCCAATGCGCTACGCCTAGCACCATCGCCAACGATCCAAAACACCGTATCGTTACGGCCTTCATCTTTTTGTTTTTGTGCCGCATCCAAAACCACCTCTAGTCCATGAGCCATCCCCACGGTTCCGACATAAGCACATACGAACTTATTATCTCCTCCCCATTTCGTTCGCCATGCGTTGTCCGCTTGGCGGGGTTTCCAATAGTCCATATCCACGCCATTGGTGACTACCGTGATATCTTTGGCATCCACCCCTCGCTCTAACAGTTTTTCACGATACCCCTCACCCACGGTCACGATATGATCGGCGGACGCATACATCCTTCGCTCTAGCCATTCCAATACCCGGATCATCCGCGATCGCTGCATGGCCCCTACCGCCAAGACCGATTCGGGCCAGATATCTCGAATCTCCAACACGAAAGGGATCCGCCGAATCATTCGCGTCAATGTGCCCGCAAGCCCGGCAAAAAACTGCGGCGAAGTAGCAACCATCACATCGACGTTGCGGATGAAACAAGCCGTCAGAAAGGCATGCACCATGTAGCTAACAAAGCTTAATGTTCGGAGAAAGAAGCCTTGGTTCGCGGAGATCAGAGTACCGATCCTGATGACGCGGATCCCGTCCATCTCTTCTTCACTTCTCAACCGATTTTTATAGCCTGGATAGACTTTTCCAGCTGGCCAGTTCGGAGCAGGTGCCACCACCGTGACTTGATGACCAGCACCAACCCAACGACGGCAATGTTCGTACTGACGCGTTGCCCCGGCGTTTACTTCGGGAGGAAAATTTGGTGTTAGAAATAAAATATGCATGGGTTTCTCAACGATTTATTGGGAGATGCCTGAACCCTAGCAAATTTTGAATCGCTACCCCAATAGCGGTTTAGAGACTTCAGATACCCGGCAGACGATCTGAAAAGGCAGCTTTCCCTCAAATTTCCACCGGAGCCGTTTCGTCGCTATTTCCACACCATACTCAGGATGGTATGTGGCTTCGCACGCATCGATTTGACAGCGGCTACTGGCATCAATTTCCAATTCCAAAATCTGCTTATCATTGGTCAATTCCCACCGGTTTTCCCGCATTCTAATTTTCCAATGCGGAGCCAAAAGCCAGCCCCCTTCGACTTGATGGGTTCCCAGCCCATCAACCTGATCCGTGACGATCAAAAATCCCTCTTCCGATACTTCTACGATCCGGCGGTGCACAGGGCGTCCCGCCAAGTGCTGATATCCATCATGCTCAGCTTGCCCTAAGAAATGTTCCTGATCGGTAGAAACCTGGATGCCGCGAGGTCGAGCCCGCCGACCGACCCTAAAGATATGCCAAACCTCACTGGAATCGGTCTGATCAATGCAGACGGTGTTGTGAGTTGAAGTGGCGCGATCATATTCGCGTCGTCGGTCGTAGTCATAGCTATAACAACCAGGATCAACGAATAATTTCTGGGCCCGAAACGAACATTCCAAAGACAGGGTATCTGCGTGCGCGTGTCCCGGTTGGCAGTTGGGACCAACATCGCCGACATCCCAGAACAAGGTCCAAGGTTCTCCATGCCAAACCGCTACTCCGGAATCGGAAAAGTGCTTTCCTCCCCGCGGCATTGATAGATCGACGTCGACTCCGATCACTTCACCATGGATAAGATTCTGGTCGGCGTTGATCGTTGCACCGTCATTGAACTGGGCCACGCAGCCATCTGGATGCCGGAGCCAACGAGCGTACTCCGCCGCACGCTGCCACGTTTCCCGCATCTGATCGCGAACTCGGCCAGCCGGAAACAAAATGGCCAAGGTCAACCAATCGTCCATCACTTCCAAGTGATAAAATGGACTCCGCTCGAAGTGGCCACCGTCGGGAAGCATCTGCTCCTCAGATTGCTGCACCGCGATTTGCTGTGCCTTCGCCAACCACTGGCGCGATCGGCTGCCCACAAAAAAGTTGGCTGCCCAGGCCAATCCCACGGCATCCCGAAGCAAGTGATTTGCACGAAGATCCCATTCGAGGTTTCGATACAAATGATCCGCCTGCTGATACAAGCTTTTCTGCCATTCCTGCAGCAGTTCTTGAGGCAGTTCGATTTTGGCGTCATGCCAAAGTTGCCAAGTCCGGATCGACCAACTCAGACGGGTCGCAATGGCGTAGGCATTCCAAACAAGCGGCTTAGCCCCCGGAGAGTCCAAACGGCAATTTTGCAGCCAGTCTGACATCGCCGCGCCCCAAAGCTCCTTTGCTTTCGGCCCATGTTCTGGAGACTCAGTGGCAATTTTGGCTAGTTCATAGAGCCACTGATGATAGTGCAGAGTAACCGTCCACAAGCGATCCTCGGACACGGAACCGAGTCGCCAATCCCAGTTGGATTCACCGAATGCAAAAGATTGATTCAGCAGTCGCAGTTTCCCGCCTGCAAGAGACTCAATTAACTCGTTTCCCGAGTCGCAAGTCGTCCCAAAAACCGGTGGCATCGCCATTGGTCCCGGTTGAATTCCCGGCACTTCCAACGGACGATCCGGCCTAATTTTCGGAGCGCGTCGCTGAACAGCTTTCCAAGCCCTGATCGAAATTTGCGACCAATGCAGTGGCCAAATCGTACGCAGGACTCGTGGCAGTTGACGCGGTTCCATTAAGAGACGCATTCCTCAACGAGTGGCATCTTCGCTTGATAGATTTCTGAAATCGCCGCTACGATCCGCTCGCCGGTAGCCCCATCCCATTTTGGTGGAACCTGACCTTTCTTCCATTGTCCAGCAAACAATCGTTGCATCGCTGGACCGATTTTTTCGGGTGCCGTCCCGATCAACTCGTTCGTTCCGAGGGTCACCGTTTCCGGCCGTTCGGTACTATCCCGAAGAGTCATACAAGGAATCCCCATCACGGTGGTTTCCTCAGTGATACCACCGGAATCCGTCAAGACAGCCTTTGCATTTTTGACAAGGTAGATGAACTGCAAATACGCCTGGGGATCCACCACGCGAATACACTCGGGTAAATCACCGATCAGTTCTAGGTTTTTCCGTGTTCGCGGGTGAACAGGAAAAATCACAGGCAAACCCTCAGCAGATTCCGCAATCGCATTCAACATCGCCAAAAGGCTTTCTGGCTGATCCACGTTGGCAGGACGATGAAGTGTTATCAAGATGTAGTTGCCACTGGTCAGTTGCTCTGGACCAAAAAAGTCAGGTGGCTGGATTCGATCCAAATTTCTTAGCAGCGTGTCGATCATCGTGTTCCCGACAAAAAAGATCGCATCGTCCGAGATTCCGCACTTACGGAGATTCTCGTTCGCCAGCTCACTGGTTGTGAAGAAATAATCAGTAATCGAATCGGTTACCAAGCGGTTAATTTCTTCGGGCATCGTGCGATCACCGGAGCGGATCCCCGCTTCAACATGTGCGACCCCGATGCAGGCTTTCTTGGCAACCACCGAACAAGCCATCGTGGAAGTCACATCGCCGACGACAAGGCAGAGGTCCGAAAGTCGTTCGGCAAGGACGCCTTCGTACCCCTTCATGATCGTGCCGGTCTGCTCCGCCTGAGTTCCCGATCCCGAGCCAAGGTTCACGTGAGGTTCAGGAATCCCAAGTTGCGTAAAAAAGTCGCCCGACATTTTCGCATCGTAGTGCTGCCCGGTATGAATCAAACGGTATTCGAGACCGGTTCCTTCAGCTTGCTTTTCGATCGCATGGACAATCGGAGCAATTTTCATGAAGTTGGGGCGAGCCCCTGCGATAATATCGATCAACATAACTTTTACTTCCTTGAAATCAGATAAACAATGTCTGTAAGGCAACTTTGCCTAACACGTGACATTCAGCAAATGGGTCAAGCTGCGACACGTTGCTCTTGATTGTTCAGCAATCGTACCGGTGCACCGGTCCTTAGACTTTGCACGGCAGCGATCGCTGCAACAGAGGTGGCCTCAAGTTCTGGCCATGAAATCGGCCACTCACCTGTTTCAATCGCTCGAGCGAATTCCTGAATCTCTTCTAGATGCCCTTTGCCAGATCGAATCTTAGTGCGTTTACTTTTGCCACTTGCGTAACAGGTCACCGATTTAAAGTCATCGATGACACACGACCTACCACCACTAAAGACCTCGACGCGTTCTTTGGGCATCGACCGCGCACCACCCGCAAGATATCCGACGCTACTAACGGAGCCGTTGGCATGACGGATCGTCATAAATGCCTGGTCATCCACCTTCGAAGGAGCGTTGGCTCCACCAATCGACATAGCATGGATTTCGACCGGCAGACTGCCTGCCAAGTAGGTGACCAAATCGATCGCGTGGCATGCCTCGCCAATGATGCGTCCGCCTCCTTCCTGCGGATGTTGAACCCAACTATCTGCCGGAATGGCCCCTGCGTTGAATCGGTACTGCACGGTCATTGGGGCAGTAACATGTTCGAAGTGCGTCTTCGCTCGCTTTGCGGCGGCGGAGAACCGGCGGTTGTAACCAACCGTCAAGATCTGAGAAGGGTTTCTTTCAACTGCCTGCTTGATTTCAACCAATTCACTCGTGGTCATTGCCAAAGGTTTTTCAACGAAAACATGCTTTCCATGATCTAATCCTCGAATGGTCTGCGTTGCATGCAAATCATGACGAGTCAGAATCATCACCGCGTCGGTATCGTCGCTTGCCAAAACGTCGCTACCTGCTGCGGATGCGTTCGCAAATTGGAATTTTTTTCTCGCGTGCTCCGCAGAAACTCCTCCAGCAGAGCAAAGAACGCGATTTTCAAAGGCTGCACTGCGGACCACAGCAGGCAACATAGTGATTTTCGCGAAATTTCCGACACCGAGAACTGCCAACCTCGGTTTAGCAGGGACTTTCGGCCCCTTCACCTGCTTTAGAGCAGGAGCAAAAGACTTGGCAGTGCCAAAAGAACCGAGCTCGACAGGCGGAGTATCACTTTGAATTTGCGAGGTATGGTTTGGGTATTTCAAAACAATACCGAGATAGGGTTCGGTTGCTTCGCGGACCATCGAATAAGCTTCCACAGCCTTTTCGATCTCAAATTTATGAGTAACCAGATGGTCCACCCGAAGCTGGTCGCGTCCGAGCAAGTCGAGCACCGACTGCATGTTCCGCTGTTCCGTCCAGCGTACGTGAGCTGCGGGATAATCGATTCCGCGATCTTCATAGTTTGAGTCGTAGCGTCCTGGCCCGTACGAACAGGAGACAACGAATTCTGCTTCTTTGAAGAACATTGGTCGCCGTGGCATCTCAAGCCCCACGACTCCGACCAATACGATTCGGCCCTTCTGCCGGACCGCCTCGCAAGCCAATTCGATTGGTCCATTGCTAGCAGTTGACGCGGTGAGAATAACGCTATCAGGCCCCAGCCCACCGGTTATTTCGGTAGCTTGCGCAGCCGTCAATCCTGGGCGAGCCACTTCAGCCCCGCTCGCCTTGGCGAGCTCGCACTTTTTCGGATCAGGGTCGGTACCAATTACCCGGCAACCCGCCGCGTGAAGCAATCCGACGGTCATCTGACCGACCAATCCCAAGCCCACCACAAACGCCGTTTCACCGAGAACACATTTTGACAAGCGAACGCCCTGAAGAGCGATCGAACCCAGCACTGCGAACGATGCCTGCTCAAAGTTAACGGTGTCAGGAACTCTGGCGACCAAATTGACAGGTACCGATACGACCGAGGCATGGGGTCCGTTGCTTGCGACTCGATCACCGATCTGAAAGCCTTCAACACCCTCACCGCAACCGATCACAACTCCCGCAGAGCTGTAACCGAGCGTAAGTGGGTCATCCAACCGCTGCCGGACTTGGCGAAAAGTCTCCAAAGGACCATCCGTCTGGACTTTTTCCAGAACTCGTCGCACCTGATCTGGCCGCTCCTTTGCTTTTGCTAGCAGACTTTTCTTAGCAAAATCCATGACCATTTTTTCAGTACCAGCCGAGATCAAGCTCGCCTGATTAGCGATCAGCACTTTTCCGGGCTGAACTTGTGGGGGCTCTGATTTCGTTAAATCAAGTGTGCCACTGCCAACATTTTGACAAACTGAAAGCATGAGTGCGGTTCCTGAGACAATGGATAACATTCAGGCGACTACTTAAGCAAAAACACCCCCCGCAAGGCAAGAGCAGTTCTCTTCCGACCAGCTGCAAAGGGTTATTGCCGAGCATGCATGAGACGCTATTGACTCCCACTAAGCAGAGGAACTATTAGTTTGCACCCTGCCAAGGCAGAATGTGACCGAGTCAAACATCTTTGTGAGGAGCCTGCATTGCAGACGTTGATCGTCGGATATGGAAGTATTGGCAAGCGGCACGCGCAAAACGTTCGCTCCCTAATTCCCAATGCAGAACTCACGATACTAAGACATCGCCGTCCCCCCGGCAGCGATCCGGCATCCGCCGTCGCGGCCCGAGTGGTTTATGACATCCAAGATGCTTTAAGCTATTCCCCTCAGCTTGCAATCATCGCCTCCCCCGCCCCGATGCATATCGAAACGGCCATACAATTGGCTAATCACGGGGTCCACCTGCTCGTTGAAAAACCACTCTCGGACCAGTTGGTGGGGATCGACGAACTACTTAGCATTTGCCAGGCACGCAAGACCGTCTTACTAGTCGGGTATACATTGCGATTCAGTCAGCCCCTGCAAACGGTTAGACGAGCAATCGCGGAAGGCCAAATCGGTCGTTTGCTGGGAATTCACGCCGAGGTGGGGCAGTACTTGCCTGACTGGCGTCCCCATGCAGACTACCGCCAAAGCGTCACGGCCCAGCAAAGCCTGGGTGGAGGTGCCTTACTGGAATTGAGCCATGAAATCGATTACGTGAGGTGGATTGCTGGCAATGTTCGCTCTCTGCATGCCACTGCTCAAACGCTTAGCGATTTAGAAATCGACGTCGAAGACTGGGCAGAACTAGACCTTCAATTTGAATCTGGAGTGTCGGGACACGTTCATGTTGACATGGTTCAGCGGTTTCCCGTTCGCTGTGGCAAGGCAATCGGGACCCACGGCACACTGGAGTGGGACCTGATGTCTCAACAGGTTCACATAAACTCAATCGATAGCGACTCGAAAGTCAAACTGGGCAATCATTCAGGCACGGACCGAAACTTGATCTACGAAGAATTAGTGCGTCATTTTCTCGATTGTATTGAAGGAAATGCTCAGCCCGTTTGCACTGGGGCCGATGGGCGTGCCGTCCTTGAAATTGTCTTGGCGGCTAAGAAATCTGCACAAACAGGGGAAAGGATCGATTTGTGAGTGACACCAATATTGCAGGATTTATCTTTGCGAGAGGAGGATCCAAGGGGGTTGTGCGGAAGAACGTCAGGATGCTTGGAGGGAAACCTCTAATTGCCCACGCTATAGAGGTTGCGTTGGAAAGCCGGTGGCTGGACAAAATTTACGTTTCCACCGACTGCCCTGAAATCGCAGAAACGGCCGCCCGTTTTGGTGCGATTATCCCGTTCATGCGTCCGCCCGAACTTGCTGCAGATGACTCACCCGAGCGACTCGCATGGCGTCATGCGATTGAAGCAACAGAGCAGCAGATGGGCCAATCGATTGATGCTCTGGTAAGCATTCCGCCGACGGCTCCCCTGCGCAGCAGTGATGACATCGACGCCTGCATCGACAAATTGCTGAACTCAACGGCAGATATTGTGGTGACGGCAAAGAAAGCGGAACGGAGCCCCTATTTCAACATGATCACGCTGGATGAATCGGCTGAAGCCCATCTAGCGGCAAAGCCACCAACGCCAATCGCCCGCCGCCAAGACGCCCCCACGGTCTACGACATGACAACGGTCGCCTATGCTGCCCGCCGGCAAGCCGTAATGGAGCAGAATTCGATCTTTGAGGGTCATGTGAAAGCTGTTATCATCCCGCCCGAAAGAGCAATAGATATTGATACTGAGTTCGATTTTGATCTGGCGGAATTTTTACTGTGTCGACGCAACAAAAACTAACAACGCCGCCAGCGGGCACGAACGAAAATCAAACGATTCGTGAACTGATGAATCTATCAGGGCGTGTCGCCGTCGTGACAGGTGGCGCGGGTCACATCGGAATCGCAATCTGCGAAGCCCTTGCCGAACTAGGAGCGAGCGTCGTCGTCGTCGACCGGGATGCCGACAGCTGTGGCAAGCTGACCGATAGACTATCGAAACAATATCAGTCTCAAACCTTGCCGCTTGCCATCGATCTCCAAATCGAAAAGGAAGTGTTGTCGATCCCTGACAGCGTTGAAAATCGTTTTGGACGCCTTGATATTCTCGTGAATTGTGCAGCCTTCGTAGGCGCATCGAACCTATCTGGCTGGGTTACCGATTTCGCAAACCAATCGTCGGATGCTTGGCGAATGGCGTTAGAGCTTAATTTGACGACGCCTTTTGTCTTGACCCAAGCCTGTGCTCCAGCGTTAGCGAAAAACGGATCAGGCAGTGTCATCAATGTGGGCTCTATCTACGGTGTCGTTGGTCCTGACATGCGGATGTACGAGAACACCAAAATGGGGAATCCAGTCGCATATGCAGCTAGCAAAGGCGGGCTACTGCAAATGACAAAATGGATGTCGACCGTGCTCGCTCCCAATGTTCGCGTCAACGCAATTTGCCCAGGTGGCATTCAACGGGGACAACCCGATTCGTTCCAAGAACAGTACTGTTCCCGAACGCCGATGGGCCGGATGGGACACGAACAAGACATGAAAGGGGCTGCGGCGTACCTCGCCTCAGATCTATCGGCATACGTGACCGGACAAAATTTGGTTGTGGACGGCGGCTGGACAGCTTGGTAATCACTCACACATACACACTCGTTGGGCTGCTACCCTCTCCAGCATGCGAGACCCAATCGCGAAAGGACGAACCTAGATGCCGTTATCCATTGAAATTGCTGGAAGGAAAGTAGGCCCCGGCAATCCTTGCTTCATCATCGCCGAAGCGGGCGTGAATCATAACGGCAGCACGGAACTTGCGATCGAACTGATCGACGCAGCGGCGGACGCAGGTGCTGACGCTGTCAAATTCCAAACGTTTAATGCACAAAAGCTTGCCTCCGCAAACGCCCCCCAGGCAGATTACCAACGCCTGGCCGCAAAGAAGATCGAAACCCAACTGCAAATGCTCCAACGCTTAGAGCTTTCAGCCGAAGCGCACCGCACCCTTATCGAGCATTGCCAAAAAAGGAATATCGTTTTTCTGTCGACACCATTCGAAGAAGAAAGTGCAACCTTCCTAGACACTTTAGATGTTCCTGCCTTTAAGATCCCTTCTGGCGAGATCACAAACCTTCCATTCCTTGCGCACGTCGCTCGGACCGGTCGCCCGATGATCGTTTCCACCGGGATGTGCAATCTGGGGGAGGTCGAAGAAGCGGTAGGGGCGATTGAAGCGACCGGACATTGCCAAATGGTGCTTCTGCACTGTGTTAGCAACTACCCCGCGAATCCAGCGGATGTGAACTTGCGAGCGATGCTAACCTTGCAAGCCGCTTTTAATCTCCCCGTAGGCTACTCGGATCATACGCTGGGCACTGCAGTGGGCACGGCTTCTGTAGCGCTGGGGGCCTGCGTCCTCGAGAAACATTTCACACTGGACTGCAACCTTCCAGGCCCCGACCATCAAGCATCGATCGAACCCGCGGAACTGAAATACTTGGTCCAAGCCATTCGTGTCGTCGAATCCGCCATGGGAGATGGACGCAAAACTCCGGTCAGCAACGAATCCAACACCTCCGCTGTCGCCCGCAAAAGTCTTGTCGCTGCCAACAACATCGCTGCAGGCGATGAGATCACAGAGGCCTTGTTAGCGATCAAACGACCAGGCAACGGGCTCCCCCCAAAAATGAAATCGTTCGTTGTCGCCAGACGTGCTCGGGTTGACATCGCGGCTGGGGAATTGCTTCGGTTAGAGGATATCGAATGAGAACCGTCGCCGTCGTTACCGCAGGCCGATCTGACTGGGGCATCTACCTCCCGGTTCTAAAAGCAATTCAGGCCACGGATGAATTGAAACTACAGCTTATCGTGACCGGTGCGCATTCCAGCTCACTATACGGATCCACGATAAGTGAAATCGAAGCAGCCGGGTTCGATGTCAGCGAAAGCGTCGAAATGTTGATGCTTAACGATTCCCCGGAATCGATTGCAAAGTCGATGGGAATCGGCATGCTTGGGATCGCTCAAGTCTACCGACGCACTCAGCCCGACATTTTGCTTGTCTTGGGTGACCGTTTTGAAATGCATGCTGCTGCAACCGCAGCTGTACCGTTCAAACTTCCTATCGCTCACATCCATGGTGGTGAAGTAACCGAAGGAGCAATTGATGATGCGTTCCGCCATAGCATCACCAAATATAGTCACCTCCACTTTGTCTCCACGGCAGCCCATGCAAAACGGGTCATCCAGCTGGGCGAAGAACCATGGCGTGTCACCGTCTGCGGTGCCCCTGGCCTGGATAACCTACGAACATTAACACTCCTAACATCCGCCGAACTAGAGCATCGCTTAAAAATCCAGTTCACCTCCCCTCCCCTTCTCGTGACCTTCCACCCCGTAACATTGGAATTCGAGCAAACCGATGATCAAGCGGAGCAGTTCTTTGCGGCTTTGGCGAATTTTGATATGCCAATCATTGTTACCAAGCCCAATGCCGACACCAGCGGGCAAAACATCCTTCAGCATTTAGATGAATTCGGCAAGCGACCAAATGTACGCGTTGTCGACAACCTTGGCACTCAGGCATTTTTCAGTTTGATGTCTCACGCCGCTGCAATGGTCGGCAACTCTTCTAGTGGAATCATTGAAACCGCCTCCTTTCAGCTTCCGACAGTCAATGTCGGACTTCGACAGCACGGGAGATCACGCTCTCGAAATGTGTTGGACGTTGATTGCCGAACAGAATCGATAACCAAAGCGATTCGTCAAGCATTGTCGACTGAATTTCGCAAACGTCTGGATGGCATGACCAACATGTACGGAAACGGTAACGCGTCAGAACAAATTGTCGAGCGACTGAAAACAGAGCCGATCAACCAATCGCTATTGATGAAACGGTTTTATGACATCGACTTTGCAACTCCACCGATCGCCGCAGGATAACAAGTGAGCAGTATGGGACTAACGATTATTTACGGTGGTGGAGGCCATGCGAAGGTGTTAATTGACGCCATGCTTGAGGCATCCCCACGCCGTAAAATGACAATCTTGGATCCCGATTCAAGGATCTGGGGAACCGAAATATTCGGAGTCCCGATCCAAGGTGACGAATCCCTTCTGCCCGAAATGATCTCCGCCGGTGCAGATCGTTTTATCATCGGAGTTGGCTCGTCATCGCACACCCTACTACGGGAAAAACTGTTTGCCGCGGCTTTGTCCCATGGGCTGCAACCAGAAACGGTCTGCCATCCAAGTGCGATCTGTTCAGCACGGGCAAGTATTAGCGAAGGCGTACAACTTTTGGCAGGTTGCATTGTCAACGCTTCCGCGTTGGTCCACTCGAATGCCATTATAAATTCGGGCGCGATCGTCGAACACGACTGCGTGATTGGTGCTCATGCACACATTGCACCCGGCGCTCGGCTTGCAGGTGCAGTCCATGTCGGTGAGCGTGCCCATATTGGGGCAGGCGCCACTGTCAAACAAGGAATTTCAGTCGGCGCCGATTCTGTCGTTGGCGCCGGGGCCGTTGTGGTCAATAACGTTCACCCAGGCTCCGTTGTGGTCGGAGTTCCGGCCCGCTTACTCAGGAGATTAGCTATCTAATGTTAACCATTAAATCTCTCATCATTCACTCCAGCGCCACGATCCGTGATGCCATGGCATGCATCGAACTGAGCGCAAAAGGGGTTGCCCTACTTGTCGATGACGAAGGTCGTTTTTTGACAACCGTCACCGACGGGGACCTGCGTCGTGCGATCCTCAGCGGCCATCGGCTAGAAACTCCAATCATGGAATTCAGGCCCCCAACTCAAAAATCGGTCACAGCCCCCGTCGGGACGTCGCGATCCCAACAAATCAAGATCATGATGGATGCCGGAATTCGGCACCTACCGTTGCTCGATTCGACCAGTGCGCCCGTCGAACTGGCGATGAGCGATGAATTGCTTACCGAGAGCGAACCGGTACAGGCGGTCATCATGGCTGGTGGATTTGGCAAACGTCTACGTCCACTCACCGACAATGTTCCCAAACCAATGCTGTCCGTCGGCGGGAAACCATTGATGGAACGGACCATTGAAAGCCTCCAGCAAGCTGGCATCCGGCGAATCAATGTCACGACTCACTATATGCCGGAAAAAATCACCGGCTACTTCGGGAACGGCAATCAACTGGGCGTCGAATTATCGTACGTATCGGAAGACATGCCGCTGGGAACCGCAGGTGCACTCAGGTTGGTCAACGAAGTGGACGATCCAATCCTCGTCATGAATGGGGACATACTTACGAATATCGACTACCGATCGATGCTCGACTTCCACCGTGAAAATTCCGCAGACCTAACGGTCGCGGTCCGGCAATACGACTACCAAGTTCCTTACGGCGTCATCGAGGCAGAAGACAGTGTCGTTAAAAGCCTCCGAGAAAAACCGAAGTACCAATCCTTGGTAAACGCGGGGATCTACTTGCTTGAGCCAACCGTTCGGCGTCATATTCCCCTCGATACGCGATATGACATGACGGATCTTATCGATACACTACTGTCCGAAGATCTTAAAGTTGTATGCTTTCCAGTAATGGAATATTGGTTGGACATTGGCCAGCCTGAAGATTTCGCGAAAGCTCAAGAAGACGTTTACAAACCAAGGTGGGCCGCATGAATTGGCATGGAAAAAAAGTATTAGTGACTGGCGCAGGTGGCTTTATTGGAAGTCACCTAACCGAACGACTGGTTGAATTAGGTGCCGATGTCCGTGCACTCGTTCACTACAATTCCGGTGGCCGCAGGGGTTGGCTGGACGAATCCCCACTTCAAGATCAGATGACGGTCTTGGCCGGTGATATCACCGATGCAGGCTCGGTACGAGAAGCTATGAAAGATCGTGAAGTCGTCTTTCATTTGGCAGCTTTGATCGCGATTCCCTATTCCTACGTCGCACCGAATTCCTACGTCCAAACCAATGTCGTGGGAACGGTCAACGTGCTGGAAGCGGCTCGACAGTTAAACACGGAACGCATCGTCCACACTTCCACCAGCGAAGTCTACGGATCCGCGCTCCAAGTTCCGATCTCTGAAGATCATCCACTGCAGGGGCAATCCCCTTATTCGGCCAGTAAAATCGGTGCCGACAAACTTGTTGAATCTTATTACAACTCGTTTGAATTGCCAGTGACAACCGTCCGCCCATTCAACACCTTTGGGCCTCGCCAGTCGGCACGTGCAGTCCTGCCAACAATCATTACCCAATGTCTAACCGGCGACTCGGTTCGACTGGGCAGTTTGACACCGACGCGCGACCTAAATTACGTCGCCAACACGGTGCACGGTTTTATTTCCGCTGCGGCAAGCCCAGCAGCTATCGGGCGAACCATGAATGTTGGTTCCGGACAGGAAATCAGCATCGGTGACCTTGCCCACCTGATTGCCGAGTTGGTTGGCAAGCCGATCACCATCGAAAGTGATGAACAACGACACCGGCCGGAAAAAAGTGAAGTCCAGCGGCTACTCGCCGATAACCGTTTGGCGAAAGAACTAATTGACTGGGAACCGATTGTCGATTTCCGTACTGGGTTGTCCAATACGATCGATTGGTTCCGAGAAAACCTGGCAGGATACCGTCCCGATGTCTACAACGTGTAAAGCGATTTCAGCGGAATCGATTGTCCAAACCCTTCGAGCCTGCTTCCCGGCCCATGAACGCTTGGCCCTCCACGAACCCTTCTTCGGAGGCTCCGAAGATGCGTACGTAAGCGACTGCGTTACCACCGGTTGGGTCTCATCAGTCGGTGCCTACGTCGATCGTTTCGAACAGGACCTCGCTGCCTACACGGGGGCTAAACACGCGATTGCGGTTGTAAACGGCACTGCAGCTTTGCATATTTCGTTGAAATTAGCAGGCGTCCAGCCTGACGACGAAGTCCTCTGCCCTGCTCTCACATTCGTCGCAACGGCAAATGCCATCTCCTACTGCGGAGCCATTCCCCACTTCATCGACTCAGAATCCAATACTCTTGGAGTCGATGCTGGCAAATTGAGCGATTATTTAAAAGACATCGCGGTCGAAGACGGCGAATCCTATCGAAACAAACGGACCGGGCGAACCCTAAAAGCGATTGTCCCTGTCCATACCCTGGGCCATCCGGTCGACCTAGATCCCATCATCGAGGTTTGCGAACGCTATCGTTTAGAACTGGTCGAGGACGCCGCTGAGTCCCTGGGCTCTACCTACAAAGGACGACACACCGGAACCTTTGGGATCGCAAACGCGATTAGTTTCAACGGGAACAAAATCATTACGACTGGTGGCGGCGGAGCTATCCTAACCGACAATACTCCGTTGGCGACACGGGCAAAACACTTAGTAACGACAGCCAAACAGCCACACCCTTGGAAATATGAACACGATGCGTTGGGGTACAACTATCGTCTCCCCAACATCAACGCTGCACTTGGCTGCGCTCAACTGGAGAAACTTCCGCAGTTGTTAAAATGGAAGCGTTCGATTTATTCAACTTACCAAACGGCATTTTCTGAGACTCCGCAAGTTAGAATTGTTGGTGAGCCAGATTCCTCACAAAGCAACTATTGGCTGAATGCTCTACAAATTCAGGGCGACCGTTCATTCCGCGACGCAATTATCGAAAGTGCCCATCTTCAAGGGATTGCAGTAAGGCCAATGTGGTCTTTATTGAACACCATGCCGATGTACCTCGAAGCCCCTGCGATGGACTTGGATACGAGTGAACGACTTGAACAACAAATAATCAGCTTGCCGAGTAGTGCAATTCTGGGTGCCCCATAAAACATGCGACAGGGCTTGAGATCTCCTAACGCTTAGAAGATTCGCCCACGTCTCCAACCAAATTTGCTTAGCTCCACTGCACGAACCATAACGCTTTCCACGACAACGGCCCCGGTCCCGTCCATAATGCTTGGACAGTCATCCAACCTTGACTTGACATGGCTTGTACCGTCAGCCATTTTTATCGTTCGGCGCGTGGCAAGGATTCACGTTGACGTAACTTACCTGACTACCTAAGTTCTCAATCAGAAAGCGGAATGACAGGCCTGCCTACCGACTGGCGACTCTCGCAACAAATCAAACCGGTAGCATTGCTAGTAATTCCCTGTAGCCGCAAGGACGCTGAAGGAGGACGAAGCAAATGGATTTGGCCGCACATCAAGACTTCTCGCGTCGGAGACAAAAGCCACTGGCCGCAGGGTTGGGGCACGATGACACAGCGACACAAAAATTGCTTTGGCAGTACTGTGCAATTGCATTAGTAACCTATTTGCTAGCGTTCGCTTTTCACTATACGCCCCCACTGCTCTACGTCGTCTGCATCACTGCCGTCTACTGCAGCGCAACACCAACCTTCCTTCTCTCCCCGCGGAACGTTCTGTACGCTTACCACCTCTTGTTCTACGGAATCGCCGTGATGGGTGCCGAGCGATACGCGGACTTCGATTATAGTGACCCGGCAGTCAACTTGAGCTACCTAATGTTGACCGTAAGCTATTTGGTCTCCTATCTAACCCTCTTCCACGCTGAGAGAATTCAAACGAGTCGATATCGTTTTCTTCGCGTTCTTACCGAGCGGCCCGACGCATCTCACTTTCTTTCGCGTTACTCTTTTCTAACGGCAATCGGCAGTATTCTCTTCGCTATTTTACTAGTACTTAGCACAGGCGGTCTCGCGCATTGGATGGCCGATCCCGGCAGAGCTTTTCTAGGGCGTGAAGGTGGCGGCATCTATTATATTCTCCTGCTAATGTCCACCTCCGTAGCAGCCAGTTGCATTGGGACGAACTGCTATTTAGGAAAAAGCAAAATCACATTGGTCGCTTACCTACTTATTCTGGTAATTTTGACTCCGGTGTTGGGTGGAAAGCAACGAGTTTTCATGACCTTGATATTCCTTTTTTTGCCGTGGGTATTTTTTGCTCGAACAAAATCACGAAAAGCCTTTTACGTCTTCGTAGCTTTTCTGTCCTGCTTTGCGCTGGGAACATGGTTTCGGAACATGCACTGGATCCAGGCGGGAGACATGCTGGCATACTCGCTGAACTATTTCAGCACGCTGGACAATTTGGTGATGAGTGTACGCGATTTCGAACCGGGCTGGCTCCAAACGACCTTCTTACCTTTCAACAAATTCCTAACTCCTTTTGGCACAGGGGGGGATGTTGTTTTCTATGACATGAGCGCGTGGCTAACATCGATCTACTTCCCACATTTCTGGGACCTGCGATGCACCGAACAATGGCCCATCGAAACCGACTTATACCTTAGTTTTCACTATATTTTCGGTCTCCCATTGCTGATGGGCTACATGACCATTGTCGGAGTTCTTTCGAGTGTTGCATATCGCTCCGGTTCACTCGGCTTTATGCTCGTATCCACCTACGTCACTCTCATGTTACCTACACACTTGCGAGGGGGACTAATCATCTGGACCGAATTCTATTTAGTTCCTTTTTGGCTGCTGTGCCTTTGGTTTTTAGGTTCAACTCTCATTAAGCACCGGACAGGTGACCGCACCTCCACTCCCTCCACCGCAGTAATTTAGCCCCCACAGCATGGATTCAAAAATGCAAGAGTGTGCAATCGTTGGCGCCGGTCAAATCGGAAGTAGACACCTCCAAGCCCTGTCTCGCCTTAAAAGTCCGTTGCGCATCTGCGTGGTCGATCCATCGCCACAAGCTTTACAACGATCACGACTTCAGTTCGAAGAGTTCCAAGGGAAATCCGACACACACCAAGTCTCGTTCGAAACCTCGGCAGAAAACCTTCCTCCCAAACTGGACTTAGCGATCATCGCAACCGTCGCATCTCATCGACTCAGCGCCATGGATGCCCTGTTTAAGCGATCGGCGTTGAAATATCTAATCTTGGAGAAATTCCTTTTCCAATCTACGGACGATTACCATAAAGCAGACTCGCTGCTCGCCCAAACGTCGACACAGA
Source organism: Roseimaritima multifibrata (assembly GCF_007741495.1). NCBI lineage: Bacteria > Pseudomonadati > Planctomycetota > Planctomycetia > Pirellulales > Pirellulaceae > Roseimaritima > Roseimaritima multifibrata. The sequence continues at coordinate 5,955,733 of NZ_CP036262.1, forward strand.
CCTGGGTAAATTGCCCGCGGCGACTCTGGTCTTTCTACCAACGTCTTCGCGAGCGACTGACTGGTAGCAAGGTTCACTATCACGTAACCGGTTCTCAATGGGGCCTGGGTTGCAACGCAATTCATTTCATCGACCACCTAGCATTTCTAACCGGGGACAACCACTACTCAATCCTGGATGCGTCACTGGAAGTAGACCCCTCCCCGAAACGACAGGGAACCATTGAATTCACAGGTTCTTTGCTGGGGAAACTTGAGCAAGGAAGCACTTTCGAAATCACTTCACTCGCTAAACCTGGGCACCCTATCGAAGTATCAATCCTCGCTGATGAAGTGGAATTCCACATCAACGAGACAAAGGGAACTGGCTGGTCCCGCGACCTCGCCCCGACGCTGGAACGTGTTGACCTAGATTTCAAGATTCCTTACGTAAGTGAAACAGGCGCAATCGCCTGCCAAGACATTCTGTCCCACGGAAACTGCGACTTAACGACGTACGAAGATTCGGTGGCGCTGCATACGCCTCTGCTGCAAACCTTTCTAAAGTACTACCAAACCCAAATTGACGAGACCGCAACAGCATGTCCAATCACCTAAAACGCGCGCCTCTCTGGTTGATCGGTGCAGGACCGATGGCCGTCTCTTATGGGCACGTACTCCGACACTTGAAGATGCCGTTTGAAGTCATTGGACGAGGGGCTACTTCTGCGGCAAGCTTTCGTAAAGCGGTACAGGTGCCGGTCCACGAAGGCGGTATCGAAACTCAACTGGCACAATCCGCTGCCCCTGAAACGGCTATCGTTGCGGTCAGCCTGATGCAGCTTTCCCAAACAACAAAAACGTTGATCGAAGCGGGCACGTCGAAAATTCTGCTTGAAAAGCCTGCGGCGTTGACCTTGGCTGCAATCGCAGAATTGACGGAGTTCGCCGCGGCACGGGGAAGCGAAATTTACATCGCTTATAACCGCCGTTTCAACGCTTCGACGAGTGCCGCTCGTCAACTGATCGAGGAAGACGGAGGCGTGCGTTCGTTCCATTTTGAATTTACCGAATGGAGCCATAAAATCGAGACACTGCCTCATCCCCCAGAGGTCCTTGAGAATTGGTTATTCGCCAATTCCAGCCACGTAATTGACCTGGCTTTTCACCTTGGCGGTCAACCAGAAAAACTAAGCTGCCATCAGGCTGGCGGACTCTCCTGGCACCCATCAGCATCCGCCTTTAGCGGATCAGGCGTAACGGAACAGGGGGCTTTATTTAGCTACCAAGCCGACTGGGAGGCTCCCGGCCGCTGGGGTGTCGAAATCCTCACCGCGAATCGCCGACTGATACTTCGGCCACTCGAACAACTGTGGATTCAAGAGAAGGGCTCCATCGCGATCCACCGCCAGGAAATCGACGATTCCCTCGATACCGATTTCAAGCCCGGCCTCTGTGCGGAGGTCCAAGACTTCCTGCGTCCTCAGCCCAACCGGCTTCCCAGCCTCCAAGAACACCATCAGTTCGCGGCCAACATCCTCCAGCCGATCGCCGGACTGGGCACGGTGGAGAGCCCCCAGCAGCAGGCCAGGAAGGAAAAAACAACGTGTTTTTGAACAAAATCCTGATGATTGGCGATAGTTTCGGAACCGAACGCCGACACGGTGACGAAATCGAAGTCAGCGCTGCAAAAACCTGGCCGCGTCAGGTTCAGCGGATGCTTCCCAACCAACAGTTTGACATCGATTTCAAAGGCTTCCGCCGATTAGCCGATTGCCCTGCTTTACTGCCTGCAAAAGAGCCGTATGACGTACTGCTTTTCCAAGCCGGAATTGTCGATGTCTATCCACGACCATTTCCACTCGGCTTTAGCAAATCGATGCGACTGTTTTGCAGACTTGTTCGACGGGCGGTGCGACCGTGGCGACGCGAATGGACCAATTACGTCTATAGCACCACCTGGTCTTCTCAGGCAGAACTGCAAACAACCTTCGAATCAATCGATTCGCTCAGCCAAAATGCGATTGTCGTTTTTGTGACGCTGGCTCCGCTGCACAAGCCCCATGCTCTGGCCACCCCAGGTGCTCAAGAATCAATCATGGACTTCAATGACGAATTGCGTCACCAAGTTCGACAGCGCGATAACTGGTTCATCATCGACCTACATGCACAGGCGATTAAAGAAGGCTACTCCCATTTCATCAGCCCAATTGATTCACACTTGAATCAAACCGGCAACGACTGGCTTGCCAAAATGGTCGCTACCAAAATCCAAGATTTAAAAGCGACCATGGACACAAGCACTACAAAGGTCGCTTAGTTGAGAATCGCCAATCAAGCTATTGTTTACGGTACAAGTGTCGCGCTGAATCGTGGTGGGATCCTCCTCAGCACTCCCCTTCTGGTTGCTTGGTTCGGGCTGGTCGATTTTGGAATCTATAGCCTAACGTTGGTGGCATCGCAGTTACTTGCAAACCTTCTCAGCCTGAACGGCAGCATTGCCGTGATGCGAGAAGGCGCGGAGGACGTTCAGAAAGGATCGTACCTTTTCCGGCGTTTTTCGATCCTGACGATTCTGCTGGGTTCTGTCGTAACGGCTTTTGTCTGGCCCTTCGACAACTCAAGTTTCCATTGGCTCGGTTATGCATTCCTATTAGGTGCGACCGAGGGACTACAGCAACTGCTTCTAAATTGGCTGCGATGCCGTAACAGACAGTTTTCTTACCTATTTTTCTCCGTCGTGCGAACGACCGGCATTCTGCTTTCAATTTTCCTGGTATCCAAATACCACGGCAATTTGGAGACCTTATTCTTTGCTCAGCTTATGTGGTGTGCCGCACTCTTTGCGGGATTCACTTTGATCGATGGCTTGGTTAGCAAAAACATCGATTCGAAATCAGTCGCGATTCGGGGAGTCTTGGCTTACGCACTGCCAATGATTCCACACGCGGCGGCGCAGTGGGTTATCAACGGATCCGACCGCCTGATCATCAAATCGATGGTGGGTGAAGAAGCACTGGGGATTTATAGCTTGGCCTATTCTTTTGCGATGGTGGTCATGCTGGTCAACAGTGGATTAGCGTTAACCCTGCCGCAGCAGATCATCCAAAATTACGATCAATGGTCCCTGGGATCGATCCGCGGCAAAACAATGAAAGCCTACACGGCCGTCGTCGTCGTGCTGGTGCTGGGGGTTCTGATTGCACTGGAAATCGATCACCGCACGATTCAATGGCTGCCAGCAGGCACCGGTGATGTCCCTCTCATCGTCGGACTGGTTTCGGCGGGACTGTACCTGCAAGGCATCTATTACCTGTACGGCAATTTCTATTTCTACCATCGCAAAACGTCGAAGCTTGCAGTCCAAACGGTGATTGCAGCAATCGCGAACATCCTACTAACGATCGTTTTTGTGCAATGGTTAGGGATCGTCGGTGCTGCGATTGCTACTTTCCTGACGTACGCAGGCTATTTAGCAATGTTGATTAGCGGCCTAAAAAACATCGAACCACGTTTAAAACGGATGCTCAAAGCCGACCTAAAGCTCGTTCCGTTTTCAGTGGCGGGATTGTTCTTACTCGGTCTCTTTCATGGACTGTTATGGCAATAAACATGACCAATCCCCGCACCGAATCTATCGATGCCTACATTCAGGCAACCACCAATGAGTGTGTGACCGACAAAGTCCTTGCCACCGTAGACGACTCCGCTGCCTGGCTTCCCCATCGATTTCCTCGGCCGCTACAGTTTGCGGCAACATTGCCCCGCTGGCCGCTTGCGGTGCAAGTCGCTTTCCAAGCGGCCCTTTTGTTCTGGCTTCCGCTGCTTGCCATACTAAACATGCTTCATGCGGTGCGACTGACTTGGCACATGCTAAAGCAGCGTCACAACAAAATGCCAATCAACGGTCAAATAGCCTTAGCGACGTCAGCAAGAATGGCAACGATTCTTGCTCGCGTACCTGCGGACCAACAGCCGGACACACTGGTAACGCTACCGTGGTGCAAGCCGATCCCGATGGCAGAGAATCGTCAGACGATTGGTCTGCTTCAAGCCGCTCGAATCGGCGATATCTGGTGGTCCTACTGGAGTGCACTGATCGGCGCGTGGCAATTTGCACGGCAATCGGAATTGCGTGCGGATCGCTGGCAAACTTACACATCCTTTCGCTGGTTCTTCACGTGGCGTGTGCTCTCACGCCAATCCGAAATCGACACAATTTGGTTCTGCAATCACTACGATCGCTGGGCAGTACTAGTCGATAGACTCCCCCTTCAAGTGACCCGGATCCTTATTCAGCATGGTTTTGCCCGTAGTGAACTACAGTTGCCAGTGCGTCTGGAACAGATCGATGCGTTCTATTACTTCGACGAGCAAACCAAACAAACGCTTTTGGATATGACTCTTCCTGACAAATCCAAATTGCGCATGGAACGCCTGACAGCAACCATCAACCTTCGCTCGCTTCCGCGTGACTCAGACCAGCGACACTTGCTATTTATCAGCCAACCTGTTGACCAGGTTAAAGAAGCCGTCCTTCTACGGGCAATCCTAAAGAAGTTTCCTGACCTGCAAGTCTGGTTAAAGCCGCACCCACTTTATTCGTCTCGAGCGACTCGAGAATTCAGCGAGACAACGATCAAGGTCATCGAAGAGGCGGACTTTTTTCCAGATGTCGAAGTCGCCATTTCAGGCCAGTCTTGGCTAGGAGTCGAATATGAAGGATCAGGGGTCCCCGTTGTATGGCACTGGGGAAAAAATGCGGGCGTCGTTCTCGCTGAAATCACGGCCATCCTTGAGAAGTCAGACGATTTGCAAGTCGTAGCACGTGCTTCTTAAGCAAAGCAGATAGACTGCAGGCAGGTTGGCGCAGAGTCCCTTAGTTATTTGTCCGGAACAAAGCAGCATGTGTGGAATTGCAGGATTAAGTGGCGATTTTATTCCAGGGTTAATGGATCGTATGAATACGGCCCAGCGACACCGTGGCCCCGATGGACAAGGCGTCTTTGAAAATCCGGCCTCCGAGATCGCACTAGGGCATGTTCGATTAGCCGTATTGGATTTGTCAGAGTCCTCTTCACAACCAATGCACTCAAGCGACGGTCGCTATGTGCTGGTATTCAACGGAGAAATCTATAATTTTCGCGAATTGCGTCAAACCCTTGAATCCCAGGGGGTCGCTTTTCGTTCGCGTGGTGATACCGAAGTTCTCCTTCGGGGACTGCAGGCAGAGGGGACCGCGTTTATCAAGAAGCTAGACGGAATGTTCGCGTTTGCACTTTGGGATCAGGAGCAACAAGAACTATTGATTGCCCGCGATCGCCTTGGTGTCAAGCCGCTTTACTACGCAGAGCCAGTTCCAGGGGCCTTTCTCTTTGCAAGTGAAATCAAAGCGATGTGCGCTCACCCGAAGCTCCGTCGCGAACCCGATTTCTTTGCAATTCAACAACACTTGGCCTATGGACATTCCTCGGGGACCCGAACGGCTCTGCGCGGAATCCAACGCGTCCCACCAGGCGGAATCATCCGTTGGCGGCCCAACCAGCCACTAAAGACCGAACAATACTGGACGCCTCCATTTTGTGACCAACCTCAAAATTTCAAGGACGCCAAGGAGCAACTTAGAGAGTTGATCTCTGCGGCTGTTCATCGACAATTGGTTTCCGATGTCCCGGTAGGTGCTTTCCTTAGTGGCGGACTGGACAGCAGTCTCATCGCCCGGCTCGCCTCTGAGCAAGGCGTCCTCAATTGTTACACAACCACATACTCCTCGGCTGACAATCAACTTGATCAATCGGCATCGGATCTGCCCTACGCCCGTTTCATGGCCAAAGAGCTTGGTGCCCGTCTAGAGGAAATAGCGATGACGTCGGACGTCGCCTCGATTTGGCAACGTTTGATCTACCACCTAGACGAACCGTTAGCTGATCCGGCGGCGATCGCCTGCTATCTGATCAGTCGGCTGGCGAAAGAAGACAACACGACCGTGATGTTATCGGGGCAAGGTGCCGACGAGTTATTGGCTGGCTATCCTCGTTACTGGGCGATTCAATCCACACAGCAAATCGATTCACTGCCGATGGCGATGCGCAGTGCCATCACACGAATGGCGTCGGTTATTCCCGGGGCACTCCCTGGACGCATCGGCGGCACACTGCGACGCGTACGCCGAGTCCTCTCCGAAGCCCAGAGAACCCCAATTGAACGTTTCTTGGGGTACTGTTCGGCGACCCCCTCTGCCTCCATCCGAAGTATCCTCAGTCCTGATTTCTTAGCAGCGATTGGAGACGAAACCGCACTGGACGAGTGTGCTCGAGGAATCCGCAACGACCCAAGTGCTCAGAACATAAATCGTTTCCTGCGGCGAGACCTGGGCACATACCTCCCCAATCATAATTTGCTTTACACCGACAAAATGGGGATGGCTACCGGGATCGAAACCCGCGTCCCCTTTATTGACAATGCCTTGGTCGACTTTATTGTCGGCCTTCCCCCCGAACTAAAGATCCAAAAGGGAACGACGAAGTTCCTGCTTAAAGAGGCTGCCAGGACGCTCGTCCCCGATCGAGTAATCGATCGCCGCAAGGCTGGTTTTGGAGCTCCCTACCGAAACTGGCTCCGCAACGATCTCTCCGAGATGTGGAACGACCTAACAGACTCCGAATCCGTTAACCGACGTGGCTGGTTCGATCCTCAAGCCTTGGCAGAAATTCGGCATCAGAGCCAAACGGGAAAAACCGATCTGTATATGCTTCAGTGGGCCGTTCTAACCATGGAGCTGTGGGCTCGGCAATTCATCGACCAGAACCCTGCGGACCAAAATTAGCTTTATCTACGCCCCGGCTCCACGCTTCGCGAAGATAACGTCTACTGCACCGGCCCACGTCCCCCAAACCTCGTTGGTTAGTTGCTCGCTGCCATCGATCCCACTAAGCAGCAGACTGCCAGCCGCGGTCGTGCCGATCAATTCGGCCTTTCCATCACCGTTGGTATCCGCAACTCCTAAGAAGGTAATGGGCGTCGACGTGCTCCAGGCTCCCAGTGTCACGGTACGAAAAATGTCATCATCAAAAAAGGATGCGATCCAAACGTTGGAGCTATTTCTGGCGATCAGTTCCGCATATCCATCCCCGTTCAAATCCAGCGTCTGAATATCCTGCCAGTTAATTGCCTCTGCCCACCCACCCACGGTGCGTGTTGTTATCGCGGTTCCGGTACTCTGGGAAACAATCCAGCGTCCGCCAGCGCCTCTCGCATAGATATCGTCCATACCATCGCCGTTAAAATCATCGACCATGACATTGGTCCAAGTGATACTAGGCGACCAATACCCCAATGTACGATTGGTGAAGGAAGTCCCTTGGCTTTCTGCGACGATCCAACCTCCGGCATTTTGATTGCGGCCAATAATATCGACCTGCCCGTCCCCATTGATGTCTGCAGGAAGGACATCCACCCATTGAATCGCATCGGTCCAGGCACCATAGACGGTGGTGGCGATCTGCGTACCATCACTTACTCCGACCACCCAAGTTCCATTGTTGCCCCGAGCGGCAACATCGACTTTGCCATCTCCATTGAAGTCGGAAACCGTCATATTTTCCCAGGCAACTGCGGTGCTCCAAACTCCAACGGTTCGGAACAGCAGTCCGGTCGAGGATCGCTCGCCAACAACCCAAGCATTGGTGTTCATGTTTCGGGCAATCACATCATCAACGCCATCGCCATCAAAATCGCCCACAGTGACGTTTCCCCAAGTCACTCCCGGCGCCCAGGAACCGACTTGACGAACAAAAGCCGCACCGCCCTCATCGCTGATCGCGTACCATTGTCCGGTTCCATTTAATGCGACCAAGTCCTGGGAAACGAACTCTGCAGAAACCTCCCAACCAATATCATCCAGTGCAGCCCAATCGAGCGGGCTCATTGGTTTTCTAGTCCCGGTTGTCAGACTAGGCGTCAGCGCCGCCTCTTGCCCTCCGACCCCAACATCGTCGCCAAAATGTCCGCTACCAACCAAGATCGGGCTTCCGTACAACGCAACCGATTTTGGGCCCGTAAAGTAGTACCCTGGTTCGTTGTTTACTGCGGTCTGCTCCGCACCGGAAAGTTCGGCCAGAGGTTTAACGTAATTGGTCCAAGTATTTCCGACTTGGTTTGCAATCCCAAAAAGATGGCCCAGTTCATGCAACGCAACGCTGTAGAGATCATTTTGCGAACCTGACGGCTCCGCTTCACCGAAGTGCCATGAGGTGGAAGAATCAAACGAGATACTCCCTCCCCAAGTACTCTGCTCGTTGTCGCCTATCTGCCCTCGCAGGACGACGGTATCTAGCCAATCAGTATTGTTGTAGCTCAACGAGTACCCTGTCGACGCAATTCCAAGTGTCGACCCGCCAATGGCTCGGGCCCCTAGATAAACCCGAACTTCACCCACGGCAAGTTCCAGCCCAGGGACGGAAACCGATCCCCCCGTTTCGGGATCATCGAACACAGCCGACCAAGAATTTCCTGGAGGTGCCGAAGGGATGGCAGCGAGCGTATCTTGCAGACGAAGCTCATATGCCTCCGCCGCGCGTTCAATAGCCGCTTTCGCTTCGCTAGTGAAGAATCCCCCATCGTCATAGCTATAGTCGAACACAATATCGACTGCGAAAAGGTCCCGCGATTCCAACCGTTCCAACTGCGATTTCCGAAGGCGATTTGCTGGCTTTCGAGTTCGTTTCGACGAGGTATATAAACGAGATTGAAGCGACATAGCGGCTCGATCGTCACTGGGATGGATACAAACATCGATTTACGGACTCTCCCTTAGCAAATCTACCACTAGCATTGCTAGTGCGCTCGAATATTCCAGCAGGCTGCCGCGATTTCCCCGTATCACTCGAGTGCTTTTGCCGCCCGACAAATCACCTCGCTGTCAGACTCTCCCAGCTTGCGGCGCACCAAGCGAACACTCGGGTACCAAATCGTTGCTTCAGTTTTGGTCCCCCATCGATAGGCAGCGGACGAAGCAACAGGCAATATCCCTACAGTCGGAATCCCTAGTGCGCCCGCCAGATGCAGGGTCGAATTATCAATCGAGACAACTCGATCTAAGGCGCTGATCATGGCGGCAAACTCTTCCAAGTCAACGAGCGGTGCAATCTGGTCAGCGGTAATCATGTTCGCCAGGAAGGCTTGTCCAACCTGCTCTGGCTGTGAATCCTCCGACACTGTCCGGGATACACCGTATTGCAGATTGACAAACTGAGCATTCGGCGACGGTTCAAAAATCTCGCCCCAAGCAGGCAATGGAATACTCCGTACCGCATGCTCTTGCACGTTTTTCCCGCCAGCCCAAGAAACGCCCACAAACTCGTTTACTTCTTTTCCGGCTCGTCGCCTTAGTTCCTGGCGCCAATACTCGACTCGTAGTGGGTCAACAGAGAGCGTCCTTTCTTGCCTATCGTGATCAGAAACCTCATCAGGAAATCGCAGCATTCCAGGGAGCGAGCCACAGGGGATACGACAAGTGACAGATGCGGCCAGACGCCTGTACTCTAAAGCGGACAAATTTTGGCTAGAGATAACCGTCAGCGTTGGGTAAGAGCGACGCAACAACCCAACCAACCGTGGATCACAAGCAACCACCAACTGAACAGAAGGCATAGTAGCCTGCAACCGTTTCAGCAATGAGAAAAACATAATCTCATCGCCGATGCCCTGCTCGCCATAGACCAACAAGGTCGATCCTTCAGCAATCGCATCGCTCGCGGGCACGCCCCATGATTCCAGCCCTTTCGGCAGTGCCCCTCCCTGCCCCGAACTCCAACGCGCTTCATAATGCCGCCAGCCATTCTGATAGTGGCCCAACTGTAATTCAGCCATTGAAAGATTGAACTGAACCGCTGGATTTTGCGGAGCCAAATCAAAGGCTGTCTGCAAAGGCTGATAAGCGTCTTGAACCCTCCCTGCAAGTTGCAGAGCAACACCGAGATTACAATGCACCGCTGCAACCGTCGGATGCTCATGGGCACATCGCTGAAGTAGCGAAATTGCTTGCTCGTAATCCTGGGCCTCCGCAAGCGAAGTCGCCCGATTGAACTGCTGCAGCAATTCCGGCGTTATCCGATCATGGGTAATTTCCAGCTCTTGGACTGGCACCCCACCAATCGACACTACAGGCGATAGCATTTCCGCCGCTTGACGGGGACTCGGAAAAGGTTTGGCTAACCAAGCCACCGGACCGTTATCGACATGAGGATGAGGGCCGCCGATGTATGGATTGAGCATTTTGGGCAAAACGCGGACATCAAACAATTCATCAACCCCAGCAAGAAACTCAAAATGAGCAACTCGTTTGCCGGTACGCAGATCGACGACCACGATCGCACACTTCAGAGAATCGCGATCGTCGGCGATCGGGATTCCGCCGAACGTACTTGTTTCACGAATTTTCGAGAGCCCGACAAAAGCATAATGCCCGTAGAAGTCCAAGCCACGCGTGAAGCCTGGTTGCTTACTCAACGTCTGAAACTGGCCTTTTTCATACCACCCAATAGCCCCCAGTCCGGAATTCAACGCGAACAATCGATTCTGAAAGACTCGCGGTGAATGGGGCATCGACAGACCACTAACCAAACAGCGACCGTCCGGCACCGACAGAATGCAGCCCGAGGTGGCTTTACTTGGTCTCCAGCCCTCTGCCGTATCGGTTTGTGACATCACGGTCACGTACCTAGGCTTTCCGTTTTGCATTGCCAACCCGTTTAAATGGCATCGATCCTCAGCCGCCAAATTCGAGATAAAAGGAGGCTTCCAGACAGGAGAGAAATGATGCTGGTCATCGCAAAGACAAAGGCAGGAAAAACGTGTGTTGACTGCCCAAAGTTGATCGTCGTTCCCCCAGGCCATGTCATGAATAGCAATATCCCCTGTCATGCTGGCTCGCTGAACAGAGTATCCCGCGTCAAAGCGTCCGGCAGGCTCTATTTGCCGCGCCATTTCGGGACAAGCATCTGCAAACCAGACTGCCTCCTGTGCTCCAATTGCCAAACAGCCAGCGGAAACCGCAAGCCCCATCGGACGTGCAACCGAGCACATCTGCATCTCCAGCTGCCCGCGTTGCGTTCCGATCGCTACCAATTTCCCTGCTTGATAAGTCGTAGCGAGCAGTGAAATGCCTAAATCATTTAATAATCCCGGCAATTCATTCGTAAATTCAAATCGTACTTCTCTAGTTGGCTTCAGTTCAGTCATCGTTTTCAGTTAATCCTATTTTCATAAAAATACCGTTCGCAACGATTGCAAAAGACCCCCCGCCAGGTAAACTCCGTTAACTCTAGCGAGCCCCCTCGATACGAACAACACAACGGCGTTCGCGCCATCGGTTTTAACCGATCCAAAAGACACCCTTTATCGTGGACTCTTTCATGAAACGCTTAAAAAAAAAATCCCAACCTTTGACTCGCCGCAGATCCTTAAGCGTTCAAACGCTTGAAACTCGTCAGATGCTGGCGGCTAACCCAATTCTGCAATTGCCGGGTCTAGCTCACGGGGGAATGTTCACCGATCTGAACGACACGGTTTATTTTGCCGCAAACGATGGTGAACTTTGGAAGACGGATGGGTCTGTCGCAGGGTCGCAGCTGGTTCACGACCTGGGCTCCGCTGAAGAGTCTGTCAGGATCACCATCACCGAAATGTCGGTTTTCAATGATCAACTTGTGCTCACAGCCTCTGACGAAAGTGGCACAGTCGACCTATGGGTGAGTGACGGGACCAATGGAGGGACCCAGCAGGTCTATGAATTCGGCGGGGCAGCATTCTCATCCGACGGCGTTTACTTTACGGAAGCGGGGGGGCAGCTATTTTTTTCTGTAAAAGGTTTAGCACCTGATTCGGAATATGAGATCTGGAAGACAGATCTTACGTCAGGGGGAACCACGATGGTTACTGACCTCAGCACGCCTGGTCCCTATTCCGAGTCGCCGCGAAATCTAACCAGTTTCAACGGCGAACTCTATTTCACGGCAATTGACCCGGGTGACAGCGAGACCGATGGACGGGAACTTTGGAAGTCCAACGGAACGGTCAATACGTTGGTGACCGACGTGAATGGTCCTGACGGGCAACTTGTGGGCCCAGTGATTGCCAATGGCGAACTTTACTTTGGAACGCGTTCCACTGACGGGAGCGGCATTTCTTCCTCCCAGCTTTGGAAGACCGATGGAACCATCGGCGGTGAAATTTTGATCAAAGACTTTGGTAACGATGCACCGGGACTGGAACGCGCTGTTGAGTTTAACGGGAAGCTGATCGGTGTTGTGACCGATGAGGCTTCAGGCACAGAATTGTGGGTATCCGATGGGACATCCGCGGGTACCGGCCTCCTCAAAGACATCGTTCCCGGCGATACAGGTTCCTACCCTACCAATCTAACTAAATTCAACAACGAACTTTATTTTTCGGCCAATGACGGTATCCACGGTGCGGAGCTTTGGAAAACCGACGGTACGGAAGCGGGAACCGTTTTAGTCGCTGACATCAACCCTGGCCCTGACGGCAGCTACCCCTATGGCACCGGCTATCCAGGCGTGTTTGCTGAGGGAAACAACCGGCTCTATTTTAGCGCCACAACTGCAACCAACGGCAGCGAGCTTTGGTCGAGCGATGGGACAAGCCAAGGCACCGAACTCGTCGCCGATCTTGTCCCCGGCACGGATGGTTCTTACCCATACTCGATGACATTTTTACAGGACCACCTGTTCTTTGGCACCTACGGAATCAATGACGGGACCTTTGTCCTAAACCCATCGAACGTTGATTCAATTTTTGCTGTCAGCAGTGGTGACACCGTCATTAAAGCACAGCAAGGTGCTAGCCCCGGTTCGCTTTCTTCGACGGCGGCGATTGCACTGCCAGGGAACCTCGCGGGCCGGGATGTCTTAACGGCCGACACAAATGGCGACGGCATCTCCGACCTGTTGTCCCGCGCCGCCGATGGCTGGTGGTACGTTTCCGAATCCGCACCCAACGGCGACTGGACTCCGTTTGTCAAGCATGTTTACTGGAGCACTTCGTATGCCTGGGATGAAGTGCGAACCGGTGACTTCAACGGAGACGGCTTAGAGGATCTGGCTGGATTTGAAGCAACCGGCGGACGCTGGTTGGTTTCCAGTTCACAGGCTACCGGCCTAGCAAGTTCTTCGATCCAAACCATCTGGTCGCCAACGATTACCTGGTCCGACATCCAGGTTGGTGACTTTAATAACGATGGACGCGACGACCTCTTCGCTCGCGCAGGCGGAAACAAAATTGTCGTCGCTAAATCAACGGGCACCAATTTACCGACGACCACTTGGGTAACCCTAGCAGCTACTGAGGAATGGAAGGACGTTCTGGTTGGCGATTTTGATGGAGATGGCAACGACGACTTCACTGCTCGAGCCAACGCAGGTGGAAGCATCATTACCGGTCTAAGTACTGGAACGGCGTTTTCCGTATCGACGTGGGCCCACTGGTCAGCGGCCGTCGACTGGTCCAATACGCGAGTCGGGGACTTTAACAACGACGGACGAGACGATCTGATCACCCTGGGCGCAGGTAATCGATGGATGGTGGTTGGTTCTTCGGGAACAGCATTTGGCAGTCAAGTCACCGCTTCATGGGCCGCCTCACTGAGCTTCCACGAGGTGCTTGTGCTCGACCTGGATGGGGACGGGAATGACGACCTAGCGACCCGAACAGCGAACAATCAGTGGTATGTCTGGACTGCACCACTGCAATCAATCAATCTCCGCAACTGGGGAACATGGTCGGCGAACGTCAGCTGGAGAAGCATTCAAACAGGCACTAGCACCTGAGACGTGGGCTAACGACGCAGGCCATCGACTTTGGCATCTTCGGACGGATTTCCTTGCCGATCGGCGCAAGCCGACCGGCAAGTTCATTCTGTTTTCTATGCGATTGCCGGACGGCACGCGCCGTTCCGTTAAGAAAGTAGACGGTATTGGGCTAGCGATGCAGGGTCGCAGTCTGGCGGTCCCACCGCAAAGCGAAACGACAAGCAATCGAACGATGACTGGCTACGATCGGCGTGGAAACTCTCTACCTCAAGCCGGGCGAACCAGGGCAAAGCGGTGTTTGCAAAAGCTTTAATGGCTGGCTTCGAGACGAGTATCTGAGTCAAACGGACTTGATGAACGAAGACGACGCACCAAACAAAATCACGAACTTGGCATGCGGACTTCAACACTAGTCGTCCGCGCAATTCGCTTGCGTACCTAACCTAATCCGAGTTCGCGATTCGCAGCGCTGCCGATCCCCCATCCCTGTTCCCTACCGCAATCTTTCATAACACTTGATGCAGAACTTGGGGGTATTCCAAGCCGACTTCTTCGCCCCCGTACTCATGCACAACGGGGCGTGAACTTGAGCTCCATCAACAGACATCTGGGGTGATGGGGCATGCACGGTACCGCCCAGTTCGGTCACTTCAACGGACATGACTTTGTATATCTTTTCACACACGTGAACTCTCACCATGCTGGGAAAGCGCTGCCCCGTTTCAAAAGCTGAAAACAGCCCAAGCAAATTCATAAGAATCACGACATTCTTGATGACGTCACAGTCAGTTGCAGCTGTCGAAAATTGAAAGGTTGCGGAGACAATGAGCCTCTCCTGTCGGAGACCAACTTTCAGCAGTGATCGAGACGCTTCCTCTTTCTGCCATCTCCGCCCGAGCGGGTTTCAAATTTCGTTGCACGACCCAATCACCGGATTCGGCATTTGCAAAGACACCCCCTTCCACGGTATCATCAAACGGCCCGGACGGGCCCTGTTGTTCTTAAACAATTGGCTCCCCCGCCTTCGAGTTTATCCGATCCAGAAAACGCTCTTCGATGTGGACTCTCTCATGAAACGTTCAAAAAGACGTACTTTATCCCTGACTCGACGCAGAACCCTGGACGTTCAGCCGCTCGAATCCCGATGGATGCTAGCAGCCAATCCGGTGATGCTTTCACTAGGTGCCGATGGAGGAAGCTTCTTCACGGAACTACATGACACCGTTTATTTCGCCGCCAACAATGATGAACTTTGGAAGACCGATGGAACCCTTGCAGGAACGGAGATGGTATACGACCTCCGAGAATCGGATGATCCAGGACTGGGGACTTTCCTCATTTCTGAGATTAAAGTTTTTGATGAACAACTTGCCATTGCAACCTATTCAATAAACGATTCGCTGGAGCTCTGGGTAAGCGACGGAAGTCACGAGGGGACTCGATTTGTCCATGAATTTGACAATCCTCAAAATTCTTCAGAAGGGCTGACCTTCACCGAAGCGGGTGGGCAACTATTTTTCGCAGCAAGTGATCCTGTGAACGGACTGGGAATTGAACTCTGGAAGACAGACTTAACAACGGGCGGAACCACGATGGTAGCCGACCTGAATCAGTCGGAGCCGGGATCCTACACTCCTACCTATCTAACAAATTTTAACGAAGAACTATTTTTCGCTGCAGGAGATCCGGGGGAAGACGAGAGCGATGGCTGGGAACTTTGGAAATCAGACGGTACCGAAGCCGGAACCACTATGGTGACCGACGTTAACGGCCCGGGCGGCTTCATCTGGAAGCCGACAGTTTCCAATGGTGAAATTTATTTTGGTGCGTGGGACGATGACGTAAACGGCGACTTTTCCACTCAACTATGGAAATCGGATGGTACGGCAAGCGGAACCAGCTTGGTCACCGACTTCGGAATTAACGCGTTAGGATTCTTTGACGGGATCGAAGTAAACGGAAAACTGATTGGCATTGTTGTAGATCCAGTTTCAGGCCCAGAATTGTGGACAACCGATGGTACTTCAGCAGGTACGGGCATAGTCAAAGACATCTTCCCCGGTGAAACAGGCTCTTTTCCAGGTAGCCTTACCAAATTCAATAATGAACTCTATTTCACAGCCGATGACGGAACCCATGGCAAAGAGCTTTGGAAAACCGATGGTACCGAAGCAGGAACGGTTTTAGTTGCTGATATCGAATCTGGCGAATCAGGTAGCTCCCCCTACGGATTTGGCTATCCGTCTCAATTCGGCCACGACAACGACCGCCTCTACTTCAGTGCCTATTCGGCAACAAATGGCTACGAACTATGGTCAACCGACGGGACCAGCCTGGGCACCCAGATGGTCGCCGACCTTGCACCGGGCACCTCGGAATCGCCACCAGGAAATGTTATCCAGAACAGTTCGTACTTTTCAGGGCTTGCGTTTGTAAACGACCACATATTCTTTAGCACCTATGAGACTGATACCTCGGAGAGCGGTACCTATGTGCTGAAGCCATCCAATTTGGTAACGCTATTGCCGGATGCTACGGCAAACTTACTGACCGAGATGAACGGTATGGGTTATTTCGTCATCAATCAAAATGAACTTTGGAAGACCGACGGGACCGTCACCGGAACTCAACTAGTTCATGACCTCAGCAATTTAAGCAACTTTCAAATCACTGAAATCGAGGTCGTTAATAATCAGCTTGCCATGACTGCGGCGATATATACAGGGGGAAACTCGATCGAATTGTGGGCAAGTGATGGCACCAGTGGGGGCACCAATCGCATCTTCGACTTTGGCGATTCTCCATCTAATTCGCGGGGACTCTCTCTAACGGAAGTAGGAGGGCAGCTATTTTTCACGCCAATCGATCCAGTATCACAGACTGGAATCGAACTCTGGAAGTCCGACCTGACAACGGGCGGAACGATGATGGTTGCCGAATTCGATCAGGCTGAAACCGCAGGCTACTCGCCTGGATACATGACAAGTTTTAATGGAGAACTTTACTTCACTGCGGGAGACCCAGGTGCCCCTGGTGATGGTGAAAGCGATGGGTGGGAGCTCTGGAAGTCAGACGGTACGGAAGCCGGAACCACCATGATCACGGATGTAAATGGGCCTGATGAATTTATCAACAGACCAACCTTCTTCAACGGCGAGATCTATTTCGGAGCAGGAAAAAGTGACTTCAGCTACATTTATTTTTCCCGACTGTGGAAATCCGACGGCACCAAAACAGGAACAAGTTTAGTCAAAGACTTTGGCGAGAATTCGTCAGCATTTTTTAACGGGCCAGAATTAAACGGAAAATTGATAGGATTTGTTTCCAACGCAACTTCAGGTGCAGAACTTTGGGCGACGGATGGCACCCCATCCGGTACGGGCATGATAAAAGATATCTTTCCCGGTGAGCTTGGCTCCCAACCGTACTATGTGACCAAATTCAATAACGACATCTACTTCTCGGCCGATGATGGCATTCACGGCAGGGAGCTATGGAAAAGCGATGGCACTGAATCAGGGACCGTACTAGTCGCTGATATTAACCCAAGCGATGAGGAAAGCAGTGCAGATGGCTTCCGCCCTTTAAATCAGTTCATCGAATGGAATAACCGCTTATATTTCAATGCCTACACAAGACCAAACGGCGAGGAACTGTGGTCCACTGACGGGACTAGCCAAGGCACCCAAATTGTCGCCGACGTAATTCCCGGTCCAGACGCTCCCTATCTACGCGAAACCGCGTTGGTTCGTGGACGTCTAGTTTTTGCCGGTTATTCTGGCACATACGTACTAAATCCATCGAACGTTGATTCGATATTCGCAGTCAGCAGCAATGATACGGTCATTCGAGCCCAACGAGCCGACAGCCCCGGTTCGCTTGTCACAACTTCTGTCCTCTCGCTGCCACCGAACCTTGAAGGTCGTGATGTCTTAACCGCCGATACGAATGGGGATGGCAAGTCTGACCTGCTGGTACGTGCCGCCGATGGCTGGTGGTACGTTTCCGAATCCGCCCCCAACGGCGGCTGGACTCCGTTTGTCAAGCATGTTTACTGGAGCACTTCGTATGCCTGGGATGAAGTGCGAACCGGTGACTTCAACGGAGACGGCTTAGAGGATCTGGCTGGATTTGAAGCAACCGGCGGACGCTGGTTGGTTTCCAGTTCACAGGCTACCGGCCTAGCAAGTTCTTCGATCCAAACCATCTGGTCGCCAACGATTACCTGGTCCGACATCCAGGTTGGTGACTTTAATAACGATGGACGCGACGACCTCTTCGCTCGCGCAGGCGGAAACAAAATTGTCGTCGCTAAATCAACGGGCACCAATTTACCGACGACCACTTGGGTAACCCTAGCAGCTACTGAGGAATGGAAGGACGTTCTGGTTGGCGATTTTGATGGCGATGGCAACGACGACTTCACTGCTCGAGCCAACGCAGGTGGAAGCATCATTACCGGTCTAAGTACTGGAACGGCGTTTTCCGTATCGGCGTGGGCCCATTGGTCAGCGGCCGTTGACTGGTCGAATACGCGAGTCGGGGACTTTAACAACGACGGACGAGACGATCTGATCACCCTGGGCGCAGGTAATCGGTGGATGGTGGTTGGTTCTTCGGGAACAGCATTTGACAGCCAAGTCACCGCCTCCTGGGCCGCCTCACTAAGCTTCCACGAGGTGCTTGTGCTCGACCTGGATGGGGACGGGAATGACGACCTAGCGACCCGAACAGCGAACAATCAGTGGTATGTCTGGACTGCACCACTGCAATCAATCAATCTCCGCAACTGGGGAACATGGTCGGCGAACGTCGGTTGGAGAAGCATTCAAACAGGCACTAGCATCTAAGACGTGGGCTAACGATCAATCCCACCCACTGGCAGATTTCCTTGCCGGTCGAGGCAAGCCGACCGGCAAGTTCATTCTGTTTTCTATGCGATTGCCGGACGGCACGCGCCGTTCCGCTAAGAAAGTAGATGGCATTGGGCTAACGATGCAGGGTCGCAGACTGGCGATCCAACCGCAATGCAAAGCGACGCACATCCGGGTTCTGTGGTGCTTCTTTCTGGCATCTCCGCAAATCCGCCTGAGCGTCCTCATATTGCCCCATGTCCAGATAGATCTCTGCACGCGTGAGCAACAACGCTATATTGCGATCGTTGCTCCTCAACCGCTTGCCAGCGATCTCTAGCTGGAGTGCAGAGTCATTGATCTCTGTTGCGACTTTTGCTGCGGCAGCACGAAATTGCTCCGCGTCGGCTTCATTCTCACAAGCTGCCGCGGCGGTTTCCAAGCAAGCACAATAGTACCTTCCCAAAAACTGCTGCATTTCATCGGGTACAGGCTTACGCGTTCTTTGATAAAGCATCGCGGTTGCTTCTTGCCCTGGCTGACATCGTTCGACAATTTCCTTAGGGGAAAGAAGCAGCGTCAAGGTCTCTACCGCCCGATCTCTCATAGACGGATCGTCGTTCAATGCAATTTTGAAGTGTACATCGGCACGCTCCATTTCTTGGACCATGACAGCATTTAATCCGCGTCGCAGGGCAACTGCACCATCGACCGGACGTAATCGCTGTGACTGCGCGAGCAACCTCTCCTGCTGCTCGACGTTTGCTCCCAATGCACTCGCGGCGATCGCTGCACACAGGTAGCTTCTTGATTCCAGCGGACAAAACCCAACGACAAGCGAAGATTGATTTAGAACTTGCTTGGCCAAACGACTGATATCGGCATGCTCGAAACGGCTTTGTTCTAATTCGGCCGACATGCGGAAGACCAACTTAGAACGAGCCGCGATGTGACTGGGATCGGCCTTCAGGGTTGCCAGCAGTAATCGCGTGGCTTGATTGTCGCCGGTAGCCTGATTGAGATCGGGTTGGTCTCGAACCAGACGACGATACGCGTCCCACTGCAAAGAGGCCCTCGCGTCTGGAATCGCCTTGGTTATCGCCCAGTAATTTCCGACTAGCAATGCAACTGCAATTCCAATAGCCGCCACGCCTCCCACCCCCTTAGTCGGCATCGGGACAAGGACCTGTGATGGCTTTCCAAAACGGTCGACCAGAACAGCCGGAAGTCTGACAGCAGCCACGACCAAGACCATACAGCCAACAAAACAAGAAGGAATATGCCAAGGAAAATCCCCCGAGGCATGAAAGCAGCTAACCGCTAGTCCAGCAAGGATCGCAGATCCCAGAAGAAAAGGGACTCCGCGCGAATACGAGGCAACGATGCGGAGGGCAGCAACCAGAACCGCAATCACAATCAAAACAGCCAGCGTGACGCCCACCGCACCGGTTTCTACCAACAACTGCAACCAGCTACTCTCGGCGGTTGTAAACGTCTGATACCAATACTCATCTAGGTACGCTCGATAGGCGTATCGATGATTCCCAACACCGATCCCTAAGAGAGGGAAATCTCTCCAAACGGCAATGTCGGCCGCCCAAATTTTATAGCGCCAATATGAGAACCGTTCGATACCGTTGAACATCACAAAAACGCCTGTCACCGCCGCCGCCCAACCGGCGACAACTCCGGTTCGCATCCAACCGGCATAGCCCATCCAAATTCCCGCCAGTCGTTTTGAAAGTAAGTTCCATCCCAACAAGGCTCCCCAAACCACGCCCCCAAAAACAATAATCGCGGCGCCACCACGTGAAGGGGTTGCGAATACAGTGACCACGATGACCAAACATGTAACAGCCGCCAAACATTGTTCAAAAGAAATCCGAGCTCCTAATTTGCTGGACTTCGACTTTATATTCCGAAACAGAAAATAGAGCGAACAAGGGACTGCAAGTGCAAGCAAACTAGCCAGATGGTTTTCATTTTGAAAAGGGCCACGCGGGATATCGCCGGGCTCACGACTGGGATGATCGTACCACCAGAGAAACCGCCCATTGCCAAACTGTGATTGCAGAATCGCCAAAACGGTCAGCAGCAAGACCGAACCAATAAACCATCGGAGCAATCTTTCCACATCCGAAAAATCATCCAGTCGGCAGACGAGAAATGAAAAAAAACACAGATAGGCCAGCAGCGTCGGAATCGACTTTACCGTCGTGACCTGAGACATACTAAATGTCGTTGTGACCACGCCCTGCGAAACCAGCACGGGATCTTCACCGAACAGATGTTCAATACCAGGAGCAAACCGGCCGATGAATTCGGGGGAAAAGACAGCAACTTGGCAGACAGGAACCAGCAAGCACCCAAGCAACAAGCTGATCTGCAGCCAGGTAAGTGGTATTTTTCGCCCGGCGATAACTTTGATCAACATTCCGACAGTACCAGGCACCACGGCTGCAATCAAAACCAGTCTTCCAAGCGGATGTCTTCCCCCCAGCACAAGTGGTGCCGCGAACAGGACAACCAACAGGGATGCATCCATTAACCAGTGAGCAACGCGGACCCATCGGCCTTGCGAACCAGCATTGAACAATACTGACGGCAGCTCTGATTCGATCTGCGGCTCGATAGACTGAGGCACCGTTTTCCACTCGCTGTTAGTTGGTTATCAGAACAGGAGGACTCTAGGCAGCCCGGCGCCGAGGTGTCGAGCGTCGAACAGGAGCGGTCTTAGGTGCAGCCGAATCGGTATGCACGACTAATTCAGATTGCGAAACGGCGTTTTGGCTGGGCATCACCACGGCTTGTTTTTCATCGGTTAGCTCGTCGCCGTAACCGTATCCATAGCCGTAACCGTAGCCGTACGCTCCATCAGCGGTGCTCGCATCCATTGCATTAATGACCATTCCCAGCACATTGGTTTGGAATCGCTCCAAGCGTTCGATCGCTCGTAGCACATGCCTTCGCGAATTCTTCTCCGGCCGTACGACCAACACCAATCCATCGGTCAATCGAGTTACCAAAGCAACATCGTTCGCGATTAAGACAGGTGGGCAATCGAGAACGACATGGTCGTAACGACTAGCAGCCCACTGAACAATATCGGACAACGCGTTACTCGCCAGCAATTCCGCGGGATCAAGTGGTCGTGCCCCACATGGGATCAATTCCAAATTATCAATTCCCGTGGACATGACATACTTATCGACCACATCCACCGGAGACATTTCAACAAGCAGTTGGCTGAGGCCCTTAGCGTGCCGCACGTTGAACAAATTGGTCATTCCAGGTTTACGCAAGTCCGCATCGATAACCAGAGTTCGTTTACCTGCTTGGGCGAGTCCAACGGCCAGGTTACTACTGATGGTTGTCTTGCCATCCCCAGGTTCCGAACTACTTACCGCAATCAGGCGAGGCTTCGCTGGATTCAGCATCAAACCAGCACGCAGGGTGCGGAACGCCTCGCTTGAACGAGTCGAGGGAGCAACGTGCATCTGAATTGCCTCCGCTCCGTACTCTCCATAGGTTTCAAGTTTTTCGACCACCGCAAGAATCTCGGTACGCGTCTGACGTTCAGCCTCTTCAAGGCTTGCAAAGCGATCGTCTCGCAAGTCTGCGATATAGACCAACCCGACAGACAACAACGTCGAAAAGAAACCGGCTGCAAGGACAACAAGTCTCAAACGCGGCGAAACGGCTGCAATCAATGCCTTGGGCTTGCCAATCACCGCGACTCGCACAGCGGCCTGGTCCTGCCCCAAATCAACTCCATGAATTTTCTCCAGCAACGCATCATATGCGCGACTAAGTCGATCGACCTCACGCTGCGAAAGCAGCATTTCGCTTAGACTTCCATTCATGGCGACCACCTCTTTTTCAAGGGTGTCGTATTCCTTTCTCAGAAGAGCTTCATGCTGAGTCGATTCATTCAATTTCTGCTGGACTAAATCACCCAACAAAGCCGCAAATTGGCCTCCACTTTGATTGCTTGATCGTCCGTTGACGCGAGCCTGAAAATCAGACAGATAGGTCTCCGCATTGGAGATTTCGCCCTGCAAGGCAACCATACTTGGGTGAGTTGGCCCCAGATGCTTTTCAAGCCGCATTACCTCAGCTCGGTCGCTTAGCAATTTCTGCTCTAGCACATGGATCGATCGCATCTGCTCTGGCGCAACCCCGAGAACCGCAGCGGTCAACGAGCGAGCAGCATCAGGATCAACAGCATGCATGTGCGGTCGCGGATCACGACCTTCGCGAATAGCGTCGGACACCACTGCAGAAATAGCCTGGAGCTCGATCCGAGTTTTCTGAGCCTGTGTGAGGCTCTCGTTCAAACTATTGACTCGCTGAAGTGCTGGGTGAGACTTCAAAGAATCATTATCAAAACCAACAACATGTGCTTCGTCACGAAGCTTAATCAGCCTTTGCTGTTCTAGATGTAAGGTCTCTTCTATCTTCTCTCGCTCTCCCTTCAACAACTCAAGCACCGTCACGGATGTGTCCTGGTGATGCTGTTGCATAAAGTCCAGATAGGACTGCACTAAGACATCAAGAACAACTTCGGCTGCCTTTGGGCTGGCCGATCGATACGACAATTCGATGACATTTGTATTGCGAACCAACTGAACCGTTAAGTTACCTTGCAGGGTGGTCAACGCCTGCTCATCGGAAAGCCCAACAAGATCAATTTGCAAGCTGGAATCCATTTGGCGAAGTTGATCCAAAGCCTGCTTGAGCACGCGGTCACTTCGAATGATTTTTTCTTGAGTCGGCAGCTTGTTGGATTGAGCCGTCGGAGACGCTCCAGGGAAAACCCCAATGCTAGGTTCTTCCACCAGCAACTGAGCGCTCGCTTGATAGACACGATCCGCCGTGACATAGTAAATCCCAGCAAACAGCCCGACCAACAAAAACACGGATGCCACCATGCGCTGGCGTCGCATCATCCCGTTTCCGAAACGAAGCAACGCCTGTATGGCATCTGCCGCTGTTAGATGCTGAGGACCGCTTAGATTTTCAATTTGATTCATACTAAAACATCAAACAGTAAATTAGATTCCGGGAACTGCGGCGCTGAAGCCTACTCGGAAGAAGGAGCGGATGGTTTGGAGGGCGATGGTTGATGGGGTCTCTTCGACGCGGATGATGTCGCCTTGCGCTAGTCGCATGTTGTCGGGGCCTCCTGACATCGCATCCGAGATCGATGCTTCAATCACTGCGGGTGCCGCTTGCCCCGGTAGCGTTCGAATCACATGGACCTTGTCGGCGATCGACAAGGTCGTGCCGCCTGCCTGTGCAATGGCGTCCATTAACATCAAATCCTCTCCGTCTGGCATGTCGATCTGCCCCGGCTTGGTCACCAAGCCAATCACACTGACCATTCGCTTGGGCTCTCGCATCACGTTGACCACACTTCCGTCGTACAACTGCAGTGCGCCCGGTGGCTGAGATTCCAATTGACCCAAATCAAGATTGACCATCGCAGGTGGTGTGCCCGACTGGAAAGACGCCAACGCGACTCCGTCGGGTCCAGTTACCGGTGCGGTCTTAGCCAAATCACTTAATGTCGTTGGAGAATGTTTGATTTCGATGTAGCGACTCGCTTCATCCGAAACACCCTTTGCCATCGTGATTGCGGTCAAAAGATCGCAATTCGATGCTGGAATTTCATAGGTTGCAGGTTCGTTAACCGCTCCGACAACCGAAATCTGGAAAGTCCGTTTCTCTTCGATCGAAACCATGACTTTGGGATCGATGTAAATTCCCTTCTGAATCGAAGTATCTCGAATCCGATCCGCCGCCATCGTCGGCGTCAAGCCAGAGACTTTTGCGGGTCCTACCAAAGGAACGTCGATCGTCCCGTTGTTGTCGACCAATAAGTTCCACTTTGGCGTTGCCCCCTCTTCAACCCCCGTCACAATACTGACTTCAATCGTATCGCCCGGCTGCAACCACTCGGTAGGTACCGAATTTCGGGTCATCTTGCTTAGGTCCACGTGACGCGCACTAATATGGTGCGGCGCATGAAACTCCGGTGGCAAATTCGCTACCGAATAACGCGCATGTGAACAGCCGAGGGCGGCAAATAGCAAAGCCACTAGACAGCAGCACTTGATTCGACGCATCCTTGCATCCGTTTAGGGGAATTTCTGAACCGCGATCCTTCGCAGTTTCATGTGGGCTGGGAGTCTAGCGGGCTTCCCGCTTTGCTGAAAATAGCAATCTGCCCCCACCGACAGCAGGATGACCAAAAAAACCCCTTTCCCTGAGGGGACCATCGACACAGATTGGATCTGAGCCCCCCAAGACACAGGAATGGGCAAACAGGGTGACATAACAAAAATAGGTCGCCGAGAGAAATGAGCCGACATTGCTAGCTCGGGGGACGCGGAGGAGGACTCGGCAAGATGCCGAGAGAGCGGACAGCGGGTGCGAGTCGGGCTGGCAGAGGGAGCGGTGAGAGGAGGAGCGCGAGCGGCTTGCGCGGTGTTAAGAATGCTGGCAGTGCTGTAATAAAGTGAGGCCGGACGGCTCGCGCCGTGCCGCTAAGAGGGTTGGTGGAGCTGTGACTGCAAGAGGCCGGACGGCTTGCGCCGTGCCGCTAAGAGAGTTGGTGGAGCTGTGACTGCAAGAGGCCGGACGGCTTGCGCCGTACCGCTAAGAGGGTTGGTGGAGCTGTAACGAAGCGGGGCCGGACGGCTTGCGCCGTACCGCTAGGAAGATTGGTGGCTGGATACGTTACGTTGGTTTCACCATGCCCTGTAATGCAGAGCGGAGATCGGGTTCGATAACTTGGTAGATCGCTTTGTCGATGTGTGAATCCTGCTTGATCAGCTGCTCCCGAATCCTTTGCAACAAGGCTTGCCCGCGAGGGAAATTTTTCAGAACTCCGCTCGAAAGCGCATCCCACTCCTCTTCTTCCAACCCCTCTAACGCTGACAGCATTTCTTTAAACCAATTCCCTCCGGGACCAGCTAGCAAACCTGTCAAATCGCTCGCGAAATGCTCCTGGTCGACTCGCAGGAGAGCTTGCCGAGCCAGTTGTGATGCTAGATTTGAATCGATATGGGCAAGCAAGCCCGCTACCGATCCTAAACATAATGGTCCGATCTTCGGGTCCTCCAGCAATCCCTTTAGGACGGGCTTGAAATAGCGGGGCTTTCCCAACCCAACGAGTGCCGATTCTCGCAGAACTTTTAATGGCCATTCCCCTTCGGGAAATATCTGCGGTCCATACTCGAGGCTCGCTCTGGCGACCAATTGGATCCCCATGCCGAAAGGACTTTTGGGGCCCAGGTCATTGGATGGCACAAAAAATCGCTCCTCTCCCCTGCCCTGCTCCTGTTTTCCAATCCACAGGTCAAGCGGCTCCAAAAGCCCTGCAGCGAGCAGCTTTTGCACGGCTCTGCGCTGAGCATCCGATGCTTCTTCCACAACAGGTTCCCCGTCTCGGATCGCTTCATGGATATCATTCCAAATCGGAGCGGCGCACAAGAACTGAGCCAACGAAGTGAGCGGATGCTTCGCCTGGTACGCGTTCTGCTTTTCGGCAACCGCATCCAACAGGACTGTCCGTTCCTTCTCATATAGCCCCTTCTGAAAATAAACGCCTCCTCGATCCGAATCCCACTGGAGAACCCGGCCCGTCGCAACATCGATACGGCACCTTTGTTTCGGGTGCTCCGCTATCAAAACGCCATCGACAATCTTCTGCTCAAGCCCTGGCTTATAGGCGAACGCAAGCCAGTCCGCAGGAGATACCGCGAAGGCATGCTGAAAGAGCGACTGCCCTTCGTTCCGGCCGGTTTTCCAATTCCCAGTGAAATTAAGCCTGGCAAATCCATCTTCTGATTTCCCATCAGCCAGGATCCCGGTCTGCGCATGAACGTGAAAATCGGCCCCTGCAATTCCGGCGGACCAATGGAGAGGATTCGCTTGGTGATCGAGAACCAATTGCTCGTCATCAAACAGGATCGACCAGCGAGGGATGCTTTCGTTTGGCTCGGAACTGGAGAAGTACTGCAGCAACGACCCTTTCGATGACTGAATCCAACGCAAACGTCGATGATCATCGACGAACGTAAAAACCAAGTCGTCATGACGCTCCTGACTTCCTCCAATCCAATTCCCGGCCCGCCGAAAGACCTCGGCGGACTCACTAAGGCTCTGACCCAGCGAGGGCATTTTGGGGACTTCGGTCACCTTGACGACCAGATATCCGCTTCCCTCTTTGTTGCGAAGAAAACGAACGGACTGGTCGGAGAAACGTCCAGAGAGCCATAGTTGCTTCGTCCATTCTTCAATTTTCGACCGATCGATTTCATCGTTGGGGTGCCAACCGATCGCCTGTGCAATCTGCTCGGGCGTATTCACTTGATACCCGATGCACTCGATTGATTCTGCTTTGTCCTTGCTTCCCTCTTCTGCGATTTCAATCACCAGAGAGGCACTGTGAGTTTCCTCGTTGAGCTCGACCCGCGTAAAGACGATCGCACTGGAATACCCCAAATCGGCGATTCCCCGCACCACCGCAGCGTGAAGTTCCGTCTCAGTATCCAACGAGACTGGAGTCCCGGGTTCCCAAACGGGATCGACCAGCGGAACCGTTTTTCCCTTTTCATTGACCCATCGCTGCCGGATTTCCCCGCCCGCTTCGACAAAAGCAGGAAAGGTGTTGGGTTTTGGGAAACGCTTGGTCAGTCGTTCGATCAGCCGTTCAGGATCCAACGTCACCCCGCCTTGAATCCGGATTTTTCCGCAAAGCATGCGGGCCCCTTCATCGATACGAATGGTCGTAAGAGGCGGATCTGCCTGGGAGGTGACCGAAATGATTGGTGAGGGAAACCCCTTACGCCGATAGCCGTAGACTAAGCCATTGCGAATGACGCCTTCCAGTTCATCGGATGACCCAAGCGGGTGAGTCGCTAGCAGAAAAGTCGGATCTGCGATGAGAGCTTTTCTCAACGCCGCATCCGAAAACGCTTGGTTCCCTTCGAAATGAAAGCGAGCCCAAGGATCCTCGGGGATGGTTTTCTGAGCGTTGACCACCTGCGACGCGGCGCAGCAACAGAAAAATGCCAACAAGAACAGGGGCACACGTTTTGGAGAACCAAGCTGCTGGCCGGTCGGCTTGCGCCGATCCGCTAAGAATCTCAACCGCAAATCGCCAACCACTTTCGTAACGGATCGGCGAAAGTCGAATCGTCGTAGCGTGGGAGAACCAAGCTGCTGGCCGGTCGGCTTGCGCCGATCCGCTAAGAATTCCAACCGCAAATCGCCACCCACTTTCGTAACGGATCGGCGAAAGTCGAATCGTCGTAGCGTTGGAGAACCCGGCTGCTGGGCGGTCGGCTTGCGCCGATCCGCTAAGAATCCAAACTGCAAAACGCCACCCACTTTCGTAACGGAGCGGCGAAAACCGTCCGGTGGTTAGTGATTGTCGCCCTTCGCTAAGGACGCGAAGTCCATTCTAGCGTCCTTGAATCGCAACCGACAATCGTCCCTTAGGACTTCATCAGCAGTTCGGCAATTTGAATTGCATTGGTTGCGGCACCCTTGCGAAGGTTATCGCTGACGCACCAGAAGGCGATTCCATTTTCGCTGCTCAGGTCTTTGCGGATTCGGCCAATCAAGACGTCATCGCATCCATCGCAGTCACGCGGCATCGGATAAGACTTCTGGCTTAGATCATCGATCACACGAATGCCTGGGGCAGCGGCGAAAAGTTCACGAGCTTCGGCGGCCGAAAGTGGTTTTTCGGTTTCAATCAAAATCGATTCACTGTGACCGATCATCACGGGAACACGCACGCAGGTTGGACAAACCTGAATCGAATCATCGCCAAAGATCTTACGGGTCTCGTAGACCATCTTCATCTCTTCGGACGTATAGCCTTCATGCTTCTCCGACCCGATTTGCGGGATCAGATTAAAAGCGATGTCGTGCTGGAACGTTTCGGCGGTGTGGTTGCCTTGCTTGCTGAGTGCCGCCTGGGTCGCTTTTTCCAGTTCAACATTTCCAGCTAAACCGGCACCACTGGTCGCTTGGTACGTACTGACAACGACTCGACGAATACCTGCGGCACGATAGATCGGGGCCATTGCGACCACCATTTGAGTCGTACTGCAGTTTGGACTCGCGATGATTCCGTGGTGCCCCTTAATCGCTTCGGGATTTACTTCGGGCACGATCAATGGAACCTTAGGATCCATCCGCCAGAAAGCGCTTTCGTCGACGACAACAGCGCCTCGTTCAACGGCCCATGAGCAAAACTCGGCGGAAACTTCATCCGGCGTGCTGGCGATGACAAGATCGACTCCGTCAAAGGCGGACGGTTCCAGCAACTCAACCGTCTTCGTTTCGTCGCCAACCTTCACCTGAGTGCCAGCCGAACGACTGGACGCCAATAGTTTGAGCGTTTTGTAAGGAAGTTGTCGTTGGACCAGTTGATCAAGAACGATTCGGCCAACCGCACCCGTTGCGCCGACCAATGCCAAGTTTTCGTACACCAGTAATCTTCGCTAGTAAGGATTTTCGATAATCAGAGAGATGAACCGCTGCCAATCATAACCCACGTCGTGGAAAGCCGCTCCCGGGTGGGTGTCGATAAGACCGGTCGGTCCTCAGCACAGGCAGAATACCCGCGCCACAAGGTTTCCAAAACGTTAGGCAGGGCTGCCCCTGGTAGGCAAATGCCTACTGACTTGCTTTCCAGTCTTCGATCGCTTTGGTAAGGCCTTTATCGACCTTTCCAAGACCACCGCGTCCTTCACGCAAACGACTTTCGATATCATCGATTTCGTCTTCGGTGACCGCTTCCCAAAACTTGGAAATCGTTTCAGGAGCCAACGGCTGGTAGGAGCGGACAATTCGGAATCCGACTCCACGAGCGGGATCGGATGTGAACCACCAAGGGCTCTTTGGAAAGTTAGGATCTTCTTCTTTCCATTCAGGGTCTTGTGACCCCATCCGCGAAGTGCTGCGTAGGTCTTCGGGATCCGATTCCCAGCTTCCTCCGCGAACCACACGTGGATAGGCACTGGTAGGCCACTGAACCGCGTTGATACCGTTCAGTTCTTTGCCCGCTAAAGACTTGTAACCGTCTTCTGTGTATCCATCGACGACCCATTCGGCCGCGTTGCCATGCATGTCGTACAGACCGAATGCATTTGGCTTCTTCTGACCGACTTTGACGACTCCTTCTTCTGCATTATCAAAGAACCAAGCGTTGGCATCCAAATCGTCTGCGGAATCCCCAAAGTTGTAAGGGGTTTCGGTTCCTGCTCGGCATGCATATTCCCATTCGGCTTCGGAAGGCAAACGGAACTGCTGACCGGTGATTGCACTTAACCATTTGGTGTACTGCTTGGCCGCATACTGCGTCATCGTAATGGCAGGCTCATCAGGTTCCTTGCCGTATTCATAGGTATGGTCAGGCTGATACAGTTCGGTTGGCGACGTGATTACGTCGGCACGTTGTTCTGGATCGACGGGACGAATACCGCGAGCCTGAAACTCTTTGAAGGTGTAGTACAGGTTCATGTACTGATCGTACTCGTCCCAAGTGATCTCGTGCCGAGCGACCCAAATCGGATCAATCGTCACCTTTACCTGCGGGCCTTCGTCTTCTTTGTGAGCGGGATCGCTTTCAGGACTCCCCAACATGTAAGTCCCACCAGGAATCGGGACCATCTCAAAAGTGACGTCGCTTCCGGGGATGCGAGTCGTATAGGGGACCATGTAGCCTTCTTTGACTTCAACAAAGGGCCCTTCGGCAGGCTTCTCTTTGGAAATCCCGGGCGTCTCCTCCGCTGCAACCCAGCCTCCTAATCCGAGTGTCGCCACAGCGGTCAGCAAAATTGTCAGAAAGGATGTTCGATCTCGCATGGCGGGCTCTACAGACAAATCAAGGCAATAAAAACAGATTCAAAACCATCAACTAGGCGATGACCAATCCATCGTAACCGGAACTACAATCTAGGCAAGAAGAGAAAACAGCGAAGATTTGCTCGGATCCAGGGGGGGCACTAGCCTCCCAGCGATCGAGTGGGCGTCGAAAGCGGATCCACTCCGCCTGATCCTTCTTCGTCCTTCAAAGATGCCGAATACATCGACGGAGCAACCAGGGCGGCGATCCAGGCCAGGGAAAGCGCATTTGGAAACGAATCAAAAATCGTGTCCTCCACCAATCCCGAAACCAGCACGTAAATCAAGATTCCGCGTATCCACGGATAGGGCTGCACAAACGCAGACCTAAGCGACCACAGCAACAGCACCAACAGAATCCCCCCTGCGACCAGACCAGCTGAAAAACAAGTGTTCAGCATTAGGTTGTGAGTCCCAGCAGTCGGCCCCGTCATCACGCTCGCCGAACTATCCAGCCCCCAACCGGTCCAAGGACGTTGCTGGATCCAGTCGATCGCTTGTGCCCAAATGACCGTACGCCCGGTCATCGAAGTCAACTCTTCCAATTTGCCGCTCTTGGTGACCGCTACAACCGCCGAGGAAGAGAACGGATCCTTCCCTGTCGACATCGACGTCAGCAACGCGGTCCCGATCCCCAGCGTGATCAATAGCACAACACTCAGGACGATGGCACGACGCGAAAACCAATGAAAAAGCAAGAAACAGGTCGCGATTCCGCCCGCTAAGATCGCGGTCCGACTTAACGCTGCCAAGGCGGCAACAACGCCGATTAACACCGCAAAAACCAACCATCGATTCAGACGAAGCGACTGGCTGCCCACACTTATCTCCCAAGGCGTTGAAACAGCCCTTTCCGTTTCCGCATCCCTTTGCAGCGATCCCCTGCCCTCACCCCGAGGTCGTCCGAAGCGAATCCCCAAGGCGATCAGAACTGCCGTGACCGCCGTGATCGCCACTCCGTTTGGATGAGCTGTTCCACCCATCCGAGGAACCGTTTCCGTCGCCGAGATATACTCATGAAAAACGCCGTGGGAGGGAACAAACACATACAGCGCCAATGTCACCAGCAAATTGGCTACGACTCCCAGCAACAGTGCCAGAAGAAAAGAGTGGGGCTGGAGCCGCTGGACCGCCCCTAACGTGAACAGAAGATAGGCGACAAAAATCATTGCCGCCGCCCGGCTAATCATT
This sequence comes from Roseimaritima multifibrata, assembly GCF_007741495.1. Classification (NCBI taxonomy): domain Bacteria; kingdom Pseudomonadati; phylum Planctomycetota; class Planctomycetia; order Pirellulales; family Pirellulaceae; genus Roseimaritima; species Roseimaritima multifibrata. Next base: position 5,987,512 of record NZ_CP036262.1, read on the forward strand.
GGGTTCGCGGGACTCCCAACGCCAGCAAAGAGACTAGTCAGGCAGAACACAATCGCCAAAGCCACCAAACAGGCGCCAGGGATTGAAAACATTGACCGGCGGACACTCGGCGAGGTGAACCAGATCCACACTCCCAGCAGGGCCGCGACCCCAGCGACACACAGTTTGGCCAGCAAGATTGGGCTATTGGACTGCGTTTGACGTTCGAATTCGATGCTGGTCATCAAATTGACCGGATTCACCGCGGCAGCAATCACCAGCGTCAAAAAACTAAGTTTTGCCACCCAATCGAAGTGACGCGGGCGATCATCCAAAACGCTTGTACTTTCTTCCAAGGAGGGTCGATCCTAAACGGGCTGTCGATGAAGCGATTGTCGCCCTCGGGCCGTTCAGACGGAACTGAGCCAAGGGGCGGGTTCGCTACGAGTGCCAAATTCGCACCGTTCAAATTCGCACCGTCCAAATTCGCACCGTCCAAATTCGCACCGTTCAAATTCGTACCGTCCAAATTCGTACCGTCCAGTAGCGGGCCCACTTACCGCCAGCCCGCGGCACCGCAAAAGCCGTCCATCAACAATAACGCGGTTTACCGCAGGACCCGTTCGGCGGGTGGCGATCCGATCGTCACCCACAACGATTGTAGTCCGTCGTCACGGCGAACCAACAATTGAACGGACTCTCCGACCTTCAAATCGCCCACCAATCGCATGAGGTGTCCGATATCGGCCAGTTCGATCTCGTTTAACTGCAAGACAATGTCTCCGGCCAACACCCCAGCCCGAGCCGCTGGCGAATCCGGGTCCGCCAGCCCTGTGACGAGGGCTCCTCGCACCCGTGCATCGGCACCTTTATGTAGATCATCAGGGACTTCCGCCAACGCCACGCCCAACCAGCCACGTTGAAAATGGCCATCGGCCCGAATCCGCTCGTAGACCGATTTGGCAACATTACTTGGGATCGAGAAACTGACCCCTCGATAGGTATCTCCAACAATGGCCGTATTGATCCCGATCAACTGGCCTCGAGCATCCACCAGCGGGCCGCCACTGTTTCCGGGATTCACCGCCACATCGCTTTGCATGAAATCCTGATACCGGGTGCTTGCCTTCACGACCCGGTGTTTGCCACTAAGGATCCCGAACGTGACGGTGCGATCCAGACCAAAGGGACTGCCGACGGCCCAGACCGGCGAACCAACCTTGGCCGCATCGCTTTCGCCAAACTCAATGGGAATCAAGTTGGTAGCGTCAATTTTCAAAACCGCCAAATCGGTTAACGGGTCGACGCCAACGACGACGGCCGGCACCCGTTGCCCGTCGCTTAAACCAACCTGGATACTTGCTCCTCCTGCGATGACATGCTCATTGGTCAGGATGTACCCCGACGCATCGACAATCACGCCGCTCCCCTGGTCCGAGCTAAGCAGCGGTCCCATCGAAGGGGGCAAACCTTTTTGCTCCTGCAGAAAATTAGCCAAATCGACCTGCTGCGAGGTGCGTTGGCGTTGGACTTCGATATGCACAACGCTGGGACCGACGTGTTGAGTCACCATTTGCGAGGCCTGCGAGAGCGAATCGAGTGATGCGGTTCGCAAACCTTCGCCACTCACTTCGTACTCTGCCCGCAATTCACCGCGATGCCACGCGTACCGAGCCTCCTCAACCACCACAGGCAGCAAATACCGGAGGGCAGCAAATAATAGGGCCACCGTCATCAGGAAAAGGACACTTTGGCTAAGCGAGCCTTTCGAATCCCGATTTCGGTCGCGCTGCCTTGCGGGCAGCGGGTTTTCGTAACCGAATCCGACTCGTTCCCCCCGGATTGAAACCGAAACCTCGGAGGACTCCGACGGCGATTCACTCGGCGAAGAGCTTGCGGGCGTCACACCTTCCGCAGACGTTACGATATCCGCAGATAAAACGATATCAGACGCTGGTCCGGCGTCGGATGCGGGTCCTGTATCAGATGCTGGTACGATATTGGGAGTATCGGGGCGGTACGGATGCATTAGCGTCGTCACACCTAAGTAAAAGTGCAGTCGCGGCTCAGGGCCTTCGGGAGAGCGTTCATTGTACGGTCCCCACCGCCAAATGGAAAAGAAATAGCCTTACTTTTCGCCACAACCTGCCTTCAACCCCCATACAATCCGGTTTCTAGCGAAGCCTTAGGCTCCCCAACACCACAATTCTGATTATCTTTTATAAAAGGCAGAACCTTGCCCTAATGCTTTAACCCAGATGTCAGACAAATCGTTGCAGGTCCAACCGATCGACCTCCTTTCGGCATTCAACAATAAATAGAGGTCGACGGCCGCCGATCCCTCAGTCGTTCCCGTTCATTGCATTCCATCCTCCGCCTGTGACGAAGCCCTAGGTCGCTCCCTATCTCAACACGTCCAGCTTTCCCACTCAGCCCGAATTCGAAACCCATGTCCGATTCGCTACGCCAGACCATCTATCAGGCTCTTGCTGACACCTGCTTGATCGACCCTCACACGCACATCAACCCTCACTCGCCCGCTTCTTCGACGTTGGCGGATGTGTTGGGCTATCACTATTACACCGAATTAGCCCACTCGGCAGGCATGCCTCGCGAGCACATCGAAGCGGCAAACCTGGGGCCCAAGGAAAAGGTGGAACGTTTGGTCCACGGACTGGCCCCGTTGGAGAATACGGCTCAGTACAGCTGGTTGATTGCAATCTGCCAACGCTTTTTCGGCTTCGAAGAAGACAAACTGACACCAGACAACTGGGAAGCGGTCTACGACGCAGCCGAAGAAAAGATGCGGATCGCCGAGTGGCCCGATCTGGTCCTGGAAAAGAGCAATGTCGAAGCGGTCTTTTTGACCAACGATTTCGACGACGCATTGGAAGGATTTGATACCAACAAGTACATTCCCTGCCTGCGAACCGACGACCTTGTTTTTCACCTGGGCAAACCAGAGGTTCGCGAGCGACTGGCGGCCTGCAGCGGGATCGAAGTCAGCGACTTGGGAACGCTCCGCGAAGCGCTGCAGCAACGCTTCGAGCACTTCACTCGCAATGGGGCCCGAGCCTGTGCGATTTCGCTTCCCCCTTCATTCTCTCCGACGCAAGTCACCGACGGACGTGCGGCAACGGCTCTAGATGACGTCCTTCGCAGTGGCACCTCCGCCGCCCCGGCACATCAGGATGCCCTCGCCCGCCGAGTCTTCTGGACCCTGGCCGAATTGTGTGATGAATACAATCTGCCGTTCGACCTGATGATCGGTGTGAACCGCGGCGTTTATCCTGCCGGGGTCTATCAAGGACAGGACCTGTACGACAGCCGAGTCTCGCTGATCCAGTACCGTGAACTGTTCAACGCGTTCCCCGAAGTCAAATTTCCGATTTCGGTATTGGCAAGCGTCACCAACCAAGAACTGGTCAGCTACGCATGGATTTTCCCCAACGTCCTAACCAACGGGCATTGGTGGTACAGCAACACCCCTAGCTTCATCGAACGCGACGCGACGGCTCGTCTGGAAGCGGTCCCCCAGACCAAGCAAATCGGCTACTACAGCGACGCCTACAAACTGGAATTTGTCTGGCCCAAATTCGACATGTATCGTCAGATCCTAGCCAAAATCCTGACCGAATCCTTTGTGATTGCACGCGGCTGGTCCGAAGAACGAGCGATTGCACTCGGGAAACAGATTCTCCGTGGCAACGTCGAAACCATCTTTCCCGCTCGCGAACCATCGCCGCCAGCGGAAGAAGCCGTTCCTTCCGATTCGTCGACTGCCGATTCTTGGGATATCGCTGGAGCCACCGGCGCCGCAGTGATCGCCCCAGCAGCAGGTGCGATCGCCGGAGTCTTCACCGAACCGTACCAAGCATCGGAAATCGAGAAAGAAGCCGAAATCGAAGCGGAAATCGAAGAAGCAGCCGAGGAAATCGAAGCGGCAGCCGAAGCGCAAATTGAACAAGCGGTCGAAGAGATCGAAGAAGCAGCCGAAGCGGAAATCGAAGAAGCGGCCGAAGAGATCGAAGAGGCTCTCTACGACGCCGATGGGGATGACGACGAACCGATGGAATTTGCGACCATCGATTCCTCGGAAGATATGACTCCCGAACCAGAAGTCGCGTTCGACACCGACCAGGAAGTGGCCGACGAAGAGGATGATGCGGAACTATGGACCGGGCCTGAAGAGACCCTCGAAGTAGCCACCGAAGAGAATTCCATTGAAATCAAGGACCCGCTGGCCGAACTAGAAACTGAATCGCCCGGACTAGAAACCGAATTGTCAGCGGCAGAAATCGAGCTTTCAGAACCAGAGGGCGACCGGTCAGAACCGGCGGTCGAATTGCCTGAACTTGAAACCGAATCGCTCGTTTTAGAAACCGAATCGCTGGATATTGACGTTTCCCTGCCAGAAACCGAAACGGATCCACTCGCCCTCGCACCCGAGGCGACCGAGACAACCGAGACAACCGAGGCCGCCTCGGAGATCGTTTTTGACCTGGACCAGGAAGCATCGGACGAAGAAGACGACGATGAACTGTGGACGGGTGCCGAGGAGTCTCTGGAAATCGAGTCTGCGGAGCCCGAATCACCGACCGCGGAAGCCACTCCAGAAATCGTCTTTGATTCCGATCAAGAAGCTTCGGATGAGGAAGACGATGCCTTGCTCTGGGGAACCGATTCGGACGACGAGGAGGACGAAGACAGCGAGGGGGATCTGACAATCGAACCGCCCTTCAACGAACCGCCTCCAACCGAATTGCCAGGCCTTGAGGAATACACCGAACTGAACGATTCGGGAACCGTCATGCCTCCCGACGATTCCGAAGAGGAAGGATTCGGTCTGCTCTCGGATGGCTCGTCCGTTTTCGAATCGGACGAAGAAAACACCGATAGCGAGGACGATGGGAAGGACACCCCATCGCCAAACTAGGACAACACGCTTCTCAGGGCCGGTTTCCGTGTAAAAATGCGACGTCGCAGGGAACTGGCCACGTACAGGTTCTGGAAATATCGACTATGCTTTCACCATGGAAGTATCTAAAGAACTAACCGACCGCGTCCTTCAACTAATTCACTCCCCTAATTATCAACCTGGCAAACCAAAGCAGCTTGCCTCCGCGTTGAAATTAGATGCCGAGGAGACGCGTGAGCTCAAACGGGTGATCAAATGGCTCGCCGCCCAAGGGCAGCTGGCCTACGGCTCGAACCATATGATCATCAGCCCTGCCCTGGCGCGCGGCAATATCGATATCGTCCGTGGCAGTTTTCGCCCCGCGGTCGGCGGCTTTGGTTTTGTCCGCCCCAATTCGGGCGGGACGGAAACCGAAGCACCCGACGACATCTTTATCCCCCCGGGCGAAACCCTCGGAGCCCTTTACGGGGACGTTGTCGAAATCCGGGTCCGCGGCCGCAGTAACCGCCGTGGAAACGGCATGGAAGGAACCGTTCTAAAGATCATCGAACGGAGCCGTCGGCAGTTCACCGGATCGTACCGCCTGGAAAATGGCGAATCGATGGTCTACCTGGACGGAGTCCCCTACGAAGCCCCGATCTCGGTCGGAGATGTCCGCGGCCTACCTGTCGAGAACGATGACAAAGTAGTCGTCGAAATGGTCGAATTCCCCGATGCTCAGGGGAAAGGTGGCGAAGCGGTCATCATGGAAGTTCTGGGTAGCAGCAAAAACCCAGCGATCGATACGATCATGATCATGCGGCAGTACGGGCTTCCCGATGCCTTCCCCGAAGCGGTCATCGATGCCGCTCGAGCCGAATCCGATCGTTTCGATGATTCGAAGGTTCCCGCCGAACGCAAAGACCTGACCGACCTGCTGACGATCACCATCGACCCTTTCGATGCACGCGATTTTGACGACGCGATTTCGCTAAAGCATGCCGATGGACGCTGGACACTTTGGGTCCACATCGCGGACGTTTCTTCGTTTGTCCCGGCCGGCGGCCCGATCGACGCGGAAGCTTACAAACGTGGGACAAGCGTCTACCTACCAGGTCGCGTGATCCCGATGATCCCAGAGATCATCAGCAACCACATGGCCAGTTTGCAGCCCGAGCAGATTCGATTCACCAAAACGGTTGAAATCGAAATGCTGGACGATGGAACCGTCACCAGCACCGAAGTCTACAACGCCGCGATCCGCAGCGATAAGCGACTGAATTACGAACAGGTCGATCAATTCATCGCCAACCCCGACGACGCCCGGAAAGAATGGGGCGAACCGATCGTCGACCTGCTGGCACACATGTACAACCTGGCAATGACCTTGCGAAAACGTCGCCTCGATCGAGGCGCGTTAACCATGGACATGCCCGACATCAAACTAAACCTTGACAAACAGGGCAAAGTCAAAGGGGCATTCCTGGCGGTCAATACCGAAAGCCATCAGATCATCGAAGAGTTCATGTTGGCCGGAAACCAAGCGGTTGCGACTTGGTTAGACGACCTGGAACTCAACTTCTTGCACCGCATCCACCCTGCACCGGAGCGGCGTAAATTAAGACAACTGCAGCAGTTCGTCAAAGACATTGGCATCCAGGTAGACACCCTGGAAAGCCGTTTTGAAATCCAGAAAGTGCTGAGCACCGTCGCGGGAGGACCGCTGGAACATGCGGTCAATTTCGCGGTCCTCAGAGCGATGAACAAAGCCATTTATGGGCCTCATCGTGATGGGCATTATGCGTTGGACATGCAGCATTACTGCCACTTCACTAGCCCCATCCGGCGTTATCCCGACCTGATGGTCCATCGACTGGTCCAAAAGATCATCGACAAGGTTCCGACGCCCGATGATCCGTTCCCGGTATTGCTCCGCGACGGACATCACTGCAGCGACCAAGAGCGGAATGCAGAACGCGCCGAACGCGAACTGATCCAAGTCAAATTGCTTCACCACCTGAAAAAACATGTGGGTGAAAAAATGGAAGCCGTGATCAGCCGAGTCTATCCCGATGGACTAAACGCACGCTGTTTGAAACTGCCGATCGAAGGTTTCATTCCGATTACCGCCCTGCCAAACGATAACTATCGGTACGAGCGACGCGGACAGGTGATTGAAGGACACAAAGAACTGAATCGTTTTCGACTGGGCGATCAACTGACGATCCAGATCGCCAAGGTCGATGTGCGTGAACGACAGCTTTTCTTATCGGTGATCAAAAATCACACGGTCGCACGCGAGGGAAAGAAAACGCCCGTCAAGAAACCAGGCAAAGCAAAAGCCTTTGGAGGAACCTCCAAGACGGGCACCAAGAAGAACCAGTCCAAACACGCACGGACTGGAAAGAAGAATAAAACGCGGCGACGCTAATTTCCCGATAGTGGTTTCGCCTTTCGACAGGCGAAACCAACTTCTTCAAAACCGTGCGGCGCCGCAGATAACGGCCAACAATCAAGCCGCATCCTGGGACGTGCGATAAACGAGATGCGAGTAAGATCGCAGGCTGCCCAAATCCCACACCGCTGCATAAGCGAGGGATTGCGGATCGCGTTCCCGGTCGCTCGCGCACGCAGCAGGTTGGGATTTTCGGATGCATTGCCACACCGCGGCAATCGGCTAGGAAACCGCCAACTTATAAATCGCAGGTCCCTCGATGCGGCTGTAAAATCCCGCGCCAAAAACCGGTTCCAACTGTCCGGAAAAACCTACGCACCCCACCCAACGGCACCAGGCAGCTCCCTAAAGTGAAATAACGGGCTTTAAATTCACTTGCAATGGGTTCTCACATCCGTCATAACGATGATTCACCGTTGTGATGCGGAAAGAAATCGAGCCTGGGCAGGCTTATCATTCGATTTCTTGTACCGGGGTCTTTTCCATCCACATCGAACAGAGATGCTCTCTTTTCTCTTATCATTGAGGTTGCTGTTATGAACAGGCACTCTTCACGCGCAGGTTTTACTCTTGTTGAATTATTGGTGGTGATCGCCATCATCGGCGTACTGGTTGGGCTGCTGCTGCCAGCCGTTCAGGCCGCTCGAGAAGCCGCTCGCCGCATGCAATGTGGCAACAATCTTAAGCAAATGACTCTTGCTTGTCACAATTACCACGACACGTTTGGAAAACTGCCGGCTGGAAAAATCACCACGGTAACCGGTTTCGGAGGCCCCTATCGGTCGAACTGGGCGATTGCGATCCTCCCCTACATCGAGCAAAACAACCTGTACGAACTCTATCGCCAAGAAGAAAACAACAATTCGACTTGGAACATGGCCAACGTCAACAGCCAATTCGTTGAAACGTATGCCTGCCCATCGGATTTAAATGTCAAGCAGACGGGCAGACCTGAATCCGGCCGCGGAAGTGGGCAGGACTGGGCTAGAGGGTCTTATCGTTGCATGACCGGTGCAAGCGCTGGGCACAAAGATGTAACCAACGGCGGCTGGTGGGATGGCGACGAATACAGTGGCATCCCTTCGTCCTGGATCGGTGCCATGCACTTTGTTGACGAACAACTGCAACAGGAATCGATGGGGATCACCGATGGTACTTCGAACACCCTTTTGATCGGTGAACTTCACCGTCCCAAAGACAAAGACCGCCGCGGAACCTTCTGGGCCTATAGCTACACCTCCTACAATGCCAGCGGAGCCGTTCCTTACGGGGCATCGATCGCCGCCCACCGCTGGGCAGAATGCCTAGCCAATGTTCCCAGCAGCAACATCTGTAAACGAGGATTTGGCAGTTACCACCCCGCGGGGAACAACTGGGCCGTCTGCGATGGTTCGGTTCGCTTCATCAGCGATACGGTCAACATGGATGTCTACGTCGGCCTAGCAAGTGCCTACGGTGGCGAAGTCGTTCAGTTCCCATAGTCGACACTCTCGAACGAGCGGCATGCTCACCTCGACCTCCATGGATCACCCCTTGCTTCGCACCCATTTAGCGTGCGAAGCAGGGGGCAGGGTCGCTTCTAAAATGTCGGGCTTTTCAAATGCTCGCAGTTTGGTGGCGTTCCCCCTTTTTCAAATTTCTCATCCGACCCAGGAAAGCGACCCTCATGACAACACGGACGAATTCACCTTTGCAAATGACAAAATTATTAATGGCATCATGCCTTTGCACTCTCGCCGTCGGCTGCGGCCCCTCCTACACGACCGTTCCGGTGTCGGGGACCGTGACCGTAAACGGAAAACCCGCAGCAAATGTCTGGCTTCAGTTCGAACTAATCGAAAACGGGGTCAATGCCCCGCGATCAACAGCGACCACCGATGACAGCGGAAAATTCACGCTCAGTTTAGCGACGGAGGATGGAGGAGTCGGTGCGGTACCAGGCGAACATGTTGTGCGACTAGCGCCTAAAGGAGAAGACAACGAGGCGATGGAGGGCCCCGAAGCAGACGCCCCTCGCAAAATGCGGTTGCCAGAAGAAGCAACCGGTGGAAAAATCAAATTCACCATACCGGAGGAAGGAACCGATTCAGCAAACTTCGACTTTTAGCATCGAACGCGGCGCCGGAAAATTGCACGCCTAGCCTGAATTTAACCCGGAGGATTTCAAAAAAGTTCCGTTTCCTAGCTTGTCCCGGAAACGGAACTCTCGATCCTTGGAGCTAAAATGGTGCTGAAATAGCCGATGATTTGAGGCATCCGCAAGAATACGGAAATCAGGACGATTGACCACAGCAGTCACTTCAAAATGCATAAGCGAAGGATTGCAGACCGCGTTCCCGGTCCCTCGCTCACGCAGCGGGTTGGGATTTTCGGATGCATTGCCGCGCACCAACACCTTCACTCGGAAGCCGTCACTTATTGCTTTCACGCCCCCGCGAAAACAGCTTTAAGGGATCGTTCTTTCGCCGAGCGAAAGGGGACAATCACCAGATCAACAAGCTGTTAAACGCGGGACAACAAAAGCAGTCCGCTACCTTCATCCTGCGGCACAACTTGCGCCACGCCTTAAACCACACCCCCGATGAACGGCGACGATTACGGAATCATCACCATTTCGGGAGCGTTCAACAGCGACCAAACGGCATCTTCAAATTTGGTTCGCCATTCAGCCCGAATGAAGGGAGTCGCTGGTGGACCTTGTCGAACACGCTCTTCCATTTCGACTTTGATCTTGTTCGCTTCGGAATTCAAATGGTTGGACCACGAAACAAACCGAAAGCGTTCCTGTTCGGGCAACGGATCGACTTCCGCTAAGGGAACCATTCGATCGGCGTAGCCCTCTTCAAGCAGAGCCACAAAACGAGCCTGTTCGGCATCCGTTGGGTAACGTGTCAGCATCGTCAAAAACAGGCGATCGACCAACGTTTCCAGCGGCTGATCCCGTAGGACTTCGGTGGTCAGACCACTCTCTTCGGACAGCCTGGTCAACCAGGTTCCCAAAGTTCCGTTAGCGAGCACTGCTGGCTGAATCAGGTTGGCCGCAAGCTCTCGCTCGGCAATCGGCTCCGGACGGGAATTTCGCCATCCAAAGGCTTTTAGCACATCGGCGACCGCTTGGGTTTTCGGCAACGCAAGGCTTGGTCGATCTCGTTCGTTTGCGAGGGTCGTAAATTCCCAGGCTCTTTCGGGATAACCAAAATTCAAGAAAGTACTCGGCGGCAACGTTCCCTCAACGTCCATCGTCAGCTCTTCGGTGCCAAGCGGCATCCCGACCGCATGGAAAGCGGTATCGACCACTTGCTCTGCGGTCATTCGCCGACGATAGGGGCCTGCATAAAAACGTGATTCAGGCTCGATCCCTTCTTCACGATCAATCGCGGTCCGCTGATAGGCTTCGCTATTCATAATCGTTCGGCACAGATGCCTAAAATCATATCCTGACTGAATAAGCTCGTCGGCCAGGTACTCAAGCAATGCTGGATCGCTTGGCGGGTTCCCTTCCCAGTCATCGACAGGTTCGACAAGGGCCAATCCCATCAAACGTCCCCAAACTCGGTTGACCATGATCTGAGCAAAACGCCTAGACAGCGTCAATTGAGCCGCCAAACGTTCGCGACTATCGTCAGGATTTTCAAGCAGTTCGCCAGGCACGTCAGGGATGATATCAGCGAACGGCCATTCGGGCTGAACGGCTTCGCCCGGTTGAAGCGTCGCCTTGATTAAGGATTCTCGTTCCTGAGCGGCAAAAAACGCTGGAGGGACCGTGCTGCTGGCAGGCAGCTTGATCGGCTTCCGCTCCAACATCGCAGCCATCTGAAATAGGTCGCCCTGCTTCCACTGGTGATAGGGAGCATCATGACAGCGAGCACATTTCATCTGCACTCCCATGAACGCGGTCCCCAGCACATAGGCTTTGGCTGCCATCGGAGCATCATTTTGTGAAGCGACCGCAAACCCGGCCGTCCCGCCATCCCAAGTACTTCCCCGCATCATGATCAGCTCGGTCGCAAAACGATCGAGTGGTTTATTATCCGTTAACGCTTCATGAATCCACCAGCGAAACGGGCCCGTGTTATTCAACGTCGGTTTCAATAAATTCGGATTTTCGGCAAGTGCGTCCTGCCAATAGCCAACCCAGTTGTCTGCGACGCGAGGGTCTTTCAACAACTGATCAATCAGCTTCCGCCGACGATCAGGATCGGTGCTGGACAGAAATTCGGTCGCTTCGGAGATGCTAGGTGCAACGCCAACGGTATCCAGATAAACCCGGCGCAGAAAAACCTCGTCGCTGGAAACCGGAGTGACTTCGGCAGTCGCCGTGATCGGTTTGGCGGGCACAACCGCACCTTGTTCGATCCAGGTTCGGACCGCAGCGACTTGCTTTTCGGTCAGCCCGTCGCCTTGTGGAGGCATGCGATAATCATCCGCCGCAGCCGACACCAGTTCGAACAACTGACTTTCTTCAGGTTTTCCGGGGACCACAGCGGGGATTTCGGATTCTCCCCCAGCCAACATTTTTTCTCTCGATCGCAGGCTCAGTCCCCCCTGCTCTTTTTCACCGTGGCAGCGGTAGCAATGCTGTGCGAGGATCGGTTCGATCTGCTCGGCGAAAAGGTTCTGATCGTCCGAGGCGGCTTCCGATCCAGCGGCCCGTTGGAGTTCGGACGACAAACGAGCCGCCAAAAGACCGTCGATCCCCTGCTCCGCTGGCGTATCGCTCATTCGATTCTGGACCGCAAACCGGTGCCGTTTGTCCCAGTAAGCCTTGGACGCTTCGGATGCCTTCCTGCGATTCTGAAGGTCCTGTTGACTGATTTGTTGAGCGGTTTTTTCGACCACCGCTTCCCAGCCTTCGTCCGTCAACGGATGGACCGGCTGAGGCGCGAGGATGGTGAACATCGACGTCCCTTCCAATTCGATTGCGACGCAGTTCTCCCCAAATTCGGGGCGATAACGTGGGCCGCCAACAATCGATTCGAGAACAAACCGACTGGGCTGTCCTTCAAACGTGTGTTCGATCACTTTCTCTTGCTCGCTCATCGCATGCGGGCGCATCCCCGGAAAAAGCACTTCCGGCAACGGGTCGACCACGTGATGAGCCCCAGCGCGATTGGGTTGTGCACGCGTTGTTAGAACCAATTCATCATCGATCCACAGGCGTGACAGCCCACGAGCTCGAACCAGGATTCGGTGTTTCCCGGCCGGAACCGCAACATCGGTGGTTGCTTGCACCAACAAGGGGCGTCCCCAGTCTTGCCGGATCCCCCACTCGTCATATCGGTGAGGCAACTGCACGAAAGCAAGGTCGTCCTGAATCCAGGTGGTTAACAGTTTGCCGACACGCGTCGGAATGGTTCCGGTCGAGGCGATAGGGCCATACATTTGGACGGCGACTTTTCCCTCTGGGACCTCAGTAACCACGCGCGGCTGCGGATTGTATCGGTAGCGTGCCTTAAAAGTTTCAGGCGGCAGCACCTTCCGATAAACCGCGATGCCATCGATATCGCCGTGAAGCGAATTACTTTTATCCCCCTTCATGGTCGATCCAATCCAGACTTCATCGTCATCGTTTACTGGAGGTCGACTGGTGGCGCCATCCATATCCCAGCGGCCCGCGACCTGCTTACCATCTAAATAGCCGCGGATGTTATTGGGGTCGGAATCTCCAAACCGGTAGGTGACGGCCACATGATGCCACCCCGAACCAGGCGTGAATCCTTGGTTAGACGTCCAGCGATGCCATTGCCCTTCCGAATCAGGGGCATCGGCCGATGGCCGGCTGCGGAAAAGGAAATTAACGCAAGCCGAACCACCTTTGGATCGCAAACGCAGCGCCCAGCTTTGGTTGTTAGCCGTCGTGCCTGGATTCCCTGTGCGTCCTTTTCCAATCAGATAAGCATTCTGACCAAAACCGTCCAAACGTACCCAAGCCTCCAACGTGATTTCATCCCCGGAAGCAAAGTCAAAACGACCATCCGGATGATCTGCGATTCGCAAATACGACCCCAGCCCCAGATGCAGCGACTGATGCTGTTCTTGGAAATCTGGGAATTCCGGAGCGATCAAGCTTGATTCTTGAATCTGGCCTCCGCCAACAAGCTTCACCGAAAGAGGGGTTTCGAAATCCCATTTGGCGACCGGCTGAGGAGTATCGGTCTCCGCCGGTTCAGCAGCAGCAACGTCCAAACAAAGAGCCCCCTCGAAAGCGGGCAAAACGCATAGCAGAAAGGCCGACAACGTTCGGAGAACGCCGGTGCAGTATCGATTCATGGCGGGCGGGAGGTACATCGAATGAAGGCGGGAAACGGAGTTTCCAACCATTCTAACAAAACCACTGATTCGATGCGCGTCTAAAAGGACTCTGAAAGCCTCAAACGCTGGCAAACAGGTGCCGCGGTCGATCTTCCTCATCCGTGTCCACAAAACGTTTTTGCTGCGGACGCTCTTTTCCTAGTTCCGCCAACGTTTGCTGAAACTGGTGGTGCCCTACCCCGCCTCCTGTCAGAGCCAACAGTTCAGCCACTTCGTCCGGGTCGGTGATCTCCGCCAACGTCGAGGTGGATGTCCCACTAACGGCAAGGACAAGAACGCGACGCCCACAACGGACCAAAACCATATTCTGCCGCGGTGCCAACGGGCTGCGGCCAATGACCTGAAACGCTTCTTTCGACAATCCTCCGAGCGTCGATCCACCTCCGCGGCGCCAAACCCAGACCAGGGCGGCAAACAACCCGAGGACGATGGCAAGCGAACTGATAACGGTGGCCAGAGGAAGCGTTTGCCGCGCCTGCTTTTCCTCATCCGGGTTCGTTTCTACCGAGCGAAATGGAGAAACGTCGCGGGAGGCTGGAGCAGCTTCACCGCGAAAAGGACTTGCAGCAGCCTGATCGTGGCCGGCATCCTGAGCATTCACCAAGGTCACTCGATCGCCAGGTCGCGCCAAGACGACTTCATCAGCGGGACGATATCTCGTCGCTTCCTGCGTCTCGGATTGGGCAAAACCTTGCCCTTGGATCGATTGTGCAAAACCAGCCGAGGTGAGGCTGATTCCGGCAAGAATACAAGCAGCGAACCCGCTTAGAAATCCTTTGCAGGGGAATCTAGATAGCCGATCGAATCTGGAATACATCACGCGGTGGCTCCTAGCAATTCGGTTACACGAACGCAGAAATTATCGTTCATCACCAGGACTTCGCCACGTGCAATCAAGCGTCCGTTGACGTAAACGTCCACGGGGTCTCCGGCCAATTTATCGAGAGCGACGACGGCTCCGCCCCGCAACTTTAGGACTTCTTCCAGCCGCATTTGGGTGCGGCCTAGTTCAATCCTCAGATCTAATTCAACATCGCCCAGCAACTGCATCGGATGGGTTTCGCCACCCTGGGCGACCGATTCCAGATTATTCAGATGGAATGGTTGGGCGTCACTATCGGGATCATTCCCGACCGCTTGATCGACGCCAGCCTGAGCATCCGCGATCAATTTTTCGATATCGTGCGGAGAGACTTCTTGTTTTTTGTCGGTCGCCAAACCGCCGTCCTCCCCCACAGGAGAAGCATCTTCGGTAGTTTCAGCGTTTTTTGCTGAGGGCGACTCGCTCACGAATTCAGCCTTTTATTCTTTGTACAACTGATAATCGCGGAATCCGACAGAAAGTAACAGGTCGTCTTCCAACAGATGATTACATGTCGTCAAAATTCGTCTTTGCAGCAACCCCAATTGGTTCTCATCCAGTTCAGAAAGGTCCGACATCCGGATTTTCATCCGCACCGCATGCCGAATACGCCCTTCTTTGGAGGTTTTCTCCGCATTCATTTTCTCCAGATCTTTTTTTCGCACCAAACCAAAAAGGTTCAGTTCAACACGATAATGATCCTGCGTATCGAGAGGGCTGAACGTTTCGCCAAATTGCCCGATCAGGACTTCTTCGACGCTGTTCTCCTCGTCGGTCAGTTCCTCCACTTTCTGCTGGCCTTCTTGAACGGATTGAATCAAACGCGCCTCAGCGAGGGCACTGACTTCTTCCGCAGAAGGAACCAAGAAGAAAAAGAGGGCTGTTTCGACAAGCACAACGACCGAGATGAACCCAATCATCAAACCTTTGCCAAGCCCCGATTTTTTCGGAGCCGCAACTTCTTCATTTTCAGGGGCGTCATCAGCCATTAGGGGGCCTCGTCATTGGTTGGGGTCTGGAGAACACGCTGAGCCCGTTCGGCGGAGGTTCCACGTAAGTCCTCTGCATTTTCATCTAACAGAAATACTTCCACTCGAGCGTTCGCATGTCCGTTCGCGGAATCGCCCCCTGAGTGCATCGGTTCGGTAGCACCTGCTGAATTCAAGCGAAAACGTTTGGCGTCCAGTTCGGTAACGTTCACCAAATAGTCCAGCACATGGCGAGCTCGCAGGTAGCCCAAATCCATCGCCTCGTTAACGTCTCCTGTACGAGCGGCTAATTCTGGCGAAGCATGTCCACGAATTTCGATTTTCTGGGGCTTGCCGCGCAGTTGCACGGAAACCTGATCCAGAACTCGTTTCCCTTCGGCGTCCAGATCGGCATCCCCCACTTCAAAAAACACCACCGCACCGACAGCCGTTCGCTTGCCAGGCCTGATGATTCGCACCATCGGTTCTTCGCCATGAGGCGCTGGTTCAGGAACACCACCCTTCGCAGTATCTTTCCGCTTGGCTCGACCGGTCGTCGCCAGCACGGACATCGCCGAGGCGCGAGGTTTCGCGTCCCCTGGGGCAAGACTGTCGAGCGACTTTGAATACCCAAACTGACGGTGCATGGAATCGACTAACGCCTGATATTTTTCGTCCTCTTTAATTTCGCTTAGCGAAACCAACATGATGAAAAAGGTTAGCAGCAGCGACATCATGTCCCCGAAGGTCACAACCCATTCAGGAATTTCAGGCCCGGATTCTTCTGGTTCTTCTTCCATCGTTGGTTATTCCTTTGAACGCAATTTAGGCGGCAAGAAGGTTTGCAATTTTTGATCGATCGCACGGGGGCTTTCTCCCGACTGGATGGCCATCACACCACGAATGGCGATCTCCATCCCAATCATTTCCTTGCGACTAAGCAGCCCTAACTTTTCAGCGAATGGCGAAAAGACCACATTGGCTACGATCGCTCCGTAGAGCGTCGTGATCAAAGCCACGGCCATCCCGGCTCCAATCCCCGACGGGTCACTCATGTCGCTCAGCATCATGATCAATCCCATCA
Source organism: Roseimaritima multifibrata (assembly GCF_007741495.1). Lineage (NCBI taxonomy): Bacteria > Pseudomonadati > Planctomycetota > Planctomycetia > Pirellulales > Pirellulaceae > Roseimaritima > Roseimaritima multifibrata. The sequence goes on from NZ_CP036262.1 coordinate 6,004,069, forward strand.
ACGTTCCGATCATTCCATAAGCCGGAGCAAACCGCCCCAACTGATCCATCACGCTCTTCCCTTCGCGATGGCGAGTACTGATCGCGTTGACTTCGGTTCGCAAAACCTCTTCCACCGTTTCCGGTGTGCTACCGTCGACCGCCATCTGTAAACCGGTTTTGACAAGCGGGTTTTCGATATCAGAAATCTGAGCTTCCAACGCCAGCAGTCCATCGCGTCGAGCGGTTTCTGCCAGAGCAACGATCTGCTGAATCAACTTGGATACGTCTTCGTTTTTGTTAAGGAAGACCTTCATCATCACCTTGGGAACCCCCAACATGCTCTTCAGCGGAAAACAAATCATTGCCGCCGCGACCGCTCCCCCAACCACCACCAAGAACGATGGAATATCGACAAACGCAGTCATGGGAGCCGACCCCATCAACATCGAACCAACGATCAAACCGACCGCCAGAATCAAACCAATTAGCGAAGCAATATCCATCGAGCTGTTATCAATCTTTAATGCAATGAAAGAAAAAAGAACGTCTTAACGCTGCCTGTTAACGTCCTGGTATCCACTGTTTCTGTTGCTGATAGCGAACCGACCGATCGACGACTTCGTCCATCGATTCAGCGACGACCAGCCGCTCTCCGGTGGTCAACGTAATGAACGTGTCAGGTCGACTTTCCACATAGCGGATGAGGTCGGCGTTTAAGATGAACGGCTCACCGTCGAGTCTTGAAAGTTTGATCATCGAAAAATCCGCTCTGTAACGTCCCCAAACGTGCGATTCAGCCACTTCTGGAGAACTCTAGGTCACGTTGCCGGACTGCGATGGATGTTGCAAAAAGAAGACACCGAAAAAGAAGGGGCGTCTTGGGCAGCCCAAACCGTGCCAGCGGTGCAAACGTTACGACGTGCACAAACGGGCCATCGCACATGCACGACCCTACGATGAGAGCTCTCGCCGAGAAGCACCGACGGGTCCGCTTCAGCGACGGTTCTCCGCCATGACCGCAGCGAGCGGATCCTGACGGAGGACGAAGACGCCAAGAATGCGGCGCGGAGGAGGCGGCTTTAGGCAGCTGCCAGTTGCTCCACCGACCAGAGCGGGTTCGGTGGCAGCAAACAGAGTTACGCAGAAATCAAAACCGTCCGGAGATCGACCGGCCTAGGTTCTGGTCGGACGAAACAGATCCAGATCCGGACGATCCCCTAGCTGAGCAAACAGCTGGCAGATTTGGTCACGCCCTGTTGCGGTCTTTGTTTCAAAATCGTTATCGCTAGGCTGCGTCAAACGGTACCGATAAGGAACCAGAGCCTCTCCTTCGGCTGGGGAGAAGAGCCCCGTTGTATCGATGATCGCTTCCGCTTCCCACGATTCTTCCGCTCCGTCACAGCGAATCACAAAATCGGTTTCGTTCGGATCTTCTTCATTCGGGACGGCGGTCACCTCGGTCACCCGGTGGGATGCCAACACGCGTCCGCGGAGAAGATCGACTTCGGCAAGCTCCTGAACAATCTGAGATCCCCACTCGGCCATGGTCGTGGGCAACACGGGCAGCTCTTCCGGCTGATCACGCTGAGCCTGAATCGCTTGCCAAGCCAAACCGGAGATCGCGCGGCCCGGCAGAAAGCCAAGCTCGACATCCCCCTGCTCTTCCCACCACTGTCCGATTCGTGCGGCCTCGAAAACCTGTACGTCGTACCCCAAAAAGCGTCCGTACAACGCAGCTTCCAACCCTAGAATCCCGCCTCCGATAATCGCAATCGATCCCGGCGGCTCCAAAATCTCATCGTTCTCAGACATCATCTTTTTTAATATTCCACAGGATTGTTTATCGAGCCCTAACCGGATGCTTCGTGCGAAACTTCGCGTTGGGGTTCATTTAAAAAGGGAGAAGATTTTGCGAGTCTTCAGGCCCCAGCGGTAGCATTCATCTGCCGTCCCCCAGACTAGCAGAGCTCGGTAAAATTGTCTGACCCCCTTTTGGCAACGCGTTCCCCGTTGCCATTCCATTCCCTGACAAGCAAAAACCATGGCGTACGCCCCTCACCCTTCTCTGCCCACGGCCAGCTTGCTGTCAACCTATCGTGATGGGCTGCTTGAAAACACGCTTCCATTCTGGCTGAACCATGCGTGTGACCAGCAACATGGCGGTTTTTTTGGCTCGCTGGATGAACGGGGCCAGGTGATCGACACCGACAAAAGCATCTGGCAACAAGGCCGATTCACCTGGCTGCTGGCAGAACTGGCCAACAATCTATCGCCCGATCCAACCTGGGTTCAATGGGCCAAAAGCGGAGCCGATTTTCTGGACACCCACGGCTTCGATCCAGAGGACGGACGAATGTTTTTCCAGGTCACCCGCGACGGCATTCCGCTCCGCAAGCGACGCTACTCTTTTAGCGAAGCGTTTGCAGCAATCGCATACGGCGAACTTGCCCAGCTGTTCAATGACACGAATTATCGCGACAAAGCACTAGCCTGTTTTCAAACGTTCCAAAACCATTTAGCCAATCCTCCCGGACCTGCCAAATTTACGAACGCCCGCCCCACACGAGGTATCGGGGGCGCGATGATCACCATCAACATCGCCCAGCAGTTAAGGGAATCGATCAAGCTGGAATCGGCGAACGCGATCATCGACCAAGCGATTGCGGAAATTGAAACATTCCATGTTCACAACGATATCGAATGTGTCGTCGAAACCGTTTCTCCAGAGGGAAAACGTATCGATCATTTTGATGGAAGAACGCTGAATCCAGGGCATGCCATCGAAGCGGCCTGGTTCATCATGTGGGAGGGAAAGGTCCGTCAAGATTCACGCCTGATCGAACTGGGCTGCCGGATGCTGGACTGGATGTGGGAGCGAGGCTGGGACCAGGAATTCGGAGGCATCCTCTACTTCACAAGCTTGGACGAAGCGCCGATCCAGGAGTACTGGCAAGACATGAAATTCTGGTGGCCTCACAATGAAACCATCATTGCGACCCTCTTGGCTGCAATCCTAACGGGAGACCCAAAATACGTCCGCTGGCACCAACAGGTACACGACTGGTCCTACCAGCACTTCGCCGACCCAACCAATGGCGAATGGTTCGGCTACCTGCGTCGTGACGGTGCAATCAGCAATCGCCTAAAGGGGAACCTCTGGAAAGGGCCATTCCATTTACCAAGAATGGAATGGATTTGTTGGCAGATGCTGGCAGAACTTCCCGCATCCTAAATGCACTGGCATCGAAACATGCAAGGCGTTTTACTAGCCCAGCGGGCGGGTACTTGCAGGGATAAAGAACCTCTCTGAGCTATAGCACTCACACCGAAACATACGAGGCGTTTTATTAGCCCAGCGGGCATAGTCAATGCATGATGTTCCCGGCGCCGCTGTTAAATATCTGCCGGAAGGTTTGCGCCGTTCCGCTAAGAAAGTTGACTCTCTACTCCAGATCATCCACGCCCAATTCGAAATGGATCTAGATCCATCTTGGGCGGTTCCCCCATCAATGCATCCACGATCAGGACGGCACTACCACAGGAGAGATGAATGCCACTTCGGAAGTGTCCGGTCGCGACGAAGGTTCGCCGAGACTGTGGGACTTTGCCGATATAGGGAAATCCGTCGACGGTCGACGGTCGCAGTCCTGCCCAGGAACGCATAGGTGCATGCGATTTTAGCCCCGGCCAAACCTGCTCGCCCCAATGCTGAATTTCGGCTAACGCCGAAGGGGTGGTCTCGGTTGTCCAGCCAACCTCTTCCTCACACGAACCAATCAGCAGATGACCATCTTCACGTGGGACGAAATAGCGATTCCCTTCATTCACAACGTGCCGAAATGGGGGTTCGGACAGGTGATACATCAGAACCTGACCACGCACAGGAATAATGTCGAACGGAAACCCGGACTCTTTTGCCAGCGCCGAGGACCAAGCCCCTGCCGTCACGACCACCGCATCCGCTGTCCGCTTTCCCGCCGCGGTTTGTAGACCGATATGATCGGGTTGTTCATCAAGCCGATCGACGCAAATCGATTCGACAATTTCGACTCCCTCCAATTCACAGGCAGCTCGCAGCGCCGCCAAATGATCAGGACTTCGGATCTGGTATTCATCGGGCAACCGATACGCCGACTTCACGCGTCCCGCTTCGACGATGGACGTGAGGCTAGGTTCCAAAGCGACAAGTTCCGTCATCGATAAAGCTTCAACGGCGATGTCGTATTCTTGCCAATAAGCGCGAAGCCCAACCAAAGCTGCAGCCTCCCCCACCGAGGTCGCCAAATAAATTCCACCGCAACGTCGTAAACCGTTATCAATTCCGGTCGCCTGCAGAAGCTCTGCCGCCCATACCGGATGCAGTGAATGACTCAGGCCGCGCAGTCGATCGACCGGATCGGTTGCCGTTTCCCAGTTCGCTGGCGGAAGGATCCCTGCTGCCGTCCAGGAAGTCCCCTCTCCGATCGTTTTCTTTTCCAGCACCGTGACTCGCAAACCGCGGCGAACGGCTTCCCAAGCGACACTTAACCCGACAACTCCTCCGCCGACAATCGTAATTTCAGATCCCGATTGGATTGGCCCTCCCTCGGCGGACCGATCCGGCAACGGGACCGATACATCATCTTGAGAATGAACTGAAACCACAGTAACTCCGATTCTTATTGACTACGCTTGCTAACTTCCCGGGACCTACTGAACGAGCAGGCTGTCGATTTCGTGATGATTACGAATTCAGCAGCCAGCAAGTTTGTGCAGTGCCGGCAGACTTCTTAACGCGACGGGCAGGCAATCCCAAATCTCGTTTAACAGTTCCCTCTCGGACGACGGGTCGCCATCAGCAAGGCTCTCGACTTCGTTCGCTTGCAGACGTTCCACCAACCGGCACAAGTCAGCCAGCGTGTCGACATCGTCGCGGCACGGCAGTTCATGCCAGCGCCGGCCTGCTGCCTTCAAACGATCTCGCGTCACTTCCGCCACTTCAGGCTGACTCCAGGGAACCTCCTGAAAGAGGCGCTTCATCCAGTCCTGCCACGGCCCCTTCAATCCCAATAGATAGTAGCCTCCGTCCGATGCTGGCCCAAGCACGGCATCGACGGTCCGCAGTTGATCAAGCGCTTCGGCAATGGTCGCCGCGGGCAAATCGGGACAATCGCCTCCGATTACCAGCATTCTGCTTTGCTCCACCGGATCCTGCGACCTGCAAGCCAAGTGATCCTGAAACAATCTCTGCAGGCGTTCGCCTAGGTCCCCATCCCCCTGCGGACCGATCTCCCAACCCGGCACTTCCCCTTGGACTTTGGCAACGGCATCGGGGGGGGAAATCGCCCAAATCTGTTTAACGGCCGCAGATTCATTGTTTTGGCACGACGCCTGCTGTACCTGAGGGGGTGGCGTATCCGAGTGTCCGGGCAAACCAGCACCCAGTCGTTTTGTCAGGTGTTTGACGAAACGCTGATGCAAAGCGGCCGAAACGGGCATGCCAACGTCTGCCCCCAAGCGGGTTTTCACCGTCCCCGGCTCCCAGTACTTCGCAACAAGGCAAACAAGCGAGGGGAGGCGGTTCTGGTGTTTTGGCGTCATATTGGCTCCACAAGTCTCATAAGAGACGGAAATTGGGCAGATCGGATAGGTTTGGGTTACTTTGGGTGGGGTTGTTTGCTATTTTCCCTATCTTGATGATTATCTTATATTTTGGTCCTTTACACTCCGCCAGCTTTCAAGCCGTTCAACTCTGAAAGGACGGCTGCAACGCATGACGAAACTTACCTCGGAACGATTTATCGAATTGGTCGCCAAAAGTAATTTGGTCGACCCCGATAAAAGCGACCAGTTGGTCGAGAAAGTTCGCGAGAAATTCGATGGCAACTTGCCCGACGACCCCGCGACGATGGCAGCCATTTTTCGGCGCAATAAATTGCTGACCGAATGGCATACCGACAAGTTGCTGACGGGCAAGTATAAAGGATTTTTTCTCGGGAAATATAAGCTGCTAGGGCATCTTGGTTCGGGGGGGATGAGCAGCGTCTATCTGGGTGAACATGTCCAGATGCGTGACCGCCGAGCGATTAAGGTTCTGCCGCGACGCCGAGTCAACGACGCTTCGTACTTGGCGCGCTTCAAGAATGAAGCCAAAGCCATTGCGGCCCTCAATCACAAAAACATCGTTCGCGCCTACGACATCGATAATGAAGGGGACCTTCATTACATGGTCATGGAGCACGTCGACGGCGACGACCTTCAGGTTCGCGTCCGCAAAGAAGGCCCGTTCGATTTCCGAACCGCTGCGGAAGTGATCGTCCAGGCCGCCGAAGGACTTCAGCATGCCCATGACCGCGGCATGATCCATCGAGACGTTAAACCGGCGAACCTGCTGATCGATAGCGAAGGAACGATCAAACTGCTTGATATGGGATTGGCGTTGTTCGCGCAGGATGACGAAGCCTCGTTAACGATCGAACATAACGAAAACGTTTTAGGGACCGCCGACTACCTAGCGCCTGAGCAGGCGTTGAACAGCCATACCGTCGACCACCGAGCCGACATTTATGGACTGGGCTGTACGCTCTACTTCATCTTGACCGGTCAACCTCCCTTCCCTGAGGGAAGCCTCGCACAACGGATCGCGAAACACCAAAAAGAGATGCCCGAATCGATTCGCAAGATTCGCACCGACTGTCCGGGAGAACTGGAAGGGATGGTCGTCAAAATGATCCAGAAGGACCCCAACTATCGATACCAAAAAGCGTCCGACGTCGCCGAGGCGATGTCGCGTTGGCTGGAAAATTCCAAACTACCAGCGAAAAACGCGAAAACCCGTATCGCCGGTGGGTCGGACCCGTCCGCTGCAGCTCTGATGCTCGGTTCGGACAGCAGCACCGTTCATGTTGATTCCGATCTTCAACTGGGAAAACATGCCAGCGACCAAAACGACACGCTAAGTGGCCGCACGGGTGAAACGGTTGCCAAAAGCGGCAACCAATTGTCCGCTTCCGATAGTGGCCGATTGGTCAAAGTGAAATCGCAAAGCCGGGCCGCCTCCGATTCAAGCAGCAGTGCGATCGATCTGGAACGAGAATCTGGATACGCACCACGAATGGCAAAGAACACCGAAAAACGAGGCGTGACGCTGCCGCCTAAAGAACGTTTTTTGCCGAAGAAGGCTGCTGCAAAGGCGACCGCCAAAGGACAAATCAGCGCAAAGGGGAAATCCCCCGCCGCACGCTCGCCCGCCACCCAAAACCAATCAACCGATCCGGAAAAACAGATACCGTGGCTGCTGGTCGCCGTGTTTGGAGTCATGCTAATCGTTGCATTGGCCGTAGGATTCGCTCTGGCTAAATTGACTTCCTGATGAGTGTGATCGTCGAAAAACCATACCAGTTCATTCCCCCATACCGAGGGAATGCCTGGCCAACCTGGATCCAGCGACTGCACATCGTTGATTTTTACCTGCGCCGCAAAGACGGCATCGTAGGTTATGAATGCAGGAATCTAGAGAGCGTCGCCGAATCGTTAAATAAACGCGATGGGATATTACTGGCTCCGAATCACTGCCGGTACTCCGACCCCCTCGTACTCGGTTGGCCCGCACGCGAACTAAAACAGCACGTCTACGCAATTGCCAGCTGGCACCTTTTCAACAAGAACGCGTTCGAATCCTTTGCGATCCGGCGGATGGGAGCCTTTAGCCTGTTCCGGGAAGGGAACGATCGTCAGTCGTTGGAAACGGCGATCGAAATCCTAAACAACGCCGAGCGCCCTCTTATCATCTTCCCGGAAGGGACGACCAACCGCACCAATGACCATTTGCAGCCGCTTCTGGAAGGCGTTGCGTTCCTGGCCCGAACCGCTGCCAAACGCCGTGAAAAGCAGTCAGGTGGCTCGGTGGTCATCCATCCCACGTGGATCAAGTATGTCATCCAAGGCGATATCCATGCCTGGGCCAATCAGGCGCTAAGTCAACTTGAAAAACCGCTGGGATGGCAACGAACCAACGGTCGCACGGTGCTCCAGAGGATTGAACGACTAGCCACAGGGCTGCTCAGTTTGCAAGAAATCGAGTACACCGGAAGCGTTCATCCAGGCGATTTGGACGAACGACGGAAACGATTGATCGCAACCCTGTTACAGCGAACCGAAGCGGAGGCCGGAGTTACCCCCAGCGCAGAACCGATCCCGGTCCTCCATCGTGTCCGCAATTTACGGACAAAACTTTTGCCACGGTTATTGGCGACGGAATCAGAAACCGAAAAAGAGAAAATCCGGCACTCCCTTCGCGAAGTCGACATGGCCCAGCAACTGGAATCGTATGTGACGGGCTATTTGGTGCCGGAAGAATGCACCGACACCCGCATCCTGGAAACGATCCAGCGCATGCAAGAAGATTTCTTAGGCGATGTCGACACCTCGCTACCACTAAAAGCGATCATCGAATTCGATGATGCCATCCCCGTCCCGCCAAGCCGAGCCCCACGTGGGCAGGTCGATCCGATCCTCATCGAGCTTGAACAGCGACTAAGAGTTTTGAAGGACCGATTGCAGCATGAAGCGCGGCCGTTTGTCGACCGATAAGCGAACGCCAGAGATTCTACGTAGGTTTTGCCGGCAGAATCCCCGCGCCGGCAAGCTGTCGACTTGGTGATTGTCGCCTTTCGCTCCGCGACAGAACGCCCACTTAAAGCGATTTCCGCCGGGGACGCGAAATCAATAAGTGACGGTTTCGGAACAGGAACTGACGACGGCAGGCACGGCAGGCACGGCAACTACGGCAGACGCGGTTACTACGCTCGCCAAAGCGTGGACAAGAGAGCAAAAACATCCGCGGCCGCATAGGTTCCGCGAAGAATTCAGCTGCCCTAATCGTTGACGCGAACCTGCACATCTTCGCCGACGACACGGACTTCAAAAGAATCGACTTTGACACGGGGATTATCTTCCCAGGTTCCATCTTTGATGCAGAACCGCCAAGCGTGCCACGGGCAGGTCACCGTATCTTCCTCGACATGACCTTCCGCCAGGGAGGCTCCCATATGCGGACATAGATCATCGATTGCGGAAAATTCGCCGTTACGCATAAAAACCGCTACCATACGTCCATTGACGGGATGGGCTTGGCCAACATTTTCTTCAAAATCGCTAACTTTTCCGACTGTTTCAAATTCGCTCATCTGGGTTTCCCTTGCTTCAAACCGTCTTGGTAGGTCAAACTTAAGGTTAACGCTCCTATCGAGCACGACTAGTGGGCCACACCAACTGCTCTTCACAGCAAATCAAAGTTTCATGATTCAAATCGAACGCAGACGTTTTCTAGAAACCCACGTTTGGCCGCACGTCCAAACTCCGGCTCAGTATGTCGGAGGCGAACGCAACATTGTTGTTAAAGACCATCGCGAAGTGTCCGGCACACTGTGTCTCGGTTTCCCGGACGCCTACACGATCGGCATGAGCCATCACGGGCTGCAAGTTCTGTACTCCCAAATGAATCGCCGAGACGACTGGGCGGCCGAACGGGTTTTCACTCCGTGGCCCGATATGGAAGCCCAGCTGCGAAAACACCAGGTCCCCCTCTACAGCCTGGAAACCTTCACCGCACTCTCTGACTTCGACGTCGTGGGACTGTCCCTACAATACGAAATCAGCGCCCCGAACGTGCTGACCATGCTAGACCTAGGGGGCATCCCCCTGGAATCCGAAGCACGCACGATGGCAGACCCATTGGTGATCGCTGGCGGCCCCTGCTGCCAGAACCCCGAACCGATGGCGGACTACTTTGACGT